>JAFDEF010000033.1 GCA_019310485.1 Deltaproteobacteria bacterium | reverse complement strand
AACGGCGGGCGATTTTACTTCCAGCCTTCCAGCCAGAAGAACGGCGTCTGCGTCATGCCAGGCGCACATTAACTACCCCGCCGCAAGCGGACGGGGTATCAATCGGAAATTTTCTTAACGCCCCAAGGGGCGGGGAATTGAACCCTCGTGCGCTTCTGGCGGATTAATCCGCCTCAGGCGGATTAAAGATGAGCCAAAAGGGTTTCTTTGAAGGAAGGAAGGGAGAGATGGTGCTATGCAACGCTTGGAGCAGGTTGAGAAGGTTTTGCCAGGTTAAACAGGTTAAAAAGTTAAGTACGTCCCTGGTGGTGGTGTTGGTAGTTGCGAGCTGTCAGGGGAGTCAAGATCCGAAGAACAGGGAAAAAGCAACGCTCGGGGTGTCAAAATCGTTTCTCTCCATTCCTGCCTTTGTAGCAAAATCAACGGGATATTTTTCCAGGGAAGGCATTGATCTAACAGTCAAGGAATGCAGCAGCGGCAAAACGGCCACAGATGCTCTTTTTAGGGGGGAGGCGGACATATCCACGGTTGCAGACATGCCCGTGGTATTAGAGAGCTTCAAAAGAAAAGATTTTTGTATTTTTGGCACGTTTTGCCGCTCATACCGAATGGTGAAACTCATCGCACGCAAAGACAGTGGCATAAGGACTGGTGCTGATCTAAAAGGAAAAAAAGTAGGTGTAAATTTTGGAACCTCGAGCCACTTTTTCCTCGGTGCCTTCTTGATGCATCATATGTTGTCTGTTTCTGACATTAAAATGGTGAATATGAGGACAGTTGATATGCCTGTTGCTCTTAGAAACAATCAGGTAGATGCCATCTCGGTTTGGCAGCCATATGATAAAAAAGCACTGAGGTTACTGGGGGATAATGCCGTAGAGTTTCCAGCAGGGGAAATTTATTGCACGACCTTTAACCTTGTAACCACGAAAAGCTTTGCCAAAGAGCACCCTGAAGTTTTAGGGAAGTTTCTCAGGGCGATCAACAATGCTGTCACATTCATACAGAAAAACAGGGAAATATCGCAGGATATAACAGCCAAGACCTTTAAGCTAGACATAGATTCTGTGCGCGCCGCCTGGGATGATTTTGTATTCGGGCTTTCACTGGATCAGGCCTTGCTGGTGTCGTGGGAGGAAATAGCAAGGTGGAGCATACAAAACAATTTTGTTCCAAAAAGGAAGATTCCTAATTATCTGAACTACATCTGCCTGGGTCCTCTTGAGGCAGTCAAACCTGAATCGATCAGCATAATCCACTAGGAGGAGAATGCCGTGAAGATTAGAACCAGGTTACATGTGAATGTTTTTTTGTGTTTTATTATCACCGTGCTGGTAGGTTCATTCGTGTTTGCGGCAGTACGGGAAATGAATGTTCAGACGGAGAAAGCGGTTGCGGCTTCAAAAATCTCAAGAGAAATGGCTGAACTAAACATTGTAACACACGAATATTTACTCCACCCTGAAGAGCGGCCGCTCATGCAGTGGAACAGAAAATATAAGTCTTTAACAAGGCACCTGACAGAAGAGGCAAAGATATTTGGACCATCTGAAAAAGACCTTGTAGACAAGATATTTCTGAACCTCAAGCGGTTTAATGCTGCTTTCAGCAACCTGGTTTCGACTTTTAAAATTGTGGAAGCACCGGGTGGAAGAACGATCCCCCCGGGCCTAATAGATACGTTGATGGGTGAATTGCTGGTTAAATCCCATGCGACTGTATCCCCCATATTCCTGCTGGAGAGGAAAATCCAGGCTAAATCAATTGCGCTTCAAACTAAAGTAAGCCGCATAACAGCTATTTTTTTCCTGGTCCTCATTGCTCTTATCACCGGGGTATCTCTGTGGATCAGCAGAAGCATCAGAATACCACTGGCAAAGCTTCAAAGGGGCATACAAATCATTGGTGGCGGCAACCTCGACCATAAGGTGTGGACACATGAAAGGGATGAAATAGGCGAGCTTTCGAGGGCATTTGACAACATGACGGATAATCTGAAGAAAACCACTGCGTCAATATCAGACCTTAACAGGGAAATCGAAAAAAGAAAGCGAGCGCAAGAAAAGCTAAAAGAGAGCGAGGAGAGATTCAGGCTTTTGTTTGAGCATGCGCCCGAGGCTTTTTCAATTTTTGATCTCAAAAGCACTCTTCTTGACGCAAACAGGGCTGCAGAAAGGCTGGGAGGGTATGAAAAGAAGGAACTCATTGGAAAACGCCTTGAAGACCTGGGCCTGCTCCCCTCGGATGAACTTGAAAAGGCGGCCGCTCTTTTGAAAAGAAACAAAGAGGGCGAAACAACCGGGCCGGATGAAATTATTCTTGAAAGAAAAGACGGGGAAAAAATTGTGACAGAAATTGTCTCCATTCCGCTGAAGATAGCAGGCCAGGATGTGGTACTCGTAATACTGCGTGACATCACCGAAAGAAAGGTCATGGAAGAGCAGTTGCGCCAGGCCCAAAAAATGGAGGCAATTGGAGTGCTCGCAGGAGGCGTGGCACATGATTTCAACAACCTTCTGACCACTATCATGGGCAATGCCGAGCTTGGATTGATGGGGCTGGATAGAGGGCGGCTTCCACTTGAGGAACTTCAAGAGATCAAGAAAGCCGGGGAACGAGCCTCAGGGCTTACCAGGCAGCTGCTTGCTTTCAGCCGGAAGCAGATCATGGAGCCCGAGGTCTTGAACCTGAACGAGGTTGTCCGTAACCTGGAAAAAATGCTTGGCCGCTTGATTCGGGAGGATATCAAGGTTCTCACAACCCTGGCGCCGGATCTCGCCAATGTCCATGCGGACCCCGGGCAAATGGAGCAGGTGATCATGAACCTTGCCGTTAATGCCCGAGATGCCATGCCCCAGGGAGGTAAGCTGACTATAGAGACTGCCAACGTGGAACTGGACGAGCAGTATTTCCGGAGTCACGGGGTGGAGAACAACCATGGCGCTTACGTGATGCTTGCCGTATCTGATACCGGAGTTGGGATGAATAAAGAGACCCAGTACCACATATTCGAGCCTTTCTTCACCACCAAGGCCAAGGGGGTGGGAACAGGGCTGGGGCTTGCCACGGTATACGGCATCGTCAAGCAAAACAAAGGGTATGTATGGGTTTACAGTGAGCCTGGAAAAGGGACAACACTGAAGGTTTACCTTCCGGCAGCATCAGAAGAAAAGGAACGCGTTAGCAAGAAAGGCAAGGTATCGGAAATATCAGGAGGCACGGAAACCGTATTGGTTGTTGAAGATAACGATGCGGTCAGGGAGACGGCTGTAAAGACCCTTGAAAAATATGGATACAGTATCCTTGAGGCATCGAGCGGGGAAGAGGCCGCGGAGCTCAGCAAGGGCTTCGAGGGCCCTATCCACCTGCTGCTCACTGATGTCATTTTGACCGGGATGAGCGGAAAAGACCTGGCTGAAATTCTGGCCTCAGCAAAGCCGGGGATCAGGGTGCTTTACATGTCGGGGTATACGGAAAATGCCATTGCCAAAAACGGGGTACTGGATCCGGGTGTAAATTTTCTCTCAAAACCCTTTACCCCGGAATCGCTCTTACTGAAAGTGAGGGATGTGCTTGATCAGCCGGTGCCGTAAGTTCTGCCACCATCACATTTAAAACCCTGATTGTGGCGGCAGCATGGCATGCACTGGGTTTTTAATCCAGCATTTCTTTTAACTTTCCTGAACTTCTTTTTCAAGTTCTTCATAAGTGGTTTTCTTTGCCAAGCGGGTTCCCTTCTATTTAATCTGCAGTTGTTGGAGGAAGTCGGGGATGCCGGGTTTTGCATTGAACCTGGATTCCCCCTTTGGTTCTCAGGTGCTTTGTTCAGCTTCTATTTTTGCCGCAAGGAAATCGAGAAGAAACTTCAGGTGGTTGAAATCAACTGGTTTTGTAACAAACTCAAAAGCACCTCGTTTCATACTTTCAACACCAACCGCGTGCTCGTCAAGGCCGGTTACCATGATGACCTCAGTTGATGGAGAAAGCTCTTTTATCTTGTCAAGAACCTTGAGGCCGTGAAGATCCGGCATCATTATGTCCAGGAGAACAATATGGGGTTTTTCGCGGATTCTTTGGATAGCCTCTGCACCGCTCGAAGCGGTCAGTACCTGGTAACCCTCTCTTTGCAAGAAATTGCTGAAAAGCTTGAGCACAGCCTCTTCATCATCTACAGCCATTATCTTGATCATGATAGGTTGCCTCCTGATTTCAGAAAAAAGATATCTCCCATTATTCAACCAAGGTTCAAGTTATCTCGTGAACAACTATGGGCTCCCGGAACCCCTTGAAAGTGACAGGGCCTACAAGCCTTGAAGATGCCATTCCGTGTATTTCCTGAATTGCCCGTTCAGAGATCAAGATCTGGCCTGGTCGTGCATGAGAGCAAAGTCTTTTTGCAAGATTTACGGCACTTCCGATTATAGTGTAATCGTAACGGGTTGGCGACCCAACGGTCCCTACAACCACTTCCCCGTAGTTCACGCCGATTCCCAGCCCCAGGTTTTGAAAATCAGGGGAGATCTTGGCATACTTTTCTTTTTCCCAGTTAAACAGTGTCATCATTTCAACGGCAGCTCTTGCAGCGCTTTCAACCGGGTTTTGGAGCACCCTGGGTGCTCCAAAAAAAGCCATTACCTCATCCCCGATAAACTTATTGATATTTCCTTCGTTATCCGCCACTGCCCTTGTCATTACCGCATAAAACTCGTCCAGAAAATTCAAGATATCTTCAAGCTCAAGAATGTTCGCCATGTCGGTGAACCCTCGGATATCGGCAAAAACAAGGCTGAGTTTTCTTTTCTCCCTCATGAGAAAAGGTTTCATACCTTTTTCGGCCTTTCTGACCAGGTCTTCAGCCACCTGGGGGGAATGCAGGCGCCTGAACATGTTTTCCAGCCGGACTCTCTCGACCCGTTCTTTTGAAAGCATGGCATTATTGATGGCCACCGCAGCATTGTTTGCAAATATTGTTATCAATTTAAGGTGAGAATCGGAAAATGATTCCTCTTTGTCAACAAGGTTGACATTCAAGACCCCGATATTGCTGTCTCCTATTTTTAGGGGCACGCAAAGAGCAGAGCTTATCTGCCTCTGTTTTTTCTCAAAGCCGGGAAACTCTGCAGGGTCAACCTCTCCATTAAGGAGCAAGGGTTTCCCTGTTTTAAGAACCCATCCGGAAACACTTTTCCCCAGGGGAATCAAAGCATTTTTTGCCAGTTCAGATCCTTTTCCAAAAGAGGCCATTGTCTTAAGAGCGTTGTTTCGTCTGTCAAAAAGCATGATGGAAGAGTGGTCCGCATTGAAGCAGGTTGTCATGTTCCTGGTAATCGTATTGAGAATATCGGCAACCTTTTTCTTAGAATTGATGCTTGAGCTTACTTCAAAAAGGGCGGTGAGGATTTTTACACTTTCCCCGAGCCTGGAAGTTTCTTCTTTTTGAACCACCAACTGCTTTGAAAGGCGAAGCAGTTTTCGGTGCTGCAAAATTATGTATGCACAGAAGAGAAGAACAAGGATGGATAAAAAAACAGAATACTCGTAGCCACTCTTGGCCGCGACGATTGTGTTCGTGCCCCCGAAAAAAGCTAAGAAGTGTACACCGAGCAAAGTAATGGTCAGGTAAAGAATAACAACAACAGCCAGCAACACAAGTTGCCACAGCCTTTTTTCGATTTGTTCTATGCCGGGTGGGGTACTTTCCATAAACTCACTTATTCAACTCCCAGGGCCAGACTGGCAAAGTTTGCCCCATACTTTTCAAAAAGATCCTTGCATGCATCCACCACAGCAGGATCGTACAGCGTGCCCCTGTTTTGCAGGATTTCCTCCATGGCTTTCTCCACTCCAAGGGCAGGGCGGTAAGGCCTGTGAGATGCCATGGCTTCTAAAACATCTGCCACGCCCAGGATCCTGGCCTCCAGCAGAATTTTGCCATTCGATAAGCCCCGCGGGTAGCCTGAACCGTCCATCCTCTCGTGATGCTGGTAAACCATTTCCGCAATGGGCCAGGGGAATTCAATTCCTTTTAAAATATTGTACGCCACTCCGGGATGCTCTTTAATGAGCATGAACTCGGGTTCGGTCAAGCGGGTCGGTTTACTAAGGATTTCGGCCGGAACAGAAATTTTGCCCAGATCATGAATCATGGCCGCCAATCTCAATCCCTCTATCTGATGCTCGGGGAGGTTGAGTTTTTCAGCAATGGCAGATGAAAGCCTCGCCACTCTTCTCTGGTGACCGGCCGTGTAAGGATCCCTTGTCTCCAGGGTAAGGGCCATTGTCTGGATAACCCCTTCTGCTACCTTCTCGAGCTTGCTCAGAGCTTCGCGGAGATCAAGGGTTCTTTCCATTACAGTTTTTTCCAGCTTCTCGCGGTGGGCCCTGTTATCCAGTTCGAGCTTTCGACGGCGCAGGGCATTGGCTATGCTTATTCTGAGCTCAGCCGGTCTAAACGGCTTCAGGATGTAGCCGTAGGCCCCTATTTCAAGGGCTTTTTGGGCAATGGCGGGATCCTCAACAGCGCTTACCATTACTACCGCAGTATCCTGGTGTTGGGAGAGGATGTGCCCTATAAGATCAACCCCTGATTCCCCCGGCATTTTCACATCGCAAAGCACAAGGTCAAAAACCTGCTTTTCTATGAGTGATCTTGCTTCTGCAGCAGAGGCAGCCGGCGTGCAATCGTAATCATCCCTTTCAAGTATCCGCTTGAGCAGACGGCGAACAGGCTCTTCATCATCTACAATAAGGATCTGTGGATTTGAGGAAGTATTTTGTTCTTCTTCTTTTCCCTGCCTTGATTCCACTATTGCCCCCTAATGGTTCCTCATCCTTCTAGTACCACGTCCATCAGGCACTACCGTCAAGAACATCGCGCACTTTTCGGGCAAGGCTCTCCGGAGCAAAAGGTTTTTGGAGAAATTTTGTACCCTTGGGGAGAACTCCGCGGTGTAGGATGGCATTATCCGTATATCCCGACATATAAAGAACTATCATTTCGGGCCGCTGCGTCTCGAGTCGGGTCACAAGCTTGGCGCCATCCATTTCCGGCATAACGACATCTGTAAGCAATAAATGAATCGGGCCTTGATACCGAGCACTGATGTCAAGGGCCTCTTTAGGACTTCGAGCTTCAAGGACTTTGTACCCTCGCATTTGAAGAGTTTTCACTCCAATATTTCGAACCATGTCATCATCATCCACAAAAAGTATGGTCTCGGATCCGACAAGTTCATCTGAAGGTTCTTTTTCGCCCGGCACGGACTTTTCTACTTCCTTTTCCGCCCTGGGAAAATAGATTTTGAAAGTGGTCCCCTGCCCGGGTTCACTGTAAACCCAGATAAATCCCCCGTTCTGCTTCACAATGCCGTATACGGTAGAGAGCCCGAGCCCCGCGCCTTTGCCCTTCTGCTTGGTTGTAAAAAAGGGGTCAAATATCTTATTCTGCACATCTTTTTCAATACCAGTCCCTGAGTCGGTTACTGCCAGCATTACATAAGGGCCAGGCTTCGGCTCCACACCGTGGATTTTGAAATAAGCTGGATCCAAATCCACATTTGCTGTTTCAAAGGTAAGTTTGCCGCCCCCCGACATGGCATCCCTTGCATTAACGGAGAGGTTCATGATTACCTGTTCTATTTGGGAAGCATCCACCCTTGCGAGACCAAGATCAGGTTCCAGGATGCTGGCAAACTCCACGTCTTCCCCCATGGTGCGCCTGAGCATGCCTTCCATGTCTGCAAGAATTTCATTCAGATTTAGCGCTCTGGGCTTAATGGGTTGTTTTCGGCTGAATGCCATTAGCTGCGATATCAAAGCTGATGCTTTTTCACTTGCCTTTACTATCTCCTCGACTTCTTCTCGCCTTGGGTCGCCCTCGCCAAGATCCATGAGGAGTAAATGGGAATTTCCGACGATGGCTGTCAGTATGTTATTAAAGTCATGAGCAATGGCCGCAGTGACCCTGCCGAGGGCTTCCATTTTCTGGGCCTGGATAAGCTGTTCTTCAAGCTTTTTTTGCTCTGTTACATCCTCAATTGTCAGAGCAATCAGGTTAGTTTTTTTCCCGTTGCTGTAAATAGGTTTCCCGTGAAGGCGCATTATGCGGCGCCCGATCTTTTCAAACTCATGCTCAACCTCATGGTGTTCAAAGTCCGCGTTTTGTTCGCGAACCCCGTCCAAAAGAGTCCTTAGTTCAGGTAGGTCCCACTTGCGCTTACCAAGCTTATAGAGGTTTCGTCCCTGGGTCTCCTGTGGTTTTACCTTGAATGTGTCGTAGAAAGATTTGTTGGCTGAAACTACCTTGAGCTCGTGATCCAGCACCAGCATGGGGTTGCGCACTGCGTCAATGATGCTTTGTGCCTGATCGAGAGCCTTTTCAAGGTCAGCCCTGGCCTTCGTTGATTCGGCTTCGGATTCTTCAAGCTCACCGATCCGCCTGCGTAACTGCTCTGCCTCCAGTTCCAATTCCCTTTTTATTTTGTTGCTTTCAGACATATAAGCTCCCCTTGGGATCAGCCGAAACCTGCCACGTTGAGAGAGTGGAAAATAAAACTGGTGCTCAGATATGAATGAATGGCTGCAAAACTTCGATATGAATCAAAAAACCTGATTGAGCACATATAAAGATCCTACTTCCAGGATAGAAAAATGTCAATGAAAACACAGTGCTTTGGTCTGCCTTGCGCTGGTACCGATATTGGAACAGAGAGAGGGATTTGGCCTTTATATTAAGCCCTTGATGGTGTATAAGCTCGGGCAAGGAGTTTTTGCGATGGCTCCAGGTGAGTAAGGTGCCCCTGTAACAAGGGGTTGAATGAGGCGCAAGCATTACTGTTTGAAAGGTGATGGATCACAATAGTAATGGGAAGAAAGCAATGTTTCGGGATCCTGGACAAGGTCTTTCCTCTCGGCGAGCGGGGAATAAGGGAAGTGCCGGGGAAATGTTTTGAATGTGCTGACAGGATCTTGTGCCTTAAGGAAGCGCTTGCCACAAGGGAAGGCCTGAACTTTAGGGCAGAACTGCTCGAGCGTGATGCAGGGAGCGGTCTGGTCGGAAAACTCAGGAGGTGGTCGCAGAAAAAGACCCTGGCTCGAATGATGGACAGGGAGAAAGGAAAGGGAAAATGATTGTTGAGATCACGTGCCCGAACTGCAATTTCACAAAAAAGGTGCCCAGGGAGAAAATTCCTCAGGGTGTCAGGTGGGCCACCTGCCCAAGGTGCAAGCAGCGCTTTGAGTTTAGCGTTCCTGGGCCTGAATCAGGGTTTGAGGAGCCTCAAGGCGAAAAAAGCGTTCCTCCAGGGGCAGGCCGGGGTCCCTCGCCCTGGGAAATGCGCTCAGAGCTCGGAACGGGAAGGGCAATAGTTCAAACGATGAGGGCTGTGCTGTTTTCGCCCACTTCTTTTTTCAGGGGTCTGGAAACAGGAGGAGGCATCAAGGAGCCCCTGGCTTTCGGACTTCTGACAGGGTCGCTGGGTACGATGCTCGAAGTTTTCTGGCAGTTTCTGATAAAGGGGGGAAGTTTGGCCGCAGTGGGCCAGGGGCTTTTCGGCCCATTGAGCATGAGTGTCATATTCGTGATTGCTATGGTTCTCTGCCCCTTATTTGTGGCAATTGCGATGTTTGTTGCAAGCGCTATTGTACACGTCTTGTTACTCATTGTCAGGGGCGGGAGAAACGGTTTTGGGGCCACATTCAGCGTTGTGGCCTATTCTCAGGCTGCGCAGGTCTGGAGCTTTATCCCGTTCATTGGAGGATTTATAGGCGGTATCTGGCTTATTGTCGTCCAGATAATAGGCCTCAGGGAGATCCACGAAATCTCTTACTTAAGGGTGATCCTTGCACTGCTTATACCGCTAGCCTTTGTTATTGCAGTATTTATTGCAATGATTGTTCCACTGATAATACTCAGGTAAAGGGGAATAAAAGGTTTTGCCGGGCAAAATAAACTATGAACGAATGTTAAACCCTGCCCAGCTCTCGGCAGTAATGGCCAATGAAGGCCCTCTGCTTGTAATAGCGGGAGCCGGTAGCGGGAAGACGAGGACCCTTGTTTACAGGGTGGCCCGCCTGGTGGAAAAGGGTGTTTCGCCGCAAAATATCTTGCTTCTTACATTTACGCGCAAAGCAGCAGGGGAAATGCTTGAAAGGGCGTCCGGACTGGCTGACGAGAGGTGCAAGAATGTCTCGGGCGGCACTTTTCACTCCCTTGCCCACCGGGTGCTGCGAGCGCATGCCGACAGCCTTGGGTTTAGTCGTGAATTTACTGTTCTTGACCGCTCAGATATGGAAGAGCTCCTCCAGTCCCTGGCCCGGGAGATGCACGTTGAAAGGAAATCCATTAGATTTCCGAACCGCTCCACACTCGCCAACATATTGAGCAAAGCAGCCAACCTTCAGAAGGATGTTAAATCACTGGTAAAAAGTGAATATGAGCATTTTCTTGAATATGTGCCGCAGATAACCACGCTTGCTCAATTATATGTTAATTACAAGCGAGAGAATCAATTAATGGATTATGATGACTTGATTCTCTTTCTAAGGGACCTGCTTGCCCAAAGCGAAGAGGTTCGTGAGCGACTCTCCCGGCAGTACCGATACATTATGGTGGATGAATATCAGGACACTAACGCAATTCAGGCTGAGATCGTAAAATGGCTGGGACACACTCATCAAAATGTCATGGTCGTGGGGGACGATTCCCAGTCCATCTATTCTTTCCGCGGAGCCAATTATAAGAACATGTTTGATTTCCCCAGGCTTTTCCCACAAGTGAAGATTATCAAGCTTGAAGAAAACTATAGATCAACCCAGCCGATTCTCAATTTTACAAACGCACTCATGGATCAGGCGCTGGAAAAGTATACCAAGTGCCTTTTTACCAGGAGAGGAGATGGGGAAGTGCCGAGGGTTGTGGATACTCGGACAGAACCTGAACAGGCCATGTTTGTGTGCCGGTTTATAAAAGATCAATTGCAGCAGGGGCGCTCTATAAGGGATTTTGCGGTGCTTTTCAGGGCAGCATACCACTCTTTTGAGCTTGAGCTGGAACTGGCACGAGAGGGAATCCCGTTTGTAAAATATGGGGGGTTCAAGTTTGCAGAATCAGCTCACATTAAGGACCTGCTCGCCCACCTGAGGGTTGTTGTCAACAAAGGAGATACCGTAAGCTGGGGCCGCATCTTGCGCCTTGTCAAAAACATTGGGCAGAGGAAAAGCCAGGCAATTATTCAGTGGCTGAAACAGGAGAAGGCCGCTCCTTGGGAAGTTGCCCAATGGCCCGGTGCTGCCAAGGGAGACGATGGACTTAAAAGACTTTCGGGTCTGTTGGGGGTGGTTTCAACACAGGGCCTTGCTCCGGAAAAAGCGGTAAAAGCTGCTATTGATTATTATGAGCCCATCCTCAAGAACAAATTTGATGATTTTCCTCGGCGAGAAAAAGACCTCGAGCAGCTTGCGCTCATTGCGAGCCGTTATAAGAAGTTGAGGCCCTTTCTGGACGACCTTATCCTGGAGCCCCCAACCAGTGTCGCCGACATAGATCCGCGCTTCGGGGCTGACCGGCTCACCCTGTCAACTGTACATTCTGCAAAGGGTCTTGAATGGCCTGTAGTTTTTATAATATGGGCAATGGATGGGTACTTTCCTTCTACCAGGGCAAACTCAAGCGTGCACGATATAGAAGAGGAAAGGCGACTCATGTACGTGGCAGCCACCAGAGCAAAAGATCAATTAATCATCTGTTATCCGGGGGAAGAGGTCCCCCGCGTTTGGCACATGGCCCGCGAAGGAGGGCTCTGCTCTTTTATTCGCGCACTCCCTCAAGGAGTTACGGTTCACGATTCCAGGGGCTATGTTCCACCAAGGAAAGAGGCCGGGTGGAGGGTAAATGCCGAAGCAGTGCAGCACTATTACAAAAACAGGACGCCTACAGGGCTCCGACTGGGAGACAGGGTCAGACATCCTGCGTTCGGGGATGGCGTGATATCCAGCATCGCAGGCGGAGAGAAGGTTGAGGTCCTTTTCAGGGATTTCGGCAGAAAGCTTCTTCATCTCGGCTACACGAGCCTTGAGAAAGTGTGAGGGGCACTTCGTGCGAAAAGGGGAGTCTGGAGGCAAGAAAGCTGGTTTATGGGCGAGGGGAAGACTTCATATGATGAAGCAATCCAGTACCTTTACGGATTGCAAAAATACGGGATAAAGTTCGGGCTGTCAAAGACCTTGAACCTTCTAAAAGCGTTTGGAGACCCACACCGTGGCCAAAAATATCTCCATATTGCCGGCACCAATGGGAAGGGATCGGTCGGGGCCATGGTGGAATCCATTCTTTCAAGCGCAGGCTACAAGGTTGGGTTTTACTCCTCCCCGCACCTGGTAAGGTTCACCGAGCGTTTTCGCATCAACGGGCGGGAAATATCACAAAACAAAGCCGCTTCAATAGCCGCTGAAGTCATTGATGCCATCAATCCACAACAGCCTCCCACCTTTTTTGAGGTAACAACTGCAATGGCCCTCATCTATTTTGCCAGGGAGAAGACCGACGTTTCTATTATGGAGGTGGGCATGGGGGGGCGGCTCGATGCCACGAATGTCATCAAACCGGCTTTGAGCGTCATTACAAACATTTCCCTTGAGCACCAGTTTTTCCTGGGACCAAGGCTCACTGATATTGCCAGGGAAAAGGCAGGTATCATAAAAGAGGGGGTTGATGTCGTCACTGCCGTAACCCAGCCTTCTGTCCTGGATGTAGTTCGTGGTGAGTGTAGCCAAAAAAAAGCTCCTCTGTGGCGGGTGGGGAAACACATCCGGTACCGGAAAAATGGGAAAACTTTGAATTACTATGGCCTTTCACGCAAGCTGGGGGGCCTTGAGCTGGGGCTCAATGGCAGGTACCAGAATCGCAATGCCGCTCTGGCCCTTGCAGTGGTTGAGATACTGGAAAGAGGGGGATTTGAGGTCACGATCGAGCACATAAAGCATGGGTTGAAGTATCCGAACTGGCCAGGAAGAATGCATGTTTTTTCCAGAAATCCCCTGCTAATTTTGGACGGGGCGCACAATCCGGCGGCAATCCGGCAACTGGTTGATTCAATAACAAGAGATTTTTCTTACAGGAATCTGATCCTGGTTCTTGGCGTAATGGGGGACAAGGATATTGCAAGCATGCTTCGAAGAGTGGCTGGTATTGCCGACTACACCCTATACACGAGGCCACACTATTACAGGGCCGCAAGCCCTGAAGCCCTGAAAAAGGAGGCCGAACGTATAAAAGGGGCAGGAGAAAGTGTAGATTCCATACCAGAGGCCCTCCAGAGAGCAAAAGCAATGGCTAGGCCCGGTGATGCAATCCTGGTAACTGGGTCCCTTTTTACGGTAGGAGAAGCACTGAGCTACCTTGACCCTGAAAAATTCAAACCTGATCCTGTAAGGCAGGTCAATTAACCCCACAAAATATCTAAAACATGGGAGCAGGAACCCCAAACCCTCCCAATCCGGTGACCATGAGAGATAAGAGATCAGGAATCATATTGAACCGAGTCCTCTTTTTTACCCTCCTTTTTTTCTCCCTGGCACTGAAATGCACTCCATTATTGGCCGTTGATGCTTCCCCACGGGACAGGCTGATTGGCCGGGGACATGAGCCATGGACAATCACGGCGAACACCATGAGCTATGATGAAACAAAGGGCCTCTACGTGGCGGAAGGGGACGTGGTCATTAAAAGACAGGGCCAGGTGATTTCAGCACAAAAAGCAAAGTATAACGAGAAAACGGGGGTCGTGGAATTATCGGGTAGCGTTATTGTTAAAGCAAACGGGGATGAGCTCTCAGGTCAATCTGCTCTTTTAAATCTGATTACCCGCCGGGGTCGAATAAGCAAGGGACATCTTTTCATTCAAAAAAACCACTACTATATCAGCGGTGACCTCATTCAAAAAACCGGCCCCAGTACCTACCGGGTCAAAAACTGCCGCCTGACGACATGTGATGGAGAAAAACCTGACTGGAGCATAACAGGCTCAGATGTCAAGGTCACAATAGAAGGATACGGGTCGGTGAAAAATGCCGTGTTCAGAATTAGAAATTTTCCCGTAATGTATTTCCCTTACGCTATTTTTCCCGTTAAAACAAAAAGGCAGACAGGGTTCCTGCCCCCAAGCATAGGATACTCGGGCCGGAATGGCCTGGAAGGTGAAGTTCCTTTTTTCTGGGCGTTTGCAGATCAAATGGATGCCACCTTTTATGAGCGGCTTATGAGCAAGCGAGGCTTGATGCAGGGACTGGAAGCGCGCTATGTGGCGGAGGCTGGATCCAAGGGCGCAGCGTTGTTTGATATTTTAGAGGACAGGGTGGCAGTGAAGAACCTTGCCGATCCAAAGGAAGCCGACCTCAGTCCGTATCCAAGAACAAATAGGACGCGTTACTGGTTCAGAGGTAAGGCAAACCAGAACCTCCCGCTCGGTTTGGATGTGCGGTTGGACGCCGATTTTGTGAGCGACCAGGATTATTTGAAGGAGTTTGAAAGCAACCTTTTTGGATACCAGGCAAGACCTGACCTTGCTGGGGATTTCGGGAGAGAGATGGATGAGAGGCGATCTCCAACAAGAAGGTCTTCACTCCGGCTTGGCCGCGACGGAGAGGACTACAGCTTTCAGGCCGCGACATCGTACTATGAGCGGCCTGAAAATCCTCCCACTGACAACACTCCCCAGCCTTTAGCTGAAGGGAGGTTTGAAATGCTTCCCGGGACCTTGAGACAGTCACCGCCTTTTTTGGGGCTGGATACCGAGTATGGCTACATTTGGCGCGATGCAGGCATTAAGGGGCACAGGGCAAGTGTATCGCCCGGCTTGTCTTATCCTATGTGGCTTGGCCGATATGTTGAGTTCGAGCCATCGCTCGGCTACACCCTGAACACCCAATGGACTGACGAAGCGGAGGGACAGGTTGGGAACCAATCAAAAGGTGCCTATGATTTCAAGGCCCGGCTTTCAGCAACCGCAGAAAGGGTATTTAACCTTGGCTTTGGAAATAATGCTGCGCTTAAACACAAATTAGCGCCCTCTCTTAGCTATGAATACCGAGCGCCCCGAGCCCAGGATAAACAAAGCGCCTGGTTTGAGCCGATTGATGTTGAAGGAAAGGTCAACAGGATAAGTTTTTCTCTTGAAAACTTCTTTGATGCACGAAAAGAGAAGAAAAAAAATGGGCTCGAATACGTACAATGGGGCACCCTTACATTGACTCAAGGATACGACGTGACTGAGGCGCGCCGTCATGAAAATCCAGAACAAAGAAGGAGGCCTTTTGATCCGCTTGTTGGAGAAATGAACCTTAGGTTTTCTTCTTTTCTCACCCTGGATAGCGGGGCAGAGTGGGATTATTATGATCATAGTGTGTCCCGGGCAGAGGTGGCCTTGGATTTGAGCATTCCGCGCTCAGGGGGAAGGTTTGATAGTCTTGTTGTTAATTACCTCCAGGAGAAAGGGGTGAGCAAAAGTCTCAGTTACAGCCTGACACTTAACCTTCCCTACGGATTTACTACTGGGTTTTCGGAGAGCCGCGATCTGATGCTGCGAAGAGATATTGATAGAAGTTGCTGGCTTGACTACCAGTCCCAGTGCTGGGGCGTAAGGGTGATTGCGCAGAGAGCCGAGAATGTAAACAGCTTTATGGTTACTTTCAGGCTTCTGGGAATGGGAAGCATCAAGAGCAGATAATTGTTTTGAGTTGCAGAATAATGATGATGAGCCCAAGAGCCCAGCAGTAGGGGGCAAAGTAGTGAAGCTTTCCCTTTCTGACAACCCCCATCAGGATCTTGAGGGCAATGAGCCCAACCAGTGCTGAAGAGAAAAACCCTGCCAGCAATGACAAGTAATGCATGTGAGCAGGTCCTACGTCTTTAAGCTGGATTAGCATTGCTCCGAGTATTGCAGGTATGGAAAGGAGAAAGGAGAACCGGGCTGCAAGATCCCTTTCCAGCTTGAATAGCATCCCGCACACGATTGTGGCACCTGACCTTGAGATTCCAGGGATGACGGCGATTCCCTGCGCACAGCCTACAGCCAGGGAAGCCAGAACACCAACTTGGGTGCGGTTGTTGAACCGGTTCGGCAAAAAGCGTGTGAGCCCAAGGATTATCCCTGTTAAAACAAGCATAATACCGACAGCAAACACGGAGCCGAAAAGGCTCTCAAGGGGCCCCTCAAAGAGTATGCCGATTAGGGCAGTGGGAATTGTGCCGACTATCACCCATAGTGTTAGGAGTGCATGGTCCTTTTGTTCTCGGCTTACAGCTTCTCGTGCTGAACCTGAGAGATTTTTTACGAAGAACCATGACCCGGCTATCATTGAACCAATGTCTGAACGAAAATAGAGGCAAACAGCTACAAGTGTACCCATGTGAAGAACAACATCAAAAAAGAGCTCAGGTTCGCTGTATCCAAAAAGGTGTTGAAAAAAAACCAGATGGCCGGAGCTGCTGATTGGGAGAAACTCCGTGAGGCCTTGAACGATTCCAAGAAAAATGCCGGTTCCAACGTCCATGTGACGTTATCCTCTACCCCGGGGCGCAGTTGCTCTGAGCGAAAGCGGCCACTGATCAAACAATGAAGGCCTATAGAAAAATTCTCTGCCAAGCCTTTATCCCGGATACACGACTAATACACGAACAATGTAGGTCTGGCAAGCCTAAATCGGCCGCTGCACCATGGCATAATAATCCGCCAGCAGGACTAGGCGCTTTGTCCTGTGCTTGACACACAACTTTGCTTTCTCTATAGTTACAAGAATGAGAAAGGGCTTGGAGGAGGAAATTTCCTCCGGAGGTGGTATATGAAAACAAGAGTTGGTGTCCTTTCAGCAGGCAGGGACTGCCCCGGGATCAACAGCGCCATTCACTGGCTTGTAAACTCGGCGCTTGACAAAGATCTTGTTCCCATCAGGGGGACGATGTTTGAGATCATAGGTATTGTTGACGGGTGGAAGGGCCTGATAGAGGTGAAACCTGACAAGAAGGAAAGTGTTAAGCGCTGGACCACGCGACTTGACGGGAACATTGTGCGGACATGGGACAGGTACGGGGGCACGAGACTCGGCACCAGCCTGGTGAATCCGTTTGACCCCAAGAAGGATCGTTCGGAAAAGGTTGTGCAAAACATGAAGAAACTGGGACTTGATGCCCTTATCGTGATTGGAGGTTTTGACAACCTCGGGGTAGCCTACAAGCTGTTTAGGGAAGGCGTAAAAGTGGTGGGGATCCCTAAGACAATCGACAAAGACCTTTCAGAGACCGATTACACCCTTGGGTTTGATTCGGCAGTAAATATTATCACCCATGATATTGACAGGTTGCGTATCACGGCAGGGTCTCACAGCCGAATCTTTGTGGTGGAGACCATGGGGAGGAGGGCTGGATGGCTGGCGCTTGCGGGCGGGGAAGCATCGGCTGCGGCAATCATCCTAATACCGGAGCACGATTTCGTGATCGATCGAGTGATAGAGCTTTTGAAGATGAGAAAAAAGGAGGGAAAGCGTTACAGTATTGTTCTGGTTTCAGAAGGTGCTAAACCAAGAGGTATGGAAGAAGTTCACGAGAGACGTGGCAGGGACGGTTTCGGCAATTACTATCTTGGTGGGATAGGCGGCTTTCTTGCGGAAGAAATAGAAAAAAGAGCCAACATGGAGGTGCGCTATGTTGCGCTGAGGCACCTTCAACGAGGGGGTTCGCCCACCGCCTACGACAGGCGTATGGGCCGCAAATTCGGTATAGCGGCAATTGACATGATTGTTAATGAGGATTTCGGACGGATGGCCAGCCTGAGCCACGGCGAAATAACAAGTGTGCCGCTTAAGAAGGCGCTTGAGAAGCTGAACCTGGTTAATGTTGAGAAATTTTACGACACCAAGGATTACAAGAGTAAAGATCAGCTCTTGTAAGGGAAGATTTTGCCGGGATTCAAAATTCCTTTAGGATCAAAAGCCTTCTTAAGGCGGACCATGAGTTGCAAAGCCGGCCGGGAAATTTCCATTTCTATGTAAGGCGCTTTGGTTATTCCAATCCCGTGTTCCCCTGAGATGGTTCCATTCATATCTATCACTTTGCGGAACAATTCTTTTATGGCTTCATCAACACTTCGGGCTTCTTGAGGAATACCCTTGTCGAACATTATGTTCACGTGCACATTGCCGTCTCCTGCATGCCCGTAAGCGGGCATGGGAAGACCGTACTTGTTTGCCAGCCTTTTCAAGAAAGAGACGAGCTCAGCCATGCGCGTTCTGGGTACCACAATATCCTCGCTCACTTTGTGAGGTCTTAGCTTGTAAACAGAGGGAGAAACATTTCTCCTGGCCTCCCATAGGCTTTCAGCCTCCTCCTTGTTTGATGCGGCGCGGACGTGGATGGCTTCGGAACCAGCACAGATGTCCTTGACCTTATCTGCCATTGACGTGACGGAAGATTCCTCACCGTCTATTTCAAGTAAAAGCAGGGCATTGCAATCAGAAGGAATTTCCGTAGGCATGTCCTCTCTCACGCAATCCATGCACAACCTGTCCATGAACTCCATGGCAGTCGGAACCACCCCGCTACGGATAATTCGCGAAACTGCGCGAACCGCAGCTGCGGCGTCAGGGAAAAAGGCCAGCAAGGTAGTTGAAGTGGCAGGCCTTGGAATCAGGCGGAGTGTAATCTGGGTAATTACAGCAAGTGTTCCTTCTGATCCCACGATCAGTCTGGTCAGATCGTAACCAACCACACCTTTGGGAGTTTCAACTCCTGTCTTGATGATTTCACCGGTGGGCAGCACAACGGCTAGGCCCAAAACATAGTCCCTTGTGACGCCGTATTTTACAGCTTTAAGTCCTCCGGCGCATTCTGCCACATTTCCTCCGATAGTGGAGATCTCCGTGCTTGCCGGATCCGGGGGGTAATAAAGATCATATTTTTCCACTTCTTTTTGAAATGATGCTGTGATGACCGCGGGCTCAACTTTTGCAATGAGATTGTCGGGATCTATCTCCAGGATGCGATCAAAACGATCCATTGCCAGCACGAGCCCGCCTTCAACGGGCAGTGCCCCCCCGCTTTTGCCGCTTCCCTTGCCCCTGGGGACAACAGGAAAATATTCCTCGTTTGCAAGCAAAAGGATTTGGGCGATCTCCCGGCTGTTTGCCGGAAAGGCGATGGCATCAGGTTTAAAGGAGAGCTTGGTGGCGTCAGTTGAAAATTCACAGAGGTCACTTTCTCGAGTTGTCAAATAATCAAGGCCGACAATGTGGGATAGCTTCTTAAGGATACGATCTGAAATCATGACTGCAAAGGAATTCTGCTCTTGAGGGCATGTTGCAGGGTCAGGGAATCCATGTATTTCAGATCACCTCCCATCGGGATACCAAGAGCAATACGGGTAATTTTAAGGCCTTTCTCAGCCAAGGATTTGGCCAGAAAAGATGCAGTTGCCTCCCCTTCCGCTGTTGGGTTGGTTGCAAGGATAATTTCTTTAATGCCTTCAGGTTCGATCCGCTGGAAAAGCTCCGATATTTTCAAGTCTTCAGGGCCGATGCCCTCGAGCGGAGAAAGCACGCCGTGCAGAACATGGTACCTCCCCTTAAAAACCCCCGATTCTTCAATGGCAAGGAGCTCTCCGGGGCCTTCCACAATACACAAAACGCCATTGGCGCGACTTTGATCGCGGCAAATAGAACATGGGTCGTTGTCGGTAAGATTAAAGCACACACTGCAAAGTCTGATTTGATCTTTTACCTCTACCAGTGCACTTGCCAGGTTTTCCGCAAGTTCCCTGTCGCTTTTCAGCACATACAGGGCGATTCTGGCAGCAGATTTCTGGCCGATTCCTGGTAACCTCGAAAATTGCTCAATCAGTTTTTCCAGTGGAGGCGGATAAATGCCCATGCGCCAGGTCCCCCTACATAAGACCAGGGATGTTGGGAAGGTTCAAGCCTTGGGTCAATTTTCCCATTTCCTCGTTGACCATTTTTTTGGCCCGCTCCAGTGCATCATTAACAGCAGCAATGATCAAGTCCTGAAGCATGTCTACATCGTTGGCGTCGACAACCTCCGGATCTATCTTGATTGAAACTATTTCTTGTCTCCCGTTGGCCACCACGACTACCATTCCTCCACCAGCGGAGGCCTCAACGGTTCTCTCCCCAAGCTCTTCTTGCAATTTTGCAACCTTAGACTGGAACTGCTGGGCCTGCTTGAGGATATTGCCCATATTCGGTATTCCTTTCATTGCCTTTTCCTCCTGACTATTGCTTATCTGTTATGATCTCCCCCTGGAAGGCCTCGACTACATTTCTGACAGATTTGGGAAGATTTGATTGTCCCCTCTTGCCCGAATCGACATCTTCAGCCTTGGAAGTACTGCCGGTACTCCTTTTCTTGTTACTAATTTTTTCGCCCTCCAGGAGCTTGATTTTCAAATCGCGATTAAAGAACTCCCTGCAATAGGCTGCAAGCCTTTCGTATCTGTCAGGTTCGTCAAGATAGCTGGCGGAAAAGGAGTTACCGCCTTTCTTTATTTCCAAACTATCCCCTGCGCCTGAAACGAAAGACCATTCCTTGAGTACATTTGCCATTGCATGATTTTTCCCAGACAAGTGCATCAAAAAACCCTCCCAGTCTTCTTTTTCAAGGGGGGCTGAACCCCGCTCCGGGCCCTTTGCTGTCCTTTTTTCAGCCTCCCATGTGGGGGCTGGTTCTGATAATTGGCCGCCACGTGTTTCAGGGTGCACGGTATGGGAAGATAACAGCCTCCTTTCGAGCGCCTCTATCTTGCTTAGAAGATCGTCAAAGGACAGTACCTCTCCAATTTGACATAATTTAACCATGATAGTTTCAAGGATCAATCTTGGGTGCGAGGTGAGGCGCAAGTTTTGCTCCTTGGCTATGAGCACGTTAAGAGCCTGCTGTAACTTCTGGGTGCCCGCCATTTTAGCCTGTTTGCGAAGCTCCTCCTTTTCACTATCCAGGATGTCGGGAAGGTCCTCTATTGATCCGACCTGGCTCACCAGCAAGTTTCTAAACTGATCCATGAGCGCGCGGTAGAATTCTCTTATGTCGTATCCGTACTCATATATTTTTTCAACAATATCCAGACACCTTTTGCTGGATCCTTCCAGGATCGCGAGGGAGGCTTCAAAGATGATATCCCTGTCAACAATGCCAAGGATCTCTGCAATCTGTTTATCCTCCACATTAGGGCCGGTGTAAGAGACCACCTGGTCAAGGAGGCTTTCTGCATCCCTCATGCTTCC
This sequence comes from Deltaproteobacteria bacterium, assembly GCA_019310485.1. Classification (GTDB taxonomy): domain Bacteria; phylum Desulfobacterota; class DSM-4660; order Desulfatiglandales; family HGW-15; genus JAFDEF01. The sequence goes on along the minus strand of JAFDEF010000033.1, from coordinate 81,068 downwards.
TTCTGCGTGGCGGGCAATCAATGCTATCCCCGCGTCGCTGATCTTAAGGTCTTCCTCTGCGGATATTTTTTTAATTTGTTCGACAATCTGAGCAAAAGGTATCCTTCGAAAGTCAAATCTCTGACATCTTGATAAGATGGTTGCCGGGACTTTATGCGGCTCGGTCGTAGCAAAGATGAACTTCACATGAGCAGGAGGCTCCTCCAATGTCTTGAGCAATGCGTTGAAGGCAGGGAGGGTAAGCATATGGACCTCATCAATGATATAGACACGGTACTTGCTGGATGAGGGCATGAACTTGATATTTTCTCTGAGTTCCCTGATTTCGTCTATTCCCCGGTTTGATGCGCCATCAATCTCTTGAACATCAACTGATGAACCGTTCATTATCTCGATGCAGGAGTGGCACTTGTTACATGGGATGCCCGGTTCCCCCTGGACGCAGTTAATAGCTTTGGCAAGTATTCTGGCAACAGAGGTTTTTCCCACTCCCCGTGCCCCGCTAAAAAGGTAGGCATGTGCCAACCTGCCGGCCTTAATGGCGTTCATCAGAGTCTGGGTCACATGTTCTTGCCCCACAACATCTGAAAACAGTTGCGGCCGCCACTTTCTTGCTAAGACTTCGTAAGCCATAATAGCGACTGTAATACCCCTTTCATTCTTCTCAAGACCTTTTGAAAAGGCATGCTTTTGGTTTCGGACTAAGAGGCTGTCAAACGAGAAAATCCAGCCTTGAGCGAGACTCATATTCCTGCCAGCCTGTGGATGGCGAGTCCTCAAAATACAAAATGTGTCCCTGCGCAGCCCGCAAGCCCCCCAAGGCTGGAGGCTTGACTACGGCAAAGCTGGGCATTGGTTCCGCGTGATCTATGACCGTGACTATATTAATAAAAGCCGGAGCTTGCCGCTCGCAGGGGCTATTAATAAGCAATGGCGGAGAGAGAGGGATTCGAACCCTCGGTACCGCTTTTAAGCGGTACACGCGATTTCCAGTCGCGCTCCTTCGGCCAGCTCGGACATCTCTCCGCAGCTAAAACAAAGTGACCTTGTGTCATGGGTGTTCGGGGGAGTAAAATGTGAAAAATTTATTTTGGCGGAGAGGGTGGGATTCGAACCCACGTGCCCCGCTCTTCACGGGACAAGTCGATTTCGAGTCGACCCCGTTACGACCACTTCGGTACCTCTCCTTGCCCTTGAACTCTTCCCCTTCGGCCCCGAAAAAAATCCTGCAACTTTTCCCGGCAACTGGCATCCATAACACCGCCTATGACCTCTATCCTGTGATTGAGGCGCGCGTCGTTCGCCAGGTCAAAAAGGGAGCCTGCAGCCCCCCACTTGGGATCAGAGGCTCCGAAAACCAGGCGAGATATCCTGGCATGAAGAGCAGCACCCATGCACATGGGGCACGGCTCAATTGTGACCACAAGGGTTGCACCTTCAAGTCTATAATTTCCACACGAAGCTGCAGCCTGCCTGAGAGCCAAGATCTCGGCATGAGCAGTAGGGTCGTTGAGGGAAATAGGCCTATTGTGCGCTCTGGCCAGAATCTTTCCCCCGGTGTCTGCCACAACAGCTCCGACAGGAACCTCTCCAATACTGAGAGCCTTTTGTGCCTCCCAAAGAGCCTCTTTCATTAAGGCATAAAAGTCCATTCTTTTTTGATTTTTATCACTTCTATTTTTGGCAGTCAACACCATAGCTCTGCCCATGACCCCTTATGACGAGGGCAATGCGGCATTAACGACCCCTGCGGGTATACACACAGGGGCAAGGAGTTTGACGGATTTTTAAGCAGAGGACTTTTTGAGAGCATCCTACAGCAGTGCCTCAATGAGGGCGGGGAGTGGAAAGAATGGGGTTTTTAGGTGCTAGATTCATTTCCGATTAACGGCGATTTCTGTAATATATTGTTTTTACACGTGATATGCATGGTGGTCCAGAGATTTTAGGGTGCGTTCCACATGTCTTTTAGTCAGTTTGCTTTGATTTTGGCCTTTGGGTTTTATTATAATGGTGGTAAACTTATAAGTCAGGGAAGCGGATTCGTGATGACGCGCCACAAAACCTGCTGGAAGACTTTCAATCTTTATATCCTGGGGTAGGTAGGTCATCTCCGAGGATGTAGTTAAGGGCGTGCGATGGCATGGGATTCAGTTACGGATAGATCAAAGATTGCGGGCATGTTAAAAGAGCTTGTCTCAGCCAAATCAGAGATAAAAGTATCTCTCACAGGAGAGCCTGAGAGTTTTTTCTCCAGGATCACGAGTTTCAAGAAAGATAAGGAAGGAGGGAAACCAGCCCGGCTTCTTATTGAAAAGCTTGCGCCGTATAAAGGCAATTTGCTGCTTCAGTCTTCTTCGGATTTGATTTTGGAGTTTTTCCTTAATGAGAAGGCGTGCCGGTGCAGGGTGGAGTATGCGGGTACAAGCAATACACCCCCTCATTTTGGGCACATTGTGAGCTTTCCACAACTTGTTGAATTTAGGGAAAGGCGCAGAGAAAAGAGGTTTGTTTACAATGCCCCTGAATTTGTCTCAGTTGAATTTTCTCTGAAAGCAAAAGGCAAGAGAAAAATCTATGAGCTCAATGTGCACGATTGCTCATCCCACGGGCTGGGGATCTTAGTCACAAAAAAGGACTTTGATCTCATTGAGATATTGAGGCCCGGGGATAAGCTGGAGGATATTACATTTTACTCTGAATCGGCCATTATCAGAGTTAGTGGAATCGTACGGCACATGACGAGGCTAAGAGCAGGGAAATACAAGGGCTCTTTTATCCTTGGCATTGAATCGCCTGATATCATTGAAAGTTGCAAACCAATAAGGAATGGAGAATGAGAGAAGCCTGCCTTGGTTTCCACAGTGTTGAAGTAAGTGAGGAAGACATAAGGCGCGAGAAGGAGAAGGCTCGCCGACTGAGGCATACTGCCTGGTGGGGAAGAAAGACGCGAAAAGGAATATGCTATTATTGCGGCAAAAAAGTGGGTTCGGCCCACCTCACAATGGATCATGTGGTGCCTCTGAGCAGGGGCGGGAAAAGCAGCAAGGGAAACCTGGTGCCTGCATGCAAGGAGTGCAACACAAAGAAGAAATACCTGTTGCCCATTGAATGGGAGGAATACCTGAAATCTCTTGCAGGGCAGAAGGAACCACTCTGATGCGGCCCCATTGAGCGCGTCACCAACCTCTGTCTATCCCTATCCGCTTTTGCCCACTTTTACCACAGTACCCACTATTTCTTCAGGGTTTATACCGACATATTCCGAGGCACGCGCACAATTTACCGCTATCTCCAGAAGGTTGAAGCTATTGATAAGAATCAAAGGCTTTCCCTTTTCTAAATCTGAATAATTTCTGCTGAGTCTGTTGATGACAAGATTGCCGACTTCTACAAGGGGCTGGCTTGATTCGAGAAACTTTGCCAGATGCTTGCTGGTTATGTTTGTGATCAGATTGCCGAAATTATCCACAAGCATGACTTGACCCCAGAGGTAGCCATCCTTTTCAAAGGGCCTTGGAATTTCAAGCTGCACGGGATCATGGAGCGGGGGCCCGATCTTTTCCATCCCCAATCCAAGGGAAAGATGAGCGGCAACAGGTGCCAGGATTTCCCGTCCGTGAAAGGTGGAACTCACATGGGGCAAGAAGTATGCTTTTTCCTTAAGCTCCACAGCCACTATGTTTTCGTTTTCTTCTATGATAGGCCAAAAGATACCGTTATCAGGACCAACAAAGAAATGGCCTCCGGCACTCAAGGCCATCAGGCGGCGCTCTGTCCCAACGCCGGGATCCACGACAGCTAAGTGAATAGTTCCCTCAGGAAAGAAAGAGAAAGATCCCTGGATTACGAGACCGGCCTGCAATATCGATCCAGTCCCTATTTTGTGTGTTATATCCACAAATCTCGCAAGCGGGTTAATGGACAGGATCACTCCTTTCATCATGGCCACATAGGGATCCGTAAGCCCAAAATCAGTAGTCAAAGTAATGATGCCGCATGGCTTCATTGCCGGTTCTCGCTAGATGGCAATAGATTAACGTCTCGGCCCAGACCCACCCACAAACAACTTCCGGGGCCAGCGGCAAAATTAACTTACGGGGGTTGGCAAGTCAAGACAATCAGCATTTGCTTGTATGTGCATATTTGTTTTTGGATTCGAGAGTGAAAACTGAAATGTTCTCTTCAGCTTTTTCGCTTTGGCTTTTCTACCTGTGTAATACATTTGTTCGCGAAAATCATTGATTATCAACCATGATTGTGCTATCCAGACTCAGTTTTGTCACACCATGTTAGGGAGGCGAAAGCTTTTTTCGCCATGCCGGATAATCGGCCAAATTATATTTTGGGAAAGGAGATTTCAAATGAGTGCGAAACTGATAAAGGGTACGGAAATACGGGAGCAAATCCTGTCCGAGATCAAAGAAGAGGTTGAAAAAATAAAGCAAGAGCATGGGATTGTTCCAGGGCTCGTAACTATCCTTGTCGGGGAAAATCCTGCCTCTGTTTCCTACGTTACTGCCAAGGTCAAGACAGCAAAGAGTCTTGGCTTCAAAGAAGTGCAGGACAACCAGCCCGAGGACATCTCAGAGCAGGATCTATTGGGCTTGATAGAAAAGTACAATAAGGACGATACGATTCATGGAATTCTTGTTCAACTGCCCCTGCCCAAGCATATCAATGAGAAAAAAATTCTCAATGCCATTGATCCAGACAAGGACGTTGACGGGTTTCACCCTGTCAATGTCGGCCGGCTCGTGATAGGGGGCTCAGAGGTAAAATTTCCTCCTTGCACTCCTGCTGGTATTCAGGAAATGATCGTTAGGGCAGGCGTGGAAACGAACGGTGCAGAGGTTGTTGTTGTGGGTCGGTCGAATATCGTTGGTAAACCTATCGCAATCATGATGCTCCAGAAGGCTCCGAATGCCAATTCCACTGTTACGGTAGTCCATACGAGAACCAAGGACCTGGCATTCCATTGCAAGCGGGCGGACATACTAATAGTGGCTGCCGGTGTTCCCGGGCTGGTGAAACCGGAGTGGATAAAACCGGGCGCATGCGTCATTGACGTGGGCGTGAACCGGGTTGGCGAAAAGATAAGTGAAAAAACAGGCAAGAAAATCGCCATCTTGAAAGGCGACGTGGATTTTGATGCAGCCAAGGAAATCGCGGGATGGATCACCCCGGTTCCGGGCGGCGTTGGCCCGATGACAATTACCATGCTTATGAGGAACACGTTGAATTCCCTGAAATTCAGGCTTGGAATTGCGTAATTTGACTTGAACATGGCCGGACAGCCAGGAGCACCCACAGAGCTCCTGGTGTGGGTGAAGCCTGCTACCGGATGGAACCTAGGTCAATCGGGAGCGGGCTTCATCAATTTTGCCCACCAGCAGCCTGGCGTATTTCGCAAACTCTGCCGTTGATTGAAATCTCTTGTTCGGGTCCTTGGCAAGGGCTTTGTCAATGATCTGCTCGCAGGGTTTCGGGATTCTAGGATTTATGGCCCGCGGGGAGGGGTGCCTGACCTGTGTGATTTGATAGAAAAGGCTCGTTAGGTTTTTCCCGCGAAAAGGCAATTGGCCTGTCAGGAGCTCAAAAAATACCACCCCAAGAGAAAAAGTGTCTGATCGGCCGTCAATCTTGTACCCGTTTATTTGCTCAGGAGACATGTAGTTCGGAGTCCCCAAAACAATTCCACTCTTGGTTTGTGAAGAAGAAACCGCCTTGGCAATTCCAAAATCTGTTACCTTTACCTTGCCGTCTTTCAGCAGCATAATATTAGCCGGTTTCACGTCCCTGTGGATAACTCCCCTCTGGTGCGCATAATCCAGAGCATAGGCTGTTTCCGAAATTATATAGAGGATTTTCCTCAAAGGAAGGAGCGATCCTTTTCGGCAGTATTTTTGGAGATTCTCTCCCTCAAGGAACTCCATGGCCATGTAGGTCAGGTCGAAATCCTCACCCACATCGTATATGGCGACTATGGTGGGGTGTGAAAGCTGCCCGGCAATTTCAGCCTCTCTAAGGAACCTCTCCTTGATGTCTTTAATCTTTTCGTCTTCAAACTCGTCAGAAAACCGTATCGTTTTTATTGCAACCAGTCGGTTAATCTTAGGGTCTTTTGCCTTGTAGACCACCCCCATTGCACCCTGGCCAAGCTCGCTTATTATCTCGTATCGGCCCACAGTTGGTTTAACGTCAAGGTCTTCCGCTATTACGATCTTGCCCTCCTGCCTCATATCCGGGCCGGAGAGCGCCAGGGGGCCCACGAATTTCCTCAACTTGGGTATACGTGTTTTTAAATCTCTAAAATTGCTGTCAGCACGACTTATGTATTCGTAAACGGCAACCGCCTTGTTGAGCATCCTTTTTCTTTCGTAGTCAAGCCCGAGGTTATAGATAACGTCTTTCATTGCATCATCCAGGGGGCATTTTCTGAACTTTTCAAATGCAAGATCAAAAAGCCCCTGGCTCTGAAGGCTTAGCCCTAGCATTCTATTTGTTTCAATACTTTCTTTTGAGGTGACGCCAAGGGCCCTTTGCGCCACAATAATGTCCCTCACAGAGTATTCGGCCAGGATTGTGACCAGGGACAGGCAAATATATGTGATCTTGAACCAGAGATCCAGGACCATAAATGCGACCAGGCTAAGCAGGAAGACAAGAAAAACCAGGCCAGCGGTTATGGCCAGGCGATTCGCAAAAGCGAACCGCGGGAGAACGAGGGCAGAAAAAACAGAGAGAAGAAGGAGCACCAGGATCTCTAGATATCCCATGAAATCCGGGCGCTTCAAGTATCTCCCATTCACGAGGTCGTCGATCACATTTGCCGCCAGCTCAACCTGGGGTAGTTCGGGGTCAACCGGAGTACTCACAGTTGGCGACCCCTGGGCAGTGTACCCGATTAGGACTATCTTGCCCTCAAAAACGGCTGGTACTTTCTTGACACGCAAAATATCCACAAAAGAATAATAAGGGAAAGATTGCTTGGATCCTCTAAACTTGATAAGAACTTCACCGCTTTTTGTGGGTATAAGCTTTCTCCCGGGAATTACCCCTTTTCCCGGCACAATGGCCTGCTGCGGTGTTTTGTTAAGGTAATCAAGTGCCAGTCGAAAGGGTAGCGATGGGATGATGTTTCCCCTGTAGTTAACAAACAACAGGTGGGCCAGGCCTTGCATTGATTTATCAGGGGAGAGGTTAATATGTCCCATGCCCCGACAGCTTTCCGCCAGTTCCGTAAAAGGTGCCCTCAACCCGGATGCCTGGACAAGGTTTTCGAGTGGCATTCCAACTTTTACAGAGGCTTTTTTCAAGAAAGAATCTTCCGGTAATACAAGCTCGGAGTGGTACTTCCCATATGTGGCCATGACCGGGAGATAGACATTACCGCAATTTCTGACCGTTTCCGTGAGTATGCGATCATTATCAAGCCTTTTGCTTATGTCAGCCAGGGTACTGAGAAGCCAGGGATCTTTTGCTGCTTTCCCCATTTTGCCAAGAATTTTTTCCTGAAGCTTCTTTATCTCAATGAGCCCCTGATTTTGTTCCTTCTTATCGAAGAGAAGATCCAGGGCAATGAGTCGGGCCCCGTTGTTCTTTAAAATTGGAAGCATTTGCGCAATCAGCTGTCTGGGCCAGGGCCATGGGCCAAGCTGGCTAAGACTTTTGTCATCTACGTTGACAATCGCTATCTTGTTTGTGCCCGGGCCACTGGGAAGGTCCAAGCGCATTTGAATGCCGTAAATTACCCTTCCCAGAGACCTGAAGGCATTTATAGGATAGAGTGAGAAAAAAATATACACGCAGGCTATTAGGAGGCCTATGAGGAAATGTACTTTGTTAAAAACAATTTTTTTCATCTTGTTTTTGGTTTTGAAAAACCCAGGGCTCAACCAAAATCAACAGGCTTAAGCCTGTAAAGAGCAGATCATAAGATCAAGAGATAATTGCCAATACTTAGTGGAATTATCCAAAAATTACCGCGTTTTTAATCAAATAAGTATATTAAATCCAGTCTTAGTTGTCAAAAAAATTCAAGTCTTAGGAGGGATTAGATTCTTTAGAACAATTGCGCTTGAAAAAGCAAGTAAATAGTATTAGACTTTGGGCTTACTATAAAAAATGTTTCTTTAGCAGCCCAGCGTGTTTGAAAGAGAGCAAAGTTTAGGAATCCATTTGGAATAGTAAACGCCGAGTTTCAAAAACCTGGTGCGTAGCAAGGCCTTAAAACAGACTCCACCGGTTTCCCTGCTCTCAGAACGAATAGTGCCGGGAGCGTATCGCAGAGCTGGATTCGTGGGAGGCGATAGGTATTGTCCTGATGAAAGATAAAAAGGTCAAAACTGAGCCTATCAATAAGACACAGTTGAGGAGAGAACCGGTAACCCGGCGCAAACTGGGAGAAATCTTGGTCGAGACGGGCCTTATCTCGTCTGAGAAGCTGGCAGAGGGTCTCGAGGCGCAGAAAAGTTCGGGCAAGCGATTGGGCCAGATATTGATTGAGATGAACCTAATCTCTGAAGAAGAAATTGCTTTTGCACTGGCCATGCAACTCAAAATCCCCTATGTTGACCTGAGTAACTTTGAGATACCTCAAAACGTGATTGAAACAATTCCTGAAAGCGTTTCGCGCAAGTTCTTGTGCGTTCCAATAGCCTTGAAAAACAGCGTACTGGATGTCGCCATGGCTGATCCGCTTGACCTGAACATGATGAAGGACCTCCAGTTCATAACCGGGTTCAGCATCCAGCCTGCAATTTCTACCTCCAGCCAAATAATTGAAATGATTGAGAAGTATTACCACCCTGAGAAAACAATCGGGGATGTGGCCGATGAGTTCATGGGTGAAGAACTTATGGAGTTTCTGCCCGAAAAGGAGGTTGAAGAAGAGGAGGAAGAGCATGGCATAGACATGAAGGATTCGCCGTTCGTGAAGATGGTGGATCTGATAATAAAGAATGCCATAAAGAAAGGAGCCAGTGACGTCCACATTGAGGCACAGGAAAACCAGGTACGGGTTAGAAATCGCGTGGACGGCGTGCTCCAGGATTCGATCAAGCTACCAAAGTGGACACAGCCTATTATAATCTCTCGTATCAAAGTGCTGGGCGGAATGGATATATCTGAGAAAAGGCTTCCTCAAGATGGAAGGATAAAGGTGCGCTCTAAGAACGTCTCAGTGGATCTCCGCGTTTCCACCCTGCCCACTTATTATGGTGAAAAAGCGGTTATAAGAATTCTAAACAAGCAGGAAGCATTCATGTCTTTGCCGGAGCTGGGGTTTAGCGAGAAGAGCTTGGTCGCAATTCAGAATTTCATCGCTCAGCCGCAGGGAATGCTTCTTATCACCGGACCGACCGGGAGTGGAAAAACTTCCACGCTCTATGCATGCATGCAGGCGATCAAATCAGATGAGCTGAATATCATTACCGTAGAGGACCCGGTGGAATATGAGCTACCCGGCATTAACCAGGTTCAGATCAATGAAAAGGTCGGTCTCACTTTCCCTTTTGTTCTGCGCTCTATTCTAAGACAGGACCCCAATGTCATCATGATAGGTGAGATCAGAGATGTTGACACAGCGGAGATAGCCCTTCAAGCATCTCTGACAGGGCACCTTGTATTATCAACCCTTCACACTAATGATGCCCCCTCTGCTATAACCCGTCTGGTGGATATTGGGATGGCCCCGTACATGATTGCCTCCTCGGTGATCGGCGTTGTGGCTCAGAGACTTGTCAGAGTGATATGCCCTGAATGCAAAGAAGAGTATGTTCCGAATCCTGAATTACTCGGGCGGCTGGGACTGGATGGTAAAGCGCTCCCCTTCAAGTTTTACCGTGGTACAGGGTGTTCCAGATGTGGAAACCTGGGATTCAAAGGCCGTACAGTAATAGAAGAAGTAATGGTGATGAGCCGCAAGATAAGGGAGTTAACCCAGGCATCCGCAACTGCAGACGAGATTAGGGAAGCGGCAATGGCAACAGGCATGACAACTCTGGGGATAAGCGGCCTGAAAAAAATAGAGAAGGGAATAACCACGATTGGGGAAGTTTTGAAGGCAGTCCAGCAGAAAGAAGAACTCACAACGATTTGCCCTTACTGCGGACGAGGGGTAAGCCTGGATTTCAGGGATTGCCCATATTGTAAGAAGCCTCTTGTTCCGACCTGTGCTTCCTGTGGGCGTATCGTTCAGCCCGAGTGGGTGGTATGCCCCTATTGCCGAAACGATCTAAAACCTTCTTAAGTCATGCCCCACGCTACCAACCATTTTTTCTTGACTAGTAATTGTTGATTCCTGTATTAAGGCAGATACACCTATAGCCAGTAGTTGGCGTTTTGAAAAAGAGGACAGAGTGAATGCAATGCAAAAATCATCCTGATCGGCAGGCAGAGCATTTTTGTGCAAGATGCGGCATTCCGCTGTGCAATGACTGTGCTGAAGAGGTTCGCCCTGGAGAGTATTACTGTTTTCAGTGTGCGATGCTGTCCTCTGTATCCGAAGTTGGCTCAAGTATAAAAAGCAAGCGGGAAAAGTCAGCAGAAAGAAAGGGCAAAGCTAGAGAAAAGAAAAAATGGACGCCTTTCCGCTATTTTGTGGCAGTTTGTTCCGTCCTTATTCTTGTGATGTGGGGGGTCATCCTTTTCGGAGGCCAAAAGGCACCCACTGGAAATGCTGATTTGGGCAATAGCCCGAGAGTGCTTCTCTTCATGGTAGATGGAGCGCTCAAGCGATATAATCACTATGAAGGGAATCAATATCCTGCCCGGCTAACGGACCTGATCCCTAAGTATCTGGCCATGAGCAAAGAAGAGTCCCAGTATTTGAAAAAACTGGTCTACGTGAGGGATCCACAGTTGGGTTACCGGCTTTCTCTTGCCAAGCCTCAGCCAGGGCAGATGAATATCGTTATTTCACCAAAAGGCATAAAGTATGAAGGGTCGTAAAGGAACATCTGGTAGTCAGGGAAAAGGAAAAAATGGATTCACGCTGATTGAGCTGATGGTGGTGATAGCCCTGGTGGGAATTCTGGCACTAACGGCCGTTCCGCTTTATCGAACGTGGTTGCAGAGGGCTTATGGATCCGAGGCTTCGCTGATGATGAAGAAGTTGATGGACGGTCAGATTCTTTACTACCTAGAGAACAACGACGAGTTTTTTCCGAAAGTTGGCCAATCCTTGTTGATTCCTGCTGAAGGGACTCCTACCCCACCGACAGCAATACAGGATGTCAAGAAGGCCCTTAAGATAGAGATTCCGCAGGGACACAGGCTGGATTACAACATATACACTTACGTTGATCAGCAGGATGATCCGGTGTGCATGATAATAATCAGTGCCAGTTTCCCTCTTTTCAAAGACGGCCACAAACAACTGATAGGAATGCTTAACAAGGAGGGGAAAACTTATATCTTTACAGGAGGTTAGATAGTGCCCATCCACAAATAGATTTTGGGCACTAGCGAGTTTCCAATTCTGAAATGAGATAGTTTTTACAAGATCAAGGAAATCAAGGGATTGCGCGGAAGCGTACTATAGTACGCCGCACAAGTGATCCCGCAGATTTATCCGCTCTTGGCGGGTTGACGCTGGGATTGTGAAAAATAGCCATTTATGGATGGAAACTAGATAGGGTTTTCTGCGGAACGGTGTGGCCGCTCTTAGTGGAAAAGAATCAGCACTACGGTAATGTCGTCCATTGCATCCTCGAGACTGGCCTTTAAGACCAATGACATTCCGATTTTGTAAAGAGCCTCCTGCTCATGACTCTTTATGATATTGAGGATAGCCTCGTCCGATATCGTGCCGTACAGACCATCACTGCAAAGGAGGAACAAATCTCCAGGCTTGATGTCATGGGCGAAAAGGTCTACAGTGGGCCTTGTTTCAACTCCCAGGGCTCTGGTAAGCAAGTGCCTTTCAGGATGTCTTCTTGCTTCCTCGTCAGATAGGAGCCCTTTGCGTTGTTTTTCACCCACAACTGAGTGATCTCTTGTAATCTGAGTAATTTTGTCCTCTCGCACTCTATACAAACGGCTGTCGCCTACATTTGCAATAGCGAGGTGTTTGCCGTCTACAAGAGCGCCCACAAGGGTCGTCCCCATCCCCCGCATGGAAGGGTGGCGGGCAGAGAGTTCATAAATACGGTTGTTTGCATAAAAAAAGGCTGCGAGAAGTCGGTTCTGTTCCAGACTAAGACTTTTTCTCTTCTTGACAGGCCACTCCATGTCTTCTGATCTGGAGCGAATGACAAATTCTTGAACTGATTCAACAGCCAGTTGGCTCGCTTTGTCTCCGGACGAACGCCCACCCATGCCGTCAGCCACAAGAAAAAGCCCCTCTTTTTCATCGCACAAATAGCGGTCTTCGTTTCGATGCCGATGGCGGCCGGGATCAGAAAAGCCAAACGACTTGAGTATCATGGATAGTTCTTTCTGAATACCTCGGGTGGTAGTCTCGCCGAATTGCTTCGCAATCGGCGGGACTTAGTGGTACGACATCCCGCCCGCCCTTAACCGCATTCATCCACGGCTAAAGCCGTGGCTTTCTGCGGGCGGGGTAAACCTCTTGCGAAAAAGAGGACGAAAACTTAATTCAACATCCCCGTGCTTCGTCACGGGGCATTCCGCCGGGGTAAAGGCGTGCCACCCTGCACTCAAAACAATAGAGGCGGCGCAACGCGAAAAAGCTTCTCATAAAGAAGAAGAATTAACTACCCCGCCGCAAGCGGACGGGGTATCAATCGGAAATTTTCTTAACGCCCCAAGGGGCGGGGAATCAAACTCTCGTCCGCCTCTGGCGGGCTCGTCCGCCTCTGGCGGATTGAACCCTTGTCCGCCTCTGGCGGATTAAGCGAAAAGTTGCTCGCCATATTTATAGGGGTATCTTGCCTCTGGTGTCAATCTAATTGTCTCTCTCAATGGCTTTGCTGCCACCTATGGAGCATTTACCGAATGGGAACTTCACAAAAGGCCGGGGCTTTTTACAAAAACAAAAATGTGGATCAGGTAGGTTCGGCGGTTCGGGGATGTCACCAGAGCCAGTTCCCATTCTTGTCCCATCGGCTATTCACGGAGAGGCCAAGCTTGGAGAGCAAATAATAAAACAAGAATTGCCTGTTCCCCTTAAAATATCCCAGCTCTGTGCAATGCGGGTCAGGCTTATAACCTTTCGCCTTTGCCTCAGAAAGGGTCATAGTCTGAGCGGTCTTGCCGGCGATACAAATGGAGTCGAAATGTATGGAATGGTAAAGTTTGTCTTCCTTTGTAACCACAACAATGGCATTTCCAGGAATCTGCTCGTCAACCGTAATGTAAATACTGATAAAAAAACCTACAAGGAGTAAGACTATCAGAACTCCAATAATTGTTTTGCCTTTTTTTTCCATTTGCCGGTTCCAAACGCCCCAGTGAGCGCTTTAAAACAAGATCATTACCAGAGATCCCTGCATTTTTCTACAAAAACCATGCCGGCGTACCCTTGATATTCTCAGGGGAGAGATTTTTCGTTTGCTCAGTCTTTGTCTTCGTCACTGATTTTCGGAAGCGGAATCTTGAAAAATTCGATCTTTTCTTTCTTCAGCATCTTTTCCTCTTCTTCAGTCGCCGAACCCCTTATGTTCCGCTTGTCTGTGACACCGTAATGCATTTTTAATGCTTCTTTAGCAAAGTTGTGGCCAACATCGTCAAAGTTCTTGTTAATATATTCCACTATCTCTCTTGCCAGTCGGGGATAGTCAATGGCTTTGCCCGCTTCCTCCCTTGGATGGGGCCTGTTCGTTATTTTTGTGGCCACTGGGGAAAGTACGCGCTTTATTCTTGTGTCGTTACAGTAAGGGCAACTAACCAGCTTTTTCTTATTTTGAATTTCAAAGGATTGGATGTCCTGGAACCAACCTTCGAAACGGTGACCATGTGAGCATTCAAGGTCAAATACGATCATTTCTCCTCCAATTAGAAAAACAAAATTGCCGCGATCCCCTATCCCAGTATTGTAACGGCTCATGCATTGCTTTCCCAGGTCCTCCGTATCACTCTTCGGCATAGAGCACTGCGAGTATCTCTGTTTTTTCTGGGCCGAAACATTTAACCAGATGGGGGACTGTGGAATCATAGTAAATGGCATCACCCGGCTCCAGGATATGAACTTCTTTTCCCAGGCGGACTTCCATTCTGCCGGCCAAGACAAAAATAAATTCCTGTCCGGCATGGCTCGATCTTTCCTCTTCAGTATCAGCGGGTTCAAGCGTAACAAGGAACGGCTCCATATGCCTGTCTTTTTTCTGGGGTGCTAGGGATTCATATTCGTATCCGTATCGCTTTGCTTTTTTTGCATCGTATCTTGAAACGACGCGTCGCTCCCCCTTTCGTACAATAGTGTAAGGTTTTTCTTCCTCTCCGGAAATAAAGTAACCCATTTTCATGTCCAGGGCCTTGGCAAGCTTAATGACCGTCCCCAGAGGGGGGGCGATCTGGCCGGCCTCGATTTGCGAAAGAAGGAGAGTATCAATCCCTGTGCGCTCAGAAATATTTTCAAGGCTGAGCCCCCTTTTCTCCCTGACACTGCGAATCCTTTGCCCAACTTTTAAAGGTATATCTTCCTTTTCCACCTGCGGGGCAATACTGTCCATAAATGCTTTTTCTTCTTCTCGCGCACCGAACTCTCCAAGGTCGCTAAGGAATTCCTGGTAGCGGGCATCTGCATTTTTTTTGTCGTTTTCTTGCATGAGCAACCTTCTTGGGCTCCCTTTAGATTTCTACCATTTCAATCCGCCAGAGGCGGACAAGGGTTTGATTCCCCGCCCCTTGGGGCGGTTAAGATGGTTTCCGATTGATACCCCGCTGCTTGCGGCGGGCAAGTTCATCTTTTATCATTTTAGCATATAAGAGGTCAAGGGCCTAAATCCACCGTCAACTTTCGCTTTGTCTACCAAAACTAAATGCTTTGGGGGTAACCCCGTTCACCAGCAGCATCAGATGCAGGGCTTGCGAAATCACGAGAAGCGAGACGTACATTCAGGTACGCCGCAGCGACGAGGGATGAGCGTAACGGAGCCCTTCGGCTATGCTCAGGGCCGTGAGCCTGTCGAACGGCAGATGGTGTTTGATGGTGAATCGGGGAAGGGCAAGCAAGGATCTTGGCCGCATTGGTTTTGGCAAATACCTCACGCTCCAAGAGAAATGTTTTGCATGAGGCTATTTGGCCTTGAATCAATTGCTGATGGCGTGCTATTTGAAGGGGTATTACTCGGACGGCAAAGAGAAGGATGAAGTTTCAAACGGCTTTGAATGACGGGGCATAAAACTATGCGCGAAAGGCAATATCTGCTGGACGATCTGACAAAGCAAGACACATGGAGGATCTTTAACATAATGGCGGAGTTCGTCGAGGGTTTCGATATGTTGCCTGAGGTATACCCGGCGGTGACCATATTCGGTTCCTCCAGAGCGCATCCTAACAATAAAGATTATAAATCCACGGAGCAAATTGCGAGATCCCTTGTGGAAAACGGGTTTAATATTATCTCGGGGGGCGGCCCGGGTCTCATGGAGGCAGCCAATAAAGGGGCAGCAGAGGCCGGGGGCAAGTCTGTAGGTCTTCACATCCAGCTGCCGAAAGAACAAAAGGCCAACAAGTATGCCAATGTCAGGCTGGATTTCAAGTATTTCTTTATTAGAAAAGTGATGTTCGTAAAGTATGCCGTCGCCTATGTTATCATGCCGGGTGGTTTTGGCACCATGGATGAGTTATTCGAAGCCCTGACCCTGATCCAGACCAAGAGGATAAGATCCTTTCCTGTTGTAATGTTTGACTCCAAGTACTGGGGAGGGCTCCTTGACTGGATAAAAAGCACTCTCCTGAAAGAGAAATACATCTCGCCTTCAGATCTTGAAATCTTCAACCTGGTTGATACGCCAGCCGAGGTAGTGCGGATCATCAAGGGGAAGGTTATTGTCTAAAGACATCGGGGATGAAATCAGGCTTCTTTGGAAAAGTGCAGCAGATTTCGGTATAGAGTTAACCGAGTCTGAACTTGAGATGTTCAGCATCTATCTGGATGAACTCTGGGAATGGACCCAGCATATTAACCTGATAGGGTTGTCCAGCAGGGAGCGCATTGTTATCGAGCTTTTCCTTGACTCTCTGATTCCGGTCCCTTTCTTTCCCAAACAAGGGAGCATGCTCGATGTGGGTTCTGGAGCCGGTATTCCCGGTTTTCCTGTAAAGATTCACAGACCATCCATCAAGCTACACCTTCTGGAGTCCAATGCTAAGAAAGTCAACTTCTTGAAACATGTGGCCCGTCTCCTGAATCTCAAAGACATCACGATTCACAGGGGCAGAATTGAAAGTCAAGGGAGTAACCTTAATTCTGAAAGGTTCGGTATTATAACAGCCAAAGCTTTCGGACCCCTAGAGCAGGTAATCCAGCACTGTGCCCCGCTCCTGATGCAAGGAGGAATGCTCGTCTCATTTTTGGGGGCCGGAGCAAACAGGGAGCTTCGCAGAGCAAAACATCTTATGGAAAGGTACAAATTGAGGGTCTACAAGGCTGTCCGTTATACCTTGCCCGGTAAGCTATCAGAGAGGAATACGATGCTTTTGAAGAGGGAGGTGTGAGGAGTGGTCAACTTATTATTTTCGCAACGCTTCTAAAATGATCGGTAGTTGAAGATCAATATACTTATCTATTGTCAGGCGTTTCTTGAAATGCCATTTCTTTAAAACCCACATGTGCGCCATCATGATGATGTTGTATGCCATCAAATCCACGTCCACGTTCTTAAAAGCATTTTTCTCAATTCCTTCTTTTATGATTTTGCCAAATATTTCTGAGACCTCTACCTCGAGCTGCATCACCCTCGTCCTGGCAGGTTTATCCAAAGAACTTGACTTCTGGTATATTAAGAGAGCCTTGTCACTTTGCTGCTCCACCACCCTGAAATAAAGAACCGTTGCCACGGCAAGTTTTTCCTCAGGATCTTCAATGCCTTCGATTTGCTTGGTAAGACTTTCTCGAAAGGTATTGAGAACATCCTCCATGATCATTTTCATAATTTCAGATTTCTTTTTCACGTAATGGTAGGTGACCGGAAGGCTGACGCCAGCCATTTCGGAGATCTCCTCTATTGATGTTGCCCCGTATCCTTTCCTGGCATAAAGAATACTGGCGCTATCGATAATCTTTCTTCTCACTGTGTCAGAAGAAGCTATCTGATCCAGAACCGTTAGCTTTTTAGTCAGTACTGTCATACAAGACCTCCTCCTCTAATCCAAAACACACACTTACTCCAATAAGAGATTTTGTGGAGATATGTCAAGTTCTAACGAACTGCGCCGGCAAATAAAGTATTCTTAATTTGCATATACCCTAATTTCAATGCAAGTGAGTTTTCCAATAAAAACAGGTTTCATCAAGCACTAAATTGATTAAGCATAGGAAGCCGAGGTTTTTTATCTACATTCTTATTCACTTATTATGCACGGGCAGCGTAAGTCCTAAAAGAGTTATCTTAAGTATTATGCTCTATAGAAGACTCTATGCTTAATCAGTTAATATAGTTTGCCCTACATTTTCAATCGAAGATTTAATTTCTCTTGACTTTTTGTTGATTTTGATATATCGTCATACCCCAAAGAAGCTATTAATTAAGTAAACGAGAAAGGAGAGAGTATGGCAACTGTTAAACAAATTCAATACAGGATGGGGCAGGCAAAGAAAAGATTAACAAAACTTAACCAAGAAGTCACAGCCGCGAAGAAAAAAGTCAAAAGCTTAGAAGCGCAACTTAAGAAAGCTAAGGCTGCAGCCAAGGCAAAGCCAAAGGCCAAGAAAAAAGCGGCCTCCAAGAAAAAGAAAGCTCCAGCCAGAAAGAGAAAAAGATAGTTCTCTGACGAGCGGCAAAGACGCTACACCGTGAGGGCACGCCCTGAGGGGGATGCCCTTTTGTTTTTTTTGCTTTTGAACCAGGGCCTTAGCAAAACGCCCTTTTCGCAAAGTGTTGATCGCGAAGAGGTGGATTTGTGAGAGGGGAATGGTCTCAGAAACCCCATTCCTCGAGTTGTTTTTCCATGCGCACCCTGTGGGTACCCGGCCAGTAGTAACGGCCGCATGAAGGGCAAACGCTGATTTTTCCCACCTTTTCATTGAGGACATAGTCCGGGATGTTAAAGGAGGCCTCTTCTAGAGTTGCCTCCTTTAGCAGCGTATTACATCGCAGGCACCTGCTGAACCACGAGGACCGTCCCAGAGTTAGGAGACCGCGGATTTTCATCTCAAGGAGTTGCTCCCGGACACTGTCTGCTGTGATTAAGAAGGCATCCTGGTATCCTGCGACCGTTTTGAGCCTGCGGGATAATAAGGTTCTGGCTTCGTTTCTGACCAACCGATCAATCAAACCACTTGGGTAGTGTGACTGGTAGCGGACATCGTAGCCCATTACCCTGAGCCATTTTACCAGCTTTCCAAGCATTGCATCTGCAACAAATTTCTTTCCCATTACATGACCTTCGCTGTGCGGAAAGGATGAAATTATTGACTCTCACTGTTTGCTTATTATAGATTGTTTTGGGCTCAGTGGGTAAAAAAATGCTCCAAGCCGAAAGGTTATGAGCAAGTGTGAGAGGCAAGATTTCTTAGAGCACAAAAAGGGAAGCGAGGGGGGATCTGGGAGGCTGGCCAATGGAAAAGATTGTAATTGAGGGGGGGGCCCCACTTAAAGGAGCCGTCAGGGTTAGCGGTGCTAAAAATGCAGCGCTTCCCGTGATTGCGGCATGCTTCCTTGCACAAGGAACACACCGTCTTAAGAATGTTCCCCACCTCAAGGACGTTCAGACCATAAAAACGATTATGTCTGGAATGGGAGTCGGTTTTTCTGAAGAAAACGGGGTCCTTTCCGTTGATACAGCCGAGGTAAGCGGATATTTTGCCCCTTACGGACTGGTGAAGACTATGAGAGCCTCCATCCTTCTCCTTGGGCCCTTGTTGGCCAGGCTTGGCAGGGCAAAGATATCGCTGCCAGGAGGATGTGCTATCGGGGCCCGCCCCATAAATTTGCACCTCAGGGCCCTTGCCGCAATGGGCGTGGATATGTTCCTTGACAGGGGCTACATTAACGCCACTGTCGACAGGCTGAAAGGGGCGAAGATTTTTTTTGACATTCCAACGGTTACTGGCACTGAAAATATTTTAATGGCTGCGGTCAGGGCAGAGGGGACTACGATACTGGAAAATGCTGCAAAGGAACCTGAAATAGTCGACCTCGCCGATTTTCTCCGAGCTATGGGTGCTCACATCGAGGGGGATGGTACTGATACGATAGTGGTGGAAGGCGTCAAGGAGCTATCTCCTGCACCGGAACATTCGATAATTCCTGACAGGATTGAGGCGGGAACCTTAATGATTGCTGCTGCCATAACAAAAGGAAGCGTGAGTATAGAAGGTTGTCGCCCCGAGCATCTTGCTGCAGTCATTGAAAAACTGCATAGTGCGGGTGCCACAGTCAGGGAAATGCAAAACGGGCTGGTAGTTCAGGGACAGGATCCAATAATAAGCGTGGATATTGAGACCATGCCGTTCCCTGGGTTTCCAACAGACTTGCAGGCCCAGTTTATGGCCCTTATGTGTATTGCAAAAGGCTCTAGCGTAATAAGGGAGACAGTGTTTGAAAACAGGTTTATCCACGTAAGTGAATTAAGAAGGATGGGGGCCGAAATCAGGATCCGGGGCAATCAAGCACTGGTTGTAGGTAAGGAGCGCCTTCTCCCTGCCCCTGTGATGGCAACTGATCTCCGTGCAAGTGCATCCCTTGTGCTCGCCGGCCTGGTGGCAGAAGGGGGCAGAACGGAAGTCAACCGCATTTACCACCTGGACAGGGGATACGAAGCACTGGAAAAGAAATTCCAGGCGCTCGGCGCCAGCATATGGCGAGAAAAAATTTAACATGCTCGGGCGCCCACTCCTCCCTTTACTTTTCTCGATGCTGGCGGGAATACTTGTTTCGTATTACTGCCTGCCTGCTTTTCCTTTCTATTCTTCTCACAGCATTTTCCTCTGGATATGTGCTGCTCTGGTTCTGATCCTCTTCCTGCCTTCGGGGCTCAAGTTGGCATGCCTGGTAGCGGTGTTCTTTCTTTTTGGAGTCTTTTTAGACTTTGGTTCTCGCCGCAGCGGTGAACTGGCGACATTGGCAGACCAGCGGCCAATCGCTGTTATCCAGGGAGTAGTGCTGGAACCTCCAAGGATAGGGAGAAGATACACAAAGCTGGCAGTAGAGGCAGACAAGGTCCTTGTGGAGGGAAGGCTTAGGCATGTCAGAGAAAAGGTGGTGGTGACAGTTTATGACAGTGCCAGGAAATTCGCTCCCGGGGATAGGGTCATTTGTCCGGCCAGGCTAAAGCCCTTCAGGAATTTCGCCAACCCCGGCCACTATGACTATGAGCTGGCAATGCGCCTGAAGGGATTTTCTTGTGCAGCATCAGTATCAGACGGAAGACGTGTCGTGCCTCTGGGAAAAGGCTCACTGGGCTTTCCCAGCGAGCAGCTAGAGAAAGTGCGGAAGCCTCTGAGGATGTTCCTTGACAAAGAGCTTTCCCAGCAGGAGGGAGCTTTGTTCAGCGCGCTTATCCTTGGCGAAAGGCAAAACATTGATGTCGAGCTAAGAGAAGATTTTCAGGCCGCGGGTCTGGGGCATGTGCTGGCGGTTTCAGGCCTCCATATCGGGCTTGTTGCGTGGATTTTTTTTAGCATTCTGAAAATTTCACTATCCTTTTCCTACAGGCTGGCACTGAGAATTGAAGTGCGAAGGCTTGCCGCAGTTCTGACATGTATTCCTGTTATTGCATACGCTTTTCTGGCCGGATTTCACGTTTCCACTCAGAGAGCTATGATTATGGTTGTTGCCTATCTTTTTTCGATAATCTTGGGCAGGGAAAGGGAAGTGTGGTCAACGCTTTGCCTTGCTGCCCTGGTAGTGCTGGCAGCAGATCCGCATGCTCTTCTGGGAATATCTTTCCAGCTTTCTTTTCTTGCAGTTGTGGGCATCCTCTGGCTTGGACCGTATTTCTACCACAAGTTTGTGGGATTTTTTCCACTGGCGGAGCAGTCAGCAAGTGTTGGGGCGCAGATCTATCGGTATGTTGCCGGACTGATCTCTATTACCATATCTGCAACGGTTTTTTTGCTTCCCATAACTGTCTTTTATTTTCATAGGATCTCTGTGGTGTCAGTTCCGGCTAACTGCATTGTAGTACCTATTTTAGGAATAGTGGTTTTACCCCTGGGGCTCCTTGTCGCCTTTCTGGTACCTTTTTCGCAACTATTAGCACATTTTCTTTTGCAACTCGATGCTCATGCACTCAACACGGTTGTTGCTATAGTTCATTTCCTGGGCAGCTCAGGATTTTCTTCGCTATGGCTCGTTACACCAAATGCTTTTGAAATTGTGCTCTTTTACGCCTTCCTGATTCTCCTTCATTACAGGAAGCGTTGGCGATGGGCGCGGCCCGGGCTTTATGGAGTTGTGCTCTTGATTGTACTGGATGTTTCATTTTGGACGTGGAAGACTCAATTTAACAGAAATCTGCGGATAACTTATCTTGACGTGGGACAGGGAAACGCCGCACTGGTTCAGTTCCCGGGAAGGAAAAGAATGATCGTGGATGGCGGGGGCTTTTCCGGGGGCAATTTTGATGTTGGGCAAAGAGTTCTGGCCCCCTTCTTGTTTTACTCCAAAATAAGGCGCATAGATTACATTGTTTTGACCCATCCTCAGACCGACCACATGGACGGCCTTCGCTTTTTAGCAGCTCATTTTCACGTAAAGGAGTTCTGGAGTAACGGAGAATGGGTAGAAACAGAATCCTTTCATGAACTAATGAAAACAGTCAGGGCGAAAAACCTCCTTCAAATTTTTCCTGACGACTTAAGGCAAGCCAGGAAGATAGGAGGGGTAAAAGTGGAACTCCTTCATCCTCCTCCCGGGGCTGGAGTGCTTAAGGGCAATAACAGATCTCTGGTGCTGAAATTTTCATGGGGCGGCGTATCTTGTCTCTTTCCAGGTGATCTGGAAGCAGCGGGTGAAAGAATGGTTGTTTCTAATTCAAGCACAAAGCTTAGAAGTAACATTTTGCTCGCCCCTCATCATGGGAGCAAGACTTCGTGCTCAACTCTTTTTCTTGAATATGTAAAACCTCAGCTCTGTATTATTTCATCAGGAGCCGGCAATCCTTTTCACTTCCCAAACAAGGAGGCTCTTGAAAGGCTTCGGGTTTTCGGGTGCAAAACAGTCCGCATCGATAGGAGAGGGGCAGTAGAAATCCTTATAGAGCCCGGATATTACCAGCTAAAGTACCTCGCAAACCGGTAATTGCCCCCGGACCTTGTTTGTTTCAAGGGTCTCCATGGGATAATCGCCAGATTTTGTTATCCAGGAAACACGGGTGGCTGAAATTCTTGCAAAAGCGTTCTATTTTTTCTTTGCGTGACAGCCATAGCATTTTCGGTAGGGCCCTGTCTTTTTTTTCTCTTTTGCCAGTTCCCTGTGGCAGTTCTTGCATCTTTCATGAAATGCCTTCTGCAGGTTCATCACATTGTCCACGTCTTCAGAAGGCATGTGGCACTCGCTACACTTTAAGGTTTCGCCCCAGGGAGACCACAAATTTTTCCCGTCTTCGTAGTCATGGTGACATTTCCAGCAGGAAACCCCATAGTCCAGGGCGTGTTTCCTATGGGTAAACGTGACGGGTCCTTTTCTGTCCCGTTCGTAGCCTTCATTATTTATTATTATTATGTCGAGGTTTGGGGAACTCGTGTCACCCTTGTAGGCTGCTGCATTTGCGAGTTTTTCTCCGTGAGCCTGAACCGCCAGGACAGCGCATGATATAGCTGCCAAAGCCACCAGAATTGCTACAAAAAGAGAGGTGAGTTTCCTTTCCATTTGTACCTTAGCCTCCTCGTCAATTATGGTAATCTCTCTAAATCCACCGTCAACTTTTGGTTTGTCTACCAAAAGCAAATGCTTTAGGACTAACCCCGTTCACCAGCAAGCATCAGGTGCAAGGCTTGCGAAATCCCGAGAAGCGAGGCGTACATTCACCGCGTACGCCGCAGGGACGAGGTATGAGCGCAACGCAGCCCTTCGGCTATGCTCAGGGCCGTGAGCCTCTCGAACGGCAGATGGTGTTTGATGGTGAATTGGGGTCCCTTTCCAGGAGTCATGTGGGTAAACGTGTATAACAAACTCCCTCATTGGTCAAGCATTTCTTGAGGGCCGGCCTCAAAAGGAGCACAAAGAAAAATGAATCGGAAACACGCAGAGAGTTATTATTTTTAAACTAAACAGTAGAAACTGCCAAAGGATGGAAGAAATGACTAAAGGAAAGAAGCTTGTAAGTTATGCTTTCATGGTGATTTTTTTCGGTGTTATGGCCGCCTGTGCCTCCTATCCTGAGCTTTCGCAGCACGTGCTCTCCAGCGATGATCCACAATTGAGACCCCTTGAAGAGCACTGGCAGGAGTACAGTGTGTCTTATGCCGGCCTGAATAACGAGATCCCCGCTGCCCTGATGTTTTAGCCTAAAGGTGATGGAAAGGACCTGGTGGGAGATGGATGGCATGCTGTCAAGAGTGAAACAACTTTAAAAAAAGGCAATCCATTCGATTCGCGATGAAGATCCCATCTCATTTCATTATCCCAGGCTATGGCAAATCAGCGGATCTGGGGGCCACGTTTATGGCTATGTTTTGACGTCCTGGGGCCGCCTTCCCATGAAACTTCCCCGCCGCAAGCAGCGGGGTATCAATCGGAAACCATCTTAACCGCCCCAAGGGGCGGGGAATCAAACCCTTGTCCGCCTCTGGCGGGCTTGTCCGCCTCTGGCGGATTGATGTGAACACGATATACGTATTTGACATGCCTCTTTCACCATTCAATGCTTTAGATGAAGGGGGCTTGTCTGGGGGCTTTTAGGGAGTCTGGCGAAAACAGATTGTGTGAAGAGCAGGACTCATTCATTCTTTTTCCCCTTGATCTTCAAGGAATTTCTTGAGCCCTAAGTAGTCTTCCATACTATCAATATCCAAGTCTTTGAAGTCTTGTCCTGGGCTTACAAAGCAGATTTTCTCAGGGTTTTCGGCAAGCACATGTCGGGCCCCAATATCTCCTTTTAGCTGGTGAAGCTGGGGGTAAAAGCTGCGGCTGATGACAACAGGGTGAGAGCGCCTGTTCCCAACCTTTATTGCCCCCAAAGGCTTTCCTGATTTCAGGACTTCCTCAATGAGATGGTCTATAACATCGGAGCTCACAAGCGGCATGTCTCCCAGAATGATCATAATGTGATCATAGTCATTTTCCACAGCGCTCAACCCTGCGATGATAGAAGAGCTCATCCCTTTTCTATAGTCTTTGTTGTGAACAACTTTGAACTTAGGATGAGATAAGTCGCTGCTCAGATTGTTCTTTATTTCTTGAGCTTTATGGCCAAGTACGACCACAACTAAATCAAGCCTTGATTTCAGGGCCTGTTGAAGGACACGGTCAAGGACTGCCATGCCTCCTGCAGGGAGTAACTGCTTGGGCTGCCCCATTCTTGCGGACGCTCCAGCCGCCAAGACAAGGCCCGCAATCTTGTTCACGCTCCTTTCTCCTCAAGCCCCCTGCTCAAGCCTGCCTCAAATATTTCAAGGTTTTTCTCTCTATATCGCTCAGGGCTCAGACGCTCTATGGTGGCCACAAATTCGCCTTTGCTGACCGGGCCCTCACTAAAAGCAGAGAAGTATCCAAGCAGAGCCAGGTTTGATGACTGGGGGGCACTAAGTGCCATGGCTATGTTTCCAGCAGGTATTGCGTGATAGGTCACATTTCTCTTGGCCAAGAAATCTCTTACTTCCTGTCTAGGGAAATTCTTGGGATCAGCGTTCACGTACATGCTTGCTCCCTTTGCCAGAAAGGGCAGGTTTCTGTATGCCTCATTTTCATCCAGCCCTAGGAGAAAATGGGCTGAGCCGGTTCTCACCAAAGACCCTTGTGCCTGCCCGAGCCTCAGGTGAGAGACCACTGATCCCCCCCTCTGGGCCATGCCGTGTGTTTCTGCGCCCATAATATTTAAACCCTTATCGAGTGCAGCCTGTGCAATCACTCTGGTCATGAAAAGTATTCCCTGGCCACCAAGTCCGCAAAGAACAATGTCAACACTGTCCATCAGGATTCATCAACCTCCACAATCGCGCCCTTCGGGCATATTTGAACACAGACGCCACAGTTTGAGCAAATCTGCCTGTTGATGTTTATTCGGCCCAGCTCCTGATCATGGTAAAGGGCGGGGCACTCGAAGCGATCAATGCAAAAATTGCAGTCTTCGCAATCGTCGCTCACGGTAACAATCTTTTTCTCTGGTATCGCCTCGTCTCTGTAAGCAATCAGACACGGATGCCGTGAGATGATAACCGCTACCCCACCCTGGGGTTCACTGACGTATTGGGTTGCCTTTTTGATCGCCTGTGTCATCTCCTTAATGTTATAAGGATCCACGACTTCAATGAAATCAACGCCGCAGCCCGCCACAGCTCTTTCAAGGGAAATCGCCTTCCCCTCGCTTCCATCAGCTCTTATGCCCAGAGAAGGTGTCGGCTGCATGCCGGTCATCGCAGTTGTCAGGTTGTCCAGAATTACAAGGATAAATCGCGCACCGTTGTACACGGCATTCAGCAGCCCGGCTGTCCCTGAGTGAAAGAAGGTTGAATCTCCAATGGTGGCAACAATAGGTTTTTCAACGCCATCCTGCTCAAATGCATGATAGAAGCCGGAAGCCATGGTAATGGCTGCTCCCATGTCAAGACACGTATCAACCGCACCCAGGTTAACACCGAGGGTGTAGCACCCTATATCAGAGGTAAATATAGCCTTTGGTCTGGTTTTCCTAATAGCAAAGAAAGCAGCCCTGTGAGGACATCCGGGGCATAAGGTGGGTTTTCGAACAGGAAGGTTAAGGGTCTTAAGGAGTTCTGCGGCCTCGGTATCATCCTCTTGAAGTGCTTCCATGCCCAGGTCCCGGAGCACCTTGTTGAGGATTTCGTGAACCACGCCCGGAACGAGCTCTCCCTCCTTGGGGACATGTCCACTAAGCCGCCCGAGCACCTTGTGCCTGTCTCTTAGCAGGTATTCTATAAGAGTATCGGTTTCTTCAACAACAAGGACTTTCTCGCAGGCGGAAACGAATTCATCGGCCAGTTTCTGCGGGAAGGGAAAAGGAGTTCCTATCTTAAGTACAGGAATGTCGCTGGAGCGGCCTTCTTCTGAAAGAATGTCCACAATGACAGCATAAGGCACTCCCCCCGTCACAATGCCCAGGGGGTAACTGGTGCCCGGTTGGAGATTGTGGAAATTATACCTGGAGAGGCCTTCAAACTTTTCACCGATTTGGTCCAGCTTCTTGTTGAGCTCGCCGTGAAGAATCAGACGAAAGCGCGGCGTTGCTGCCCACCTCATGGGATCTTTTTGGAAAACACTTTTGCTCTGGTTTTTCTCAATCTTGCCGAAAGCGATATTTTGCCGCGCATGGCATACTCTAATGGCAGGCCTGAGGACCACCGGGACTCTGAACTCTTCAGATATTTCCAATCCAAGTCCGACCATTTCCCTTGCTTCTTGAGGGTTTGAGGGATCCAGAACAGGAACTTTGGCAAGTCGTGCCATAAAACGTGTGTCTTGTTCTGTTTGAGATGAATGCGGGCCAGGATCGTCTGCAGATATAATAAGAAGCCCTCCAACTGCCCCTAAATATGCAGAACTCATCAATGAATCCGCAGCAACGTTGAGGCCCACCTGTTTCATGCAACAGGCTGCCCTTTTTCCCGTAATGCTTGCTGCAAAAGCATTATCAAATGCTACTTTTTCATTTGTAGACCATTCCACATAAGTGTCAAGCTTCTCAGATTTAACAAGCCTGACCACTTCCGGAAGGATTTCAGAACTGGGAGTGCCGGGATACGAGGTCACCACCTGGCATCCCGCCTCAACAAGTCCCAGTGCTATGGCTCCGTTTCCTAAAAGAATTTCCTCTCTCATGCTATCTCTTCTCTTTTTCCATAAGAATTTCACCGCACCCGGTAATAAATCACCACAGTCTCCAATGAATCCAGTTCTCCGGCAAGCGGCGAGGCAAAATCAGCACCCCCACCGACCGCCTTTTCGCATGGTGAAGTCACAATCAATGCTTTTAGCCATATCAACGTCCGGGCCTATAGAGGTCATGAATAAGGGGCAGCGGTTTTGCCAGTGGCATTTCATATATAGGCACCAGTTCTTGTAGCAGAAAAATACTGTGGCGGCAATGGGGAATTTTTTTGCTCCGGTTGCACGCCCGGTTCCCTCTAGTGGAGAAAAAGAGAGTATCTTCTAACAGTGAGCGAGGCAGTAGTAAGACAACAGATTAAGCCAGCATAGCGATTACGGATTGCGTTTTAGCTTTCATAATGAATCTAAATGAGTTAGTATCAAATGAATTAAGAAAGCATGTGGGGGGCTATACGCCAATGGCAAGGCAGACCACTAATACAACTTCGGATGATCGGCAGAAGCTGTTGTATTACAAAGCCCTGCACGATATCGCAAACCAAATCCATGCTGCGAAAGATATCAATGAGATCCTGGTCAATCTAAAGGATCAAATGCTTAGCCTTTTTGATGCCGATGCCATTACAATTTATGTGGTTGATGGAAAAAGCAGGGAAATCTATTCGCGATTCAAAGTGGGAAACTTCCCGGAAGAGATTCGAGTGCCGATAAACAACCAAAGCATTGCCGGATACACGGCCAACAATGCCCAGATAACGAACATTGCCAATGCATACGACTCGAAGGAACTGGCATTGATAAACAAAGAATTGCGTTTTGACAAGAGCTGGGATGAAAAGTTTGGCTATGTAACAAAGCAAATTCTAACGGTGCCTATTTTTTACAAGAGATACGTCATAGGGGTACTCCAGCTTGTTAACAAGAAAAATGGGCAAAGATTTACGCTGGAAGACCAGAAATCAGCAACAGAACTCGCAAACGTACTTGGGATTGCTCTTTTTAATCAAAAAAAGCTCTCCCAGCGGCAAAATAGACGCACCAAATTTGACTACCTTCTTAATAACAACATCATCACTGAGAGAGAGCTCGAGCAGGCTATTTCAATGGCCAGGGATCGAAAGGTGGCTATAGAAAAGGTTTTCATGAATGATTTCAAAGTCAGAAAGGAGGATATCGGGCAGTCCATAGCGCAGTATTACAACTGCCAATATGTGCCTTTCAACAGCGATTATCCAATTCCGGGAGACCTCCTCGCCAGGTTGAAGCCTGTTTATCTCAAGAAGAACCTGTGGGTTCCGCTTTCAAGAGAAGGTGGTAAGGTGAGGATACTCATAGATAATCCCATGCAACTAGACAAGGTGGACAGTGTAAAATCACTGATTCCTGCGCAGGAATACGAGTTTGTCGTCGGGCTGAAAGAAGACATTCTTAAGTTTCTGGATTATTTCTACGGCTCTTCCACAATTCAGGATGATCGCTCCATCGATGATATTTTGGGAAAACTCGAAGCAGAAGAAGAGGAAGACTTTGAGAGCAGTACCGAGATGCTTGGAGAAGACGACAGCGTGATTGTGCAGCTTGTCAACAAGATTATCATCGATGCGTATAATAGGAAGTGTTCAGACATCCACATAGAGCCATACCCGGGAAAGGAAGGATCTGAAATAAGATTTAGAATTGACGGTGTGTGCCACCGTTACCAGACGGTGCCGTATAATTACAGGCGGGCTTTGGCTTCAAGGATAAAAATAATGGCTGATCTGGACATTTCTGAGCGGAGAAAACCCCAGGATGGCAAGATTAAGTTCAAGAAATTCGGCCCCCTTGATATTGAATTGAGGGTTGCCACCGTGCCAACGGTGGGAGGAGAGGAGGACGTCGTTTTGCGGATACTGAGTGCTGGGGAGCCAATTCCTCTTGAAAAAATCGGCATGAGTGAGCGAAATTATAACCTCCTGGTGAGTATGATTACTAAGCCCTATGGTATGGTCCTTGTTGTAGGGCCTACAGGGAGCGGCAAGACGACTACTCTGCACGCAGCTTTGGCCTATATCAACAAGCCGGAGATAAAAATATGGACGGCCGAGGACCCCGTGGAAATAACCCAAAGGGGATTGCGTCAGGTTCAGGTACTTCCAAAAATTGGTTTTGACTTTGCTGCAGCCATGCGCAGTTTCCTTAGGGCTGATCCTGATGTAATTATGGTGGGAGAAATGAGAGACAGGGAGACAGCTTCCATTGGGATAGAGGCATCCCTGACAGGACATCTGGTCTTGAGCACCCTTCACACGAACAGCGCGCCGGAGACAATCACCCGGCTTCTGGATATGGGGATGGATCCTTTCAATTTTGCCGATGCATTATTGGGGATCCTGGCACAGAGACTTGTTAGAACTCTCTGCAAAGACTGCAAGAAGCCCTATCATCCTGGCAAGGAGGAGTATGAGAATATTGGCCGTATGTACGGAGAACGTTTCGATGCTCTGGGTTTTCCATATACCGGTGACCTGACCCTTCACAAGGCTGAAGGATGCAATAAATGTGCGAACACTGGTTACAGGGGGCGAGCAGCTATCATGGAGCTGCTCGACGGCACGGATGAGATGAGATCCCTTATCCAAAACAAAACAAGAATAGAACTTCTCAGAGAGCAGGCCGTAAAAGATGGCATGACAACCTTAATGCAGGATGGGATCAGAAAAGTTTTTCTAGGGCTTACAGACCTTCAGCAAGTCCGAAAAGTCTGCGTCAGGTAGCCCACCCTCTCGGCGCCCCAAAAGGCCTGCGGCGACAAGAAAGCGTCGTGAGCTTTTGATCCGCCGGAGGCGGATTAATCCGCCAGAGGCGGATTAATCCGCAAGCCCCTACATTCTTTCCAGGGTGTGAACTTCAACAGAACGGGGTTTGAAAAAGGCCTTTGTAAAATCTGCAACTTGTTCTGGATCGTATGGTTTGCAACTGAATATGTCTATGTATGCAGCATTAGTGAGATTTGCGAAATGGCCTGAAATTAGAGACGTTTCAATAAGCTGGATCATGGAGTAGCCTGCCACCCGTTCATCCTGCCCGAAGTGAACTACCTGGCACTCTCCAAAGGGTTTCATATCTAAAAGCTCGCAAAGCTCTTTTACGTAAATTTTTATCTTCCCGGCATCTCGAATAATATCTGGGTTGCATTCGTAAAGATCGAGACTGGTTAGCAATCCCCAAGGGGCTACATTTTGATCAAGCGCAAGTCTTGTTCCCATGCTTACCCCTCCTTTCTGGGTTAGAAGATTCAATCCCTAGCAAATTAACTACCACGCCGCAAGCGGGCGGGGAATCAGTCGGAAACCATCTTAACCGCCCCAAGGGGCGGGGAATCAAACCCTTGTCCGCCAGAGGCGGATTAATCCGCCTCTGGCGGATTAAATCGAGTCAACAGTCTCTGGGAAAAAGCGAGGAAGAAAACCTCAGTCCCGCTTTGACCCGACTCCCACATATGTTGAGTTAACATATCGTGGATAGGGTCTTATTAAGATCTTTTTCTGATTTGTCAATAAGAAAATGCAGCATCCCCTAGGAAGCTCAAGAAGGTTTAGGCGAAATCCAACAAAACCAATCCCCCTTTGATGGCACAAAAAGATGAAGGAGAAAATTTTTCCGGGAGGCCCGCTCAACACGGCTCTGCAGCAGGCAGGTTGACGTCTATAAGTAACTAAAAGCGTATTATTCTACCCTCGATATGTTTACCTTCGATATCCAGAAGGCCTATGCTCCGGCGCCACAACGAGAACAAGCCTCTGGAGAAGGACCCGGGATTAAAATAAAGAATTCCGTTGTTGTAATGGTTGGTAGGCCAGTGGCTGTGTCCGTAAACAAGGCAGTGAATCCCCTGGAAATGCAAACCCAGTTTTCTTTCCAGTCCAAATGGCAGCCCCCAGCCGTGAATCAGGCCGATCCTGAAATTGCTGACCTCAACTACTTTCTTGTCTGGGAGCATTTGCTTTACTTGGCTGGAATCACAATTGCCTGAAACAGCTATAACTTCCTTCCCTGCAAAGGCATCTAGTACCGACATGGAGGTGAGGTCCCCGGCATGAAGAATCAGGTCTGCGTGGCTGAAGTATTTCTTTACGGTTTCTTCAAGTAGTGGGGTTGTATCTATGAGGTGGGTATCTGATATAACTCCTATTTTCATAATAGCGCCATTTTTCTACAAATAGTAAGTAGCCTTAGGGACTATCCTCGTCATACCTTCAGCCCTGCAAAGAATCCTTCTTTAATTGCCAGCAAAGCATTGCGGGGCTCAACTGCATCTCCGACTACATGGATCTGGGGAACAAGATCTTCTAACTGCTTCTTGAGTCCATTCAGCGGCCTTGCCCCGGCAGCAACAACTACCGAGTCAGCGGCAAGAAGTGAACTTTTGCCAGCCCTTTCTATCAATAATCCTTCCTGCGTGATCTCTTTTGCCTCTGTGCCGGTCATAAGTTTGACCCCGAGCCTTTTGAGCTCAGCCATTACAGTCCACCTCGTTGAGCTCCCGATATCTTGCCCGGCTTTTTCCCTCATTTCCAGCACGGTAATGTCTTTATTCCCTTTTTTTAGAAGATCTTGGATTGTATCCTGGCTCTCAGCCCTGTTTGCCATGAGGAAAAAGAGGACCTCAGGAGAAATTGTACCCTGGTGGGCCAGGTAAAGGGCAGTTTCCAGTCCAACCGCGTTGCCGCCAACGACAACCACCCGCTTTCCAGCTTTTTCTCTTCCCGAGAGAAGGTCCCATGCATGAATAACCGACCTTTTTCCAATCCCAGGAATTTGGGGTATCAGAGGAACAGCGCCGGTGGCTAAAATAACCACATCAGGGGCCATATCTCTTACCAGTTTCCTATCCGCTTCTCTGTTGAGAAGAATATTAACGCCAAGGGCTTTTAGGTTGTTGACGAGATCGGTGGCCGCTCTAACGAGCTCCTTCCTGCCCGGTATCATGGCATTCAGAAGAAGCTGTCCTCCCAGCCTGTTATTTTTTTCAACAATTGTTACGCTGTTACCCCTTTCTGCGGCAGTACAGGCGGTTTTCATCCCTGCCGGCCCCCCGCCGATAACAAGAACACTTTTTTTTCGTGATGTTCTGCTGATCTTTATCTCGGATTCCAATCCTGCCACTGGGTTGACCATGCACTCCACGGGCTTGAGGCGGAAGATATTATCAAAGCATCCCTGATTACACGCGATGCAGTGATATATCTGCTCCTCTTTTCCCTCCATGGCCTTGTGCGGCAGGTTTGGGTCGGCGATGAGGGCCCTTGCCATGGTTACCATGTCTGCGCTGCCTTCTCTAAGAATAGCTTCCGCCACGTGAGGGTCATTTATTCTGTTGCTGGCAATGACCGGGACTGAAACTGCAGATCTGATGCCCCGTGCGAGATATACAAAAGCTCCTGGAGGTACAAATGTCGACAACTGTGGTATCCGAGTCTCATGCCACCCTCCGGTCACATTGAATGTATCTATTCCAGCCTTTTCAAGCTCGGCTGCGAAAATTCTTGCCTCTTTGTTGGAATTGCCCCCGGGCATAAAGTCATTACCAGCCAGGCGCATAATAACCGGATACTCGGGTCCTACAATATTTCTAACCTTTTCCGCCACCTCTATTCCGAAACGCATGCGGTTCTCTAAAGAACCCCCGTACCTGTCCCTGCGAAGATTCGTAATCGGGGAAAGGAACTGGCTGATGAGGTAACCAGCACTGCCGAGAATCTCAATAGCGTCGAACCCTGCCTTCTTAGCCCGCAGTGCCGCCAGTGAAAACTTGTCCTGGACTTGAGGGATTTCTTCAAGTTCAAGTGCTCTTGGAGTTTCACCTGTGAGACGTGACCTGACCGCTGAGGCTGAGAAAGGTTTCCTGCCACCGATCATGGAAGAATGCGCATAACGCCCGGCCTGGTATAGCTGGGCGGCAATCTTTGCTCCACGCTTTTTGACGCTACGCACCAGTCGCGCCAGGCCGGGGATGCTGGAATCGTCACTGATACGAATCATGCTAGCCATGCCACCGTGCTCGTCAATAACGCATCCTCCAACAATTATTAAAGCCACCCCACCAATCGCTCTCGCAGCATAAAATTCAACAAGCCGGTCTGTGACCTCGCCTTGGGGGGTATACCCCAGGTGCATTGCTGTCATGACAATGCGGTTTTTCAATGTCAGTTTGTTAATTCGTACTTGGGAAAAAAGGTTAGGGAAATGCATATCTCTAAAATATTCTCCTTGGCTTGCTTCAAGTTGTCCGGAAAACTCCAGTAGCCTGGATCAAAGTAATCACCAATGACCTCGACAGCCGATGCGAGCGGCATTTCTTTGAGACTCAGCGCAGTGGAATTTCCTTGAATGGTAGACCGAGACTTCTGCTCAGGGCAACTAGGCTGTCTTCAAGGGTTGTGGTGGTACTGCTTTCGGTTTCAACACTGGAGTTCTTGTCTCCCACAACAAAGATCTGCAGTTTCGCAGGATCAAGGAAATCCCTGGCAAGGTTTAAAAGTTCACTGGCCTTGGCGGACATGTATGCTTCCTGGATCCTCTCTAGGGTATCTAGTGGTTCTTTTCGCAAGTAATAGCGGCCATAGGTTTCCACAAGTTCATCAGGTGTGTCTACGTTAAAGACAAAGCTATTAAGCACATCCAGACGCTTACGCTCCAGTTCCGCGGAAGGTATCTTTTTTCTAAGGCTCTTCATAATGTTGACGGTCTCTTTTATAGCAAGGGCAGAAAGCCCGGCCTTGCACCCAATGTATCCCAAAAGCAGCCCGGCTTTCCACCTGTAAGTCTGGTAAAACCATGCAGCATACGCTAGGCCAAGATCTTCCCGCAGTCTTGTGTACGTCAGGGAATCGGCTCCACCAAACAGGTCAGCCAGCAAGCTCATTTTCCAGTAACCAGGCTGCGTCCTTTCCATGGTGCCAAGCACCATAGTTACATGGCTTTGAACCTGCCCATCTTTATGAATAAAGGCAAGTACGGGCGGAGTAGGGGAAGGTTTTCTGAGCCTTCTTTCAGGGGCATTGGTTCCCGGGAAAGCCTGGAGGAGCTTTTCAACCCCATTTACCACACGTTCCTTTTCAATGTCGCCTGAAATGCAAAAAACCATATTAGAGGGCACGAAAAATCGTTTCAAGAAAGACTCAAGATCCTGTGCGGTAATTCCGGGGATGGTCTTGAGGGCTAGCAGGGGGTCACGTCCATAAGGGTGCCCCTTGAAATGCCAGATCATTGCCTCCCTTGCACTTACAACGTGCGCGTTTCCTCCTTGCCGTTTTATTGAGGTCATAATTCGTTTTTTAGCAGCCTCAAGAACTTTTGCATCAAAACGAGGCTCGGTTAGAATCTCTTTGAGCAGTTCAAGCCCCTTTGACCAATCGTCTTCCAGCACTGAGAGTTTTACGGCAGTATCTTCTTCCCTAACAGAAACTCTTATTCTGATAGCGTTTTCATCCAGGATCCTGGCCAGCTCAGAAGGTGAATGCCTCTGGGTTCCACCGGGAACCAAGGACTCATTGAAAACCTTGGCCAATCCATACTTGGCATCGCATATGTCTACCGAGCCAGCCTTTACAAGGAGTGTTAGTTGCACCAGGGGTAATTCTCGATCCGGCAGAAAGAAAATTGTTGCTCCCCTGACGTGTGCTTCTTCAGCCTTTCTATATTTGATCTTGGTGGGTCTGCGGTTAAAAGAGAGAGGATGTTTCCAGCCTTTGGGGGTTGGATAAATAGAATGATTCACGAAGGTTGTGGGCTTCAATGAAGTACGGGCAGCAGCTGACCCGCTTAGCGACCTGATTTCCCGATATGGCTCAGGGGGTCTTAAAAGCTTCCCACCAGGGATAACATAAATGCTTGTTTTGTTTTCGGCGCAAAGGAACCTGTTCGCAACGCGCCTGATATCATAAGGGGTCACTTCCGATATTTTCTTCAGATACGAAAGTAAGTACCTCCACCCCACTTGCACTTCAAAAGTCGCCAGAGTGCGCGCAAGCATTTCGTTGGTTTGTATGCTGTCCAGCAAATCGCGGTAAGCCAGTTTTTGAACTCGCTTAAGCTCTCGCTCGCTCACCAATTCTTTTTTTAGTTTTTCTGCCTCTCCAAGAACTAGTTCTTCAAACTCTCTACAAAATTCTATGTAAGCCCCTCTTCTCCTCTTCTCCTCTACTTGCTTTGACTTCAGCCCAGAGGGTTCTTTGGGAGAGCCCCCCAGTATGAATATACCGCCGTAACGGTTATCAGGATTTGCAGCCCATGCCTCAACAGCCAAACCCTTATTCACGATTTGTTGGTTGAGCAAGGCCCCCCGGCCGTGGCTGAGAATCATACTGAGTACGTCAAGCGCATAGAAATCCTCGGTACCCATTCTAGCAGCATGAAAACCAATAAGAACCCTTGGGGTTCGTGCGCCTTTCAAAAATCTGATACTTTTTCTCGGGCCCTGCTGGGGCAAATCCGAGCTGACGTGCTCGGGAGCCCTTTCACCTGGTGGATATCTGCCGAAATATATCTGGGCCAGTGCTCTTGCCTTTTCTACGGTGACATCCCCAACAAGAACACACACCGCATTTGTA
Organism: Deltaproteobacteria bacterium; assembly: GCA_019310485.1. Taxonomy (GTDB): domain Bacteria; phylum Desulfobacterota; class DSM-4660; order Desulfatiglandales; family HGW-15; genus JAFDEF01. The sequence continues at coordinate 45,393 of JAFDEF010000033.1, read as the reverse complement.
GGATTGTAGTATTTCCTGTGAAATTGGATAGCGTCCGTTGCACTGAATTTTTCCATGTGAGATTTCCATCCGATAGTTGGATTGTGGTAGGGATGCGCATTGAACATCGTAGCATAGAGATCAAGCCATGCAGCGCCGTCAGGGTTATTCAAGTAACGAAAGGCCCATTCACGCTGAACTACCTCCTTCTCGACGTAGAATTCCCGCCATGCAGGCTCAAACAGCTGTTCGCTGACAATGGAAAACCACTGCTCAATCATGTCGGAAGGGATCGACATAAAATATTGGGTCTGGTCCTTTGTGGTAAAGGCATTGATGTTTACGGCACCGTTCTTTGCAAGCTGGGATGAGAAAGCTTGGGGCACGTAAATCTTCTGGACCTCCAACCGAAGTCTTGACATTTCTTCAAGCTTTGCCCTGATAAGCTCTTGGTTTGGCTTGCGCTTGCCCTCCTCCCTCAACACCACCCGGTACGCAGCCTCAATCCGTCTCTGCAGCTTTTGGTCTCTTTCGGGATCTAGAGTGCCAAAATTCTTTGTCCCCTTGAACATCATGTGTTCTACCATGTGGGCAATTCCTGTTTTGCCTGCTTCCTCAAGCGCTGATCCGGCACGAATAGCAACACGACAGGCTACCTGGGGCGCAATATGGCGTTCAACAATGAGAAACTGCATGCCGTTTTTCAGCTTGAACTCGTGGACATCAACATTGATGGCGGAAATAGAAACCGCCTCAGCCCGCGAATGAGGCACAAACATAATAAAGCATAAGAAAATGAAAATTCTCACACTACGCATTACCCTCTCCATCCAGCCCTTGCTTAGTACAAATTCTTTTCTTCGTCAAATGCTTGATCCAAATGGAATGCTAATTGACAGTATTTTCTATTGCACAGTGTGAGGGATTGTCTCCAAATTGTAAAGAGATGCTCATGAATCCTTTTCTTTCAGTTGATATCTATTCATTAACTGAGTTTGGGTACTAATGGGTTTGCAATTCAGAAATAGGAGTGGTTTCGCAAAAATCGGTAGAAAAGAAAAACCTACACTCAAGTGGTGTTGCCTCGTGCTAGCCCCTGGGTGAAACTCAAGTGCTTCGATTTAGCGATAAGTGGACGTGCTCCAGCACTGTCCTAGGGGTGGCTACAAGGTGAAAGGAGGAAAACATGAAAAACAATCGACCTTCAGCCACGCAGTCGAGGCAGGGTCATTCTGGAACACAAGGGCCGGGAGCATGCCATAGCGTTGAGTTAAATATAGACGGAGTTGAGCTGCCTTATCAGTTCAAAATTTGGGATCTGGAACATGGCTCAATGTGTGTTCTGGTCAATGAGAATTCCAATCTTGTGCCTCGCTTAAAGGTGGGGGTCTCTTTAAAAGCCAAGTATTATTATCGTGGATCAGCAACACCTTCAAATTGCCACACAGCAGAGGTCAGCCGCATAGTAAAAAATGATCAAGGCCGGTTGAGAGGGCATTACCTTGTGGGGCTGGAAATTCATGATGGGTGAAAAGACTGGACAATACCGGGTCGGATTTATCACTATTTACGAAAAAGACTGTCTTTCATGAGATGTGACCCTACCCGATGGTTCGAGAAATAAGGGAAGAAAAGAACGTCCTAGGATACAATCTATTGATTTTGATTTACCTTGGCCCTCAAGACTGGAGAGCATTTAAAAGTAACAACCCTCCTAGGGCTAAGCATCAAATCTTCCCCTGTCGCCGGATTTCTTCCTTTTCTTTCCTTTTTGTATCTTACACAAAATTTCCCAAATCCGCTGATCAGCACATCCTCGCCATTCTGAAGCGAGCCTGTAATGAGCTTTAGAAGTGATTCGAGTAGCTCGGCACTTCGTTTTTTAGGTAGTTCCAACTCATTACAAAGGGAATTGACGATGTGATCTTTTGTCACAGTCATAAGCCTTTACTCCTTTAGGGAAAGATATTCTTTGTTCCTAGGGGTATTTTTGACTTGGCAGGAACAAATTACCCTCAGTTGTTCATTTTGTCAAGGAATTTTCTTAGGTTACAAGGATTCACAGGGAAGCATGGCATTGTGGCTAAGGAAATATTCCAAGTCTTACTGTTGCCCCGGCAAAGCGAAATCAATATTAGCTTTGCAAGCACGGGTGCAGCACCGGAGTGGAGAGATACCCATGACCGCCTTGCGTTGTAGCTTGACAGCGAAAGACAGAAAGTTTTGTGTTCGAGCGCGGGTATCACAGTGTACCCTTTAACCCTATCTCTTCTGCAACTTCCTGCATCCCTTTGATTGTATCCGTAATCAGATCTCCTAAATCCATGCCCAACATTTCGGCCCCTTTTTCAATAACAGACCTGTTGACCCCTGCAGCAAACCTTTTGTCCTTCCATTTCTTCTTGACGGATTTTGTCGTGGTGTCCAGGATGCTCTTGGAAGGGCGGACAAGGGCTGTTGTAACGACAAGGCCTGTCAGTTCATCAACAGCATAGAGGACTTTTTCAAGTTCAGTTTTGGGTTCCACTTCGGAGCAAATCCCCCATCCATGGCTGATCGCAGCCCTGATGTATTCCTCGGGCCATTGATTCTCACGCAAAATTTCCTCTGTCTTATGGCAATGCTCTGAAGGAAACTTCTCGTAATCAAGGTCGTGAATAAGGCCAATAATGCCCCATTTGTCTTCGTCTTCGCCTCGTTTTCTGGCAAAGTAGCGCATCACCGCTTCCACGGCCAGCGCATGCTTGATAAGGCTTTCATTTTTGTTGTACTTGGTCAGCAACCGAAAAGCCTCTTCTCGACTCGGAACTTTAGTGTCCATGAAACACCTCCTGGGCCTTTTTCTCGCTACAAGACATGCGGGTAAATCCTCAGTCTAAGCACCTGAATAGCTACCAGAATTTTATCTGCAAAACAAGGGGAATTCAGGTATTGGGGCATTTTGGAGAAGAATTTCTTGCCGTTCGCGCTCTACAATAGTTCTTCACAAGAAAGGTTTCATTTGTTATACATTGAATCACTTCATGAGCCGAAAGCGCAACACGATGCTAGAGCAGTACACGCCAGGAAGCCAAACGGTGCAGAATGGATATTGAGCATTGTTATAAAATCCTTGACCTTGATCGAAATGCGTCTTTTCAGCAAGTGAAAGAGGCGTACAAGGACCTGGTAAATATTTGGCATCCTGACAGATTCAGCAACAAGCCCCGGCTAAAAAGGAAGGCAGAGCAAAAGTTAAAAGAGATCAATGCCGCCTACGATACGCTGCGGATCCGTCTCGATACCGGGCAAAATACCGCTGACAGGAAAGAGCCTGGAGCCCGGGGAAAAGGAGGTGAAAAGGGAGTCCCACGGAAGGATCAGGGGCAGGAGAGAATTGACAGAACAGAGGCGATAGCTGAGGCTGCCACTCGCATGGCTCTGACGGCATGGGTTCATATTTCTGCAGCTTTTCATCGGTTTGTGAATCAAGTTTCAGATGCCAGCAAAGAGTAATGTGAACCGAGCTTCGGGGGACACACTTGCCCGCGCCGCCCTTGCCTTTACCCCGCAGGAATGCCCCGTGCGGGAGCACGGGGATGGTAAATAAAGTTTTTTCCCGCTTTTTCGCACGGGGTTCAATGCCCCGTGCGAAATCCCACAGGGTTTACTTCCCTCCTGGAAGAATTACCATCCACAAACCCAGGCCTACAAACAGTAGCCCTGCCACAGTCTTAATATAATTCTGGGGCACCACTCTTCCAATGGCTGCTCCCAGCAGCACTGCAAGAAGGGATGTGAGTATCAACGCGCTGGCAGAACCGACGAAGACGGACAGGGGTGAGCGAGTATTAGCAGAGAAGGCAAATGTTGCCAGCTGTGTTTTATCGCCCAGTTCGGCAAGGAAAATCATCCCGAATGTGGTCAGTAGTGTCTTTAGATCCATTTTCCACCCTCTTTTTGCAAAAATTTTAATCCAAGCAGCAAATTCTATTAAACCACGGGAAACCCCGTAGCGGGTTTTGCTAAGGGAAGAGGAGTGCCTCAATAAGCATATAACCTGTCCCGAGATTTTTGCAATTTTTTCTTGACACACGGGAGACCTAATGATATTAGGTCCTATGAAATCAGCAGGTCATTACGCTCAAAACTGGCTATAAAAACAATTGGTTAAGCTTCCTAACGTCAATATAGATCTGAGCGATCTTGAACTTTATTTTCATCTGTTATTCCTCAAGGTGGTTTCTCCAGGAACCAAAGAAGCTGTGTAGAGATAAGTTAAAGGAGCCATACGGATAGGGTGATTAGGGAAATAAATATAGGAAAATCAGATAGATAGTGTTGTTTCCAGAGATATCCTTAAAAACTTCCTAGTAATCTTCGACAGGTAATAGTGGCAAATAGAAGCCAAAAAGAAAATACGAGAGAGCGAATTATTAGTTCAGCGAAAAAGCTTTTCGCCGAACAGGGATACCAGAAAACCACAGTTGTGGATATTTCAAAGCAGGCAGGGCTTTCCGAAGCTGCCCTTTACGAATACTTCCAGGGCAAGGAAGATCTGCTGCTTACTATTCCTGATTTGTGGGTATCTGAACTTCTCAAGGACCTGGATGAACAATTATTCGGCATAAAGGGTGCGTTCGGCAAGCTCAGGAAGTACCTGTGGTGGTACATGCGACGTGTTGAACAATCGCCCCTGGATGCAAAGATCGTATATCTATTTCTGAAGACAAACGCAAATTTCTTGAACACCCAAGTTTACTCCAACGTCAGGAAGTTATACTCGTACTTGTTGGACATATTTGAAGAAGGACGGACTTCTGGTGAGATGAGAGGAGACCTGAATCCTCGTTTTGCGAGGGATATATTTGTTGGAACCATGGATCATATAATTACGCGCTGGCTTTTGAAAGATATGTCATACTCCTTGTTTGAAAACCTGGAAGATATCTTTGAGCTTATGACCGATGCATTTAAAGCACATAATTCCGAAATGCTGAACAATCTCCACAATGAAGCAGTGGGTGTTGGTAGTGAAAACGGCGGGGATCGAGAGGCTCTCGCCTAATCCAGAGTGGCGATCTGGAGTTGAAGAATTGGCATCTCGTAAAGTAGTTGGGGTTAAACAAGAAAATGTTCACCAGACAAATTGAAAAGGAGGGGTAATAAATGGCTAAGCAATTATTTGAATGGGATTATTCATCGTATCCTGGGGCCAAGAAGTACCCGCATCTGTTTAAACCAATTGATATTGGGGCCCTTACGATTCCAAACCGAATCGTGTATGCGGCTACCGAAGACAACTTGAACACCCACGATGGTTTTGTAACAGATGCTGATGTGGCCTACATTACAAACAGGGCTAAAGGAGTTGTTGGCGGTATCTGCTTCATGCAGGGAGTCTACATGGATGAACCTCGCAAGGGGCAGGGATATGTTGGGCAAGCCGCGGCATGGGATGACAAGTATATTCCAGGCTTAAAGCGGCTGGCCGATGCTATCCACAGCCAAAAGGCGATTGCAGGTTTTCAACTGATGGATTGCGGTCGAGTCGGAGCAGTAGATGTAGAATATGGCCATGGCCCTTCGGCTGTTCCTCAGCGTCTGAGGATCTTCAGGCCCATACTGGAGATGAGCAAGGCCGAGATTGAAGAAATGGTCCAGCAGCATTTGGACGCAGCCAAAAGAGGACTTGAGGCAGGGTTTGATATTATCGAGATTTCAGGCATTGTGGGTTATCTGATCTCGAATTTTATCTCCAGCTATACCAACAGGAGAACCGACGAATATGGCGGTGATATAAGGGGCAGAATGAAGGTTGTCGTGGATATTATCAAGGGACTCAAGGAGGTGTGCGGCCCAGATGTGCCCATTGGTATTCGTCTTTGCGCTGAAGAGCTCCTAGATGATGTTCGGGGGAATACACCCGAGGAATCCATGGAGACGTATAAGATTTCGGAAGAAGCTGGCGTTGACTACATTAGCGTAACTGCCGGATGGCAAGAGTCCATTGTTCCGGTTATCAGCCGAGACGTGCCTCAGGGTAGCTGGCTTTACCTGGCAAAACGGGCTAAGGAAAACGTGAAAGTTCCTATTATGATGGCTTATAGGCTCTTTGATCCGAGACTTCCGAACGAGGCCATTGGAAAGGGCGAATTGGATATGTGGCAAATGTGCCGGCCTATGATTGCAGATCCTCTCATGCCCTTGAAAGTTCTTGAGGGGAAGGAGGAAGATATAAGATGGTGCGTGGCCTGCAACTTGTGCCTTGCAAGGCTCTTTCGAGATGCACCAATGACCTGCTACATCAATCCCCTTTGTGCTCATGAACATGATCCCAAATATACAGATCCACCTCCCCCTGAAGAGGAAAAGAACATTATGATCGTGGGGGCCGGGCCGGCAGGTCTTGAATGCGCGTATGTGGCTGCCCAGAGGGGGCATGAAGTGCATGTCTATGATAAGAAGGACCAAGTCGGGGGAACAGTCCTAGAGGCATCAAAAGCCCCTTACGGCGACGATGAGCTCCTTACCTGCATTAAATACCAGGAGACCCAGTGCAAGAAGGCGGGAGTTCATTTTCATCTGGGTACCGAAGTCAATGAAGACTTAATCAGAGATGAGCTTCCCGACAGCGTAGTTCTGGCTACAGGACCTACATACCCTCAGCTGGAAGTTCCAGAATCAGTTAAGGATAAGGTGGTAAGTATACTGGATGTGTTGAGAGGTGATGCGAAAGTCGGAGACAAGGTGGTCGTCTGGGGCAACCGGAAACCCGGCATTGGAGTGGCTCTATTTCTGGCCAAACAGGGGAAAAAAGTTACGATGGTGGGGAAAGAGAAATCAGCGGGCTTTGACGTGAACCCGTCCTTCAAATGGCGGTATCTGATTTACATGAGACAGAACAAGATCAAGACGTATAACGACTGCCAGATAGAGCAGGTCAGCGAAGGTGAGCTTATAGTGAAGACATATGACGGGTACCGGTTCCCTTTAAAATTCGACACTATTGTACTTACTGAAAGGGAGCTGAATGAAAACCTTAAGAACGTAGTTCAAGGGGAGGGTATCGAGCTTTTTGTTATTGGCGATGCCCTTGTGCCGCGGAATATTTCCAGCGCAGTGCATGACGGTTTTCGAATTGGGATTAGGATTTAGAGAGGAGGTCAAAAATGTCTTTTGATGCGGAAAAAGAGATCAGCAAATTGTGGGGGAATCTCCACAATGCGCAAGCTGAAATTGGTCGAATGTACTATAGGTGGCGCCAGGCGGCATTAGAACTGGCGGGGCCTGATGCCAACCCGCTTGACGTCAGTCTGAAGGCAGCGGAAATAATTGGCAAAGAATTGGGGAAAGCTTCCCTCCCAAGGTTAAACTGGCTAAAGGGAGAGGAGGCTTGGTTGAGAAGTTTTGCCGGAGGGATTGCTCTTCAGTGGATTACACAAGGGGCTATTGTCAAGGTAGAGCCAGGAGAAAAGCCCTTCGAGATGTTCATCAAGTGGGAGAGGTGTCCATGGCCTTCTTATGCCAAACAGTATGGTGTTAAGATGGAAGAAGACGTGTTGTGTTGTGATAAGATTCTTGAAAACATACTTCCGGACGTGAATGTATTTTTCAATGTGAATTACAAAATAGAGACGCTGAAAGCCATTCCAAGGGGCCAGGGCGTTTGTTTGAGAAGACTGTACAAAGTAGAATAACGTCAAGAAGAGAGGTGCAAAAATGGCTGCTCAGGTGGATTTAAATAAGTGTAATAAGTGTGGAGGCGTGGTCCAACCTTTGTGTGTGGAGATTTGCCCTGATTCAGCAATAAGGGTGCAGGATGACAGGATTGTGGTCACTGAGTTTTTGTGTGAAGATTGCAATGAGTGTGGAGTTGTTTGTCCAGACAGGGCCATAACAGTTTCTGTTGAAAAGGTAACCTTTTGAAAGCGTTTTGAAGAAAGTTTTCCCTTAATTTCAATGGAAAACTGAGATGAGAGGTTGCCACTACTGAGGAGGCGATAGATATGAAGGTGAATAAGATAGACCATATTTGTATTGCCGTAAGGAACCTGGAGGAAGCGAGGAAGATCTGGGAACCCATTTTAGGCAAGTCTGAGCCGGATGACCCCTATGTTGATGAGCCTGAAAAAATAAGAGTTGCCAGGTACTGGGTGGGCGAAGTGGGCTTTGAGCTGATGGAATCTACCTCGCCGGATGGTGATGTCGCCAAGTTCATTGAGAGAAATGGCGAAGGCATTATGTTAATAAGCTTCAACGTGGATAACACGCGGGAAGCCATTGATGAGTTGAAAAAGAAAAACTATCCTTTCATCCCTGACAAACGGGGGGAGGTCGCAAGGCCTTTCAGAGATTGTGAATTTGCCTTCATCCATCCTAAGAAAATGAACGGCGTCTTGCTGGAGCTGATAGACTATAAGTGGGATGAACTTAAGAAAGGTTAGATCTGGGAGGAAAATCCGGTTCTTGTGAATCTTGAAAAAAGGGATGCGATTAATCTGCCTGCGGAGGCTGGTGGGCTGATGTAACAAAAACACTCCTGTTAAAGAGTTCATGAAGGTGTTGACGAGGTAAGGAAGAGGCAGGCAGTGCTCCTTCTGTTTAGTGGGAAGGTGTTTGGAATGAGGAAAAAGGCTCTTGTATGGCAAAAAAATACATAGATTTTGAAGTTTACCTCGTGTACGTTGACGCGGACAAATGTGATGGATGCGAGGAATGTGTTAGATATTGTCCAGTGGATGTCTTCGATTTTTCAACCAAGGCGTACCCTGTGCGACCAAGGAATTGTCTTGGGTGCCGAACGTGCGAAGCAGTATGCAAGTCGAAGGCTGTCGTTATTACTGAAATATGAGATGACACCTCGTCGGATTTTTTGCATGGTGCAGGAGCATCCATCTCTGAGAACAGAGAAGGATGCTTTTTAGATGATCAAGCTGGGTCCCCTTTCCGAGATAGCATAGTGGATTTTTTGTCCTACAAGTAAGTCTTGTTATGAGCTTTTTGCCTATCGCCTCTGTGCCAGTACAAAGGCTTCTTCCTCCCTTAAAGCGGTGAGTAGATTCAAAAGAAAAATGTGAATACTCTGATCTGCAGATTCTGAGGTAAGTTCATGGATAACTCAATACTTATAATCGGCGCAGGAGTTGCGGGAATTAATTGCGCGTTGAATGCTGCCAAATACGGCACACATGTTTACCTTGTGGATGACACGCCAAGCATAGGTGGCATGATGGCAAGGCTGGACAAGACCTTTCCGACGAATGACTGTTCTATCTGTATTGAGGCTCCTCAGATGTATGAGGTCGACAATCACCCCAATATAGATATTCTAACGAACACAGAGGTCAGAAAGGTAAAAAAGGCTGACGGCGGTTTCAGTGTCAGACTCATAAAAAAAGCCAGATTTATTGACGAAGAGAAATGTACCGGATGTGGTGCATGCCTGGAAGCGTGCCCAGTTACTGTCCCTGACGAGCTGGACGGTAAGATAGGTGGGGTTCGAAAACTGATTTCAATTCCCTTTCCTCAAGCGGTACCCAACGTAATGGTGATAGATCCCGACTGCCGTTATGGGAGGATGCGCGATAAAGGAGCATGTGTAGGTGGGTGTGTTGTCGACTGCAGTCAGTGCCGTGAATGTCCTATTGCGCTCTGTGTTGCCGCATGCCGAAAAGAGGGCAAAGATGCAGTGCGGCTCTGGCAGGCCAACAAGAACATAAATATCGCTGTAAGAAGCATTGTAATCGCAACGGGTATTGCAGATGCTAAGCCGCCACGCGGCCTATATGGTTATGATCTCTATGATAATGTTGTTACATATACTCAGTTTGAGAGACTCATGAATGCAGGAGGCCCGACAGGAGGACAGATTATAAGGCCTTCTGACCGTAAACATGCTCATAGAATTGCATGGATACAATGTGCGGGTCGAGGGTTGGAGGGAGGAGTTCCTTATTGTTCAAAAGTATGCTGTATGGTCGCAACCAAACAGAGCATCATAACAAAGGAACATGACCCTCAAGTGGATACCACGGTATACTACAATGATCTAAAGGCCTATGGCAAGGGCTTCTGGGCTTTCTATGAGAAGGCCAGGGAAAACGGTGTCAAATACGTAAGAGCTAGGCCCTATGACGTCTTTGAAGATCCTGAGACAAAGAACTTGACAGTTAGATATGAGGATCTGGACAGCGGTGAGCTTAGGTACGATGAGGTAGAAATTCTTGTTCTTTCCACTGGTCTTGTCGCAAACAGCAGGAATGAGAGGTTAGCCAAGATTCTGAAGATCCAATTGGATAAGCTTGGGTTTTTTAAAGAAAAGGATCCCATCTCCGCTCCATTGGAAACAGAGGTGGAGGGGATATATGTCTGCGGTGGAGCAACTGGCCCGATAGATATCTCTGAGTCAGTGGTTCAGGCGACTGCCGCAAGCCTGAAAGCTGTCTCACCAAGATAAAGTAGGTGGACTTCACTACGGCAATATCGAAGGCACTCTGTTGCTTCGATTGCTCTAATGGACAGAAACTCAGCTGTTTGATGAATAAAAATGCAAAAATATGGTTTGTGTTGAGTCGAGGTAAACTCAATGACTGAAGAAATCCGGATTGGGGTATTTGTGTGCGATTGTGGTTCAAATATTGCGGGGGTGGTCAATGTACCCGAGGTTGTGAACTACGCAAAAGGACTGAAGAACGTGGTTTTCGTTGACGAGGGTAAATGGTCATGTTCCGTGGATGCTCTCAGCTCGATGCAGGAGTCCATTAAGGAGCATAAATTAAATCGAGTTGTTATTGCATCATGCACCGCCCGAACCCATGAACCTCTGTTTAAACAAACTGTTAAGGAAGCGGGGCTAAACCCATACTTGCTGGAATTCGTGAGCATAAGGGAGCAGGTTTCCTGGGTTCATATGAATGAACCGGAAATAGCAACGCAGAAGGCTAAGGACTTGGTCAAGATGGGAGTAGCCAAAGCTGCCTTGCTTGAGGAAGGTGAAGAGATCAGGCTGCCGGTTGGAAAAGACTGTATGGTCATCGGGGGCGGCATGGCGGGTATGACAGCCGCCCTCAGCCTTGCTAACCAAGGTTTCAAAGCAGTCCTCGTTGAGAAAAGGCCGCAGCTAGGAGGGCTACTAAACCTAATCTCGACAGTTTCTAGCGACAAGGAATTACTAAGCGCTGAAGAGATTGTCAGGGGGCAGGCAAAGCTTGTTGAGACTCACCCTAATGTAGTGGTTTACACTAACGCGGAGATTGAAAATGTGGACGGCTACATCGGCAATTACAGCGTAACAATTAAATCTAATGGAACAAGAAACAATTTTGATGTGTCAACGGTTATTGTCGCTACTGGAATGAGAGAGTTGAATTTAGAGGGAAAGTTCTTTTATGGGAGCGATTCTCGCGTAGTTACACAGCTTGAGCTGGAAGGGATTCTTAAGAATAATCAGCTCGGAGATGTCAAGAACGTGGTCATGGTTAATTGTGTCGGGTCAAAAAATGAAACCCGTGGTTGCTGCAATATTGGCTGCCACGTGTCGATAAAGAATGCGCTTGCAATCAAAAGGGTCAATAAAGAAGCGAAGGTATATATTCTCTACAGAGACCTAAGCATGGTTAAGGAAGAGCATTTTCACATAGACGCGGCTAAAGCCGCTGGGGTGAAGTTCTTGAGATTTCCGGACGACAGGTATCCAGAAGTTACCAAAGACAATGAGAACCTGGTGATAAACGTATACGACATACTAAGTGGAAGGGCTTTCCTTCTATCAGCTGATCTTCTTGTTCTTACCGCTGGTTTTGAAGGGGATGAGACCATTGAAAAGATCAAAGGGCATCTTAAGGTTTCGAGCAACGCGGAGGGGTTCTTTCAAGAACGTCATATCAAACTGGGCCCCCTAGATTTTCCGGCAGACGGCATAGCCCTTTGTGGGTGTGCGAAGAATCCAAAAACCCTGAAAGAGACCATCGAAGAAGGTATGGGGGCGGCTATGAGGGTCTCCATTCCAATGAACAATGGGTATATTGAGGCAGAGGGGATCGTGGCTGATATTGATCTTGCGAACTGTAATAGTTGCGGTCTTTGCTGGAAGAGATGTCCGTATGGTGCCATACGTGTTAATGAGAACAAAGAACCCCAGGTGGTAAAAGCGCTTTGTAAAGGTTGCGGTCTTTGTGCAGCAGATTGCCCTAAAGAATGCATTAGCATCGTTCACTATTCCGACGACCAGGTTTTGGCTCAGGTAGAAGCTGCTTTGGAGGAGAACCCTGCAGACAAAATAATTGCCTTTGTCTGTCACTGGTGCGCACTTGGCGGCGTTGACATGGCAGGAGTGAGCAGGCTTCAGTACCCGCCCAATGCGAGACTAATACGGGTGATGTGCTCGGCGAGGGTTTCAATTAAGTTCATTCAAAGGGCTTTTGACTTAGGGGCTGCTGGCGTACTTGTGGCAGGCTGTGAATTCCCAACATGTCACTACATTTCAGGGAATTATGCTGCGGAAAAAAGGGTAAATAGGGCCAAGAAGATACTGGCGAAGAAAGGATTTGACCCTGATAAGCTATGGAATATTTGGTGCTCAGCGGCGGACGGGCCAAAGTTCGCAAACACGATGAGGGAAATGGTAAGAGAGCTTCATCTTGCAAAAGAGGTTTGATGAGATGGATTCGAATACGGCTTTAGCAGAGAAATTTAGTGATGTAACCATGTTCAGGACTTGCGAACAGTGCGGATGCTGCAGTTCTGGTTGCCCTATTACAGGTGTGGATGACTTCAATATCAGGAGAATCATAAGATTTGTGGAGCTTGATCTAATTGAAGAGATAGCCAATAGCTCACTTCCATGGCAGTGCACCACCTGTGGTCGGTGTGAAAGCGTGTGTCCGAACGGCATAGCGATCCTGGACATTGTGCGACCTCTGCGCTCTATGACACCTAAAGACTTTATGCCTGAGGAGGTCCCGCCGTGCACTGCTGCCTGCCCTGCCGGTATCGATGTGCCGGGGTACCTCCGGCTAATTGCCCAAGAGAAACCTGAGGAAGCCTGCAAACTTATTCTCGAGAAAGTTCCATTTCCGGGTATCTTGGGACGGGTGTGCATGCACCCATGCGAAAGTAAGTGTAGAAGAGGCGAAGTTAATGAGCCGATTGCCATTTGCGCTCTCAAGAGGTATGCAGCGGATAAAGCAGACGGAGCGTTCAAAGGAGCTTCAAAGGTTAAAGAAAGTACAGGCCATAAGATCGCTGTTATTGGTGCTGGACCGGCAGGATTAACAGCTGCTTTTTATCTCAGGAAAATGGGGCATGATGTCACTGTATTTGAGGCTAGAGCCAAGGCTGGGGGTATGATGCGTTATGGCATTCCTTATTATAGGTTGCCGGAGGAGGTCTTGGAGAAAGAAATAAACCAGGTGCTGAGCATTGGGATCAGGCTTGAAAATGAGAAAAGGCTTGGAGTTGATTTTACCCTTGACCAGTTAAAGGCAGAGGGATTCCAAGCTATTTTTGTAGCGACCGGGCTTCAGAAAAGCAGAAAAATAGATCTCGAAGGGACTGATCTGGAAGATGTCTTTTGGGGAGTGGATTTCCTGGCAGATGTCAATGTCGGGAATAACGTCCGGCTTAAAAACAGAGTGCTTGTCGTAGGGGGTGGTAATGTGGCTGTGGACGTGGCCTTGAGCGCCTTGAGAACGGGGGCAAAAGAGGTCACTATGGCATGCCTGGAGAGCAGGGAAGAAATGCCCGCCAGCCCGTGGGAGATAGAGCAAGCGCTGGAAGAGGGAGTAAAGCTTATGACCTCCTGGGGACCTCATCGAATCATAGGAGACAATGGGAGGGTAAGTGCAGTTGAACTTGTCCGATGCACGTCTGTCTTTGACGAGGGGGGGAACTTCTGCCCGGCTTTTGGTGAAGAGAAAATGACGGTTAATGCTGATCAGGTAATACTGGCAATAGGCCAAGCTGCAGATCTGTCTTTCATTTCCGGCCAAGAGCAGATAAGGTCTGGGGGAGGTTTGATTGAGACTGATCCTGGAACAATGCAGACAAGCGTCCCGGGCGTTTTTGCGGGGGGAGATGTTGCAACAGGCCCCAGCTCTATTATAGAGGCTATAGCAACGGGACGTAAAGCGGCAATAGCAATTGACAAATCCCTTGGTGGGCAAGGAACCCTGGATGAGACCTTAGCGGAAAGAGTGGATACGGAATCTTATACGGGCAAAAGGGAAACAGGGTTTGCTGATCTTAAAAGAGTAAGGATGCTCACTCTCCCCATTTCTGAAAGGCATTCCGGTTTTAGCGAGGTAAACCTTGGTTTGGGAGATGAAGAAGCCCTCCGCGAGGCGAAAAGGTGTCTTCAATGCGACCTGGAATTACGACTTGCCAAGGAAGGCAGGCTCGCAGGAACAGGGTAGAACGCCAAAGTGCATGAGAATATGAAAGGAGGTTCATTATGGCTAACTTCTTATTTGTGCTCAGTAAAAATGATAACGAGGCTGCGACAAGGTGCTTTCAGTTTGCAAAGATTGCACACTCCAAGGGACACAAGACCAATTTGTTTTTTATTGATGGAGGGGTTCTGTGGGCTGATTCCACAAGGAATTTCTCCCTGAAAGCAGGGACAGGTGATTGCCCGAATGATTATCTGCCCTACCTGGTGGAAAATCATGTCCCCATTGGTGTTTGAATTCCCTGTGCAAAGGCTCGCCAGTTAGACGAGAGTAAGTTTTTTTCAAATATGGTGCTGGACGGCGCCCCTCATCTTATTGACCTCGCGGCAGAGGCCAAGGTATTCAATTTCTAGGGGCTGTTTACAGACGTGCACAGGGCTTGGCTAGCCCTTCTTCGCGTAGGCGTGGGCCTGCTGCCCGGCTATGTATTCGTCGCCCCTTTCGCAGTGGCTCAGCAGTGCAAGCAGATTGCTCTGTGTGCCGCTCGTTGCGAAAATGGATGCCTCTTTCCCCGTCATTTCTGCGGCAATGGCCTGGAGCCGGTTTATGCTGGGGTCCTCCCCGTAGACATCATCTCCGACTTCAGCCTCAGCCATTGCTTTGCGCATCGCAGGGGTTGGTTTGGTAACCGTGTCGCTACGCAGGTCGATGATTTTCTCTTTGCTTTGCATGATCCAGCACTTCTCCAGTTATTGATTTTTAGGCAGCAAGACGTGTCGGTCATTTGAATCCTCCGCCTTCTTGTATTACCTATCATCATGTGCAACTTTTTGAAATAGGATTTTACCCTTGTCTCTCCGTTTGAGCATATAAGGAGAAAGATTTTCTTGCTATACACTATAAAAGAAGTATATTTTCAAGAATTAGTGAAAGCTTTTGTCGGCCTGGAGAGAAATGAAGAAATTTATCTACTTGGATAATGCGGCGACTTCTTTTCCCAAACCTCCGCAGGTATTCAAAGCCATGGAACATTTTATGAAGGAGGTAGGGGCCAATCCTGGAAGATCAGGTCATCCCCTGTCCCTTGAAGCATCCCGGATAGTGCAAAACACTCGTGAAAAACTGGCAGCTCTATTTAACATAAAGAATCCTGAACGCATTGTTTTCACGATGAATGTCACAGAATCCCTCAATACTGTTTTTAACGGGTTTCTGAAACGGGGTGATCACGTGATAATAACCTCGATGGAGCATAATTCTGTGGTTCGGCCCCTAAAGTATCTCGAAGAAAGCGGTGTTGTTTCACTAAGCATAGCCCCATGCGATCACAAAGGTTTCTTGGATACTGAGGAACTTCCCCGTCTGATTAAGAAAAACACTGCACTGGTGGTCTTAAACCATGCTTCCAATGTCTGTGGGACAATCCAGGATATTAGAGCCGTGAAAGAAGCAATACGGGAGGTTCCTCTTCTTGTTGATGCAGCGCAAACTGCTGGATGCTACCCGATTGATGTGGAAAGAGATGGAATAGATTTCCTTGGCTTTACCGGACACAAGGCTCTCCTGGGCCCCCAGGGAACAGGAGGGTTGTACATCCGCGAGGGCCTAAGCCTGAGGCCTCTTAAAAGGGGAGGGACAGGCAGTATATCAGAAAAGATAACCCAGCCTGACTTCTTACCGGATGCACTGGAGAGTGGCACGCAAAACAACGTGGGCATTGCGGGTCTCGGTGCGGGTGTTGATTTTATCCTTCAGCAAGGTATAAGCAAAATCAGGGAACACGAGCAAGTGCTCACCTCCACGCTTCTGAAAAACCTATTTGATGTTCAGGGTCTCACGATCTACGGCCCCCTTAAGGCGGAAAAACAGACCGCCACCGTCTCAGTGACCTTTGAAACTATCCTACCGACCGGCACTGAGCATTTGCCCAGCGGCTGCGGAGCAATCAATCTCGGATGGCTGGAGGATGGTCTTTCCCCAAGTGAAGCCGGGGGCATCTTGAACAAGAAATACGATATCTTCGTGCGGGTAGGCCTTCATTGCGCCCCCCTGGCACATCAAACGCTCGGAACGTACCCAGATGGAACGGTGCGGCTCAGTATGGGGTATTTTAATACAATTGAAGAAATGGAAGTGGTTGCCGGAGCCATTCGTAAAATCGCTGAAAGTTAAATCCGGATTTCCTTATATTCCCGGAGAAGATTGGATGGCACTTTCTGGACATACCTCCGCGCAACGTCCACACTCAAGGCAATGACTTCCGTCAATTTTATACACATCTCCTTCTGAAATTGCTCCTACAGGACACGACTCCAGGCATATACCACAGGCAGTACATTTGTCGGTTATCAGATACCCTGATGGATTAACCGTTTCACCGCCAAAGGAAAACCGCTCGCGTCCGGGCGGCTCGACTGAAAGGTCGAATATTTCACCTTTGCCGCGGTACATTTGAAACGCCTCCAGAATGTCTCGTTTTTCACCAGGATACAGATCATTCATCATCGGGTTATGTTGGAAAATCCTATCTACTATATTTCTATCCCCACAGAATTGAATTTCACCGACAATGCGGGCAGAAACATAATTTTTGTCCATCCCGCAAATCGCCAGCCTGTGGTTTTCTTTAAGCTGTTTATAGTAGGGCTTTCCTCTCGCAGTTAGAAAATAAAGGCCGTCTTCCCCTGCAAGCATCACATCGGCAATCCGAATAACCGGTTCACCTTTATTTATTGTTGCGCAAGAAACCGATTTGACTTCCCTAAGAAGCCTAAAGGCTTTTTTTGTCACTTCATTCATGTTTGCCTCCACAAGTCTTCAATTCGCGCTAAAGTTATAGTCATTTGGCAAAACTCCGACGCAGACGCGGCTGGCTAAACCGTGAGACCCGTGCATTATTGCTTGCGCTCCTGCAGGTTATCCGTCACGACAGGCAGCCCTGCCTAAATGGCCCGGACATCGAAAGCTTCATTCGCGAAAACAGCTACAGAAAGTGTGAGATGCCCTATCGCATTACCGGCATGCATCAGGCAGGACATCTTATTGACTCAGGCTACTCGCGTTTCTTGTCAAGGGGCGATTCTTTGGTGGAGCCCCACGGGCAAGCCCGTGGCACCACAGTCTCGCCGAATTGCTTCGCAATCGGCGGGACTTAGTGGTACGACATCCCGCCCGCCCTTAACCGCATTCATCCACGGCTAAAGCCGTGGCTTTCTGCGGGCGGGGTAAAAAACCATTTTATGATCTTGGGGTGGTCATGTTAAGTAGACGACGCCTTACACGGGAGGGAACTTTAGAGTTGGTTTCAACAAGCTTCAATTCAGGAATTCCCCCAAATATCTGAAATGCTCGTCTTAAGACGCGATCATCCCAGATTGTTTTTATATCGTTTCTGGTGAGTTTCTCTGATTTAATCGCTTGTCCCATCCCACCTAGCTTTTTAACAACAACCTTGTTGATCGTGTTGACAAGAAACTGTGAAGTGTATGGATCACGTCGGCCTTCCTTTTCTTCTTGAGGTGCAGCTCGTCTTGACTCCAATAACCAGGCCAGTGAGACCATGTCATGGGCAACAAGAGATTCGGAAGCCAGGATGAGTCCGGTCTCAGGCGTAACAACATAGCCCTTGTCCGGGCCCAAGGTGGCCAGAATCTTGTCTGCCAGGGTCAGTGTCAGTCGATGTTTTTCCCTTAAACCTGCCACTGTGTTTGCCTCGGCCGTCTTTTCCTGGAAAGTTGCGGCATCACGGTGGTACTCAAGGCGCGTATCGGTTCTCCAGTAGCCCACAGCAGCCTTCATGCCCAGGCTTGAACCCGCCAGGGCGTGCCGGCTGCAGCGAGGGAGGAGCACTATATGATCCACCTCCTTGATAATCTTGGGCATCATGATTCCGGCCTTCCAGCTAGTTCCATTTGCAGGGCCATCTTCGTAAAAGTCGTCCCAGCCCGATTCTTCGGGAAGCACTATTTCCGCGCCGGCAGCCACGGCTGCCTGTGATATACCACAGCGCTCCATCAATTTTCTTGTGCTGCCTTTCCTTTTGTCGGGCGAGAGCTTGACATGTTCAATACCAGACAAATCAGTTACAATCACCCGCTTTGCGCCCTTTTCTTTAAGAAGAGTAACCATGGCTTTCACACAAACCGGGCTGGTAGTGGCAGGATAAGGGTTTCCCGAGTTGACGACCGGCTTTATCAGCACAGAATCGCCGCGTGATAGCCAGGAGAAATCAGTCGCTGCCTCGGCTGCATGCCGGATCGCTTCCAGGATGTCGTCTTGAGTGGTTCCACGTACTACTCCGGCTAAACTCACCCTGGCATGCTGCCGGGATCTAAATATTTTTCCAGCGGCGCTGACCCGGCTCCAGGGCATAATTGCAGCGACAGGACTTATGGCCATAAGGTGTATAAATTCACGTCGGCTCATCCCGGGGCTGGCACAGTTTGGTTCTTTTTCTTTCATTATTCCCTCCAATTACCCGGGTATTCGGGTTTAGGACTGAAGACGGAAGTATTTTCAATGAGTAAAGCAGGCCTGCTTCCCTTTCAGCGAACTCAAATGCAGGAAGATTGTACTTGCCTGGATGGAAACACATACAAGGAGAGAATTTCACAGCATTTTTTCCTTCAGCCTATCCACCTGAGCAGTGACTATTTCCTATCCGCTAAAAGACGATTGTGAAATTGCTGCTTTGAGAGCAGGAGCGAGCCCCTACTCTCAAAAGACTCATTTATTTTTATAGAAAGCCGGTAAGAACAAATCAAGCAAAAAAGTTCCGCCATAACGGGGATATGCCTTGATCAGCTTTTCATTCGCCGTTTTCACATCGGGCGATTCTCCAATTATTTTTAGTGTCGTTTCGTAATACTGAATTGCCTTATCAAAAAATTCAGGGCCCATGGGCATAACATGCCCGGGCATGATCCATTTGTAATTTTTTCCTCTTAGTGATTTTAACATTCTTATCCGGGGAGGAATCGGAAACATCGGCGCATGCATGCCAACATAGGCTAAATGATGGTGAATTAAGGCCTAGAAATTGTTATTGACCCGTGTTAACAGGCGTATGATTGCGTCCTTTTCTTTTTCCGTGAAACCAGCATAAGCGCGATCGAGCAACTGCTTTGAAATATCACCAAAATCAGCTTCAAGTTTCTTTCCTTTCTTTGTTAGCCTGACCTTTGTTACACGATTATCCGCGACATCCTTTTCCCTTTCAAGATAGCCGAGCCTCACCAATTTATCCACCAGTGTAGTGACTGTGGACTTTTCCCTGTCAATTAGTCGAACTATTTCTCCCATGGTGAGTTTGGAATTTCTAAACAGATGAACGAAAATGCCCCCGTGGGCAGGAGCAATGTCTTTAATACTGTGAGAATCTAGTCGCTTGAGGAGAAACCTGTTGGCTTTGTCCCGAATCGCCGAGATCAATGCTATAATCCGTTCCCTATGCATGTCATAGAATAGTTTGGCATCCAACTAATGGCAAATCTTTTTAAGAATTTCTTAACATGGATTTGGTGCTCGGCCCTCCAAAAATAGGAGCAAGCAAAGCGGTCGCCTTTTGGAAAGCTTTTTTTCTTCCAAAATATTAAATTGATATGCTATTTTTGGTAATGTCTAAGCACGCAAATTCAGTTTGCCATAATTAGGATAACTCAGGAAAATGTTCAAGGTGAGATCATGGAAAAACGGATCCACGCCCGTGTCATCTGTCTAATTATTGCATTTATCGGAACTATTTCAATGACCGGCATATTTTTCCTATCGAGTCCCGCAGGGGCAGTAGGTAGTAAAAAGCTCAAAGTCGGGGTTCTCCGGCACTGTCCCCCCTTTTCCTTTGTTGATGAAAAGGCCGAAATCCTTCGGGGTTTCAGTGTGGATCTGGCGAAGCTGCTGGCGGGCAATATGGGAGCAGGGGTCGAGTTTTATGCTATGGACGAGTCGCGTTTGTTGAATGCCCTGGACAAGGGAAAAATAAATTTGATCAGCGGCATCATGATCCGGCCGGGGAGCATACACGGTGTAAATCTTATTGAAGTTCCTATTTACGTAGAGAGGAAATATTTTGTAAACAGGGAATGCCTAACAGTTACTTGTTACAAAGACCTCCCTGGACATACCGTTGCGCTAGAGAAGGGCCGCAGGCTTGCCAAGCTTGTGCCCATCCTTGAGAACATCAGTTTTCTCACTGCAGATTCGCAGGAAGAGGCCCTTTCTATGGTCAATAGTGGAACGGCCCAGGTATACATTTCAAATTGTAGGCTCTGTTCCCTTTATTTTATCCAAAAGGCTGGTTTGGAAAACATCAAGGAAGTGGGTATGCCCATTGAGACCGTGCCGTTAGCTTTGGCCGTGCCCACAAATAACCCGGAACTGCTGACCTCTTTGAGCGTCGCTTTCGGGAAAATCCTGGAGAACAAAACCTTTGATGTAATCTATCGCAAGTGGTTAGGTCAGAACGTCCAGTACAGTGCATGGAACAAATACGTAAAATTCATCATGGGTGGTATAGGTATTGGCGCGTTTGTATTAGCGGCCTCCATTTTCTGGAGCCTGACACTCAAGAGAAAGGTTCGACAGATCACCATTGATTTACAACGCTCGGAACAGAAATACCGCGATTTAATAGAATCCTCACCTGACATGATTCACCTTATATCTTCCGACGGTGCTGTTAAACTCACGAACAGGATTGCCTTACAGAAACTTGGATACAATGAAAACGAAATCATTTCACTAAAACTTCCCGATCTCATAATTGCGGAGCAATATGATGAGGTAATCTCATTTGTGAAGACTGTTTTCCGTAAAGGTTTTCGCCATAAGGAATTTGTTTTTAAGTCCAAAGATGGAAAAAGGATTTATGTGGAAATGATGGCTACAACTATTGCCGGATTGAATGCTGCAGAGCCCCTTGCATGTTGCTTCTCGCGTGATATGATGGAGCGAAAGAAATTGGAGGAGGACTTGATTCAGTCGGATAGACTGGCTATTATGGGACAGATGGCTGCGGGAATTGCTCATGAAATCAATAATCCTCTCGGCATAATTCTATCTAACGCGGATGACGTACTTCATAACGATTTGGATACAGAAACCATCCGCCAGAGCCTGGAGTCGATTGAGCGAAATGCTATTCGCGCTGGGAAAATCATTGAAGACTTGCTTTCCTTTACCCGCCCGAATCCAAGTGAAAAAACACCGATAGACCTTGCGCAGCTTGTTGACGAGACCCTGCTTTTTTTGCGGCACAAGCTAAGGCAGAACAAGATCAAGATTGAAAAATTCTTTCCTTGTGACGGGCTTATATTTCATGGGGATGAAAACCTGCTCCAACAACTATTGGTTAATCTTGTGCTCAACTCCATTCAGGCTATGCCCCACGGGGGGACTGTGAGGGTTCGTGCATTTCTTCAAGAAAATGATGGAAAAAGAAAAATCAACCTGGAAGTCGAGGATGACGGGATTGGTATTCCAGAAAATGATTTGCCAAAAATCTTCGACCCCTTTTTTACATCAAGAAAGAAAAAAGGGTTCGGGCTCGGCCTTTT
Organism: Deltaproteobacteria bacterium; assembly: GCA_019310485.1. GTDB lineage: Bacteria > Desulfobacterota > DSM-4660 > Desulfatiglandales > HGW-15 > JAFDEF01. The sequence goes on along the minus strand of JAFDEF010000033.1, from coordinate 23,492 downwards.
TACTTCAAAAATCATTGCCAGGAAGCACCATGGAGATTTGCATGTTCGTTCAAAATTGGGGCATGGAACTGTGATGACTCTCGAGCTCCCAGTTTGATCTGCTTTTTCCTCGGAATTCTGTCCAAGCTTTTTACAGATTGGAGGATTAAGATTGCCGGAAAAGATCCTTATTGTTGATGACGAGCCAGAAATGCTTCAGGTCTTAGGTCGTCTTTTCAAGAGAAAAGGCTATGAGGTTCATAGTGCTGAATGCGGGGAGGATGCCTGGAGGCGTATCGAGCAGACTATGTTTGATCTTATTATATCCGATATGGCCATGGAGGATCTGAGCGGCCTTGAACTGCTTAAACGGCTGCGCTCGGTGGACGATACGACCCCATTTATCGTCATTACTGGTGTTGGGACAATCGAGAGTGCGGTGCAGGCTATCCAAATGGGAGCTTTTCATTATATCACAAAACCCTTTAGAAACAAAGATATTGAGATCCTGGGAGAGAGGGCTCTGGAATATGGCAGGCTACGCCGAAAGTTTGAAAAGTTTAGCCTCCCTCATGCCGAGGAGGAAAAGTTGCCCCGGATGCTCACTGGTACCAGTAGGAGCATGCAGGACTTAATGCGCACGGTGGAGAAAGTTTCCGACTCCCTGGCGCCTGTGCTTATCCAGGGCGAAACGGGTACCGGCAAGTCTCTGTTGGCTGAAAAAATTCATTACAGCAGTTCCAGAAGAAATAAACCTTTTTTGACTATTGATTGTGGGGCGCTTACGGAAACGCTTTTAGAGAGTGAACTCTTTGGTCATGTCAGGGGCGCTTTTACGGGTGCCTTGCGTGCCAAGAGAGGGCTTTTGGAGGAAGCACAAGGTGGCACAGTGTTCTTGGATGAGATATGTGAAATTAGGCCCCCAACGCAGGTAAAACTTTTAAGGGCAATTCAGGAGGGCGAGATAAAACCGGTGGGTGGTAACCAAATCGTTAATATTGATGTGCGCTTCATTTCCGCTACCAGCCGCGACCTCGAAGCAGAGGTGGTAAAAGGCACATTTCGAGAGGAACTTTATTACCGCCTTGCCGTAGTTCCGCTTTGTCTCCCGCCTCTGCGGGAGCGAAGGGAAGACATTCCCCTTCTCGTCGAGCATTTCTTAAAAAAGTTTTGCAAAAAGTACAAAAAAAAGATCAGCTATATTAGGCCTGAAGTGCTACATATGCTTCACAATTCTCCATGGAAGGGAAATATCCGCGAACTGGCCAACATTCTGGAAAGGGGAGTTCTTCTTGCTGAAAATGAAGTCATCACCATGAATTGCATTTTAGGTGCAAACTTGCGAGCACGTGATGCCTCAAGCCGAGAGCACAAAGTGGCATTACCTCTCAAACAGGTAGTTGAGGAAGCTGAGAAAAGGGCTATTTTACAGGCACTTAAATCCTCCAATGATAATCGCAGCAAGGCAGCTCAGCTGCTTGGAATCAGCCGGAGGGCGCTGTATGACAAGATGGCGGCTTATGATCTTGATTGAGTGTTGATATACTGTGAAGCTATTCGCACAACTGTAAAGCTCTCTTCCCAATATTTTCCGGCTGAATTTTCCGCATCAATCGATGCCAAAGAGAATTCCTTTTAATTCAGGTACTTCATCAATCTTCGATAACCCCTCCTTCCTGGCATGCTTTTCGCTTTACTAAACTGTGCAGGCAGAATGATAATTCAAATGTAGTAAGGCTTTTGCGGTTTTGATACCAGAATTGCTCAAGTTTGGTGGTGTTTTCTTGCTGCTCTGGATGCCCTCCCTTTCCGGGGAAAAATCATGGGTAACAAGGCTGTGTTTCGCGAGAAGGGAGGTGAGGCTCGGACAGAAAAAATCATTCGAATCGCGAAATATTAACAACCTTTAATTGTTAGGATTTGCGAAAAAGGAGGGAAGAATAAGAAAAGCATTATTTTCGAGTATGGCATTCTTATTCGAGTATGGCATTCTTAATGGTGATGGCGGTAGCCGTCTCGGTTTATGCATGGCCTGCCGTGTTTCCGACAGGCACAACCCTGTATAAGCCGGACAAGGCATTCAATGGCTACACCCTTTACGCCCCCAATGATGCAAAGGGAAAGGCATTAAAACCTTATGACACGGATGCTAAGGCCTTCTTGATAGACATGAACGGAAATGTGGTTCACACATGGAAACTGCCGTTTCCTCCAGGGGATCACGGGGTGCTTCTGCCGAACGGGCATTACCTTATGCTCGGCGTAACGAAGGAGGCTGCACCGGGCAGGCCCGGAGTCGGTAAGTATCACATGGGCGGTGAAGCCGGATATCTGTTTGAACTGGACTGGGACGGAAACATCGTGTTCCAGTATAAGGACCTGAATTCCAACCATGACTTCGACAAGTTGCCGAATGGCGACTATATTTACGTCGCCTGGGAAAAAGTGCCCAAGGATATCCAGAAGAAAGTCAGGGGCGGCCAGAAGGGCACCGAGTTCAAAGACGGCAGCATGTTCAGCACCTATTTCAGGGAGGTTACACCGCAGGGTAAGACCGTGTGGGAATGGCACGCCTACAAGCACTTTGATACGGATATAGACATCATTGGCCCGATCCACCCCAGGAGCGAATGGGATCATTGTAATAACATAGATGTTATGGAAAACGGCAATATCTTGACCGATTTCCGGCACCTGGATTCCATGATGGTCATTGACAAAAAGACAAAGAATATTATCTGGAGATGGGGAAATGTTGCATACCTGGACAAAAAGACCGGGGCTCTTGAATTCAGGAGGACGGGTCCCATGCAGCTAGGCACCAAGAATAAGACAATGGGCGGCCCGCATGATTGTAATGAAATAGCCCCGGGCCTTCCGGGCGCCGGCCACTTTTTGTGTTATGACAATGGTATGTACGTGGATACATCGAGGGCAGTAGAGGTAGATCCCAAGACAGGTAAGGTAGTCTGGGAATCAGCCTCCAGTAGGGGCCCCGGGCCCAAAATTACACGAAGGCATTTTTCAAGCTTCATAAGCGGCGCCGAGCGTTTGCCGAATGGCAATACCCTCATCTGCGCAGGAGCTAACGGCAGGTTTTTTGAGGTAACACCGGCAAAGGAGACTGTATGGGAATACATCAATCCTCGTGACGGCCAGACTTTTACGGGCGGGATGGTCTTCAGGGCCCACCGTTACGGGCCGGACTTTTGTCCCCAGTTCAAAAACTTGCCGCCGGCAAAGGGGCCTGCTGTTATTCCGCCCAGTAATTCGGATTTAAGAATACCGGCAAAAGGAATGAAGTAGAAAACTTTTTTCAAAAAAGGAGGGTGAAGAAAATGAAAACAATAAAAATAAACGGAAATCAGAGGTTTATTGTTTTGTTACTTGCAGCCATTATTTGTATTGTCTTTACGTCCAGTGCAATGGCAAGTGACCTTATTGTTGTGGCAACCAAGACAACCCAGCAAGCCTCCCAGCACTGGTTCACGTTCTTGAAATCCAAAGAAGTTCCACTAAGGGTTTTCACTCCACAGGAATTTGCGGGTCATGAGAAGGAGAATTACATTGTGATTATTGGCGGTATAAATGAACCCCGGGGCATAAAAGACCTGTTAGAAAAGGTGCTCACGAAAAATGAAATCCGGTGGATAAGCCAGGAAGGGTATGGAAAGATGTATGTAAAATCAGATGTATGGACACGAGGACAGACGGTTATTGTTATTGCGGGCTCAAATTTCAAAGCTGCGGAAGAAGCAAGGAAGGCTTCGAAGGATGAGTGGTTTGACATGTTTGCCGACTGGTTTGATCTTGAGAGGGAAGAAGGCGGTCTGCCCGCCTATTAAGAATTCTTGGTAACGCAACAAAAGCAGCGAATATTTGCGGGATGCAAAACTCCTGTATTTAAGTGTACAAAGAGGAGGCTCAAAATGAAAAAATTAATCGGTCTTTCGGCATTAATTTTACTGGTCCTGGTGCCGTCCACGATTTTTGCGTTTCCGTCGGTTTTTCCCCATGGCACAACGATCTATAAGCCTAAAAAATGCTTTAATGGATTCACAATATTTACGGCCGAAGGTTACCAGACTGTTTTGATCGACATGAACGGCAATGTTGTCCATCACTGGAAAAATCTGTGTAATGAAGAACACCCTGCAAAGCTTCTCCCTGGGGGCTATGCCATGGGAGCTACTGGTAAACGGGGAAGGTTGCTGGGCGATGAGGAGTCGAATGATCTCTCTGTTGTAGACTGGCACGGTAACATTGTGTGGACCTGGAAAAGGGCGGGAGTCCACCACGATTTCCAGAGAGAGGGAAATCCGGTTGGATATTACGTCCCAGGAATGGACCCTTACGTAGACAAAGGAAGAACTTTGTTTGTCTCCCATAAGATAGTCAAGAATAAGAGGATTAGCGACAAGCCCCTCTACGACGATGTAATCCTTGAAGTGGATTATAGTGGCAAGATCTTATTTGAATGGCTGGCGAGCGACCACGTCAGGGAAATGGGATTTAGCCGGCTTGCCAGGATTGTGATGTACAGATATCCGAACTATACCATGACGCGTACACCGGGAGTGGTAGGTGGCGACTGGATCCATATCAACAGTGCGTCCTGGCTTGGACCGAACAAATGGTATGACTCTGGCGATGAGCGCTTTAACCCAGAAAACATCATCTATAGCGGCCGCCAGACTAATACCATGGGAATCATCGACAGGAAGACGGGGAAGATTGTATGGCACCTAGGCCCCGATTATACGAGGACCAGGCGCCTTCGGAAACTTGGACAAATCATCGGCCAGCACCATGCCCACATGATCCCAAAGGGGCTGCCTGGTGAAGGAAACATTCTCATTTTTGATAATGGCGGATACGGCGGGTATGGCGTCCCCAGTTCGACTGCCCCCTATGGTGTAAACGTAGATAAAAGGGATTATTCCAGGGTTATAGAAATCAACCCCGTGACACTAAAGGTGGTTTGGGAATATACCGCCCAAAAGGCTGGAAACAGAGATAAGTATAAGTTTTATTCGGACTATGTGAGCTCAGCCCAGCGGCTTCCCAATGGGAACACCTTGATCACGGAAGGGTCAGTCGGGCGGATTTTCGAGGTGACCCCGGACTATAAGACGGTTTGGGAGTACATGAGTCCCTATTACAACAAGAGTGAAAATTTCAACTTAGTATATCGTGCTTACAGGGTACCCTACGATTATGTTCCGCAGTTGGAAAAGCCTGTGGAAAAACCTGTTATTCCCCCTGAGAACCACACCCTGAGACTTAAGGATCTTATGGCTAGTCCTTAACTTAGAGAATGGGAAGGTGCCCGAGATTTATAGGAAGTAATTAGCGTAAAGGAGGTCAATCAGAATGAAAAGAATAAAAACTTTGATCATATTAGTTCCCCTGTTGCTTTGGGGAATGCTTATGGCCTTCCCCGGGTCCGCAGCGGCGCAGCATGAAGGGGGGCTTGGCATTAAGAAGATCCCCTTGAACATAGCAACGGAAAAACAATTGTTAAAGATCCCGGGGATGACAGAGGAACTTGCCAAAGCCATTGTGGAATACAGGCAAAAGGTTGGTTTTTTCAAAAAGCCGCAAGACCTTCTGAAGGTGCCTGGCATCACAAAGGACATCTATAAAAAACTTAATCCCCAGGTAAGTCCCGAAGGTGAAATTTACTGCGTTCCGGGCAAAGGAAGCGAAGAGGACGAAGAGGAGGAAGAGGAGCCGCTGCTCAGCCCTTCAAAGTGCTAAACTTCAAGATTACAGCGGGTGAAGGGTGAATTGTTCACGCTTCACCTTTTTCGACTTGCGGGACAGGAATTCAATAGAATCAGCTAGAGATCCGGATGCAGTCAAAAAGACGCGAGCAAAGGATATACTGAAACTTGAGCGAGAAGAGAGGTGTGCGTGAGCGTCCATGATAAGAGGAAGCTCCTTGTTCTGTATGCAGGAGGTGAATGTGTTTTTTCAAAAATATTACCCTAAGATGTGCTACGAGATGTTCAGAAGAAAAATTTTCATCATCGGTTTCATTGCTTTCTGTCTAATGAGTTTCTCTTCACTCTCAGCAGGGGAAGACAATCCCAGAGGATTGGATCCCTGGAGAGATGCCACCTATATGCCGGAACTGGGAGGGCTGGTGAATAGGACTTTACGTAACCAATATGGGCAGAAGAGAGATCTGGCTGAATGTATTGTTCTTCGTAGAAGCTATATTAAGGATGGGAAGGCGTATGTGGCAGCCGGTGGACTCTACTATGCGTCAGATACAAGTTATGATGCAAGACCTTTTATGCGGGATCCCTTTCTTATCTTAGGGGAACACGCCTACCTCCTTCGACTGAAGACCGAAAAGGTGGTCAAGAAACATGTGAAGGTTAAGGTGAAAGACAAGGCCCTTGTTGATCCCTCTGGGTACCGGATTTGGTATGATTTTGCAACGGATCACTATGAAAAGCCTTACGGAGAATTTGCTTTCATATCACCCTCTGGTGGGTGGCCCCATGAGTGGCCTATTACTACTTCTTTTCCCGGACCCCCGGAAGTGAGAAAAATCAACCTTAAAAGTGGAATTCATCCCCAGCTAAGAGATTTTTTTATGACCAATGCTTATATATATGGGGCAACCAAGTTAATTGCTGAAAATATTACCGGCAAGGAAGCTGTTTTTACAGTAGAGTATCCCCATATCAAGGAGGCCATCTTTTCCTTTGACCGACCATATGTCGTGAACATCAAGCAAGAGACTTTCCGCTGGTATGGGACAAAGCGAATCTATGCTTCGTGGAAAAAAGAGGGGATCCTGGTGGAAGTCCGCAACTGGACGGGGAAAAAAGTACTGGCATCCAAGGTTTTGAAACCTGCGACACAGCAGGAGTATAAGGTGGCTAACCAGGATGATCTTTGCCTTACAGACCTTAATCTGGGCATTCATATTGAGTTGATTGTTGATCCTTCCTGGTATAAGGGCTCGGACTTTGCTCCCTGGGCCAACGATGTGCCCTATGGGTGGAAAGAAGGTACCATTTCTTTCGCAATCTATGACGATCTGATTAAACTGGAGGACGGAAAACCCTGGCCAAGGGATAAGCGCTACATCGTTAGACTGGAGCCAAACCTTGAGACGGGGATGCTTAAACGGCTGGTCCTCGAAAACCGTGATCCTTTTGTGCTCAGCAATGAAAACCCGAAATATGATGGGCCAGTGAAGATATCCGAGTTTTGGGATAGAAAATACTTTACCGTTGTGGCAAAGGATTTCGAGAAGGATGTTGTGCACAATTCTTATGTGCGAGATTCCTTTTTTAGGCGGACTGATAATCTCGTTCTCTGGAAAGACGGGAGGGAAAATATCGATTTTTTTATCGGCATGAGTCCTTTGGTTGTGAGCGTAATGGAGGACACATTCCTGATGCGCCTGGCGGATCCTTCCTACGGCGTTCCTGTGGTAAAGTCGAGATTTACCTCTTTTCCAAAAGTCATTCCCAATGCAAAGTGGTTTGCTCCGGATCCAACCGCTGCCTTTGTGCCAAAAATGAAGGGATTTGTGCGTAAGTATGTGAGGAATAGGAAAAGGCAAAGGTTTGTCGCTTCAGAGGCACTCGTGATCCGAAGAAGCTATGTGGATTATCGTAAAAGGAAAATCATCATCCCGCCTGGAGGTCTTTACTACAGCACTAGAAACAGTAGAAACATACGTCCCGGCGAGCCCTTCTATTTCCTCGGCAAGAAGGCATATCTTTTGAGGTTCAAGAGCTATCTGGTTGTGAAGCGGAACTTTCGGGTTGATTTATGGAAGGAAATGCCCATGGGAGACGGGAACCCGATTTTCTGGCAGGATGTGCCCCTTGGAGACGGGAGCAAGGCCATGAGGTATATGGGCTCCAAGATCATCTGGGGCAGGCCCGTAGCAGAGCTTCGGATTACTAAGTATTCTGGAAACAACTGGGGGGCGAATATCCTTGTTGCTCCGGGATTTAAGAGCTACCTTGATATTGACAAGGGGGCTCTTGAGGAAGGAAGTAGCTGCTCTCAGGACCCTGACTACTTTTTCCCCTCAGAATTTTCAGAAGGGGCTACCTACCTGATTCCCAAATGGGTGAGTCCCGATTTTGTTGAAATCAAGGAGATGGGCACACCAGGCATGAATTCATTTACCTTTACCTATAATAAGCCCAGGAAGGTTGTCCTGGAAGAGGGGGAGGAGATACCCCTGGGAAAATACATGCTGAAGGCCAAGCACATAGATCCGAAAAACAAACAGGTGACACTGATATTGAAAAATACGTCCGGCGTAATTGTGGCTCAAAAGACCTTGGGGCCCTTTGACAAGGACCTCTATGACACCCTTCCGCAATATGCGCCTTCACAGCAAAAGATAATGATGTATTACAAGGACGTACAAATAGATGTGGATATCCCAGCGGATCTCGAAAAGGGTGAAGTTACGCTTTGGCTGGCCACAGGTGCAATGTCGTTTGAACGGGACAAGCCCTGGCCAGATGACCCGAGATTTATGGTCAGGCCGGATGTGTGCGGGCATTGCTATCAGCTTAATGAAGTCATTCTTGATAATAAAGATCCTATTGTGTTGGACGGGGAAAACAATACTTTTACGGGGTTGGGGGGGTATTTCAAGATCGTGGTTGACGATTTTGACGGGGAAGCGATTAATGCATGGCATATTGAAGATCGATTTGGCAGGAAGACACCTAACCTTGCACAATATCCCCGGGATAATCTGGATGTTATGGTCGGAGTCAATGGAACTACAGAGAGCTTTCTGCGGGGAACCCTTCTTCAAAGACTTGCTTATAGGGAGATATGGAGGCTGTCTGGGGAGTGAGGTGGGACGATGAATGCGTGAAAAGCAGGCAAAAGGATATTTTACGGGTAGTTGCCCATATGTCGAACGAATGTAAGTTGAGCTTTACAAAGGCGCTATACAGAGCAGACAAAAGCGAGTCATCAGTAAGGAGATCATAAATGACTAAGAAATCCTCAATGTGGAGTACATTGCCAGGTTTTCGTGAAAGCCTGCCCGGGCTCTTGGCCCTTATCATTATTGGAATTTTTTGTGAACTTCCAGGTCTCCCCTGGCCTATAACTGTACATAACCTCCTGCATTATATTGATCAGGTTCTGCCTCCGATTTACGGTGAAGGGCTTTTCACTGACCTTTTGCATTTCAACTATGTTGTGATCAGCCTTGGGGTGGGAATTCTGATCCGAAACGTTGTAGGTGTACCAAGGAGCTGGGAAAAAGGGTTAAGCTACTATTCAGTTTTTCTACATGCAGGGATTATCATGTTGGGCTCGCAGTACCTGTTGAGAGATATGGTAAAACTGGGAACCCTGACCATCATCATCATGGTGGTCTTCGTTTTCGGGTCTGCAGCGCTTCTAATTTTTCTTGGGCGCCTTTTAAAGCTCAATGATTCTCTTTCCGGTATTCTGGCGGCAGGTTTTTCCATGTGCGGTGTCACTGCGGCTGTGGCCACTGCTCCCATGATTCGTGCTAAGAGCGAACAATTAGCCTATGCTATAGCGGCCACTGTTTCTTTTGGTATTTTTTGTTTGATTGGCTTACCTTACCTAGGACGGCTTTTTGGAATCAGCCAGTATTCTTTTGGGGTAATCAGCGCCACAGCCGTTCCAAATTCTGCACAGGTTATTGCCACCGGGTATATGTATGGATTTGAAGCGGGAAAAGTGGCGGGTTTTGTGAATATCGGAAGAATTGTCCTGATCCCGGCAGGCGCATTGTTCATTTACTTCACAGCCATGACCCGTGAGGTGCTGGGTGGGGAAAAGCTTAATATTTGGCAGACCGTAAAAGAAAGATTTCCCATCTACGTTTTAGGTTTTGTTGTTGTCTGGGCGGCCAACTGCTTTCACTTCTTCCCCAAACCAGCGGTTTTTGCCATGAACAAGGTCATGATCTGGTTTTTTACGCTCTCATTTGTGGGTCTTGGTCTCCAAACCAAATTGTCCGATATAAGAAAAGCAGGCATTAGGGGGGCGATTGTAGGCTATCTTGCAGGCTCCATAAAACTTGTACTCGCTGTAGTTGTCATCGTAATTCTAATGAAACACGGCTACATGGAATAAGGAGGGTATTAATCAGTGGCAGGAATACCTGAAGAGGAGAAAAAAGGTCCGGGAGAAGAAGAGGTCGAAAAACAGACGGAAGCCCAAATGCACCGTGCCCGGGTCAATGACTATGTCGCAATTGCTCTCGCCTTGGGAATGGTCCTTTTGCTCTGGTTTTTGCAGTGGATGGGGTTATATTGAATATGAATGGCAAGGTTCTTTTGGTGTTGGGTATATCCAGTGCGGATGAAAACGGCATAGCAATTGAAAACACCGGCGGGCGCCGGGATGTTATAATTAAGGACCGCGGCGAGAAGGTTGAGGAAATAGCTATAGATAAGGCCTTTCGCTATGCTGAAACTGCATCCAAGCCGGTGGTGGTGCTTCAAATTATAAACTCTGATCTTTATCACTACGGCCATAACGATATTATTCTTACCGCTGCTGCAAAAACCCGCTTCTTGTTCTATGTCCGTGACCAGGTCTTAAAACGGGGTAAGGACAGAGAAAGGATGCTTGAGGAAAGGGCAAAGAAACAGGGCATCTCACTCGAAGTGTATTCTGTGGAATCCGAGGACCCTGCATCAAGCGCTATTGAAGAGGCAAAGAACGGTTATGATGTGATCTTCTTGCCAAAGGAAAGCAAAAGGCTGTTTCCCATTTTTAACAAGACTGTGGAACAGCATCTTCGGAAAGAAATCCCTGGTGCTGTTGTTGTGTGCTAAAAAAGCAAAAAGCTTTTGGAGGCATGAAAGCTATAATATGGCTGATGATGAAAAAACTAAATTGCGAATCAAAAATCATGGGAAAGTACAGACCTTAGAAATTAGCCGCCGCGATTTTATTAAGGCGGGAGCTCTGGCAGTGGGAGGAGGAATACTCTCTTCGAGCTTGGCAAGCGGAAAACTTGTTTTCGGCGCGCCTCTACCCGGGAAATACGTGGATCAGGAGGTAGATGGCTGTTGCCAGTTTTGTCAGGTTCGGTGCACAACCAAGGTCCAAGTAAAAAATGGTCGTGTTGTAAATGTCTACGGCAACCCCGATAATTTTTGGACTAGAGGTGCCATGTGCCCGAAAGGTAAATCCATGGTGGAATTGACCTATAGTCCTCACAGGATCCTCCACCCCCTGTTGCGCGATGGCGACACCTGGAAACGTATTTCTTATAGTGCCGCTCTCGACATGGTTGCGAATCGGATCCTCAGGGTAAAGAAAGAGTTTCCTGATAACTATGCACACCGGGTTGTAATGTTCGCACCTCTCTGGGAATCAAGAGAAAGTGAACTGGCTGCCCAAATGGCCCTTCATTTGGCGGGGTTTCCGGATATCTGCTCGCCTGGCGATGCCTGCATCGGGAGCTCTGCCACTGCCTTGAGACTCTGTCTAGGAAGCTCTGTCTCCCCTACCACGCTGGACGAAATCCTTAATGCTGAGTTGGTGGTATTGTTCGGTGCGAACATTACCGAGATGTATCCTGTGTATACTCGCTGGCTTGTTCTAGCCCGTGAGAAAGGCGTAAGAATCGCATATCTTGACCCGCGAATTACCCCTACGAGCAATTTTTGTGATTTCCAGCTCAAGCTTCGTCCCGGAACTGATGGCGCCCTTGTCCTTGGATTAATTCGATTCCTAGTTAAGGAAATGCTCTACGACAGGGATTATGTCGCTTCTCATGTGAACGGATTTGAGGAACTGGTCCAGGCGGCAGAGCCCTATACACCCAAGAGGGTGGCCAAAATCACTTGGGTGCCAGAAGATAAGTTTCTTTCCCTGGCAAGGGATTTTGGGAAGAGCAAACGGACCATAGCCTGGATCGGTGGATCCATATCCCGGTATACCAATTCCATGCAGACCGTCCGTCTCATCGTGGGGCTCCAGGCCATAACGAGGAATCTTTCGGGCACCGGCAAAGGGATCATGAATGTGCAGGGTGGAAAACCGGGCGGCGGTGAAAAGTTCTATGAAGTGTATCGCCACCCTGATCTGGCACATAAGCTCAGTTTCAGGAAAGTGCTTTATAACATGAAAAAAGGGCGTGTTGACGTGTTGCTGCTGAATTCCAGCTATCGCCGTTATCCCGATGCAAATCGTGTAAAGAAGGCAATTTCCAACGTGGATTTTGTGATCTATCGGGGCTTTTTCATGGACGAGGAGGCACAGCTTGCCGACCTCATCATACCGGCAACCATGGTCTACGAGAGTGAAGGCTCTCAGTACGGGGCACAGCGGCAGGTAGTGTGGCGAAACAGAGCGGTCCCCAGGCCGGGGGAGACGGTGGAAGACTGGCGATTTTACTCTGATCTCGGTCGAAAAATCACCGGAGGCGCTTTCCCCGCTGTAAAAAGAGCGGGGCACATCTATGAGGCTTTTAGAAAAGAGGCACCTACCTGGAAGGGCATTACCCTAGAACGCCTGAAAAAGAGCCCCACGGGCATTACCTGGCCGTACCCCTCGCTGGATGAGCCCGAAAAGAGGGGATCTCTTTACCCTAATAATCAATTCCTGACTCCGAGCGGTAAGGTGGAGCTTCGAATCCCGGCCCTCGGCCCTATCACCTGGAAAGAACCAAAAGGAAGTCCAAAGGCGAATGCGAAAAAGTCCGTAGAGTTTCCTTTAATATTCTCCCAGGGGAAGGTCACTTGGCACTGGCAGCATACTTACACTAACTGGTCTTTCTACATAGGTCAGTTCTCTAAGGGAAATTACGTGCTGGTGCACCCGCAAACGATTGAAGGCCTTGATATGAAAGACGGCGACCTGGTATATCTGGAAACAAAGATTGGTAAGATCAAAGCAAGGCTAAACCTGAGCAAAGCCATTTTACCGGGTGTCATCTGGACACCATCTCACCCTGCTCCGGCCACACCAATCCCCGGCAATTCAGGCGAAACTGTCAACACCATAGTTCCTTATTACTGGGATAAGGTTTCCGCCCAGTTCAACGGGTTTGGGTGCAGGTTGAGAAAAGTTGACGGGGCTACACCATAAGATAATAGCAAGGAGGAAATTGTATGAGAAGCCAAAATCATAGCTTAAAGAAAAAACCAAATTTGACAATAGCATTCTTCGTGCTGCTCTTGCTTTTGTTGCTTTTCTTTGGCATGAGCGCGTCAGCAGGAGAGAGGAAAACCCTAAAGGGGAAAACCGTCAATATCAACACGGCCACTGTAGAGGAATTTGCGCAAGTCCCTTTAATCACTAAGGAACTCGCCAAAAGAATTGTCGAATATCGGGAGGAAAATGGGGATTTTCAAACCCTTGAGGAATTGCTTCAAGTGGAAGGCTTTACACGTAAACTTCTTAGAAAAATAAAGCCCTTCTTGATTTTAGAAGGTCTAGGTGGCGACGAGTGCACTTGCTAGTGCATTTGCGGCACGACCCCCCTCCAGGTTTCCCTTCAGGGCTTTGTGCGGATGGCACGGGGCGTGTCCAGACAGTCTCTTTGGTAGGTTTTCAGATTCCCCTTGGTTTGTGAAAGGAGCCCGATGTGCCATCCTAAAAAAGGTGAATTAATTTTGAAGAAGAATATTATGGGTTGGAGTTGAAAATAAATCGAAGGCAATTTCTGGGGTTGGCAGGGGCAGGCCTAGGTACCGCGTTTACAAGCGGTCTAAAGAAGGCTAGGGGTGCAAAACCACCCGGTATTTCTCGGGATGCAGTGGGCGTTTTGGTCGACACCACTCTTTGTATCGGCTGCCGCAAGTGTGAGCAAGCATGCGCTGAAAGGCATAAACTCCCTGACAGGTCGTTCGAGGATATGACCGTGCTGGACAGGCCCAGGAGACCAGACGAGGGGGCCTATACAGTTGTCAATAAGTACCATCCGGACCCCGGTGCATCCGAATCCGCCACGTTTGTCAAATTTCAGTGTATGCATTGTGTTGACCCGGCGTGTGCCTCAGCCTGTATTACCGGAGCATTGAGCAAACAGAAAAGCGGCCCTGTTACCTACGATCCGAACAAGTGCATCGGGTGTCGCTATTGCATGGTAGCCTGTCCGTTTGAAATTCCCGCCTATGAGTATCATAGGGCTTTGGTGCCGAAAGTGAGGAAATGCACCTTATGCTTTGAATACATTAGCAAGCTTCCAAGAGACAAAGGCGGGCTTCCAGCCTGTGCCCAGGTTTGCCCCATGGAAGTTATGACTTTTGGTAAACGATCAAATCTTCTGGAACTGGCGCGGTGGAAGATAAAGAATAATCCAGGGAAATATGTGGATCATATTTTTGGGGAACATGAGGTTGGGGGAACATCTTGGTTGTATCTGGCGTCCCATCCATTTGAAAAGTTAGGCTTTCCAAATCTTGGGGCAAAGGCACCGCCGCGACTTACCGAATCCATTCAACACGCTGTTTTTCAAGGGTTCCTTCCACCCCTTGCGCTTTTTGGGATCCTGGGCGGCTTTATGTGGTTGACCGGCAGGAAAAAGGAGACCAACGGAAAAAACCGGCAAGAGGATGATCAATGAGTCCCACCGAACAGGCAGAGCCGGCTGAAAACAAATTTTTTACCCCCGGGGTGTTTGTACTTCTGGGCCTGATGGTTACCGGCGCCGCCTTTGCTGTTGTGCGATTTCTTTTTGGCCTGGGTGCTGTCACGAATCTGAGCAACCGGTTCCCATGGGGTTTATGGATAGGCTTTGATGTTGTAACAGGCGTAGCTCTTGCAGCGGGAGGGTTTACAACAAGCGCTCTTGTTTATGTTTTCAACCGCCGCCAGTATCATGCCGTCATCCGCCCCGCTCTTTTGACAGCCATGCTGGGCTACACTTTTGTGGTCCTGGGGCTTTTTGTAGATATTGGGAGATACTGGAACATATGGAGGCCCCTGATTAGCTGGAATCCCACTTCGGTCCTTTTTGAAGTGGGTATGTGTGTTGCGATCTATTCAACCGTTCTTTATATCGAATTCATTCCCATCGTGGTTGAGCGCTTTCAGGGCAGGGTATCTTTGCCGGGACCTATAGGAGTTTTCAACAGCCTCATAGAATGGCTTTTAAGGCTTGCGGACCTGGTGTTGAGCAAGGTCATGTTCCTTTTTATTATTGCAGGCGTTGTTCTATCCTGCCTCCACCAATCTGCGCTTGGTTCTCTCATGCTTGTTGCTACTTACAAAGTACACCCTTTATGGTACACCCCGATTCTGCCTTTGCTTTTTCTTCTTTCCGCAATTGCCGTGGGTTATCCCATGGTGGTATTCGAATCCATGATTGCGTCAAGATCCTTGAAACGCAAAGCGGAAATGGAAGTCCTTACGCCTCTTGCCAGGTTCATGCCGGTCCTGATAGGCATTTACCTTGTCTTCAAGCTGGGGGACATGGTAGCCCGTGGGACCTACATGTATCTTTTTGACGGCACACTGCAGTCAAATTCCTTCCTTGTTGAAATCATTTTCGGTTTGATTCTGCCGTTTGTGCTTTTGTTAATGAGGCGGGTGCGAGAATCGGCTGGGTGGCTTTTTTTCGCTTCCCTGCTCTACTTGGGAGTTGTGCTGAACCGTGTAAATGTTTTTTTAGTGGGCTTCAGCCCCCCATATATGACTGAACGTTATTTCCCTGCTGTCGGCGAAATAGCCATTACAGTTGGTTTTATTGCTGCGTTGATATTTCTTTACAGGCTTTTTGTCACTATATTTCCAGTGCTTGGCGCCCATTCAAAAAGGAAGGCGGTAGCCCTGTTACTGATCCCCTTTTTCCTGATGTTCTGGCTTTTGATATCGGGTAATTCGGCGGAAGCTGAAGCCTTCAATGAGAAAAAAACAATCCCGCCTGCCAAAAAGGTTATGCCCTCTATTGATGATGCGCCCAAAATGCGAATCCTTGACAGCCCCCTTATCAATAAATACAGCGACCTTTATGAGCAGGTTCGCTTTATGCACGCTAAGCATGCAAACGTGGTCAAGGACTGTACTATCTGCCACCACCGCGTCCCAAGAGAAAAGGGAGACAAGTATGGTAAGCCGGCGACCATGAAGGAGCTTACAGGCACCAAAACTATGCCCAAAGCCTGTTCTTCCTGCCACGACCGCCCCTGGAATCCCGAACGAATCCATGTTCCCGGCCTCAAAGGCGCTTACCACCAACTGTGCATCGCATGTCACAGAGTATCCCGGCAGAAAGCAGGGACGAATAAAGTCCGGTACCGCAGTTTCATCAAAGGACTTAAAGGAGCGCGAACCCTGGTAAGCCGTGCGCCCCTTGATTGTGTTTCCTGTCATCCCAGGAAAGTTCCGGATCACAAAGACCTGGTGGAACTCGATGGCAATGTAGATGCTCTAAGTGTGACCAAAACCTGTTTATCCTGCCATGAAAGCCAGGGCGGGGCTGTATTGAATACAGGCCACTGGAAGTGGCAAGGCTCTTCCCCCTTCACTTTGGGGAATGAAAAACGTATCGATCTTGGGAAACGGTTTCAAGGTATCAACAACACCACTATTTCCTTGACGGCTAACTGGCCAAAATGCACCGGGTGTCACATTGGATATGGATGGAAAGGGGAAAACTTTGACTTTACCGATATGACGAAGATCGATTGCCTGGTATGCCACGATGGGACGGGAACCTATCAAAAATCCCTCATGCAGGCAGGCTTCCCTGAGCGCTCCGCCAAACTCTTGAATGTGGCGCAACATGTGGGAAAACCGAATCGGAGAACCTGCGGTTCGTGCCATTTTTCAGGCGGCATGGCCGATCCTGTCAAACATGCGGAGATGAACCCCAAGCTTCTTGATCCGGTGAGAAACATGGATGTTCATATGGCATCAGATGGCATGGACTTTCGATGCCAAGAATGTCACAAGACCCGGAAACACAAAATTTCCGGCCGGAGCGTATTTGTTCCGTGGGTTGAAGGCTATTTTTCCTGTGAGGGGTGCCACACGCAAAAACCCCATATCGGGAGCAACCTTTTGGCCTATCATCTGAATAAACATACAGACCACGTTGCTTGCCAGACGTGTCATATTCCTATTTATTCGAAAGGAAGCCCGGTAATAACCCGATGGGACTGGTCTACAGCGGGAAAAGACCCGGGGAAAAACGAGCCCCACGGCAAAACGGCAACTTTTGAAAAGGCTTACGGGAGTCTAACATGGAAAAGGTGCGTAAAGCCGGTCTATCTCTGGTATAACGGGACGGTAAAGCGGTACCTTCTTGGGGATCCCATCAATGAAGGTGGAGTGACCGAGCTAAACAGACCCGAGGGGAATCGACAGGATTCGGATTCAAGGATATACCCTTTCAAGGCAGTAACGGGCAAGCAGCTTAGCGATGCTGTTTACAAGTTTCTGGTTCCTCCAAAGCTCTGGCATGGATACTGGGAGCACTGGGATTGGAACAAGGCTGCAAGTGAAGGTCTTACTGCTGTCGGCCTGCCGCATAGCGGAAAATATAAATTTGTCGAGACGATAGCTTACCATGGTGTGAACCATGAGGTGCTTCCAAAGGAACGCGCCCTTTCTTGTGCTCAGTGTCATGCGGCGCTGAACAATGAGCGAGCCTGCGGGCGATGCCACAAATCGAGCGGGGATATTGATTTCAAGGCTCTTGCTCATAAAGGTATCGACTTCCGCCAGATGGTTAAGGAGGGATATCATGCGGCCGAGCTAATTGGCCGGACAGACTACATCAACTTCAAGGCCCTGGGATATGCGGGTGACCCAATTGAAGTGGGTGGAAGGTTCGAGACTTTACCGCTGCAAACTGGGGCACAACCGCCACCGTCTTATGAATCCTTTTGGAGTAAAGAACAGGGAGATTTATGCAACCCAAGTACGCTATGGTAATTGATACATCCAGGTGCTTTGACTGCAAGGCATGTATCATTTCCTGCCAGCTCGAAAACGGCATACCTCCTCTCTACCATCGAAACTGGATCATCGAGACAGGCGGGGGAAATGGGGGCCTATTTGATTTTCAGCCGGGAAACTGCATGCAGTGCGATGAACCTGCGTGCATTGCGGCCTGCCCTGTACCGGGAGCGACCTTCAAATCTAAAACCGGCCTGGTTTTGATAGATCCGGACCGCTGTATTGACTGCGGCAATTGTGTTCCCGCGTGTCCTTACGGCGCACGGTACAGGCATCCCACAAAACGTATCGCTGATAAATGTGATTTTTGCCGGCACCGCATAGCGCGAGGCCTGGAACCGGCGTGCGTGGTGACGTGCCCCACAAGGGCGCGCGTTTTCGGGGATCTTAATGATCCGAAGAGCGAGGTCAGCCGGCTGTTGAAGAAAGGGGGGTTGGTTCGCGTTGTTAACCCCAAAATAGATACAAAGCCGAATATCTTTTATCTGGAAGGAACGCGGCCCCTGGCATGGCCTAGAGAGCCGACCCTGCCGGGGGATGTCCATATGCCTCTTGCATTCTGGAGGAAGTACAGGACATAAACGACGATATAGGGATACAGGTCAAATGGGAAATATTTCCCGAAGAAAATTCATCAAAAATGCCACAATCCTGGCTGCCGGTGGTACGGCAATCCCCGTATTTTCCTTTGCGAAAAAGTTAAGCGCATTTTCCGCTGGAAAAACTTCATCCTTTTTGCTGATACCTCCATTTTTGGGCCGCTCTACGGATTCGTCTATATCAATAAACATTGTTGCCGGGGAACAGGACGTTACCTCTTTTATCAGGTTTAGGAGATATGAAGGATCTGCCGGCACAGGGTGGCAACAAACAGAGCAGAAATCTATCGATGCCTTTTCGCCTGCGGAGGTAACCCTGGCACCTCTAACGGCCGGGACCTTTTATCAATATCAATTGTTCGCCCGGGAAAGAACTGGGGGACAGTTTCAGATGGTAAAGGAGAAAACTTTCAGAACCCGGAGATCGGGGCCATGTTCCTTCTCATTTGCCGTGATTTCGGATTCACATATCACTCCTTCCAATAGAGAGCGTTTGGGAGTTTTGTCGCAAATTAGCGGTTCAGTTCTTAGCCGCAAGCCGGATTTTACCTTTATGCTTGGGGATAATATCCAGACTTTTGCCTCCCATGGCGGACCTATGAAAGAAGAATGGGATGGGCCAATGTTATACTCGTTGTTGCGAAGCGGGTTAGCTGAACTCCCATCGTCTGTGCCTATTTTCGCAGTGATCGGTAACTGGGAAGGGGAAAACGGGTGGCATCCGGCCCGCGAGCGAGGCTGGGCCCGTAAGGCACGCATGGCATGGATTCCTAATCCAGGCCCTCATACCTATCCGGAAGGCGGGAGCGAGGATGAAGACTTTTATGGTTTTACCTGGGGGGATGTATTATGCCTTGCGCTGAACGTGACCGGTTATACGAGGTCAGACCATACCATCCTATCCGCTGTAGGTAAAGCTGATGACTGGAGCCTTGGTGAAAGACAAAGCGAATGGCTCTACGAACAGCTCTCAAGGTCGAGGGCAAAATGGAAATTACTGTTTATCCACCACCCCGTTGGTGGTAATGCCGGGGATGATGTCAATTCCAGGTACGGCCGTGGGGGAGGGAGAGCGGCAAAGACCGGGGAGCAGGCACTGGTCCACAGTTGGATGAAGGAGTTTGGAGTACAGGCCCTCTTTTACGGGCATGACCACGTATTTACCGATATTCCGGTAGACGGGGTCCATTATGTCTGTGTTGGAAGCGCCGGCGCTCCATGGAAGTTTCCCGAATCCGTGACAGGATACAAGAGATACTGGACCCCGTCCGGTTATACATGGGTAGATGTGAGTGAAAAAAAACTGACAATTTCTTTTATCAGCCCTGACAGGCTCGAGCCCGAAGGTAAGGTTCTACATGCTTTCGAGATTCGTGCAAAATGAAGAGTCAACAAGAAAGGAGGTGAGATGTCTTATAGTGGAAGGTGGTTGAATGTTAACTTGGCAAAAAACATTTTATTGCAAGGAGGTACAAAATGAAGATGCGGAAAAGACTTTTGGGTACGCTTATTGTTCTTTTTTTTGTGGGGAGCGCATTTGCTTCTGCTTTTGCCTATGAGGCGCTTGTCGGTCCCACAGGAGTCCTCAAGTACAACAAGGCAAAAGCCTATAACGGTTACACCCTGTTATCCCCCATGACAAAATGCAAAACAACCTACCTTATCGACATGGAGGGCAATGTGGTCCACAAGTGGCATACTAAGTACACTCCTGGGCTTTATGCCATATTGCTGGAGAACGGTAATCTCCTCCGGGGTGGAAGACCGAAGGGTGCCCCCTGCTCGATCGGTGGAGCATCTGGCGTTGTCCAGGAGATTGACTGGGACGGTAATGTCGTCTGGGAATACAAGATGATGACACCTACCGAGGTCCAGCACCATACCTTCTGGCGCATGCCCAATGGGAATACCCTGCTTCTCGGTTGGGAGTTCAAGAGTATTGATGAGGCCATTGCCAAGGGCCGTGATCCCAAAAGCATCCCAACGTCGGTATTTGGCCGCGGCAAGTGGCACTACGGGTTCTGGGTGGACTTTGTCAGGGAGGTAAACAAGGCAGGGAAGACCGTATGGGAATGGCATGTGTGGGATCACATAGGCACAGGCCCCAACCAGTTCGATATAAATTATCATCTACCCAAGCCCGTAGGCGCCCTTTACCCTGACTTTGACTGGACCCACTTCAACACGGTAGCGTATATTCCGGAAAGGGACCAAGTCCTCTTGAACTCCAGGAATTTTAGTGAATTTTACCTTGTTGACCACAAGACCGGCGAGATGGTTTACAGGTGGGGTAACCCCAGCGCCTATGGCCATGGGAAACGGCCCTCGTGGTATGACAACGGAGACCAGAAAGTTTTTGGGGCGCACTGCGCCACCTGGCTCGGTAATGATCGGGTTTTACTCTTTGACAACGGGTCTGAGCGTCCGGAAGGGAATCGGTCCGCAGCCGTCGAGGTGGACATCAAGACAGGCAAGATCGTATGGGAGTACGAGGCAAAACACTCAAATAGCTTCTACTCTTACAGGCAGGGCGCGGTCCAGCGCCTGCCCAACGGCAACACCCTAATCACCTCCACCCATGGTGGCCATCTCATCGAGGTGACAAAGGACAAGGAAGTGGTCTGGGATTATGTGAGCCCGATCCACAACGGAAAGCCCAAGTGCTGGCTCGAGGACGGTGATGGCCACAACATGATGGCCAACATGATCCACAGGGCCTACAGGTACGGGCCGGATTATCCGGGCCTCAGGGGCAAAGACCTGAGCAAAAAAGTGCCCCTTGCACCCGGGTGCCCGGCATTTTTCAAACTCTGGAAGACTTCTGAAGCGTATAAGTAAGTGCTGATCTACAATTAATGAAGAAAACTTAGAAACTTAACGGGCAAAAGAAATCGGCAGGAAGAGCCGGGTATCCTGGTACCTCAAAGCTTTCCTGCCGGTTTTATTTTGTTGTAAAAGTCGCAGCGCCACACAGCCTGTTCATATTGCGTTGAATAGAGAGGGCGGGCCGGGGCTTTTTCAACAGGGGCGCGCTACACGCCGTACATCTTGTAGCAAGTTCTGCATTGACTTGGCAGCCTCTCTAAAAGCGGCTCATTTCGTTTACCACTTGCATTTGTTTCAATCAGGGGAGGAAGAGCGGCGTCTACCATAGCATCAATACTGCCTATCATGTTTTTTTGCCTTTCCTCAAAGGTTTTTCGAAAACTCTCGTACGCCGCGGAATACCAGATCTCTGAGAGAGGTTGCCGGCCAATATTTCCATAAGTAATGCGCTCTGGAAAACTCAATCTCTTGCCTTTTGCTTCATCTGATTCTAATCTGTTTGAGAGTGGGATATTTGTAAATACACAGCTGGATACAAATCCATCATGAGAAATATAGCATGACCTTAAAATATTCTCGGGACAGATCGGGAGAGGCTTTTCGAGGGAGGAGCCAGCCGAGTGGAAGTTCACGTTGTTTTTTACACTGGAAGCCTTCACCGCATTCAATATGTCCTCATAATATTTCCTGTTGGACTGATCTAGAAAAATGGCCTCTTTTTGCAGGTCACTTTCCGGCAAAAAAGCGAGATTGCTGCAGACGATGTTTTCAGAGCCGACTTTTCTAGCGTACGGGATGATTTCCGCCAAATCCCCAAAGTTTGATCTTAGCATGATGTAAGCAAGATGAAGCTGCGGCAACCGGGAGTTTTTTGTGGTTTTTTTCTTTTTCAATAGAAAAAGAGAATCCGTAATTTGATTAAAGTCGGTTCTTGCCCTCAATCGATTATGGATTGCTGGTGTGGTACCTGCCAGGCTGACGGCGAGAATGTCCAATCTGAGGTCTATGAGGTGGTCTAAAGTCTCCGAGTCGAGTGCCATGCCGTTCGTTGTCAGCCCAACCTTACGGCCGGATCTTTTCGCGATTTCTATCATTTGAAAAAGATTTTCATTGGAAAATGGCTCGCCCCACCCCTGTAAGTAAATCAGTTTGGCCATGTGAAATTCAGCGGCAATCGTTTGAAAGGTGTCAAGGCTCATGGAGCCATGGAGCCATTGTTTCCTGTAAGCTGTGTGGGGACAGTATAAACAGGATGCCTCACATAGGCTGGTGACTTCAATCTGGATCCAGTCAAGAGAAATGTGGTCTTTACTGCGGCGGAGGCGATCAAAAATGCCTGACATATAATAGCCCCTTCCTTTAGATCTGCGAGCATGCCTTTTTTCCGGAACGATCCTGTAAAAGCTGTTAACCTTTTTTATCATTCTATATCTCTGTACAGGATATTTCAAGAGCCAGGCCGTGAGATTGTAATTCAGTTTACAGCGAAGTTAAGTTTGTCTTTTCGACAAACCAGGCAGGATGATGTATAAATGGGTAGAAAAGAGTCCGGCATGAAGAATTACCTTTTTGTGGGGGTTGCCAGTGGTCCCGGCAAAGTTGCGGTTTCATTGTGCGGCAAGGCTTGATCCAGTGACCCCTATCATTGTCAAGGCTGCACTCACAGGTTGGGAGGCCAAGCAGGGGCAGGTTGATCTTGCCATTGAAAGAAGCTTCAAGGCGCAAGAGCTTGTTTTGAGGATGAAGTGGCGGATCACTGCCGATGCTAAAAAGGCAACCAAAGTTGTTAAAAGACGCATGGTTTCCTCAACGTGCTTGATGAAAACGCGATCTTGTTGTGGAAATGGAAAACGAAAAGGATTATGAGAACCTGATCCGCAATTTGAGGGAAAATTTTCAGGATCAGGTGGCCGTGGAAAGAATATCCCAATAGTGGCTGGGGGCCGAGAATGAAGGAGATACGAATTCGGGTTGATGGTGTTTTGGACCTTCATACATTCCGCCCCGAAGAGGCGGCCTCAGTGGTGGAGGAATACTTGAGAGCGTGTCTGGAGCAAGGGATCTACGAAGTTAGCCGAAGTTTGTCACTTTTCTGCGTAAGATGTTGATATTGTTGGAAGTGCGTTTTCAATTCTACACTACAAATTTTTCACTCAATGGTCATAAGCCTTTTAAGGGGCC
>JAFDEF010000069.1 GCA_019310485.1 Deltaproteobacteria bacterium | reverse complement strand
GCCCAGCGGAGGAAATTCTCGGCCCAGTACAAGAAGAGGATCTTGGATGAAGCCGATGGATGCAAAGATGTGCCTGGTGCCATTGGTGCTTTACTAAGGCGAGAGGGGCTGTATACGTCGCATTTAGCCACCTAGCGCAAGCAACGCGAGCGTGGGGAGCTTGATGGGTGCGGCTTTGCGGTGAGTCTTTAAAGGAGACAGGATGAGGAAATTAACATATTCGCTGGCTATTAATGAAGCCCTCCACCAGATGATGGCGAGCGACGAGTCCGTTTTTCTCATCGGCCAGGGCGTCAAGAGTCCCTGGTACCTGGGGAATACTACAAAAGGCTTGGTTGAGAGGTTTGGACCAGAGAGAGTCATTGACACGCCAGTCTCTGAAAATGCTGTGACAGGTGCTGCTGTAGGCGCCGCAATTGTTGGCATGAGACCGGTCGTTGTCCACCCTCGGATGGACTTTATGATGTATGCCATGGGTCCCATCATAAATGAAGCAGCAAACTGGCATTACATGAATGGTGGCAGGTCTTCAGCTCCCGTGGTGATATGGGGTATTATAAACAGAGGTGGAGAGCAGGCTGCTCAACATTCTCAGGCCATCCATGCACTGTTTGCCCATGTTCCAGGGCTAAAGGTTGTAATGCCTTCAACTCCTCATGACGCCAAAGGGCTCATGATAGCAGCAATTATGGATGATAACCCTGTAGTTTATGTAGATGACCGCTGGTTATATGGGATTGAAGGCGATGTCCCGGAAGAGATCTATGAAGTGCCTATTGGTAAGGCGGCTGTTCGGAGAGAAGGCGGTGATGTGACCGTGGCTGCAACCTCCTATATGGTGAAGCTGGCAATTGAGGCTGCCAATGAGCTGGAAAAGGAGTGTGTGGATGTTGAGGTGCTGGATTTAAGAACCATAAAACCACTAGACAAATCCCTGTTAATTGATTCTGTAAAGAAGACTGGGAGGTTAGTTGTAGGGGATGGGGGGTGGAGGAGTTTTGGAGCTGCCGCCGAGATAGAAGCCGTAGTTTTAGAAGAGGCTTTTGAAGATATTAAATCACCACCCATGAGGGTAACATTGCCCGATGTGCCGGCTCCAGCCAGTCGAACCTTGGAGAAGGCCTATTATCCCCAGGTTGATGATATAGTTAGAGCAGTTAAGAAAGCCCTTGATTACTCCTGGACAGATATTTATGTCCCCGGGGTAAAAACTAGATCAATCAAGAAAGATTGAATGAGAACGGATTATAGTGAAGTTACCGAAGTTGCCGGATGGGTGTGAATTGGAGTTTCTTGACGGGGATTTTCCATTAATTGAAACAGAAACAAGTGTTGAAGGCGCTGAAAAAGCGTTTTTGAAAGTTGAGCATACCTTTAATCTTGCCACCTGATATATCTAATCTTTGGCAATACTGGAGTCACGCGCAACGCTAAAGCGCTTCTCTGAAACCGAGGCGCTGAGTCGTGAGGCCTGTTCCCTGCCAATGAATGTGGAAATAACGGAAGGTGATTTTTTCAGTAACGGTTTTTCAATTTTGCTTGTTGGCGCAGTGTAAGATGCGGGACGCTGGTAAATAACTAAACAACCTTCAAGTATAAGTCGAGGGAATAACGGCGGAAAGAAGGGATGATTTCATAAGGTCGAAGATTCGCTGTCAGTTTGGAGGGCTGTTTTGGGTTAATGACGGGAATAAGCTATTGGTTATTTTAGGGCTTCATTTTGGACAGGAGGTAATCTCGAGCCATGGAGATCTTCACGCCCATAACTGTTTGCCCGAAATATTTCCCGAAATGCTCGATGTCACCTGTTAGCAAGTAATCGGCCCTGGCAGAAATGGCAGCCATAAGAACAGGCTGGTCTTTTTCCGGTAGGTCTATAGGGCAATCTATACTTGGGTCTGCCTCAAGAACAATCTGCACATTCGATAAACAGGCCTCGAGTTTGTTCAGCTCGTCCGGTTTAGTGTGGTTACGCTTTGCCTCTTCAATCACATACCGAGAGGCAAACAGGACACAGTGGCCCTCCTTGTCAAGTTCCCATAAACGCTCCAAACCGAGGCTTCCATACGCTACAGAAAACAATATATTTGCATCGAGGAAGATTCGGTCTGGGTTCATGCACCTTCCGGTTTCTTGTGGGGTATCTTTTTGGGATTTAGTCCCATCCTGCGTACTTCTTTAACGGCTGCGGCATAGTCTTCCGGCGTAATCGTGTTGTTTAAAAGAAACTCGGCTTTACGTTCAGGCGTATATATTTCGACAGGAAGTGCAACCACTGGACGTAAAAGAACACCCTCTGACCGAGCCTCCATAATAACCAGGGAGCCTTCTTCAAAGCCATAGCTCCGGCGGATCGGTGCAGGAATGACAACTGTACCCCGCCTACCAACCTTAGTAGTCTCTACACGCATATATGATCACCTCCGAAAATCAGAATATCCGAAATTCCAGTATTAATCAAGAGGAAAATGAAAAGTTGTCAATAGTATTTCAAAATGTCCGGTTTGTGTGGAATGGGGGACGTTGTTACCTTCTGACTTTATTCGACCCCAGTAAAGGGGGACGCGCTTAAGATTGCAAAATTCTCATCTTAGCGCGCGCCGACAAGGCGCAAGCTTCCACCCTGGAAGGAGGTCATTTTGCTGAAGGTCTTTTGTCACTTTTCATGGGCCGCACATCCGGGACGATGGATTCCAGTAACTTCAGGGCCTCTGTACGGGAGGGTGCTTTCCTGATCCTGTCCTTCAGGGCTGCCGCAGCCTCTTTGTAAGCGATCTCTTTTGTAAGGGTATAGAGGATATACTGGTTGACAGACATATCGCTCCTCTCTGCCTCCTCTTTTATCTTCTTTCTAAGCTCTTCCGGCAGACGGAGTGTGTATGAGGTTTTCATCGTTTATCCCTCCAATTTAACAGAAATTCGCCGGCAGTCATCACCTTAATGCCCCATGGAGCGGTCACTGCCGCTGGAAAATGCCTCTTGTTGAATGTGACAATGTGGGTGCAGTCACAAGAAACGGCGCATTCCAGTATCTTATCGTCTGAAGGATCGGTAAGAACAGGCCTTATTTGCAGAGGCCTCCAAACGATAGTTGCCATGGCAAAGAGAGCATTCAGGATCCTCGTACAATCTTCCTTCGAAATCTTTAAGAAGCCTTCTTCGATCTTCTGATGCAATGTGCCTTCATATTCGAGCGCAAGCAAGGGAGAAATTACGAATGACAGTTCTCCTGAAAGTGCTCCCCTTATCAATTGATATGAAGCTCCTCTCTTGGAATAGAGTCCAGCGACAATGACGTTGGTATCAAGGACTACCTGCATGACGCCTCATATGCTATCATATATGATTCTTATGTCAACATGTAACTCCAGGGTCAGACTTACATTTGTTAAACTTATGAAAAGCCACTGAGGTGGGGCAAGCGGCGATAGGTTGGAGGCAAAAAAGAGGGTGACGAGTTACAAGTGACAAGAGACGGGTGAGGAGAGGGGAGAAGACAGTGAGTCAGAGGACCCTGCTGGAATAGAGCTGCGCAGTTTCACAGGGCGGAGAGGACTCAAGTCTGAACATCAAGGAAGCTCCATAAAGTTTTGGACATTCTTAATAACCAATTTTTTCTCAGCACTTGTGCTGTCAAAAACCTTTTTCTGCTTGCCTAAAAGCGCAGAGTTATATTTTGTCTCTATTAAGGTATTGGCCTCGGTAAAGAAATCTATTTCTACGCCGTCTTTGTAAAAGTAACAGGGATTTGTGTGTTTGATTTTAAGGTAGACGAGGTTCTCGAACACAGCCCCCTTATCTCTAAATCCTGTAAAAATGTTCTTTATGCCCACATCTCCGGCATATATCTTTTTGGGAGACTTGAGTCTCTCATTCAATTTGCCACATCTTTCAACAGTATAAATAAGGTAGGTAGTTTCAAAATAGCTGAGAAACCTTCTGGCAGTATCAACCCCGATGTCAAGAACTTTGGCAATTTTGTTCAGGCTCAACTGCTTGCCGGCTCTTTCCATCAAAAGCCTGAAGTAATCTCTTATGATTTTTTTATCTTTTATACCGTGAGCAGCAATGATGTCTTTGTAAATTATGTCATCCAAGAGTTCTGCCAAGTAGTTAATGTCTCCGGTCAGAACATATTCTGGAACGCCTCCTGTCTGCATATACTCTTCAAAGTAGACGTCTACTAGATGGCTGTCTGCTTTACCTATCTTGATACCTTTGAACACCAGAAACTCTTCAAATGTCAGCGGCAAAAGTTCAATAATTTTTTCTCTACCTGTTAAAAACGCTTTTCTGTCTTTTAGAACTGAAGAAGATGACGAGGAGGCATATATTTTTACATTGCCCAAGTCGTACAAGTTCTTCAGCTCTTGTTGAAAAGCGTCTCTGTATGCGACCTCATCCAGGAATAGATATATTTCCTTTGAAAAAGAGAGCTTATGTATTTTCCTATATTCATCTATGATTTCCATTATTGAGTAGTGTTCTAATCCATAGGCATCGAGACTTACATAAAAGATATGTCTGGGCTCAATTTTATAATTTTTGATCATCCTTTCTATAAAAAGCTTAATCAGAGTTGTTTTGCCAATTCTTCTTAATCCTGTTAGTATAACGATATTTTTTCTTTTCAATAGCTTTTCCATTTGATCCAGATATGTGTTTCTTTGTACAAAGTTATGGGAAATATCTTCTTCCCACCAGGGGTTAAACCTGAAAAGCAATTGTTCCATTTATACTCTCCCATAGAATAAAATTAGTGTGTTTTATACTACAACATAGTATAGAAATATGTAAACATAAAAATGCTTGCGGGGTCAGACTTGCATTTTTTAAACTTGGCTTTAGCAGTGAGCAGAAATAAGAGGGGCTCAGGGGATTAAGGTGAAACCGGCTGTGGCAAAATGATGATCAAAGGAAAAAGCCCGTTTGATTCCGAAATGCTTCATAACAGCGAAACTCACCGCATCGGTATAGCTGAAATCCTGATCTTCATATTGCTTCAGTATGGCTATGGCGGCGTCTTCGAGCTGGGCTTCGGAGTAAATCTTCAGGATCCGGGGACTTGCCGAGATATTATCCAGTAGGGTCACGGCTGCCTGGTGACCGAGTGTGCGGCGGATCAGGAAGTAAGTTTCAGCGATGACCAGGTTTGTCGTTGTCAGGTGATGATGCTCTTTCAGGAGCCTGGGATAGATACTTGTCGCCTTCTTGTGGAATTTGTCAGATTTATCAGCTAGGGCAAACCACGCCCCCGAGTCAACAAAGACGGTTTCCCTTTCCATTTTCCAACTCTAGGGTTCAAAAGATATCAAATAATCGTCATGCTTTTCTGCTATGTCCCCTTTGCCAGATGAGCCGAGATTCATAACGCGCAGAGCAGGATCTTCCTCCAAGGGGAGATTTTCTATGAACCTTGAGATGCAAGAACGGATGATTGCGGCTTTTGACCGTCCGGTCGCCCTGGACAGGGCTTCCAAGATTTTCTCCTGCTCCTGCTCTATGTATATTTGGATCGGGATTTTTTTTAGGTTTTTCATGGGCTACTATGCTCCTGAAATGTCGATTGGTGATATATAAAAAGATGATACATATTGAAGTAATTGTCAAGCATAATTGCGTAGGGTAGGGGACGCTGGTAAAATTATAAGTTACGCACCTAACTTGAGGTTTTGTATGTGATTTCAGCTTGGTCAAGTAGGCTTTACTCCCATGAAATATGCGTTGCATTTAGTAGGGTGGGCATTCACAGCGCAGGCAGGGCAATAGTATTCCGTAAAAGGGGATGTTGTTAACTTTTTAATCCGCCAGAGGCGGATTAATCCGGCAGAGGCAGACAAGAGTTTAATTCCCCGCTGCTTGCTGCGGGGAGTTCATCTTATTGAGCGACCCCAGGGAAGCTGGTGAGAGGCGATAGGTTGGAGGTTGAAGGCAAAAGGGGATTAGGGAGTAGGCTGATAAGATCCATGTGAAATCTTGGGGGTTCGGTACTTGTCCATCCTGCCGTATATCCTTACCCTTCATAAGCATCCTGCCAAGCTTGCGTGGAACGACGCCTTTTTTCACAAAATGTTGATTGAATAAAGAAACAACGCCGCTATGTTTGCTGAGTCTCGGTGTTTTGTTGCTTTGACCTCCGGCGAGTCGAATCCGCGATGGTTGACTGTGTTATCCTACTATCGTAGAATGTGTCCCCAGAGGACACACTATGATCTATAAATATAATAAGCCAGCGAAGACCTTGGGACCCCAAGCAGCACGCCTGGTCACGAGGCTCTACGACGAAAACAGAATGACCTTTCGCCTTAAGGACATTGAGAGGATCCTTGGGCTCAATAATGCAAACGCCAGAAACTTCGTCAGAAAGCTTGTGGGCAGAGGCGTTGTGACCAGGCTCAAGCCTGGCCTGTTCATCCTGGTGCCTTTTGAGCTGGGCAAGGAAACGGAGTATGCCGGAAATCCCCTCGTCTTAGCTCGTGAACTGGTTAACGACAATGATTACTACTTGTCCCATGGTACAGCAATGGAAATCCATGGGATGGTCACACAGCCTCAATTGGTGATACACGTTGCGACCCAGAAGAAGATACGTGCCATCCGTGTCATGGGTACCGAATTCCGGTTTATTCCCTGTAAAAGCGAGTGGTTTTTTGGTCTGACCCACCATTGGGTCACCAAGCAAGAAAAGGTTGTTGTCAGCGACCTCGAACGGACCACTATCGACGGACTCAGGCAGCCGGAGCATTGCGGTGGACTGAGCGAAGTGGTCAAGGGCATTTGGATGCGGCGTGAGGCTATCCATGTCAATACATTGATCGAATATGCACTGAAGGTCAATGTAGGCGCAGTCATTCGGCGATTGGGGTATATCATGGAACTCTATGAGATAGGGTCACAAGCGGATAGAAAGATCCTGCAGGATCATCTTACGGATACGTACGTGAGATTGGATCCGGTGCTGCCGGCGGAAGGGAAATATTTGCGGAAATGGAGACTGCAATTGAATCTGCCCGCCGATGAGCTTCTGTCCATCGTGCGAACCTGATGATCCCACAGCGAAACCTTTCCCTGTTGGCGAACCGTCTTGCCCGAAGAAGCGGCCGTCGAATTCCGGAAACGGTCCTTGAGCGGGACTACTGTCTGTCCTGGTTTCTGGTGGGTTTATCCACAACGGTCCTTCGAGATATCCTGGCCTTCAAGGGGGGAACGGCCATCAAAAAATGCTTCATCCCGGCCTATCGTTTCTCTGAAGACCTTGATTTCACTCTTCGTAGTGATGTTTCGTTTGAGCGTATCCATGAGCAACTGGACCAGGCTTTTGCATATGTGCAGCTCGCCTCGGGGATCAGACTCGACATCAGCCGTATCGACCGGCACTCTCACCAAAACAGCCTTTCCTTTTTCATGGCATACGAAGGTCCTCTGCCCGGGGCCACGGGCAAGGAGGTTAAGGTGGACATCACCATTCGGGAGCGGCTCGTCTTCCCCATTGAAACGAGGCCCCTCCTGAGAACCTATGAAGAATACGCGGATTTGCCGGATGACACTGTTGTTAATGTTTACACCCTCCAGGAGATCGCTGCGGAAAAGATTGTGGCTATTTTTGACCCTGCCCGAAATGAACCCCGTGACCTTTATGACCTCTGGCACCTGATTTCACACGATTTCTTAAAACCTGGAGAACTAATAGACGCTGTCAGGCAGAAGATGCGTTTTCGTGGCAAGGACTTGGCGAACACTCGCGAAATCTTGATCAGGAAAGAAGCCCGCTTGAAAAAACTCTGGAAAACACGACTTCTCTCCCAAATGGCTGACCTTCCTGAATTCGATCTGGTGCACCGCTACGTATTACGCGAGCTTCGCCAGGCCGGATTCCTAGCCATTACCAATAAGTGATCATTTGCATATCTCCCAAACTTAGTATGGATGGGATTTTTCTCCTTGTCAAAAGAACCTAACCCTGAAGTATTATTGGGGACGCTGGTAAAATTATAAGTTACACACCTAACTTGAGGTTTTGTCTGTGATTTCAGCTTGGTCAAGTAGGCTTTACTCCCATGAAATATGCGTTGCATTTAGTAGGGCGAGCATTCACAGGGCAGGCAGGGCAAGCAAAGGGCAGAGGGTAGAATTTATTTTTTGAGTCCTAAGTTTTATATTCGTTTCTTAACGAGTGTGTAAATATCCTTTCTATGAATTATACCAAAGATGAAAATACTGTCACCGGAAACCTTGAAGACGATACGGTAATCCCCGACTCTCAACTTCCAATATCCTTTAAGAGTTCTTTGTAAAGGCTTTGCATAAGCTTCAGGTTTAACGGCAAGCCGTTCCTCGATGGCTCTCTTGATTATGTTCCTGCTTTTAGCGTCAATTTTTGGCAGATCGGAACTTTTAACCTCTGCATGGTACTTGAGTTTATATTGCATTGCCTTTCCGCAAGAATTAGATGTCAGGACCATACCTCTTCATGGGTCAATGCCTTCGAGTTATCCCAGGAATTCTCTCTTTCTCCGGCAAGTGCGGAAAGAGCAATATCTTCGTGAATTTCCAAGGCCTCTTTGAGCAGATCCCTAACCTTAGCTGACATTGAAACATTATCCTTTTCTGCCAAAAGCTGGACATTTTTGTAAAGAACGTTGTCTAGGACAATATTTATCCGCGGATTTCGAGTAGGCATGATCTTCTCCTCCCAATAGATTTACGCTAAGTGTAACAGTATTGATACACCATGTCAATATAAGAAGCAGGGGGGACGTTCTTAACTTGTTAACTTATTGAAGGAATCCAGGGAAGCTGGTGAGCTGATGAGACAGGAGAAAAGCAGGAGAGCTACAGACTTACGTCCCTCCAGGGTCAGAGTTACATTTGTTAAACTTACCTTTAGCATAGGAAAGTCAGCGGCAAGAACAAAGGGACAAGGGGTGAGTGACGATGTTGTAGGCGATAGGTTGGAGGACTGAGGTTGGGGGCATAAAAGAAGGTGACGAGTTACAAGTGACAAGAGACGGGTGACGAGAGGGGAGAGGCATAAAAGGGAAGGGCCAGACTGGACAGGTTGCAGGATCTTCACCTCCAGTCGGGTTGTTGATAAGTGGGGGGTTTTCATGTATACTTGCCGGCAGGAATTGTCAATTAGGGTGGCGATGTGTCCGAGCAGAGTAAAGAAAACCTTGAAAACATGGTTTCTGATATATGTTCAAGGGAGACCGCTATCATGGCGGCCTATGTTTTTGGTTCCGTCGCAAGAGGTAGACCGGGTCCCTCCAGTGACCTAGACGTTGCGGTACTCCTAGACGAAAGGTGCCTTCAGGAGTTCTCCGTCCCGTCGTTCATGTCCCAGATAGAAAAGGCTAGAGGCGGTCGTGCAGATGTGGTGGTGTTGAACCGAGCTGACGAGATAGTGAAGCGGGAAGTTCGTTGTTCAGGGCGATTAGTTTTTGAAAGGGATCCTCAGGTGCGCAAACGTTTTGAAGTCTCAAGCCGCAAGTCCTATGAAGATTTCTTGTATTTGCATCGCCGATATGTTCGGAAGGTCCTCTACGGTCAGAAACATGGTTGATAGAATTTTAATAGAGCGGATCATTTCGGATATCAAAGCGGATATCCAAGACTTGCGGGGGTGTACAGACATTACATGGGACGTCTACAGGACAGACAAGAGAGCCAGGCGGTATGTTGAAAGAACTCTTCACATCACTATCGAAGCATGCATAGATATCGCCCAGCACATTATCTCCGACCAGGGCTTCAGGGAACCGACAAGCTATCGTGATGTTTTTTTGGTCCTGGCGGAGAATGGGATCATTCCGCCTTCGGATTTGGTAAAATTTGAAAACATGGCATCCTTCAGGAATCTCATCGTTCATTATTATGAGCGAGTTGATGATTCCGTCGTCTTTAGTATCTTCAAGAATAACCTTTCCGACATTGAACTCTTTGTCGATAGAATCCTGGGCTATTTAGAAAGAATATCCTGAGACCCCCCTGCCTCCTCTTTGGGGTAGGGGGGCGCTGGTAAAATTATAAGTTACGCACCCAACTTGAGGTTTTCTCTGTGATTCCGGTAAGCTCTTAGGCTAGTGAGCTAATGAGCTGACCAGATGAGAAAGAAGGCGAGAAAAGCCAGGGGTCGGAGGTCAGGGGGAAGATGGAAATACAAAAACATGGGGTCAGACTTACATTTATTAAACTTACCTTTAGCAGAGAGAAAAAAGGGTCAAAAGGTGCCGAATGAAATACCAGGGATGCGAGGGATTGATCGCTGAGGTGCCCGCGCCTGAGCGATGGCGATTAGCTCTCCTTAAGAGTGTCCCGGACGGCGGCCTGGAGGATCCTGGAGTTGTGCTCACGGTAATACTGCCTTTTTTCCAGTTCAAGGAGGGAGCCCAATTTTACGGAATAATCTCTCCTGGTCAACGTCAAGTATTTTTTCCTGTTGGCGACAATTAAAATTCCCGGTTCTATTTATGGGTGTAATCTCTCATATACTCCCACTTCTAGTGTTTCTTAGACCTCTTTGATTTTTCTAACCTGTAGCTGGGTAAATTCATTATCACTGGCTTTAAAGGCCTGCCAGGCAGGCATCACCACCTATTTTACGACCAGGGAGGACCTGATCAGAAAGCTCAAGAAAGATTATGACACTAGTCGTCCCGGCAAAGGCA
>JAFDEF010000068.1 GCA_019310485.1 Deltaproteobacteria bacterium | reverse complement strand
CCTGATGATGGCTCCATCACCATCCAATGCCCTAAGCTACCTAAAGATACCGATGCCAGCCCTGTTAAATAGGGGCAATCTCAGTGATCCATGGTTATCTCTTATCTTATGAGGTACTTACTTTAATTCTCAGCACTATGTAACATTCCCTCCGGGAAATTTAACAGGGCCAGCTTCAGAACGCTCCAACTGGAGCAACTTCCCCCTATCCCCTCTAAACTCGTTCATATTATTCGCCTCAGATGAAGGTAAATGGTGAACTATTGCCTAACCCAAAACCTTTGACGTTTTTATCCCAATTCTCTTTCTCAAAATCGCTTTTTTTATCCCTTTTTCAATTGATTGGTTGCTGCTTTACCGCTCAAATTTTCCCTGGCTTGGCTTTGCTGCAGAAAATTGCCGCCTTATTAAATTTCCTCAGGCCTAATTTGTTGCTGACTTCCTTTTCCCTCCACACCTACCCTGATAATATCCTACTTGGACCTTTGTAATGGGGGACGTTGTTACCTTCTGAACTTATGAAAGGGAACGTCCTTAAATACTAAAATAACTTTTGTTTGGACTGGGCACCGTCCATTTTAATGGACATAGAGGGACGTTCTTAACTAATTAACTTACAACCTGCATAATAGGGTAGGGGGTCGAAATTTTTTCTTGACAATGGCGCATTTGTAATGAGGGGACGTAATGAGGGACGTTGTTAACTAATTAACTTATGAGATGCGTGAGGTGGTGGATCTCCATTGCTTTATTTGTTTTTCGGTATGCGGTTCTTTTTCATAGGTGTGTTTTGGCACGGATTGCACGGATGACACGGATTGTTCAATGTGCAGTGGGATTCGGGCTTCCGAATCGCCACTGCAATCCGTCACGCCATCGGCGTGAACACTTTTCGTTTGATTTCCACGCTTTCGCTGAAATTTATTAGCAGCCCCACTTCCATGCCCGTGTAGTGAGATGCGGGACGTCCATTGCTTTATTTGTTTTTCATAGGTGTTTTTTGGCACGGATTACGCGGATTGTTCGTTGGCGTCGTTTATCTCGTTGGTTTGGTTCATGAAAAACAGCGAGAAAAGTTAAATGGGCTACATGTCGACTTTTTCCAACTCCCTCAGAATATCACGAATCTTTGTCTCAAGCTCCGGCAGATTTCGTTGAGTCACTTCCCAGACCGCCTCAAGGTCCACTCCCATATAGTCATGGATCAACACATCGCGTAGCCCAGCAATGCGCCGCCACGCAACATCGGGGTGTTTATTACGAGTTTCCTCAGAAAGATGCTTTGTCGCTTCTCCTATGATCTCCAGTTGGCGCATAGTTGCGTCTTGCCAGTGTGAATGGGCCATGAATTGTTCGTAGCCCACGGAAACATACTGGCTAATCTTGCCGATAGCATCCAGGATGTGTTTAAGATAAATCCTATCCTTTTTCATAGACTGATCGCCTGACTTATTATTTCATCTCTGAGGTACGGGCTCACTGCTCCTTTAGTGAGGACATCTACTTTCCGCTGAAGAAGGTCTTCAAGGTCCTGCTTCATAGCGATGATGTCAAGTAAGGTTCTTCCCGGCTCCAGCTCTATCAAAAAATCCACATCGCTTTCTCTTCCGCTCTCGCCTCTGGCTGACGACCCAAAAAGCTGAATTCTTTGGGCACCATATCGTTCTGCTATGGCGAGAATTTGCTCCCGCTTTTCTTTTAGTTCTTTAATTTTCATGTCTCAACCTCCAAGATGGTTGAAGCGATTCTCTGAAAATCTCTGATGGGGGACGGGTTTCGTTTATCTGGTTGGTTTGTTTGGTCTATTTCGTTCATTTCGTGGGTTTGGTGGATTTGATCTATGATCAATGTGCAAAAAGGGATATTTTTTGGCACGGATTGCACGGATGACACGGATTGTTCAATGTGCAGCGGGATTCGGGCCTCCGAATCGCCGCTGCGATCCATCGTGCTGGGGACAAAATAAGGTTCATGGGTCAGTAGATGACGCAGAGCCGCCGTCTAGTTGAAAAAAGCCAAAGATGATCAAATTAGATCCTCTCAAAAACACCTATTCATAATGGCCGCGAAAGGATGTTATGTCTATTTCCTTATATTCTTCATAGATGGTATAGATAAGCCGGTCTTTGTGGTTTACCCGACGGCTATAGACTTCTTTTTCAAAATATTTCAATCTTTCTGGCTTTCCCCTGCCCTCTCTCGGCATACTCATGAGTTCCCTTACCAGATCAAAACATTTCATATAACTGCTCTTGTCATTTCTACGAAACCAGTCCAAATCCGATTGAGCTTTCTTTAAAATACCTATTCTATACATTCTTGAAGGCTTCCTCAGGAGACACACTTTCGGGCTTCTCACCTCGGTCTCTTATCGCATGCGATTCCAACAGGGCGGTCAAGGACTCCTTGTCAGCAAGCAGCCTAAGCGTCTCTTTAATTCTCGACCATTCATTTTCATCGAGAACAACAACCGCACCTTCACTTGACGAAATGACTGTCTCATCATGGTCTCGGATAGTTCTGAGGATAATAGCCCTTAAATCATTGGCAGCTTGATCTAAAGTGACTGTCGGCATCCCGACCTCCTTTCCCTTCCCTGACAATGCAGGGAACCCGTGCTATAATTAAATCTTATCTTACATTTCTTTCGTTGTCAAAGTGTGTGTATCGGGGACGTGCTTAAGTAATTAAATTATGTCTTAGTTTGTAAAAGGTGAAAGGGATATTTTTTTGGCACGGATTGCACGGATTGCACGGATTGTTCAATGTGCAGCGGGATTCGGGCTTCCGAATCGCCACTGCAATCCATCACGACATCGGCGTGAACACTTTTCGTTTGATTTCCACGCTTTCGCTGAAATTTATTAGCAGCCCCACTTCCATGCCCGTGGCTTTGAGGTAGTTGAGCAGTTGAGCGCTATGGGCCGGATGCAACTCTTTTACCGATTTGAGCTCCAGGATCACCTTGTCCTCGACGATGATATCGGCAACATAGTCGCCCACGATTCTCTCATCGTAGAAAACCTTGATCGGAACTTCTTTTTCGGCCTTGAGACCGGTTTTCTCCAATTCGATGAGCAGGGCATTTTGATAGACGCTCTCCAGGAAACCAAAGCCCAGCTTGTTATGCACTTTGTACGCGCATTGGATGATTTGAGCTGTGAGGTCTTTGTGTTTCAACTGCGGGTATTTTTTGGCACGGATTACGCGGATTGCACGGATAGTTCATGTGCAGTGGGATTCGGGCCTCCGAATCGCCACTGCAATCCATCACGTTGCTGCCAATGATAGGGGACGTTATCAACTTGTAAACGTATGTTGTGAAGGGGAACGTCCTTAATACTAAAATAACTTTTGTTTGGACTGGGCACCGTCCATTTTAATTCAGTAACTTAGACGCGTGTCTTGACACGATTCCTGGGGGCATCGCATTGTTGGCCGCCGAGGCTAACGTCCTTTACCCTGCCCACCCTGGAAAACGCTTTCCCCAGGGCGGCAAAAATCTCAGGGGCAGTGCTGAAGCGGGGTCGAGGAACGATTTGCGATCCTTGGCGTCTTTGAAGATTTCACGGCGTTCAATCCCTCTGGCCATGACATGTTGCAGAAGACCAGGGATGTCAAGTCGTGGTTGGCGTGGCATGATTTATGTGTCAAACACGTCTGCAGGTAAATCAAACTTGTCTATCAAATCATCAAGTGCGTATCACCCCAGAGGAATAGGCTAGGCATTCCACGGGGCAGGCAATATGAGCGTCTTTTTGCCATGCGATTTAACAGGATAAGACCTATGAGTGTCTGGATCATAAAACTTGGGATGTCTGCCTTGTCTTGTCACGTAAATGATGCCGTACTTTTTAAGTATTTTTTTTACTTTCCTTAATTCCAGCGGCTTAGGCATAGTTTAATTCCGCAGTTGATTGCTGGATATTTTGATAGGAAACGGTCTTGAATGATTTCTTTAAAGACCTTTTCAAGCTACTCATTGACTGCTTAGCCTCCAATTCATTATACATTCTCCAATATTTACCATGGGCAGGATCAAAAATAGTATCAATCGCATCATTTTCAACCGCTGTTAGGACATATTCTTTAATGGAATCAGCCAATGATTTTAACGCATCTTTCTCATCGTCACCGTGGGATGAAACTGTAAAATCCAGGCAACGGGCTACAACAACATCATCCTCTTTAGTCAATAAGATATGTAGCAGCGGACTTTCCCATAAATCCCCGATTTTGATTCTTATTCTTTCTGCCTTTATACTTTTCATGGTCACCTCACCTTTCTTAATTCTTGATTTCTAAAAATTATGTTTCAATAGTCGTAGAATGTGGGAGATAGGGGGACGTTGTTAACTTCTGAACTTATGAAAGATATACCTTTTCAATAAACCTTGTCATGGGTTTTTATTTCTAACAGGGAAAACAACGGGGGCGCATCCTAAATATTAACTATTCGAGCCTTATTTTTATAGTTTTCTTGACAGGATTGACAGGATATTTTCCCCTTCAAACCACAACCAGCTCATGTTTCGGCAGCAGCTCGCGGCTTGCAGACCATAATCTCGCACATGAACTGCGTCATGACCTGCCTCTGCAAGACCCCTTGCGACCCTCTGCGAAAGAGCGTTATCCACCAAGAATTTCATACCGCTTTAAGCAGAGGAAGTTCTCGCTCCCGCACTGCTTCAGCAGCATATCGCAGCGCTTCACGTATGTCCTCTGACTCTAAGTCTGGATATTCCCTTAGGATCTCTTCCTCAGTCATGCCGTCGGAGATCATACCCACGATGGTAGCAACTGGAATCCGTAAGCCACGAATACAGGGAACGCCACCCATCTGTTTCGGATTTATTGTAATTCTAGTAAATTTCATATCTCCTCCTCTTTGTGCTAGGGGTCAGTCCCGTGAAGGTGTCAGGTCTCAACATTTAACTTCGGTTCAAGAAGAGAGCTCCAGTTCCCGAGTAGCACCTGGCCTGGTGTCTTTGACATGGCCATGATATCTTACAGGCAGTTCCACTTCACTTTGCACGTTAAGGCCGTTTTCCCTTAGTTCTATGACCATACATTGTTGGTACACAGATTCAAGCAAACCTGGACCTAATTCTTTATGAACGCTCAAGGCAGCGTGGATGATTTGAGAAGATAAGAAGTTCAACTGCATTACTTTTTTATCTCACGCCCGTTCCCTGCGCTCACTCGAGCGCACAGAGTCGCAGAGAAATATAAGACAGTTAAACCACCTTTGATGGCTCAGATTCCACATAGACAAGGAAGTTGCTTTGCAAATTCTTCCTTTTTTATCTCACGCCCGCTTCGCCAAGGGAGTTACGAGAGACAAGTGACAAGTGCTATAAATAAGTGAACAGAAAGCAGAGGGCTGTTTCGTTTCCTTTGTTTTATTAGCCCTGTTGGTATACTCACTTGATTTGGCCTACCTTGGAGCTGGAAAAGAGGTAATAGGGGAAATGCAAGTACAAAGCATATCACATAATTTATGTGTTGTTCCATTCTTCTTCAGTTACACCAGCCTGTCTAAGTATCTCTTTTAATAAGCTTACATGTATATCCTTAGTTCCATGTGGATTTGGAATACGGATCTTTTTCCTGCCCTTTATCATAAACTGGTGTTTTCCACCTGAAAACGGGCCCAAATATCCAAGTCTTCTAAATCTTCTTATTAGCTCTTTTAATGAAACACTCGAAACCATGATTACGCGATCGCTACTTCCCTGATTTCTATCTTTGCACCTTTAACCTCTGGGATAGGATCTCCATCCTTTAATTTGAGAATGAGCCATTCCTCCAGTACCTCTATAAGCTCTTTTCTACACTCTTCAACCGTTTTTCCATTTGCCCAAACCCCTTCAAATCCAGGAATCTCAGCAAACCATGTCCCGTCTTCTAACATTTTGTATTTTGTCTCAAGCAATGCATTCTGTATATATTCAGAAAGCATAACATGCCCTCCTTTGTGAGAAATTGTATTATGTATAGGATATCACATCGCTGTTCATGTTGCTATGGCTACTTTGGAGTGTCGATCTGGTCTCTGATATGAGAGCTTTGAATTTTCTGCAACAAGGTCAGAAGGGTTTAACCTGGAATTTTGAATTCTTAATTCTTGATGTTGAATTATTCACCAGCTTGCGCTGTCTTTACTATTGCCGTAAGAATTCTGATGAGCTCTTCGCAGTCCTTGACCGCAGGGCAAAAGAGAGTGACAAGATACGAGTGACAAGATACGAGGGACGAGTCACTTTCTTCGGAAAGGTATGGCTCCGCCCCTTCGGTTACAGGGGAGTAAACAGTCCACGGGGCGTCAGCACATAAACATACTTCGTCTTCTTGCTGGAATCTTTGAAACGGTGAACCTTTAAAAACCCCTTCCTGGCCAGCTCTGTGAGGCAGTAATTGAGCTTGCCAAGGCTTATGCCCATGCGCCGGGACATCTCCCTCTGGGTCAGGGGGGGAAGGGATTGGATGTCAAGAGGAAAGTTGGGGGGGTTCGTGGGTTTCGTGGGTTTGGGCTGAAGCGAATTGTGGTTTGCTTTATCATAAATCCACATCTCCGGGGCTACACACATCAATTTCACTAAGCTTCATAAACGCCTTCTTCTTCCATTATGGCTTTCAGGGCCACCGGCGATATATTCATTGCCCCCCGAGTCGTATCCGATACTTCCTTGCGGTCAGCCTTGTTCTTTTTCTCTATCGACTCCAAATACATTCTAAGGGCATTTTCCAGCAGCTGACTAAGGGCTTGCCGTTGTGAAATCGCAACCTGTTTTGCCCTGAATATCAAATCCTCATCCAACATGGTCCCGATTTTCTTTTTCATGTTTTGCCACCCCGTTCTAAAATTCCATCGTAGTATCGAGCCCGCCAGTTGTCAAGAAATATAGGCAATGTTCTTGAATTCTGAACCTGAGGTGTATCTGGCGGGTTTCGTCTGTCTCGTGGGTTTCGTGGAAAAATGCGAGAAAAGCGAGTGACAAGTGACGAGTCACGAGTAGCACCTGGCCTGGTGTCTTTGGAATGAGGGTTTTCAGCAGGTTTGAAGCGTATTTCAAAGGATTTTCCTCATACCGCTTAAGCGCCTCCCCTATCTTGCGTTTCACATTTTCTTCGAGTTTTCTGATGTCTTTTATTGCCCTCTGAGTGTAAACGAGTCTATATTTCATCGGCCAAAGACCTCTTTGTGGCTTTTTACCCTTTGGGCCCTGTAATCGGCTCTAGCCTCCTTTATGCTTTCCAGGTACTCTGGGGAGGTAGCCGCCAAAAGATCTTCCAAGAAAGAGTCTCTTTCCCGTTTGGTCATTTTTTTTATTGCCGCTATGATTTTTTCCGGCTCGATTTCCATTCTTATACTGGCTCGCATTTCGTCCTCCTATGCTTTACCCCGTAAGAATGCCCCGTGCGGGGGCACCGGGATGCTAAATAAAGTTTTCTTCCACTTTTTCGCACGGGGTTCAATGTCGCGTGCGAAATTCGACGTGTCCTTGCGGCAGAGCAACCGTTCGGATCAGAGAAGGTGTCAGGTCTCAACATTTAACAATCCAGGTCCTCCATGAGCTCTTTTACCGTTCCGGTTTTCACGGTTCCGCTTTCGAGATTCGTTCTCGCTTCTCGTGCCCTCTTTGAAATCCTGTCCCTTTTCAGCTCAATCATATGTTTTCTTATGATTTCGGCAACATACTCTTTATCGTCGGGAGGAAGATGATTGAATTCCTCAATGACTTTGGCAATGTTTGAATTTTCCATTTTGTACTCCTTTGGCTTTCTGTTTGGCTGGTTTGTTTAAATGGGCGAGACGGAGGCGAAGGCGAGAAAAGCAGTCTGTGGTCTGTCATGCAGGAGCATCAGCCACCAAGCCCAAGGGTAAAGCTCCGCCCCTTCGGTTACAGGGGAGTAAATGGTGTAACCGGCTACTATCATTGGCTTTTTTGTGAAAATACACACCCCGCTGAACTCTTCAGGATACTCCGTCCAGGGCTTCCAGCACTTCCTCTGAAAAAATATCCTCACCCTCCTTACCTTCAATCTCCACGCTCAGTTCCCTGATCTGCTTCTTTATCTCCTCGTACTCCCTTACCTTCCTCTTTAAAAAACTCAGGGTGAGCCGGGCCTTCCTGGCAAGCTCTGTAACACAGTAATTGAGCTTGCCGAGGGATATTCCCATGCGCCGAGACATCTCCCTCTGGGTCAGGGAGGGAAGGGGTGGGTTGTTCATGGCATGAACGTTTTAGCTGTATTGGGATTGGATGTCAAGAGGAAATTTTATTTGCTCTGTCTCCGGAGAAGGTGTCAGGCCTCAACATTTAACATCTCCAATGAAGGGGTCTGAAGGGGTCAAGTCTACGTTTGACTCTTGTTTGAAGATTTTGTTGATTTTGTTGATTTGGTGTGTTTGGTTGTCTTGGTGCGGGGTAAATGCCAAACATCTTTTTATATCCGATTATATCTAGGCTGTCCACTCTACAGCAGTCGTAGTACCTGGTTCGAGAAGTCCTTCAGATCCTTTATGTCATGCTGAATAATGTCATATACCTGCCCGTAATCAATGTCCCAGTATAGGTGGACAAGCCTGTTTCTGAATTGCGCCATCTGCGATAATCGCGCGGCTAGACCTCGATCAATAAGATGTCCTTCCCCAAGGGACCTGAAACACTCGGCATAGTCTTCCGGAACCCTTTTCATCATCCTGGCGTTGATGTGATAACAGATGTTGAGGGCAGCTTCTATTGCCGTTAGCAACCGGGATCGTGCAATGTCCTGGCTGTCTTCATCAGAGAGGAAATCCCCCTTACTCGTTTCCTGGAAACGCTCAAGGCGCATCAAGGCCCTTGAAATATCCTGGAGTTT
The DNA here is from genome assembly GCA_019310485.1 of Deltaproteobacteria bacterium. Lineage (GTDB taxonomy): Bacteria > Desulfobacterota > DSM-4660 > Desulfatiglandales > HGW-15 > JAFDEF01. The sequence continues at coordinate 10,915 of JAFDEF010000068.1, read as the reverse complement.
TGCACGTATTCGGTCATCGTCAAGTTTCATAAGAAAACGCCTCTTTCGTGTGGTAGCGGAGCACGGGCCTCATGTCTAGATATCGGCTCGTTACCCTCGTACAGAAACTCACCCGCACATCAGGTGACCTATCCAAAAGGAGCCGACCCCTAATGGCCTTGTATTGAAATGGAATAGAGGCAGAGTTGAGCGGCCTCACGTCCACGGGGAACTCCACTTCAAGAAGTCTCTTGAGCTCCTCTTCCAATTGAATTTCATAGTTGTAACGGACTCCCTTGAAATGCTCCCGGTCAAGAAAGACCCCAATGTCCAGGTCCCTAAAATGCTTCTCTCGTAAGAAGGAGCCATGGGCATAGGCAAAGAGAATCTCCTTGCGGCTGAACAGCAGTTTTTCTACTTGCCGAAGAAGCTCCGCCCTCTCCTCCATTCCCATCGTGTATGTGGCGATTGTACCGGTCTCCAATGCTGACTACCTTTCACTCTCCGGAGGGTCTCCGGGGGGCTGGGCTGAAAAAGGGCGCAGGGGGCAAACCAGTGACGAGTGACAAGTTACAAGTTACGAGTGACAAGTCACGAGATACGAGTTACGAGTGACAAGTCACGAGATACGAGTCACGAGTCGAAATGGTAATTGTTGCCCGGGTTATGCAAAGCTCCCATATTCTATCTTCATGCTATCAATCCTTTGTTTACAGGGTTTTGTCAACCAGGTCCTGATGAGCCTGGACCCAATCTGCCAAACGATTTCTAACCCGATCTATGTCGTCCAGATCTTCCTTGCATATTTTGTAAAGCTCTTCAGTGCTGATTTCCTGGTAAAAATGAACCATGCGATTACGGTAACCGGCCAGAACCTCCATAATACGGGCACATTCCGCATCAAGCACCCCATTTTCCCTCAGCGCCCTAGCAATCTCCTTGTATTCCGTCACCCCTCGGCCATACGCCTTTGCCAGGATATGTCGTCCTATGTCCAGCAGCGCTTCAAGGGATCTTCGCAAACATGATTCTGCACTCCAGATGTTTCTTTTGTCCTGCATAAAAGCGTCAAAGGTGCTCAGAGGCAAAGACCTTATCTCAAAAAGCATCCTGTCAATCCATGACAAACGGTCGGCAATCACGCGTTGGTTAATTCTTGCCGGTATCATTATGCTCTCCCCATAATAAGTTCGATGCGTTCCTTTTCCAGGGGAATAAGATCGCCCGCACGCCTCAAAATATAAAGTTCGTATTCATCGGCTCGATGTATGTCACAACAGTATATTCTATCGCCCCGGATGGCTTGTACCGCCAGAAAAGGGTCAACCTCAGGCAGGATAATGAGATCAAGTGTCGTAACACCGAAAATATCCTCCATTTCAAAAGTTAATAGAACCTTCTGCCGTAAAGTCAGTCGTTGCCCCAATCCCGGAAGTATTGCAATATCTATGTCTGAAAGGGGGGTCGGTGGTAGCGCTTTACCATCATAAATCGCCGCTGAGATATCCTTTACGCGGCTGCCAAAAGCGTAAACCGCGGTCAATCGGTATCTACTTGAAAGGTCCTCAAGTCGCTGTCTATAGCTCATTGCCTGTTCCCAAATTCGTTATTCATTGTGCGTTTTTCATTTTTTGCTTTAGCAAGGAATCCCGTGGGTTTGGGCTGAAAAAGGGTGCAAGGCAGAATGCAGAGTCAGGTCTCAACATTTAACATCTCCAATGAAGGGGTCAGGCCTGCGTTTGACTCTTGTTTGAAGATTTTGTTGATTTGGTGGATTTGGTCTGTTTGGTTGATCTGGTCTATCTGGGCTGAAAAGGGAGCAGGGCAAAAGAGAGTGACAAGATACGAGTCATCCAGAGATTCTTCCGCCTGCTGAATTCGATACATAGCTAGGTCACGCCGTTTGGAGGACGCTTTCACAATTGTATGCCTTCGCTTAGAATTCTCTTGTACACTGGTGCCTCGCTAAGGGGACCTGATTCAAGTTCATCTTCGCCAAAATAGAGTGGCACAATGAGACAGTCATACTTCAGGTTAATGTCAAAGACCAAATCGTCGATTTCGGACTCTATTGAAGGCTTGCACTCAGCCAGCATAATCATCACATCAATATCGGAATCCTCCACGTCTGTTCCCCTGGCCTTGGACCCAAACACCCTCATATCTCTCACCCAGTACAGCTTGTGAAGCTTTTCCCTGAGTTCTTTCAAGGCTTCCTTTTCATTCTTAAGAATTGGCATTTCGATAACCCCGCTTCTCTGAGATGTAATTAAGACTTCTAAAAGAAGGTTACCAGAATGTGTAAAAAAATCAAGCGCAAGAAAGGGACACCTATAATGGGGGACGCAATCTCCTTGGGTTCTGCCTTGAGAAAAGCCCAAGTCAGTTTTGGGTGTTGAGTTTTGGGTGTTTGATCACGAAAGCCGAAATGCTTTCCGAATTCTCCCTCCTTTATCTCTGTTGCTAGGGCGGTGGCCTGTTGCCAGCCCCGGTGGAGTAGGCAAGGGATTCCACAGGGCAGGCATGACGTGTTGCAAGAGGCCGGGGGCGTCAAGTCTGGCCTGGCGGGGCATGAGTCCGGTCTATTTAGTTGATTTTGGTGACTTTCTGTAAAGGTATTTAGTTTGATTTTTTGATTCGCCTTAAAGTCTGATAGAAACTCTCTCTGGATTTTACCAAAACGACCTCAATTTGTTTTCTCTCTTCCTTCAAGGATTCGATAGGCAATCCAATATTGTGTCTTGCTATAGTCGAAATGACAAGACCTGATACCTCTCAAAGGCCCCCTCAGTTTCTCATAGCGGTGGGGATCTTCCGAGAGCTTATTTGCTTCCTCTTTGATTTTCTCCTTCAAAAGTGGATCAAACTTCTTGTATCTTCTATGAGCAGAAGCAGCCATGAAGACTTGATATCGTTTACCACTCATCGATTGGTATCCTTTCCCCCGCCGCCAGTTCCTTGAGGGATTGAGTGATAGTCTTAGATGCCTCCTCATCTAAGAGGATCTCCAAGGTCTCAAATTCTACTGCACTGAGTCCTTTTAATATATGAGCCAAGCGTTCTATATTGATCAAGTCAGCTCTATCCATCTCTTTTAAAATGCTAGGCATTTCCATCACCTCCTTATTATTACTCTGTGATGGGACGGATGGTCAGTATCTTCATTAGTCCTCAGTCTCAGTTGTCAGTTTTGGTTAACTTCATGACGACAGCAACTGATAATAATGTTCAAGCTGACATTTTGTACTGGAAACTGACACTTGCCACTCGCACTGGTGTTCATTATTAATACTGGCAACTTTTCCCTAAGCAAAAGCAACTTCAGGCCTAAGGAGCCTTGATCTAGCAGGTCTGAGGCCTTTGACTTTCACGTAAACGAGTTTCTGCCCTGGTTCCCTTTGTTTTTCCGCTATTTGCCGGCTCCATTTATTGTATTCTTCATCTCCATCAACCTGAAGAACAATTTGTGCATTTCTGGGTATCTTCGCTGCAAATTCAGGGTGTTCTACAACATAACGGTCAAACTCTGTCACCAATATAGCGTGCTTCTTTTCCAAAATATCAATCATCTATTTCCCCTCCAAAAAAGCTTCCTGGTAGCTTTTCCAATTTTCTTTTATGTCTTCGTCTGCCAGGGTCAAAGCCTCCTCCAATTTCAACAGGATCTCCCTCTTGACCTGTCTCCCACCACGATAATAGCGATCTATATGAGCAAAACCGTGAGCAGAATCATACCGAATGACGACCTGCCACTGGCCAGCCAATAACACCTCCAGTTGAACAGCAAAGGCAATGACCTTACCTTTAACTGTCTCATGATAATGCCTTTTGCGAGCATTCTCTCCTAATGGTACCACATATTCAGTGACACTCAAGTCCAATCACCCACAGATTCCAATATCCTGTTTCTGCGAGGGGTCAGGTCTACGTTTGACTCTTGTTTGAAGATTTTGTTGATTTGGTTGATCTGGTCATTTGGTATTATGCATGAACTCACTATGGGACCCGACGTTGCCCTTGTCCTCATCGGCATCCCCGTTAGTTTTCTGCATTGGCCGCCTGGGGAGTACGAATTCGGATCTTCCTGTCCGTCAGGACGATGAAAGAACCACGCCACTTAGTTGTATCCTCAGTTTGAAAGATCTCCCGCACCTTTTCAAGAAGAGCTAGTCTGCCAGGGCTACGCAGGCGGACCACCATGATTCCATTATGAGTGCCGGGTTTATAGCGATAGACATCGGAGAAATCCAGGTCCTGGGTGATCAAGAATCTCCCTACCCTTTGGGCGGCTTCCCAGATCTCCAAGTCACCACGCCCTCCAAGTCCTTCATCAGGCACTGGCACAACATCGTGACCTAGGTTCCCAAGCACTTTGACTAATCCCGCCGGCATGTTCTCATCAAGTTTAATCTTCATGCAACTTTAGGGACTTGAGGTAAGGGTAGATCCTCTTCTGCTGATGCTGCTGCAAAAGCAATCGCCGCCCGGATGTGGTCCTCATTCAGGGTAGGAAAATCGGCAAGGATTTCTTCAGTCGTGGCACCTTCCGCTAAACTCGCCAAAACGGTTCTTACCGTGACGCGGGTCCCTTTGAGTACGGGCTCGCCTCCGCAAATGTTCTTGTCTCTAACAATATAGTCGAGATATTTCATTTCTTCCCCCAGCCGGAAATAACGGGTCAGGTCTCAACATTTAACATCTCCAATGAAGGGGTCAGGCCTGCGTTTGACTCTTGTTTGAAGATTTTGTTGATTTGGTGGATTTGGTCTGTTTGGTTGATCTGGTCTATCTAGGCTGAAAAGGGCGCAGGGCAAAAGAGAGTTACGAGTGACGAGTTACGAGTTACGAGAGACGAGTTACGAGTAGCACCTGGCCTGGTGTCCTTGACATGGCAATTGTTGCTTGGGTTATACAAAGCACTCCAAATGACAATTCTCGGTGGGTTTTGCAAAGCTCTCGTTGTAGAAGACCGGGGGCATCAAGTCTGGCTTGGCGAGGCATGATTATTTACGGTAATGTTTTGTAACAGCAAGTATTTCTACTTTGCCCTCAGGCAGATAGATGAACAGCGCCCTATATTTCTTGTCTATCCTGAATGAATAGATTAGACGATGCTTGGGTTCTAATAGTTCTGTATTTAGGGAGGGATGAGAAGGATCTTTTTCAAAAAGCTTTTTGGCCTTTTCCCACTTCCTGGAAAGTCCATGCTTCTGCAGGTATTTCTTAATGTCGTCTCTAAGATCAATAATAAACGGCATCTTGCTCTACGTGTATATTGATGATTTTTTCAGTCCCTCCTCTAAATCCTTCAAAAATTCATCTTCATACAAATCTGTTGCTGCAAAGTCAGCCAGGATCGATTCAATTTTATCCTTTTTGAAAGGTTTTAATTTAACTGGCTTTGCTTTAAGTCTTTCTAACAGCTTTTTACGTTCTTCATCCGTTAGATTGTCAATAAGCTCATAAAGTGTATCCATAGGTATTTCTATTTTCTTAGTTATTGTTTCTTTGAGAGTTATTTGTGGCATATGTATTCTCACCTCCCTGAAAACAGCATTCCCCGTGTAATAGGGGACGTTGCCACCCCAGTTAAATAGTTTCACTCAGTGAAACTTGCTCCGCAATTTAACGGGGTAAACTATTCCACTATTTTTATGGCCTTCAGAGCCTCCTGTAAATATCTCTTCTATGGCCTACTCGCAAAACGACAATCTCTTCATCCTCAATACATGTAATGGGGGATATAATAGAAGCTCAAAGCATATAAGCCCAAAGCTGAAAAAGAAATATACGTTCTTAACTAATTAACTTATATCTTAGTCTCTCGTTATTGTCGAGTATCTTTTTGCCCCTCACTACACGAGAGGTATGCCTGGATGTAGAAAAAGGGCACACCACTGCCCTGTTTTTAGGTGCTTGCAAGGAGCTTGCCCCCAAAGAAAACATAGGATTATCTCACGCCCGCTCCCTTCGGTCACTCGAGGACGCAGAGGCGTAGAGGGCAAAGCAGTGACGAGGGACGAGAAACGAGTCACGAGTAGCACCTGGGTTGGTGTCCTTGACATGGCAATTGTTGCTTAGGTTTTGCAAAGCGCTTCAAGCCGGCAAAAGCCTACGCTCTTTCAAAAGATTGGCCAAAGGAAATTTCACATAAAACTCTTGACAGTACCATTAAGGCTGAATGGGGAAAGCTTCCCTATTATACAGTTAAACCCTTGAATGTTGGCTTTGCCCAAGGGGGATCGGAAATATCAATCGTAGTCATCTCGGCGCCCGATTCAAAGGGCACCTCGGTATCTAGCATATCCTCGGCGCCAATTCGTAAGGATTCGATAAGCTTTGCCTTTGTTTTTTCCTGCGCATTTACTCCAGGTAGATCAATGAGCCAACCAATCCACCATTCACCTGTCCTTTTTATAACTGCCCGGTATTTCATAGTTACCTCACAAAAGGTATATCTAAATCCTTGCAAATTTTCCTTGCCAGTTCGTCAACAATCTCATTATGCCTTGGAATCTCTGTTTTCAGCCTACCCTTTTGATAGATACTATGTCGGCTGCCTTCTCGCAATAAAAATCCATTATACCTTTTGATATGCTTTATAAGCTGGTTTCTTTTCATAAGAATCTAATAAAGGTGCAGACTCCAAAATGGGCCAGATATGGCTCCGCCCCTTCGGTTACAGGGGAGTAAATGGTGTAACCGACTCTCATCATTAGCTTTTTTGTGAAAATACACACCCCGCTGAACTCTTCAGGATACTCCGTCCAGGGCCTCCAGCACTTCCTCTGAAAAAATATCCTCACCCTCCTTCCCTTCAATCTCCACGCTCAGTTCCCTGATCTGCCTCTTTATCTCCTCGTACTCCCTTACCTTCCTCTTTAAAAAACTCAGGGTAACCCGGGCCTTTTCCTCCAGCCCACGGGGCGTCAGCACATAAACATACTTTGTCTTCTTGCTGGAATCTTTGAAACGGTGGACCTTTAAAAACCCCTTCCTGGCCAGCTCTGTAACACAGTAATTGAGCTTGCCAAGGCTTATGCCCATGCGCCGGGACATCTCCCTCTGGGTCAGGGAAGAGTCCTCGCTCAGGATCTTGAGCAGGCGGTAGCGTATTTCTTGTTCATACGGGCTGTTCATAGCATGAACGTTTTAGCTGTATTAGGTTTGCATGTCAAGGGGAAAGTTGGGGGGGGTTTCGTGGGTTTGGTCTATCTGGAGCAAATTAGCCTGGTCAGACGATTTTCACTCCGGTTATTATTTCCTAAAAAGATCGTCAATGAGTATTTCTTTATCAATCTTCAAGTATTCAGATAGATCACTCAAAATATTATTCAAGGTTCCTATTTTAATCGGGCTATGATTCGGGATCGTGATCTTGTGTTCATTCTTTTTCCATCTAGACACCAAGCGAAGATGGCCTCCCGTTTGCCTTGTAACTTCATACTCGTACTTCTTAAGGATGCCGGCCAGTTTCTGGCCAGAGATATCTCTTGGAATTTTAGGCATATGCGAATCGCTCTTCCCTGACAATGTGTAAGCGCACATATGCCGGTATCTCATTTTCATCGAAATGGCATCGCAGAGCATCCTTTACATTTTCTTTTATCGCCTCTATTGTGTCGCCTTCGGTAAATATAGACTCGCCGAGGGCTTGTGCGGTGTATCCCCCATCGGGGTTATCTTCGACAATAAAAATTATTTCTCTTAGTTTCATTTCTTGACCTCAAAACTCATTGAAAGAACCATTTCATTTGGGAAGCAAACACTAATTAATTATTATACTCTATTCAACGATCTTTCCAATAGGAAAGCTTTGAGTTTTCTGCAGCAAGGGCAGAAGGGTTTAACCTGGAATTTTGAATTCTTAATGCTGAATTATTCAGCAGCTTGCGCTGTCTTTACTATTGCCGTAAGTGTTCTGATGAGCTCTCTTTTCCTAGTCCCGGGCTAAAGCTCTTCAGCTCAGAATCCAACTCTGTTGAGTTTTCTATCACTTTCACTCAAATAGGTAATAGGGTTTCAGTCCATTCTACCGATCCTGCCCTGTAAAAGCATAGGGACGAGGAGGCTTTAGAACCCTTACAAGATTCTTATCCCTTCACCTTTGATGTGCTTTATAAGTGTCTCATCCTCTCTAAGAAACTCACTTTCCAGAAAACATACTGTCTCATAAAGAGAATTATGCTCCTGAAGCTCATGAAAAATCTCGAACCTTTCATCAAATGGAGAACCATCCCTAACAGATTCAAGGATTACCGCAATATCGATGTCGCTGTCTGCATGCGGATTCCCTCTGGCATAAGAACCGAATATGTAAGCAGACTTGATGGGATGTTTCCTCGCAAGCTCTAGAACCACTTCTTTCACATCTTTTATGGCTTCATTAACTAGGTCATTCTTTGAGTAAGCCATCGAATCAACTCCTTAGAGAAATATATATCGGAGAAGGTGTCAGGTCTCAACATTTAACAATCGTTCGGGTCATCCCAATTGAGATACCGTTTGGATACATCCGCCTCGCATGTAATGCAAAGTGCTTTGGCTAGGGTTGTCTTGCCCACCTATCTTGGCCCAGCCACGAAAACCATCTTCTTAGTCAGATCTTCTTTGAAATGCTTCTCAATGTACCGTGGTAGATATTCGTTTTTTTTGGGCTCCATCATATAATACTCGCGAGTGTTTTAAGATAAGCATAAAATAAATGGCAAAAAGAGGCAAGAGGCGTATCTGGTTTGTTTGGTGGGCTTGGTAATTTCATGGGTTTCGTGGGTTTGGTTGAAGAACGTGAGGAGAGCGAGTTACAAGTAACATCTTTTGGCACGGACCCGCCTGCCAGGCAAGGCACGGGCGGGCAAGTTGCGCAGATGGCACCCCAGTGAAATACACCCCAGTAGGATTCTCCGAACCTACGGGGTAAACTCTGCTATCCTTCGGCCCCGGTTGAATAGACTTCGTATTCAACAGGGTAAAAATTTCACAGGGCAGGCGGGGCAGGCGAGATACGAGTCACGAGTAGCATCTGACTTGGTGTCTTTGACATGGCAATTGTTGCTTAGGTTATGCAAAGCTCTGATGGTTATTTGGTTGGTCTTGTTGCTTTGCTATCTATTTGGCAATGATAAGGAAAATACCCTGTTTGGATAGTCAACGGTTAGGATAAAATATACTGAGGAAGCTTTTAACACCTAACAATGGAATGCTGAGATTCGGCATAAAATCCACCCATACATCTTGAGTTGAAAAGTCCTCTATCGCAAGACGTGTTGTATGACTGTATGCAACCGTTATTCCATTGCCCGTGCTGATCCTTCTTAACCGGCCTGCTTGCAGATTATGCCCGAGAACCGACGCAAAGGAAGCAGGAAATGCACACCCGTCAGCTCCCGCTGGCATGGGCAATGTAGGGCACGTTCTTAACTAATTAACTTATATCTTAGTTTCTCGTTATTGCCATACCAGTGAAGTAATTGCAGCCCCATCTCCGGTAGCTTCACCATTCAACTGTGGTGCCGATACTTCCTCATTTCATTACATCAGAAAATATATCTTCACGGCACAGGAGTATCTTTTTGCCCAATCTCTGCGTCAGACTCAAATTCCTGTCAGCCTGAGGCTGGTAAATCATCAAAATACTCAATCTATTCCTGTGGTTAACCAGCCCCAGGCTGGTTAAAATTTTCGTCTTTCTTGACCTTGAACAAAATTGAACGTTTTGCAGAGGTCTCAATTTTCGGTAGGTTTTGTAAAGGTCCCTATATGAACGGGTTTTCGATTCTCAGGCCATCGATGGCCCGGCCATGCTGAAGGTCTTCAGAAAATAGCCGCGTTGCACCTCCGGCCAGTGCGGCTTCGATAATGAGAGAGTCCCAAAAAGAGACGTTCATCCGGCGACTCCGGCCGATGGCGGCCAGGATTTTCTCAATATCGATTCGAATGACCGGCAAAACGGAAAGGTTGCGAACCACGGCTTCGGCACTTTCTGAATCCAGGGGTACCGCAAGCTTGCGCGTGACACTCACATAAAACTCCTGAAGGACTTGGGTGCTCAGTAGCGCACGCCCGGCAGATGCTTCGGTTTCGAATAACTGACAGGCACACTCCTTTTTAACGAGTGCGTCGTTATCAAACATATACACAAGAATATTGGTATCAAAAAAAGAGCGCATCATTCCCGCTCATGAAGCTCTTCGCGGGTCCAACTCCGTCCCCCTCGCCGAGACTGCGATCGCCGGGATAGGGCAACCACTTCGCTAACCGCATTTTTCTGGGCCCGGCGGACCCCCGCATAAGCGTCCAAAAAGTCCCTCAGCAGGGCATTGACCGATGTCCCTTCTTCCAGCGCCCGAATGCGCGCCCTTTTCAATGATTCATCATCCACTGTAATGGTGAGATTTCCCATGATACACTTCCCGTGCTGCACAGGATTAGTGTAACACGTAAAAGTGAGATGTCAAGAAATATGAAAAACGTCAGGGGGGGTCATAGCTGGCCCCAGTGGAATAGGGTTCGGCGTTAGTTTAACCCCTGTGAAGGGGTCAGGTCTACGTTTGACTCTTGTTTGAAGATTTTGTTGATTTGGTGGATTTGGTCTGTTTGGTTGATCTGGTCTATCTGGTTTGTTTGGTCCATGAGTCTGTGAGAAAAGCTATCACTCCTTTGCCCTATGTTTTATCTCACGCGCGTTCCCCTTCGACTGTGCGCTCAGGGTCAAAAGAGAGGGACGAGAAACAAGATACGAGTGACGCGGAGAAGGTGTCAGGTCTCAACATTTAACATCTCCAATACATCTCCTGATCTTTTCAACAATCTTCTGAAGTTCTTTATCCTCAGAGATCCGTACCTTGAACCTGCGACTTGATTGGCTCACCGCCGAGCCCCTCATCGAAAAGTGAGCGCCAATTTCCTTTAAACTCACCCCACCAAATTGATGGCT
>JAFDEF010000032.1 GCA_019310485.1 Deltaproteobacteria bacterium | reverse complement strand
GAACCAAAGGCACTTGCGATTCAATCCCCATAGTGGCACGAAGCGGCTCAGTTCAACCAGATTGTAACCGGAATTTCGCTCCGCTCAACTCCGTTTACAATCTTTAGCGTTAAACTGTAATTTTGCGCCGGTTTCCAAATTCCTCCACCATGCAGTGAAGCCTGGGAAACCTTTCTGTTATGGCGCGGTTACACGTTTGATGCACGCCCTTTTTCAAGGCTCCTGCGGTGGGGCCTACCCAAACCCCTGTAATATACCGTGGGATATCCCAGTGCTTTTTATATGTATCGTGTAGTATAAATCCAGGCCAAATTCAACTCAAAGATTCTGCCCAGCCACCCGCCTACCCGGGAATGAGAGTGAAATAACCCTACCCCAAGGATCTGAAAAACATTATTCCTTGAGAAGTGCCAGGGAAAATGTTAAAAGCGGGCTAACTGCTCAATATTTAGGGGAAAGGCAAGGTGTCGTGTGATCTGCATTCCGTGAAACGGGGGCTAAAAGGGACGCACTGCAAGTAAAAAAGGGCTTACAAGGAAAATGGTCATTAGACAGGTAAAAGAGGTGCTCAAAATAGAGGCCCAGGCAATCCTGGACCTCCTTGAGCGTATTGGGCCCGAATTTGAGAAAGCGGTTCAGATGATTTTGAATGCCAATGGAAGAGTTATCATGACGGGCATGGGTAAATCCGGGCTGGTCGCAAGAAAAATATCAGCCACGCTCAACAGCACCGGCACTCCTTCCCTTTTTCTCCACCCCGCCGAGGCCATTCATGGTGACCTGGGAATGGTCACCCCGGACGATATTGTGATCGCAGTCTCTCACAGTGGAGTTACCCCTGAAATCATAAACATTCTGCCGATTATCAAGAGCATAGGAGCAAAGATAATCTCTTTTACTGGAGTGCCTGACTCTCCCATGGCTCTTGAAAGTGATGTGGTAATTGACGTGGCAGTGGAAAGAGAAGCATGCCCCATGGGTCTTGCCCCTACCGCAAGCACCACGGCTGCCCTTGCTATGGGCGATGCTTTGGCAGTGGTACTTATCAACGCGCGCCGTTTCAGCAAAAAAGATTTTAGAAGGTTTCATCCCGGGGGGAGCTTAGGGGAAAGGCTTTCGATCAGGGTTAAAGAGGTTATGCTCACAGACGATCATATACCACTCGTCCCCCTCGGCTCAAAAGTGGAACGGGCAGTTAAAGAGATAGACTCAAAGGGAATCGGCGCCACCCTTGTGGTTGACAAAGACCGGAGACTCAAAGGAATTATAACTGACGGAGACCTTAGGAGAGCCTTGAGCAAGGGGAAAAACATCCTCAATCAAAAAGTGGAAAAAATCATGTCACCTTCTCCCAGAACAATAGGAGAAGACCAGATGGCTGCCGAGGCCCTTGGAATCATGGAACTGTACGGCATAACACACTTGTGCATTGTGGACAGGGGAAAAAGAGTAAAGGGTATAGTTCACCTTCATGATCTTCTGGGAAGGGAGGAATTCAGACTAAATGGTGCCTTCGCGCTCCCCCAGGGGGCTCATCATCGATCTGGTCACACCCCTTAGGGCGAATGGGGAAATTGACGGGCCCGGGCTTGGACGATTGCTGGATAGAGTGCTTCCCCATGTCCAGGCTGTCTTTATTGCCAGTCCTGCGCTTGGTCAAGGCAAGAACTTGAGCACAGCCCAGCGAGAGGAACTTCTGGAGAAAACACTGGTTGTTGTTCGGGGGCGCGTTCCGATACTTGTGTGGATCAGCCGGGATAGTCAGGAAAAAACCAGGCAAGCGCTGCTAAAACTTGAGAAAACGCGGGAGAAAAGAAAGTACTCCGGACCCATTCTGTGGGTTGATACGCCGCTATATTACCACAGCAACAGGGGACTGCCTGACTATTACAGGAACTTATCTTCCTCTGTTCAGGGATCCTACTTGCTCCACAATGACCCTAATCTTGTGAAGGAGCTGGCTCGGCCCTTGAAAAGAAGCAACATCCGAACGAGCATTCTTAAAGAGATTGCTAAAATTACCAGCATTGAGGGGCTGATTTTCCTTGGATCTCTTGAAAGAGCCAGAAATTACCAAAAAGCGACCAGGTCTAGGGTAGATTTTCGGATCTATGACGGCGATGAATCTCATTTTCTTCAATATCCAAGCTTGAGCGGAGTTGTCTCTGCCGGTGCAAATCTGGCCCCCAGGGCCTGGCAAAGGATAACAGATTCCTCCCTTAACATATCGGGTGCCGGGGACGCATACCCAGACCAGGTTCGGCAAATAGTGGAGACGGGGGAGTATCTTCGTAAGCTCATGAGCCTTTACCGTGGTGCTCCTGTCTCGCTTATCAAGCAGGTCCTTTCTGATCTGGGGCTGATTGAGGTCCCGCGGAACAACCTTCCTGGAAATAATTCTGAAAAAAGGGTAAGAGCCCTAAAAGACCTAATGGCTGCTTATGGCGACTATCCTTAGCCCCTTGACTCTTGCGTCATAACAGACTAAAAGGTGCCTTACATTTTTGACGGCTTCACAAAAAGCCCAATCTCTGTGTTGTGCTTCGCCCGGCACTCAGTTTGAATCAAAGTGAGTGCCGGACTCGAACGCCTTGATCTTGGTGCTTTTTACTGTGCCGTCTCGTCGGATGACTTCTTAGGATTTCAACATTATTGACTGGAAAAAGGGGGAAAAGCGAGAAATGGAACTGGATGACCTCTGCATCAATACGATTAGAATGCTAAGCGCAGACTGCGTTCAAAGGGCCAATTCCGGCCATCCCGGCATGCCCATGGGGGCGGCGCCCATGGCTTATGTTTTGTGGACCAGATTCTTGAAGCACAACCCTGCTGATCCTGACTGGCCCGACAGGGACAGATTCGTTCTGTCAGCGGGCCACGGGTCTATGCTGATTTACAGTCTCCTCCATCTTACCGGATATGACCTTTCCCTGGAGGAGCTAAAGAATTTCCGTCAGTGGGGAAGTATAACCCCGGGACATCCCGAATCCAACCTCACTCCAGGGGTTGAGACCACCACCGGACCGCTGGGTCAGGGATTTGCCAACGGGGTAGGCATGGCAATTGCCGAGAGGTACCTCGCTGCCCGTCTTAACCGTCCGGGTCACGAAATTGTTGATCATTACACATATGCAATTGTCAGCGACGGGGACCTGATGGAAGGAGTATCCCACGAGGCCGCTTCCCTGGCAGGCCACCTGAAATTGGGCAAGCTCATCTACCTTTATGACGACAACCACATTAGCATTGATGGAAGCACGGATCTTGCCTTTACGGAAAACAGGGTGGAGCGGTTCAAAGCCTATAACTGGCACGTACAGCAGGTAGAAGACGGAAACGACCTGTTTGCCATAGAAAAGGCTATCGTGGCAGCCCGAAGCGAAACGCAACGACCCTCTCTTATAGCAGTGAGAACGCATATCGGCTATGGAAGCCCTAACAAGCAGGATACAGCATCGGCCCACGGAGAACCCCTTGGTCCGGAAGAGCTCAAATTGACCAAGAAAAACCTCGGATGGCCTCTTGAGCCTGAGTGTTTCATCCCGGAGCAGGCACTAAAACACTTCCGCCAGGCACTTGAGAGAGGCAAGGAGCTGGAAGAAAAATGGCGCGAGAGGTTTGATGCGTATAAGAAGGCATTTCCGGATCTTGCACGGCAGTGGGTGCAATGGAACGAAAAGATATTGTCTGATGGGTGGGACAAGGATATGCCTGCCTTCCCCGCTGATTCAAAAGGAATGGCAACCCGGGTTGCATCAGGGAAAGTGCTGAATGCTGTCGCATCCGGTATCCCTAACCTGATAGGCGGCTCAGCGGATCTGGCACCCTCGAACAAGACCATTATTAAAGATGAGAAAGTATTCCAGCCAGGCCAGTATGAGGGCAGAAATTTTCATTTCGGCGTCAGGGAGCATGCAATGGGATCCATCCTAAACGGTATCGCCTTACACGGAGGACTTATCCCTTATGGTGGAACCTTTCTCGTCTTCTCCGACTACATGCGCCCTGCCATACGGCTTGCTTCAATGATGAAGCTCAAAGTGATCTACGTCTTCACCCATGATAGCATAGGGCTTGGGGAAGATGGTCCGACGCATCAACCAATCGAACACCTTGCCTCCCTTAGAGCCATCCCAAACCTGGTTGTTATCAGGCCGTGCGATGCGAACGAAACGACCGAAGCATGGCGTTTTGCCCTGAGCTGCGAGGAAGGTCCTGTGGCTCTTGCCCTAACACGCCAAGGAGTGCCAACCCTGGATCGAAACTTATATCCAGGCCCTGAAGGCCTTACCCGGGGTGGTTACGTTTTGCGCGATTCGGTTCAGGCCAAACCGGACATTATCCTAATAGCAAGTGGTTCCGAAGTCCACCTCGCACTTGGGGCTGCCGATGTGCTTGAAAAAAAAGGAATTCGCGTCAGGGTTGTGAGCATGCCATCGTGGGAGCTATTTGACCGCCAACCCAAAGCCTATCGAGATCAAGTTCTGCCTCCTGAAACAGAGGCCAGGCTTGCCGTTGAGGCTGGCGTGACTCAGGGATGGCATAAGTACGTAGGAAGGAGCGGTGAGGTAGTGGGGATAGATCATTTCGGAGCTTCTGCACCCTACAAGATCCTTTATGAAAAGTTCGGGTTAACAGTTGATCACGTTGTAGAAAGAGCCCTTAAAGTTATGGGACATGCTGCGACCAATTGAACTGAAGCCAAGCTCGCTACGAGACCTTTAAAAAATGTTCAATTTGCAAAGGTCTCGTTACAGGAGATACTCGGGCCTAACATTATGGAGCGCGTGGAAGATATTTCCTTTGACCTTTTTGTTGCCCCTGTAAAAGCTTCTCAGCATTTTCCTGATTTCTTCTCTTTTTGTAGATCCTGCGCTGGGGCAACCGAGGTCTATTTCAGGCCATCCCATAGAGTTTGCGTACCGTTTCACAAGCGCCAAGTCTATCAAGTACATGGGCCTGATAATGGTGAGTTTCCCCTGGAAAAAGTCCTGGACCGGCATCATTGTGCTCAAAGAAGCGCCATAGAAAAGATTGAGGAAAAAGGTTTCAATCACGTCGTCCTTGTGATGGCCAAAGGCTATCTTGTTGCATCCCAGCTCATTTGCCAGTTCAAACAAGATCTTTCTCCTTAACCTGGAGCAAAGAAAGCAAGGGTTTTCCCTGTTTTCGGGGCCGTGCGCCTTTGGACCGATATCGGTTCTCACAATCCTGTAGTCAAATCCGTGCTCAGTGAAAAAACTCTTCATTCGTTCAGCCGAGTCGGATCCAAAGCCAACATCAACATGCACCGCAATGATACCGTATTCAATGGGGACACGCTTGAGCCTTTCCCTCAAGAGCCACAAAAGGGACAGGCTATCCTTCCCGCCTGACACCGCCACCAGCACATGATCTCCCTCACTGATCATCTCCCGCGTATGAATGGCTTTCCCCATCAGGCGCCTTATTTCCTTAGCAGCAAAGCTCAAATCGATTCACCTTGTCAATCGTAGTGGCGCTCTCCAAAAAGCTTCGTGCCAATTCTTACCATGTTTGCCCCTTCCTCAAGAGCAACACTGTAAGAATTGGACATACCCATGGAAAGATATCTCATCTCCACGTTTGGAATGTTCTCTTCTTTTAGCTTATCGAAAAGTCTCTTTGTTTTCTGAAAATACGGCCTCGCCTCTTCCGGGTCTCCTGCAAACGGCCCCATGGTCATCAACCCCATTACCCTGATATTTTCAAGCGTGGAGATCTGCTTTATCAGGCTTGTGGCTTCATCCGGCATCACGCCTGATTTCTGCGGCTCCTCGCCGCTGTTAATTTCAATAAGGACAGGCATCTTCTTGCCGATTTTTGCACATGCCTTGTCAATTTCCCTGGCCAGCTTAATGGAATCCACGGTTTCTATCATGTCAAAGATCCTGACTGCTTTTTTGGCCTTGTTTGTTTGCAGGTGTCCGATCATGTGCCACTTCACCCTGCTGCCAGTGACTGCAATTGCTTTTTCAGCCTCCTGAACATAGTTTTCACCTACTACCTCAAGACCTCCCTCTACCGCTTCGAGGATCTCTTCAGGCGTCCTTGTCTTTGCAGCACCCACAAGTATTACGCCTTCCGGAAGTTCAGCCAAAATCTTCCTTACTCGTTCTTTGATCATACTTTATCCCCCCTGTCTATGATGAGAGCCCTCTTCGCAGCAATTAACTACCCCGGCGCAAGCGGACGGGGTATCAATCGGAAATTTTCTCAACGCCCCAAGGGGCGGGGAATTGAACCCTTGTCCGCCTCTGGCGGGCTCGTCCGCCTCCGGCGGATTAATCCGCCTCTGGCGGATAAATCCGCCTCTGGCGGATAAAAAGCATCCATCGCTTGAAAAGGATACAAGATCATCAATCGAGACAATGAGATCAAAACTTCTTATCCGGTTGATCTCGCATTATTGCATGTTTTCCCGCACAAGCATCTTTTATCCATCTTGCCTCACGGGCAAGGTTTTTTCAATACCATTCATATGGCCCACCAGCAATAAGCACGCGCATAGATTCAGTTTGTTAAGGCTGGACAGGAGCTTTTCTGAAAAATACCGAAAAGCAATCATAAGGTCCATGGACCTGTGTGCTGTTAAGAAACACATTATGGACCCGCCGGAGTTTGAAATAATCACTACCCCGGCCTGATGTTTCATGAATTGAAACGCGGCACCCAATAAATGCCTTCTTTTAGAAGCCCCACGGGCAGTTGCGCTCCAATTTCCAGGGGAATGTCCAGCAAACTAATCTCCCTCCGCGACAGAGATGTTCTCAAGCGTTCTCCTCCAGTGTGTGTAAGCTCAAGCTCCATAAGACCATCGAGGAAGTTTGTACCCTCCACCCTCATTTTGCCCATCCAGGCATATTGCTTTGTTTCCCTTTGAGGAACCACCTCAACGCACCACCCGGGAATCGTCAGGTAAACATCGGCAGCATATTCAGGCTTGCCTGGAAATGCGCCTTCCATGTCTAAGGGCCCCAAGCTGGTAAGAAATCCTCTCTCCCCGGCTGCTTCTGCCTTGATCAGGTTTTCAACACCCAGAAGCTCTGCAACGGTGCGATTCTTTGGCGCTCTTAAAACAGCTCCCGGGCTGCCCTGCTGCAGTATTCTTCCGTCTTTCATCACGGCAAGGTGGCTTGCCAGGAAAAAAGCTTCTGTCAGGTCGTGCGTGATGTGAAGAATGGTAATGCCCATTTCTTTGTGGATTCGCTTTAACTCTCGTCTCAAGCGATCCCGGCTGGTTCGGTCCAGTGCACTTAGTGGTTCATCAAGCAGCAGCACATAAGGTTTTAGAACTAGAGCCCTGGCAAGTGCCACCCGCTGGCCTTCGCCGCCTGAGAGGTTCACGGTCCGGCGCTCAAGGATTTGCCCTATATCGAGGAAATCCGCCATTTCCTCTACCTTCCTGGTTGTCTCTTCCCTGGTGTTTCCCCTGAGCCGGAGCCCGAAAGCAATGTTTTTGCGGACTGTGAGGTGCGGAAAAAGAGCGTAATCCTGGTAAACAACCCCTAGGTTTCTTTTTTCAGGAGGCAAACGGGTAGCGTCCTTGCCATGAATAAAGATTTTTCCGCTTTCTACAGCATGCATTCCAACAATGGTTTCGAGGAGCACTGTTTTTCCTGTGCCGGTGGGTCCCAGGAGTACCATGTATTCCCCCCCTTTTACGTGGAGGGTTATGTTTTTAAGCATGAAATTGCCCAGCGTTACACTTATCTCCTGGACACGAAGCAATTTATGCCTCCCTTTTCCTTGCTGCAATTCCGCGAAGAAGCGCAAAAATTCCGAGGCACAGCAAAATCAGAAAAACGGCAACAGGCCTGGCGTACTTCAAGCCGTATGCTTCGAATCGTTCCCAGATGAGGACAGGCGCTGTCATAGGATGATAAGCAAGAACGATAACGGCCCCGAACTCACTTATTCCCCTAGCCCACATCATAATACCTCCGGAGAGGATGGCGCGCCATGCAAGTGGTAAGCTGACCTTGAAAAACGCTTTCCAGGGAGATGCTCCAAGGGTTCGAGCCACGCGTTCCAGCCTGGGATCAATGGAGAGAAATCCGTCTCTGGCAGCATTGACCAGGAAAGGAAGAGAGACAAATGCCATGGCAAGACTGATGCCGGCCTCTGTTCCTACAAAGCTGATCCCGAGTGATGAAAATGCCTTTCCCATGAAAAACCGCTGCCCATAGACCATCAACAGGGCAATGCCAGCAGCCGTGTGGGGGATCATTACCGGAAGATCAATTATGCCCTGTACCACGCTTTTAAAGGGAAGCTCCCATCGTGCCAGAGCGTAGGCCAGAGGAATGCCGAAAATAGCGCAAAAAATGGTGGCCCAAAGGGCAGACCTGAGCGTCAGGAAGATAGATTGAATGACTTCAGGATCGGCCACCGTAGCTCTTAAGACGCCAGGGTCTGCGGCAAGCACCATTCTTATCAGAGGAATAACCACCATCAAGAGCACAACAGTGCTCAGTCCCCATATGACTGGTTTGAAATTCTTCATTCAAACTTCCCCGTGCACAGAAATCCCGGACACATATGCTCCCCTGGAGCTTCGTTCCATAGGCGTGTCCATCACTGAAGAAACGCGCGGAGCGGCGCAGGTATCTGTCTAACATTCCCTGTTGCCATAGGAACCGGCAGCGGAGCCTGTCCATTTCGTTTCATGATTTTCCGTCCCTCAGGGCCCAGCAAAAAGGAAACAAAATCCACTGCCAGCGCAGGGTGAGGAGCATTGCCTGGGATGGTGATCCCGTAGATCATGGGTTTCCCCCTTTTCTCAATAAAAGAACCGGGGGTCTTTCCCGAGATTTTGATCCTCGCCTGTTTGTAAAATTCTGCATACTCAAATGAGCCAAGGTTAATTTGGTCGGGGAGTTTTACAAAGGGCATCCCGTGCTGAAGGCACACGGATCTATAAATAAAGAGGTAGTCGATCTGCCCTGCCTCTAGAAGCGCTATCAGGTCGGTCTCCTTGGGCCTGATGTTTCGAAGCGGGCACCCCTTTTTGAGCCTTTCATAGAGCCCGGGCACATTGTAGTATTTTTCCGCGAGCTGCCATACAAGCTGGCTTCTGTATCCACAGGGATCGCTGTTTGGATCGGAGTGGCCGTACTGCACCCCTTTTCTAAGAAGGATGCGGTACCAGTTCCGACCGTTGATCTCCCCTGCATACTTTGAGTCGGACCTGTACATTATAGCCATTTCGTTTGTGGCAAAAGATATGTTCCATGAGGCATACTCGGGGATCAGAAGCTCCTCAATAACACTATAGTCGGCAGAGGCCATTACATCGCAAGGGCGGCCCAGGTCCGTGATCTTTCTTGCACAGGTCCGGGAGCCGGCCGCTTCCCTGAGAACCTTAACACCCGGATGTTGCAGCTCAAAAGCTTTTGCCATATCTTTGAAAGGGATTGAAAGAGAACCGGCATGAAAAATTATGAGCTTATCTCCCGCCCCGACTTGTGGCGCAACAGCACATATGGATGCAAAAACGCCAATCCCCACAGATATTGCTACAAACAACTTTGAAAAATAGGTTTTCACTCTTCTACCTCAATACGCTTCGAAGCTTCTTGTGGAAAAACCATTTTTCCACAAAGGCTCAAGTCATAACCTTCAAGTTCTTCAGCGATCTTCCGAAACGCTTCTTCATGTAAAAGGCCCAGGAAAAGCTGTATCCCGTGATCAAAAAAGCGGTCTTTTGAAATAAGGAGATCAAAACGCTCCCATCGCAATGGGATAAACTCCAGGCCAAGAATTCCGGCAACGACCCTGATTCCAGACCCTGCGTCAGCCTTACCTGACAACACTTCAAGCCCAACATCCAGGTGCTTTTCCACCTCCTGTCCGTAGCCTTTCAGTTCATTGCCGTTGATGCCTGCTCTTTGAAGTTCCATGTCAAGGAGGAGACGCGTACCTGTCCCCAGGGCACGATTCACAATGCATATATCTCCCCTTCCTAAATCTCTGATTGATTGAATCTTTTTAGGGTTTCCCTTTTGAACAATGAGTCCCTGTTCCCTGCGACAAAAATTAATGACAGCGGGCATCTGATTGAGCTCCCGGCTTGCAAAACCGAAATTATACTCATCCTCGTTTTCTTGGAGCAGGTGGCTTGATGCCACATGGCAGAGATTTCGCCGCAGAGCCCTAATGCCTCCCATGCTCCCCAGGTTCCCGAACACAGCCAGGTGTTCCGGGTACTGGCTGTTAAAAAGGTAAATGGTCCTGTCGAGGAGAATATCGTTACTCCCTGCTATGATCAGAAGCCCATGGTAGGGCGGAAGCGCTTGAGATGGCTTTGGATAGTTTACTGTCTGGTTTTCCACCCACTGCTCAACCAGGTGCCGCGGGAAAAGCCATTTGCCTGTCACTTTGGTTGCTGGAAGCCCTTTCTCAGTTATCAACGAATAAACCATTTTTTCATTGATATTCAGCAGCCGGGCCACTTCGCGCGTATTGAGCATAGGTTTCTTATCCATGTATGACCTCTCTGTTTTTGGCAGGATTAAAGCATAATCGTAATTTTGAGTCAAGACTTTTGATGCCTGATTCTGATAATTACTCTTTCTTACTAACGCGAACTCCAAGTGCCCCGGTCACGGTATGCTCCAGAACCCCCCAATGCCTAGGAACGAGGTGCTGCTATTGATGGTTGCAGGGGCATGGATACACGTCCTTTACTTGCTTGTTGACAAACGGACCCGGGATATGTCATTGGGTTCGGATA
Source organism: Deltaproteobacteria bacterium (assembly GCA_019310485.1). Lineage (GTDB taxonomy): Bacteria > Desulfobacterota > DSM-4660 > Desulfatiglandales > HGW-15 > JAFDEF01. The sequence goes on along the minus strand of JAFDEF010000032.1, from coordinate 25,434 downwards.
AGCGTGTTCCATCATCTACAATGCTGGATATTTCCACCGGAAAGGAGATCGCCCATGGAATTGACTGAACTTTACCAAAAAGGAGAAGAACTGCGATAATCATAGACGGAGGATTCCGCAGGGGTAGTGATGTGCTCAAGGGGCTTGCCTTTGGGGCATCGCTGGTGGGATTAGGTAGACCCATTCTTTACGGGTTGGCCGCAGACGGGAGAGAAGGGGTGAAAGGCATTATTGAAGGGATAACCCTTGAGCTCAAGCGAATAATGACCATGGTTGGAAGCCGCGATCCCGGCCAGGTCGGTCGGGATGTCCTGATTTCGGACAACGATTCGTGATTCCTTGGCCCAGGCCAGTACTGGCAAGGCTGTGTAGCCCTTGCCTTGCCAGAAAAAGGGCACGCCTCGAGGGGGAAGAGAGTGGAGGTTGTTCGCAAGACCATCGGTCAGATGGTAGATTCAATAGCCAGGGAGCAGCCTGACCTGGATGCTATTGTTCATACTGAGATAGGTTCTCGTTACACTTACGCTCTCCTGGCCAAAAAAGTGGACCAGGTTGCAAGAGGTTTTATCAGGGCGGGCATCAGGCCCGGCCACAAACTCGCTATCTGGGCACCGAATATACCGGAGTGGATCATTTCGATGGTCGCTCTTGCAAAAATTGGTGTGCTCATGGTCCCAATTGATCCAGGGGCGGAGAAGGAAACTTTATCCTTCATACTCCGGCAGTCAGAATGCCAGGGCATCATCATGCCTGATCAAGCGCAGGGGAAACCATATCTTGAGTTGCTGAGGAGCGTAAGGTCCGGCCTGCCGAACCTTTCCCGTGTGTTCTTGATTGCCGAAAAACACTACCCCGGGGTGATACGCTGGTCTGAACTTGAGGCAGGGGGTGAACAAGCTAATCAGGAATTGTTTCAAGGCATCAAAGGGAGGGTAAAGCCCGAAGATGCTGTGGCCATTATGTATACATCCGGCACAACCGGGAATCCAAAGGGCGTGGAGCTTGATCACCTTGGCCTTATCAACAAGTCCATGTATTCAACGGCTCGACAGGGGATAGGCAGAAAAGACAGGCTTGCCCTATTCTTTCCCCTTTTTCACATGTTTGGAAACACCTGTATTGCGCTTGCGGGATTACTGAGAGGGGCGGCACTTATCATGCCGTGCCTGAGCTTTGAGCCTTCCCGGATCCTTCCTGCAATACAGGATGAAAAATGTACAGCTATCTATGGGTCACCCAGCATGCTTATCTCTTTACTGGAACATCCAGACTTCAAGAAGAGCCAGTGGAAAACTGTTCGCAAAGGAATAATCGGGGGTGCTCCATGCCCCATGGACTTGATGAAAAAGCTGGTTGAAGATATTGGCGTCTCGGACATTACGGTTGGATACGGAATTACGGAAACTTGCTCCTGGATTACAATGACCAGCACCGGCGACCCGATTGAATTGAGAGTCGCAACCATAGGAAGGCCCCTTGAATGCAATGAGGTGAAGATAGTGGATCCTGCAACGGGCGAAAGCCTTCCCCCAAAAAAGCAGGGCGAGATATGCTCAAAGGGCTTCCTGATGAAGGGGTACTACAAGATGCCTGGTGCCACGGCTGCCGCCATAGACCGGGGAGGATGGTTTCACACCGGAGATCTGGGGGAGATGGATGAGCAGGGTTACGTGAGGATCACGGGCAGATTGAAAGATGTAATTTTGAGAAACGGGGTTGAAATATTTCCGGTTGAGCTTGAAGAAACTCTCTATAAAATACCTGATGTGGTGGAAGCCCAGGTCTTCGGCATCCCTCACACTGAAAAAGGCCAGGAAGTTGTCGCATGGGTAAGAGTTAGAGAAGGTTCAAGCCTCATAGCAGATGATATCGAGGCATATATGAGGGAAAATGTGGAAGCACAAAGGATGCCCTCATATTTCAAAATAGTTTCGAGCTTTCCCATGACAAGAAGCGGTAAAGTGCAAAAATTCAAGCTCAGCCAAATGGCCCAATTAGAAATAGAATCACTTCGCCAAGGCACTTAATGAGAGGTCACCATCCCCGATTATCTCAAGAATGGTGACCTGTGTCAGATTCGTTTTTTAGCAGCTAGAGCAGCTTCCGCACCCTGCTCCTGTATTGAGGTTGGAACTGATTGAAAATCCTGAGCCGTACACAGATTCCACAAAATCCACGCGCACCGGCTTTACCATTTCAAACAATTCTTTATTCACAAGGTAAGTGATTCCATCTTCGTTCATTACTTCATCATCCTCTTTTGGCTCATCCAGAGCCATGCCCAGAGAGGGCCCGGATCACCCACCCTGTGAGAGAAATATCCTGATTATGGGTTTTTCTTCTTTGTCTTTAAAGAATTCCTGTATTTTTTCATTTGCCTTTTCCGTTACCTCAAACATCCTTTCCTCCTTAAAAGTTATCGTCAGGCTTCACAATTATACTAGAATACTAGACATCAATCAAACTTTGTCAACAAACTTCTTCCGCCTAACCCGCGTGCCCAATGGGGAAATTGAATCCTAAGGATCGTCAACCCGTTGAAATGTAAGCCTTTAGCCCCTTACCTGGCGTTATAACTAATAGAGACAAAAAAAGATCTAAAGTTGCAAAAACCCCCACAACCATGCACTAAAAAGGTTCTTCGGCCAGCCTTTGTTCAAGCCAAATCAGCACCTTGTCGAATTCACTTCTTAACTCAGCCAGGGCCTTCCCCCTGTGGCTGACCCTGTTTTTTTCCTCTTTGCTCATCTGGGCAAATGTTTTCTTGAGGGGCGGATAGTAAAAAACAGGGTCATATCCGAAACCCCCTTTTCCCATCGGCCTTGTGGTAATCTCACCTTCACACCTGGCTTCGTAGATCAGTGCGGGCCCCCTAGGCACTGCTATGGCAATAACACATTCAAATGCTGCACTCCGGTCTTTGACTCCTTCCATTTCTCTTAGAAGCTTCTCATTGTTCGCCTCATCCGTGGCTCCCTCCCCTGCATAACGAGCTGAGTGAACCCCCGGAGCACCTCCCAGCGCATTCACCACCAGGCCGGAGTCGTCTGCAAGTGCAGGGAATCCGAGCATTTTAGCAGTGAGATGAGCTTTCTTGTAAGCATTGTCTTCAAAGCTTTTTCCGTCCTCCACAATTGGAGGGATCGGGCCGAAGTCGTTCAAACTCTTTATCTGAATATCCACAATTGACAGGAAGTCCCGAAACTCTGAGATCTTTCCCTGGTTTCGCGTTGCCAGAACCAATGGCTTCTTTATCATCTATGCCCTACCCTTTCCTGGTGGCACACCCCTTTTAGATGCAAATTTTCTCATCTACATTTTTTCGGCCAGCTTATCCATAAAAATCTTTCGGATTTCTTCAACGCGCTCCTCATCCACGGCTTCAAAGCGGAGCACAAGGGCTGGCTGGGTGTTCGAAGCCCTCACGAGGCCCCAGCCTCCGTCAAAAAGAACCCTTGCTCCATCCACATCAATCACCTTGAACTCCTTCTTGAATTCGCTTGCAAGGGCGCGCACGACCTCGAATTTTTTTTCATCAGGGCAGTCCATGCGGATTTCAGGAGTGCTGACCAGAACCGGGACATCCTTAAGAAGGTCTCTTATACCTTTCTGTTGCTTGGTAAGAATTTCAAGTAGCCTTGCACCGGCGTATATTGCATCATCATAACCATAGTATCGCTCTGCAAAGAAAAGATGCCCGCTCATCTCGCCTGCCAGGAGAGCCCCTTCCTCCTTCATTTTGCTCTTAATCAGGGAATGCCCTGCCTTCCACATGATAGGCTTGCCACCGTGTTTTTCAATATCATCATACATGACCTGCGAACATTTCACCTCACCTATGATCTTTGCACCAGGATGACGCTCGAGAAGATCACGAGAAAAAATAATCATGAGCTGGTCTCCCCATATTACCTTACCACCATGGTCTATCACACCGATTCTGTCGCCATCGCCGTCAAAAGCAATTCCCAGATCAGCGGAAATCGCGGAGACTTTCTCCTTGAGGTCCACTAGGTTCTCAGGAATGGTCGGGTCAGGGTGGTGGTTTGGGAAGTGTCCGTCAGGCTCGCAGTAAAGTCTCTCAACCTCCACGCCCAGGTGTTCATAAAGTTGCGGGGCAAGCATCCCTGCCACACCGTTGCCCGCATCCACCACCACCTTCCTTTTTTGAGTTCCGGGCTTTAAAACTGCCTCCACCTTTTCAAGATACAGACCGGTGACCTCCCTTTGTTCCATCTCCCCCCGGCCCTGTAAAAATTTTTCGGAATCCACTATTTGCCTTATTTTTTGGATCTCTTGTCCATATATTGTTTCCTTACCCAGGCAAATCTTGAAGCCATTGTAGCTCGGGGGATTATGGCTTCCCGTGACCTGAACACCCCCGTCTACCTCCAGCTCAAACAAAGAAAAGTACAAAAGCGGGGTGGGCACCATACCAATATCGATCACATGCATCCCTGTATCCATCAGTCCCCTGCTCAGAGCATCGTGCAGCTCGGGCGAGCTCAGGCGGCAATCCCGGCCAAGGGAAATCCTTTTTGTGCCGTGCTCCTGATAGTAGGTCCCGAAAGAGTGCCCGAGCTTATACACGGTTTCCTGATTCAGCTCACTCGGCGACTCTCCTCTGATATCATATTCTCTAAAGATATTAGGATTCATAGCAGTTCACCCTTTCTGTGAAAATGTTTTGACTTTTCTAAACGACGCTTGAAAAACTTTACTATATTTACGATACTTACTGGCCTTGCGGGTCATGTCCTGTACTCAGCATTTATTGTAACGTATTCGTGTGTCAAATCGCATGTGAGGATCCGGAACTCGCTTTGTCCCTGGTTTAGGTCAACGACAACTGAGAACTCTTCTCCGGACATCCTCTTTGCTGCTTCCTTCTCGGCCGACAATCCTTTCCCCCTGCCCCCCTCTACGATCATCACATCGTTAACCCATATATCAACATCTTCCTCTTTCATCTTGATCCCGGAACGTCCCAGTGCAGCCATGATTCTCCCCCAGTTGGGGTCCTGCCCGTAAAAGGCGGTCTTTACCAGGGTGGAATTCGCCACGGTTCTTGCTGCTGACTCAGCCTCGGCATTGCTGCCAGCTCCCTTTATAACCACCTCGACCAACTTGGTAGCACCCTCCCCGTCTCTCACAATCATGGTGGCCAGCTCGCACATTACCGCGGATAATCCCCCCTGAAACTTCGAATATCCATTGACGCCGAGTGGCCCATTGCCGGCCATTCCGTTAGCCATAACCAAGACGGTATCATTTGTACTGGTATCCCCATCCACGCTAATCCTGTTAAAACTGGCGTCAATGGAAGCAGAAGTCGCTTTTCTCAATTCATCTATGCCTATCTGAATGTCACTCAGCACAAAACAAAGCATTGTCGCCATCTGGGGCATGATCATACCAGCGCCTTTGGCGATTCCCAGTATGTGAAAAGGCTTATCCCCGGCCATACCTTCAAACTCCGCTATCTTTGGGAAGGAATCGGTTGTCATGATGGCCTCCGCCACCCGGGGTATCCCCTTGGGAGAAAGTGCTTTTACCAGGCCGGGGACGGCCTTAGCAACCCGGTCCATGTCCACCGGGGCGCCGATCACGCCTGTGGAGGCAACAAGCACCTCGCTGGGCCTGATGCCGGTCTCTTTGGCCACCAGCTCTGCTGTCACTTGGGCATCGCGGAGCCCTTGCTTTCCGGTGCAGGCATTGGCATTACCTGAATTGGCAATAATGGCGCGTGCGCTGCCGTCGCTTATGTTTTCCAGGCTCAAAATTACTGGAGCGGCCTTCACCTTGTTGGAGGTAAAACCTCCTGCTGCCACTGCAGGCTTTTCTGAAAAAATTAGGGCCAGGTCAAGGCCCGACCCTTTCTTGATGCCGGATGCCACTGCTGAGGCTTTAAAGCCCGGGATCACATGTTTCATCTTTTAAGCACCTTTTAGAAGCCTTTCTCTTTCTTAGTTAGTCTGCTTTCCTATTTTATTCAGAAGAGGGTGAGGTTTTACTCCGGGAGGCTCATTTCTTGGCTCCGCAGCATTTCTTGTACTTCTTGCCGCTCCCGCAAGGGCACGGGTCGTTTCTACCAATCTTCTTACCTTTTCTTCTGACTGTTTCAGGCCTGTCACCTGAATCCCCGTGGCTGAATTGCATGGCCCTTTTCTTCTTCTTGGGCAATTCTTCAGACGGTCTTTGCCTGAGGAGCTGCACACGGGAAAGGGTCATAAGGGTTTCTTCCCTTATCCTGTCCATAAGTTCTTCGAAAAGGGCATATCCCTCTTTCTTATACTCCTGCAGGGGATCAAGCTGGCCATAGCCCCTAAGGCCTATCCCTTCTTTCATGCTTTCCATGTCCTGAAGATGGATCACCCACTGGCTGTCAATTATCTGGAGCAGGATGTATTTTTCCAGCGAGGTGAAGTCTTCGCTGCCGAAAGCCATTTCCCTTTTTTCATGTGCCTCCCTCACCTCTTTCTTGATCAGCTCGACCAGGTCCTCTGCCTTCAGGGACTCAAAAGCATCCTCTCCCAGATCCTTGGGCCCTATCTTGGGGGCAAATCCAAAGATCCTGGCAACGTTCTCCTTCAGTCCGTCAATATCCCAGTCATCCGGGTATGCCTTTGGGTCAATGAACCTCTCGACCAGAGACTCTATTTTTTCATCCGCCATGTTCTCTGTTATCTGTTTAACGTTATCTCCGGCCAGGATATCTTTTCTCAGGGAATAAATAATCTCCCTGTGCGTGTTCATCACATCATCGTATTCGAGTAAATGTTTCCTTATGTCAAAATTGTGAGCTTCCACCTTTTTCTGGGCATTCTCAATTGCCTTGGAGATAAGGTTGTGCTCAATTGGCTGCCCCTCTTCCATGCCCAGCCGGCCCATAATGGAAGCAATTCTATCGGAACCAAAAATCCTCAAAAGGTCGTCCTCAAGGGAAAGGTAAAAGCGAGAACTCCCGGGATCGCCCTGCCTGCCTGATCGACCCCGGAGCTGGTTGTCAATACGGCGGCTCTCATGCCTTTCTGTCCCCAAAATATGCAGCCCTCCGAGCTCAACCACCCCGTCTCCCAGCACAATATCTGTACCCCTTCCTGCCATGTTGGTCGAAATAGTTACGGTCTTTGCCTGGCCTGCCTTGGCTACAATCTCTGCCTCTTTTTCATGATGCTTTGCATTCAGAACCGAGTGAGGGATTCCTGCCCGTTTCAGCATCTTGCTGAGCATTTCCGATTTTTCAATACTGATAGTACCGACCAGCACTGGCTGTCCCTTGTCATAAAGCTCTTTGATCTCTTCAACCACTGCCTTGAACTTTTCTCTTTCACTCTTGTAGATCACGTCAGGGTAATCTATTCGAATCATCTTCTTGTTTGTAGGTACCACCACAACATCCAGCTTATAGGTATCATTGAACTCAGCAGCTTCCGTATCGGCTGTTCCGGTCATGCCGGCAAGTTTCTCGTACATGCGAAAGAAATTCTGAAAAGTTATGGTGGCGAGGGTCTGGTTTTCTTCTGCGACGCTCACACCCTCTTTTGCCTCAACGGCCTGGTGCAACCCGTCACTCCAGCGCCTCCCGGGCATCATCCTGCCCGTGAACTCATCAACTATCACCACCTGGCCGTCCTTGATCACGTAGTGAACATCTTTTTCAAAAAGCCAGTATGCCTTTATAAGCTGTTGGGTGGCATGCAGAAGTTCGGATGAGCGCATGTAGCGTTCTTCGAGTTCGCTCAGGAGCTGGGTCTTCTCCTCTGGGCTCAGATTCTCATCTTCTCTTATTCTGTAACTTTCTTCATCAAGGTCAGGAAGCATAAAATCTCCCAGTCCCCCGCTTGAGAGCAATCTTATTCCTTTTTCTGTAAGTTCGACTGCATTGCTCCGTTCGTCTATCGTGCAATAGAGGTCCTTGTCGATCTCAGGAAGCAGTTTCTGCGCGCTCAACACGTTTTCAGTTCGATCAATCTCTTTCTTAAGAGCCTGGTTATGGGCAAGGACATCGAGGAAGACAGGATTCTTGGGATCCCCCCTCTTCACCTTGAGCAGTAGCTCCACACTTCTGTCTCCGTTTTGGCCACTGGCAAGGAGCTTGCGGGCTTCTTGCAGTATCGAACGTATGACTGCTCCCTGCTTCCTCTTCAAATTGATCACAAGAGGCTTGACCTCAAGAAATACCTTGTTCTGGCTGCGCTCTACGGGGCCGCTAATGATAAGAGGTGTCCTCGCCTCATCAATCAGAATGCTGTCCACCTCATCCACGATTGCATAGTAAAAGTCACGCTGCACAAAATCATTTAAGTCGAACTTCATGTTATCGCGCAGGTAGTCAAAGCCGAACTCATTATTGGTTCCATATGTTATATCGCACGCATATGCCTTTTTACGCTCCTGATCGTCCATACCGTGCACGATCACGCCGACAGACAGGCCCAGAAAGCGATAAATCCCTCCCATCCATTCGGCATCCCGTCTTGCGAGGTAATCATTCACCGTTACCAGATGAACGCCCCTGCCTGTTAGCGCGTTCAGGTAGAGAGGCATGGTTGCAGCCAGGGTTTTTCCTTCGCCGGTCTTCATTTCAGCGATTTTCCCCTCATGAAGCACTACCCCGCCAATGAGCTGAACATCAAAAGGGCGCATACCCAAAACTCTGACCGAGGCCTCTCTGACGGCCGCAAAAGCCTCGGGAAGTAATTCGTCCAGGCTCTCCCCCTTGGAAAGGCGCTCTTTGAACTCTCCCGTTTTTGCCTGAAGTTGTGCATCTGAAAGGGCTTGAAACTCTGGCTCCAGCCTATTGATCGCTTCGACCAAAGGAGCTATGCGTTTCAGCTCCCTGTCGTTCTTGCTCCCAAAGATACCTTTTACAACTTTCCCAATCATTTCCAGCCACCTGCCTTTAGCACACGGCTTGCTCAAAATTTTTTATACGTTAATAAATTAATATTTTAAAATGAAATAAGCAAGACCGCTCTTAAGGCAGTCTCGCCAACCATTTAATTATACACAAAAATTCAAAACAGGAAAATTCAAAAACTAATTGAGGATATAGTGAAAGGGATTAACCGGCACCCCATTCAGGTGAACCTCATAGTGGAGATGCGGGCCTGTCGAACGACCGGAATTTCCAACCAGGCCTATTTTTTGACCCCGTTTAACAACCTGTCCCTTTTTTACCAGAATCTTTGCAAGGTGAGCATACTTTGTATCAAGCCCGTAGCCATGGTGAATCAGAACGGTTCTCCCATAACCGAAGTCCCAGCCCACTGATGCAACTACACCATCAGCAGGCGCAACAATCGTTGCCCTCATTCTGCTGCATATGTCTATCCCTTTATGGAACTCCTTTTCGTTTGTAAAAGGAGAGATGCGATAGCCAAACCCTGAACTCACCCATCCCCTTACAGGCCAAATCGAGGGCGTGCAAAGGAGCATGGACTCGCGGGTTTTGAGGTATTTCAAAAGCTCCTCTTTTTCCCTGGTTTCCGAATAAATCTCTTTGTCAAGGTCATCCAACGACTGGTACATCAAACGCACTAGCTTCTCGTGGGCCTTTTCAATCGAATACTTTGGGGCCATAATGGTATCGTCCGACCCACCCACTCCCGCGATTTGCTGGTTCTCATCAGGTTTTTCCAGGTTCACCATTGTCCGGAGCTTTTTGTCAAAGGCTTTAAGCTCAGCCATCTTTCTACTGATCCCCTCTATTTTCCGGGCAAGTGAAACCAGCTGCTCTTTTTGATGTCTGTTTTGCTTCTCCAGGCTTGCCAACCGGGGCACCTTTGCCCTTATCTCTTTGTAATCCTTAACAATCCACGCCAAGGTAAAGCAAGCCGACAAGACAAGAAAAAACGCAAGAACCAGCAGCCATCTTGCAATGCTTAATTGCTTGACTTTCTTGGTCCCCTGGGGAAGGAAAAGGATGGTAATTTTCTTGGCAGCCATTGTTTTTCCCTCTTTTTGCGGGTGGACGGACAATAAGTGCTGTCAAATTTGCATTCTACACAGCATATCAGCCTGTGTCAACTATAGTATCCCTGCGAGCACCTAAGTATTTCAAAATATTTTCGGCTAAATTGGTGCTAATTCCTTTGAGCCTGCTCAGCTCTTCAACTGTCGCCCTGGAAATCGCCTCAACATCACCGAAACTCTCCAGCAACTCCTTTTTCCTTTTCTCACCAATGCCGGGAATCTCATCCAGGATTGATTCTTTGAGCACTTTTCCCCTCAACTTTCGGTGATGTGTGATAGCGCGCCTATGAGCCTCATCCCTAATACGCATTAAGAAATGAAGCACAGGATGGTCATCTCTCAAAGTAAGAGCATTTTTCCGGCCTGGAAGAAAAATCCGATCTTTGTGCCCCTTATCGTCTTTCTTGGCAATCGCAACGAGTTCCGGCTGCTTTTCTTTACAAACATTGTCTACAACTTTCTTTGCAGCCTGAAGGTGCCCCTTGCCCCCGTCTATGACGAAAAGGTCCGGGAGGGGTTCCCTGGAAAGCCGCCTTGCTAGAATTTCCGATACCATGGCATAGTCGTCAATGCCTTCAACACCCTTTATCCTGTAATTCCTGTACCCGGCTTTGTAAGGTTTGCCTTCCAAGAAAGACACAAATGCTCCGACCGCGATTTTACCTGAAATATTAGACACATCCAGCCCCTCTACAGACCTCGGCAAGTTCCTGAGCTTCAGCGTGGACTGGGTCTGAGAGAGGATCTTTTGCTCCTGGGATTGAAGCTTAACTGAAAGCAGGCTTTCCGCATTTGCCACCGCCATCCTGAGAAGGCGCAATTTTTCCCCCCTTCGAGGGTGTTCTATGTGTACCCTTTTTCCTGCTATCTCAGACATCCACTCTTCGATTCCATCAATATCTTCTACCGATTCTGAGACCAGGATACGACCGGGAATAAGCGGCCTGTCAGGATAGTACTGCTTCAAGAAGGCCTCGATCACCTCTGGGGGAGATCCTTGCTTGCTGCTGATAAAATAATCCCGGCTCCCCGTGAGATATCCCTTGCGGACAAAAAGCACGGCAAGCTGAAAAGCCCCGTTTTTTTGGGCCAGCCCGACTACGTCCAGATCCTCTGATTTCGCAGAGGCGACGTGTTGTCGCTCTATTGTCCTCTCAACTGCTCTTATGCGGTCCCGCGTACGGGCCGCTTTTTCAAAATCAAGCTTTTCCGCCGCCTCCTCCATAGACTTCTTCATGGCCTTGATCAGCTCGAGATTTCTTCCCTCGAGAAACAGGCTTACCTGCTTTACAACCTCCTTGTAGCGCTGTAGGGGAATATCATGGGTGCACGGGCCAAGGCATCGGCCGAGCTGGTAGTTGAGGCATGGTCTTGACCGCTTGGGCAGGTGCTTGCTTTTGCACTTCCTCAGCTGAAACACGCGGTCAATCAATTTCAGGGTCTGCCTGACGGATTGGGCTGACGAAAATGGGCCAAAGTATCTTGCTCCATCTTTCTTGGGCTTTCGCACAATGCTCAGCCTGGGATAGGGCTCCTTTATGTCAAGCCTCAGCCAGGGATACTGCTTGTCATCCCTCAGGATAATGTTATAGCGAGGCAGGTGTTTCTTGATGAGATTGCTCTCAAGAATGAAGGCCTCCTTTTCAGTTGAAGTCAGGATGACGCCAAGGCCCCTGGCCCGATTAATCATTATTTCTGTTTTGTGAGGAATTTTGCCTGAGGATTTAAAGTAGGTTAGTACTCTTTTCTTGAGATTCTTTGCTTTACCAATATAGAGGATCTGCCCCAGGTCATCCTTGAAGAGATAAACACCGGGGGCTTCGGGCAGTTGCAACTTGAGCGATTCAGGATCCAGATTGTACTGGATTGATGGTGCCTGATCCATTGCACGTTCCAAAACCGACGTTTCAGCCCCCGGGAGAGCATCGGGGCTTGCGGTGGAGCTAGGCTTCCCACTCCCCCCCGGGAATTATCTCAGCGGGTTCCTCCCACGTCCCACGCAGCCGCTTGACCATAATAACGAGATCATGCGCATTCCCCGCCCTGTCCATAAGATACTCTCTGAGGGTTGCTTCTTCTCGAAAACCCAGTCTTTTTGAGCTTCCCACAACATGGCTCTGCCTCCCTCTGACAAGCCTCATTTCCAGAATTTTAAGGCCGAGAGAGATGGCTGCGTTATGGAGATCCAAAAGCATCCAGGTGCCCAGATGCCTTTCTCGAAAGGCCGGATCAACAGATATCCTGATTTTTCCAATGTGGGCGCGTGCGCCGTAATATTTCCTAATAATGGTAGCATGAGCTATGATCCTGTTTTCGAGCACAGCTACCAGGGATACCAGCCTTTTAACGTCGGCAGTTTCAACCCACCGCTTGATAATCGAGGGGTCCTGTACATCATTTTCCAGGAACCATCGTTCTTCTTCGGGAAATCTCCTGTACATCTCGAGAAGGGTTTCTTCATCCCCCTCCCGGAGGAACCTCACAGTGACGCCGGTTCCGTCTTTTAAAATAATCTCTTTTGGATAGCTTTTCAGCATGCTAAAGCTTCTTCCGGGATGAAATGCATTCCACAAAAAAGAATAATGGCCTTGCACGCATGTAGGGTATTTGATAGGAAAGGAATTAGTCAAGAGAATTGTCTTTGCTTTGAACCCGCTTCTCTATCCCGGGGAACTGGAGTCCAGCGTGGGTTCTGGTGCGCCTGGGGAGGTGAAGTGCTTGTTTTCAACAAGGTGTAACTAGTTTCACATTGCACCGGGAAATCCAAGGAGGCTCTTGAACATCTACATTGACCGGGAAGCTGACATAATGCATCAAGAATACGAATTTCGTTTCTGCCCTGTTTGTGGTTCAGGGCTGAAATCCATGGTTGTTAAAAACGGTGAACCGGAAAGGCTCGTGTGCTCAAATTGCCAGTACATATTCTACCTGGATCCGAAAGTGGTTGCATGCTCAATCGTGGAGATAGACAACCGCATTGTATTACTCAAGCGAGGCATACAGCCTGAAAAAGGTAAGTGGGTCATACCCGGAGGGTATGTGGATCGAGGTGAAGAAGTGAAAGCTGCTGCACTGCGAGAGACCCAAGAGGAATGCGGCCTCAAGATCCGCATTAAAGATCTCCTCGGCGTTTACTCTTACCCCCACAGGCTTGCTGTTGTCGTTGTTTATGTATGCGAGCATGTTTCAGGCGATCTGCTGGTGGGCGATGAAACCCAGGAAGTAAAACTCTGTGCGCCCGATGAGATTCCATGGGAGGAGCTTGCTTTTCCAAGCACGGTTGACGCGCTTAAGGACTATTGCAAGTTGAGGAAGCAGGGAGGGAAAAACAAAGAAAATGAAAATAACACCTAAGAGAATAGAAAACCTGGGATCAGACGAGCGCACTACAATAATGAAAAGGTCCACGCTCGATATCTCCTCTGTTTTTGAGCATGTGCGCGGGATTGTAAATGATGTTAGGGGCCTGGGAGATAAGGCCCTTCTGGAAGCAAGCACGGAATTCAAGCAAGATGTTACCACTGCTGATTTTGTAGCCCCCCTGCAGGAAATTGAAGAAGCATATGCAAAGCTTGACCCCTCTCTTCTTCATAGCCTGCGCAGGGCAGCCGCAAATATCAAGAAATTTCATCAGGCCCAGCTTGAGCGGAGCATGTGGTCCGTAGAAATCTCAAGCGGGGTGCTGGCAGGGCGAATCACCCGCCCAATTGAACGAGTCGGATGCTACATACCGGGTGGGAGAGCAGCTTATCCCAGCACAGTGCTGATGACCGTGATTCCTGCCAGAGTCGCCGGCGTAAATGAAATTTTCATAACCACTCCACCCGGCAAGGACATGAAAATCAACCCCGCTACTCTTGCAGCGGCTAAGATAGCAGGGTGCAATAGCGTGTTTAAGGTTGGCGGGCCATGGGGGATTGCAGCTCTTGCATACGGCACGGAAACCATACCCCAGGTGGATAAAATTGTTGGCCCTGGCAACAAATATGTGACTGCTGCTAAAATGATCGTTTATGGCCAGGTGGATATTGACTCTCCTGCAGGGCCGAGCGAGGTCCTGATCCTCGCTGATCGAAGCGCAAATCCTGCATGGGTTGCCCTGGATTTCATCTCGCAGCTTGAACATGATCCGGATTCAGCAGCTGTCGTGGTCACCACATCCCCTGAACTTGCAGAAAGCCTCTGTACAACCATAGCCGGGGAACTCGAATCCGCACCAAGGAAGGATATTATTGAATCTTCGCTTAACAAACACTCCTTTGTCCTTATTGCGGAGAACATGGAAAAGGCTATTGACTTTGCAAATGAATATGCTCCTGAGCACCTTGAACTTATCGCCGAGGATCCCTTTTCCTGGCTTTCCGGAATTCGCAACGCTGGCTCCATATTTCTTGGTCCCTATGCCCCGGTGCCCGTGGGAGACTATGCCTCCGGCACCAACCACGTATTGCCCACAAGCCAGTATGCGCGGATGTTTTCAGGCCTCTCAGTCGACGATTTTCTGAAAAAGCCAACTTTTCAGTACCTGACCAGGCAGGGCCTTTTCAGCCTCAAGGACGCTGTGATCAACATGGCAGAGGCCGAAGGGTTGCCAAATCACGCAAGAGCGGTGAAGGCGCGCTTTGCTGACCAGGGTTGAAGGGACACTGCCCCCATTGATTCCCTAATGGCGGATCAGGGTAGCTATTTTTGTTGCGCTTTGTACTCCAATAGTTTATAGAGAGACCTTTGGTAGCGGGGTGGTGACACATAAATCTTGCAAGTGGTTTTGAGTAAGTAATTACATCAAGATCAAGAAGGAGGTCATGCTATGGCTAATATCAAAGGCTACAATATGCCTGACGAGCTCTACTACCACAAAGATCATAGCTGGGCTCGCGTGGATGGAAACAGGGTCACGGTCGGTATGAACGACTTTTTCCAAAAAGAAGCAGGTGATATCGTCTTCGTGGATCTGCCTGAGGAAGAGGAAGAGGTGAGCCAGGGTGAGGTGTGCGGTAAGATTCAATCCAGAAAGTGGATAGGCAAACTGGTCGCCCCGGTATCCGGAGAAATTGTTGAAATCAACGAAGAACTTGAAGAAGACACAAGCCTGATCAACTCTGATCCTTATGGTGAAGGCTGGATCCTGGTTATCGAAGCCTCGGATCTTGAATCAGAACTCGGGAACTTGATGCAAGGGGAAGCCCTTGTAAGCTTCATTGAAGCTGAGATTAAAAGGGCTGAGGAAGAGAGGGCAAAGGGGTAAAAGAGAGGTACAAGGCCCGAGGCTGAAGGCAATAGGTATCTGCCCATTATCCCCGGGAAACTTGCATTTTCAGGGCCTTGCTCCTCTTTAACTAATAGATAATAATGGTTGCTGTTTGGCGTCTTTTCAAAAATACTCAGAGATCTGTTTCCACGGCTGAAGGTCTGGCTGTGGACGACACTCTCCCTGAGTCTGTCTCGAACCACGGATCCCCGCCAATACTTCACCTCTACACCTTCATTCCTTCTGTGATTGTTGGCAAATACCAGGATATTGAGGCCGCCTTGAAACTGGACAGGTGCCGGGCAAGAGGCATTGAATTCAACCGCAGAAGCACTGGTGGGGGCACTGTGATTATGGGGCCGGAGATTGTTGCCCTGGGCCTCGGCATTAACGTGGATTACCCTGGGTTGGAAAACGGCGGTGTCGGGGGGGTCTTCGAATCCATGGCTCGTGTGCTCGTAGGGGCGCTTGAAAGACTTGGCATCTCTTCCCACTTTCAGCCCAAGAACGATATCGAGGTATCAGGGAAAAAGATTGCCGGACTTTCTGCGGCAGCAGATACAGGGAATAGTCTTCTTTTTCATACAAGCTTCCTGGTGGACTTTGATATCGAACTTATGACAGACATAATGAACACCCCCGTAGAGAAACTCAGCGACAAGGGCTACAACTGTTTCAGTCGCCGAATGACCACTGTTAGGGAAGAACTGGGAGAAAAAATACCGGTTGAGAGCGCTATGGAAGCAATCCAGAGATCTTTTGAAACTGAGTTTTCAATCCGGTTCAGAGAAGATCAACCCGACCAGTGGGAGAAGGAGAAGATCAGATCTTTCATAAAAAACAGGTATACCAACAGGGACTGGATCTTTTCACATAAACACCCGAGGGCCCGGATGGGGGTTGGGAGACTTAAAACAAGGGCAGGACTGCTGGAGATCTACCTCTCGCTTTCAGGCAGCTCCATTGAAAGCTTGCTAATAACAGGAGATTTTTTCTCCACCACTGATGCCATCAACCGCCTGGAAAACGCCCTGAAGTGGACATCGGCACGAGAGGAAAAAATCCAGGAAAACCTTTCCAGGGTCTGGCAGGACAACATGATATACGGCCTTGATGTGCCCACGCTCACAAAGGCCATTCTCAAGGCGAAGGCAAACCAGGTTAGATTGTAAATGAAAAAGGAACAAAGCCCGGATTATGCAAAAATGAGCCAGGCGAGCGCCATCTCCCTCGGACTTACAAGGGGGAGAATGTACAGGGGTGCAGTCAATCGATGCGTAAATCTGCTTGTTCACTATCCTGAGGGTTGCGCTGCCAACTGTGCGTATTGCGGCCTTGCCAGAAAACGGCCGGGCTCCTACCGTGACAAAAGCTTTATTCATGTTCAATGGCCAATTTTTCACATGTCTCAAATCATTGATGCAATAAACAGCGCCCCCTCATACGTGATGCGCACCTGTATTTCCATGATCACCAATGGAAAGTGCCCGAAGGACACCCTGGCGATGACGCGCCTCTTGAAAAACAAGACCTCACTCCCCATTTCCCTGCTTATTAGCCCCACCATACTCAAGAAAGAGGACCTTGTAAAAATGAAGGATACCGGCGCCGACAAAATAGGCATTGCTATAGACCTTGCCACGCCGGAACTCTTTGACAGGTACAGGGGCAAAGGGGTCTCCGGCCCCCACAAGTGGGAGCAATATTGGGAAACCCTTGAGGCAGCCCTTGATCTTTTTGCCCCCCCTAACGTGGGGGTTCATCTTATGGTAGGAATGGGTGAGACCGAGAGGCAAATGGTCTCCCTGATGGACAGGCTCTGGCGCATGGGCATTGTAAATCACCTTTTTTCTTTTTTTGCAGAACAAGGATCAAAGCTGGCCAACAGACCTCAGCCCCCGTGGCCGACTTATCTCAGGGTCCAGCTTGCCCGATACTTGATAGAGGAAGAACTGAGCAGCCTTGATAAAATGGTTTTTGACCAACACGGCCACATCATTGATTTTGGCATCTCACCAGTGCAATTGAAACAAGTTATTAACCTCGGGACTCCTTTTATGACAACCGGCTGCCTTGGTCCTGACGGCGAGGTCGCTTGCAACCGCCCCTTTGGCAACTGCCTTCCTGATGAAAGACAGTGGAACTACCCTTACCCACCAAACGAAGAAGAGCTTGCCCTTATCCACGAGAATATCTTTGAAATTCAGGAAGAAAGCGCTCGCAGCCTGTAAGGTAAGCCAGGGCATATCCCGGAAAAAATCTTTTGACAACCTAACCAAAAGGTATTACTTTTGAGTCTCTTTTACCGGGCCGTTAGCTCAGTCAGGTAGAGCAGCGGACTTTTAATCCGTTGGCCGCAGGTTCGATTCCTGCACGGCCCATCACTATGAGCATATACTGGACCCTCCCTGAGGTGCCTGTCACGTGAAATTTGCACGGGTAACAGCGGAATGTTTTTCACGTGGAAAATACCTCGGCGGTGGCCATTTTGCTATGCACGGACCCTCGTGAATAGCGTCCCCATCGTCTAGCCAGGTCCAGGACACCGGCCTTTCACGCCGGCAACACCGGTTCAAATCCGGTTGGGGACGCCATTGTAGCTTCAAGGGCTTAAGCTTAAAGCTGAGCCCTTTTTCTTTTTAAAGAACATCTTACCCTTACAAAGAGCAAAGAAATGACAAGGATTTTCTCATCCCAGTTTGCCCCCAGCTCAATAGAGCAAAAATCCTTGCAAAATAGAACTGACAAGACACATGATGAAACACCCCAATTTATCATGAGAACATTGGCAAACTATTCTAAATTCAAGTAAATAGTCAAGAATATTCCCTATATGGCTTAAAGTTTATCTAAAGATCCCCAGGGTTTTCGGGGATCTCCTCTCACATGGGTTTGACAGATCAGGTCAAAGAAGAACGATGAACCCACGGACCTTCTTCTTTCCACAATTGAGGGAAAGATTCGCCTGAGGCTGCAGCCCGGAGCGGGGGAATCAGAAAATTCCTCAGCTCGTTGATGACCAGTGAAAGTTCGAATCCCTGATCCGCCAACTGGGTTCGTTTTAGAAAAGCCCTCCATTGGGTGACCTTTTCTTGATTGGCGGCAAATTCATCGCTCAAGGCTGCGGGAATGCCTTTTGGTATTCGTGTCCTCCGGCGCTCAAATGTTGCCCGGATGGCGCGTGTTAGAATGGACCCCTTAAATGGAAACTGTTTTGAAATTATCCAAATGTCGTAGAAATCCTTCATTCGGCTGTTCACCATACCAAAGGCAACCATTGCCTGGAGTTTCTCCGATACGACCGTCTCTTTAGGATATGAATGGATTCGAGGGGGAGGCATGTTCAAGAGCATAGGATAATCGATCTCCTCAGCCTCCGGCGTGATAACATCACCAAATGCCACGTCGATCTGGACAGGGATCCTCGCGTTGCCCAAATGGGCTGCCAGGCGTATGCGCTCACCTTGATACTCCTGGTCGTCGCGGATCTCTTTCTACTCGGACCGTGCTCTCATCAAATACCAGTCCATCAGGCTCGACTTCTACCTGACAAATCTTCTGAAACAGGGCCTTCAGATGCTCCCCTGAATCATTCCCGTGTCCAAGTAGATCCAGGTCTTTTGTTGGCCGGTGCAACTTTTCCGTCCAGGCCGTGAAGAGCATTGCGCCTTTAAGGACAAAGTCCTCGGCATGTCCCGATCGGGCAAGGCGATAAAGGAGACGCTCCAGTGCATAACGCATAAGGACGACATTGAAAACCTCGTTCCTCTCCCTGCTCAGGTTCAGCAGCCTCTGGCGTATTAAGGCAGACATATCGGCAGGCCGTGTTCGGCTCACGAGAGCGCCTCCAGGTAAGGCTTCATGACGTTCCAGACCCTACATATCTTCCCATACCGCCACAGATCGTCGTTCGTACACTTGCGTTGTCTGAGGCACTCCCTGAGTGCTTCCAGAGCAACATCCAGCCCGATCTTGTTTCGGTACTTGAAGCAGTCCGCCACTGTCTTTGCCTGGTTATAGATCTTTACAGGGACACCCTCGACTGAAGACTCATCAACCCCGGAATTCAGTGCCTGGCCGGAAAAGCGCACAACGCGTATGGGGAGTTGAGGCTCCCTGGGGTATCGTGCCTTACGATCAATCGCTATCCAAACTTCAAAGGGCATTTGGGTCGTCATACCATGGAACTGGAGTGCTGAAATAAGACAGACCACCCCCCTTGGTATCCGCTTACAAACCTCAGCGATCGTATGATGCTCTGTAGGATCGATATCTGATGCCACATAAAGACCTCGCCCCACCCTGTTCAGAAGTCCCTTCCGATACATGAGGGGCAGATATTTTCGAGAGATTCCATGAGACTCCAGGTCCCGCGGCCGGATTACTCCGTTTTCTTTAACAATCTTCAGTATCTTGTCGACTGTCCCAGCCTTCATTCTCAACACCAGTTTGCATCAAAATGTCGGCATATATTAATAACTGCCGACACTTTGTGCCACTTTCCTTTCTTACCCACAAGTTAAAAGTGCATAAACCCGCTTGGCTTATTTGGACGCTATGGAGATTTGTGGTGAGAACTTCAGTTGCTTATCAGTGGCGGGATAACATCTCCGGGGTCTCCCTCGCCTTTCAGTGGACATCGACCTCACATACCTTCCCATAAACGAGAGGGGGTTTGCCCTGGATGATATCACCCATGCCTTGATTCGTGTGTCCAAAGAGATGAGGAAAAAAGTTAAAAAGCTATTATTTGCAAAAAGGCTCATTTTGTGATTCAATTTGCAAAAAATAGCTTAAGCGAGGTGTAACCATGACGGCTGAGCGCCAGAAATCATTGCCCGATCTCGCTGCCTGGGTTGATTCAAGGCAATCACAGGGCCTATATTTCCTTACTCGAGAGGAAGCTCTTCGGAGCTTGCGACAGAGTGACTCCGCATTTAAGCAGGCCGCGGCCAGGCATACTTCCTGCCAAGAAAAAGAACATCCTTGATTTTCGCCTCAACGAAGATTATCAAGATGGTAGTGTGGTGGGGCCTTTATTGGCCCCCGTTGTTGGCCGGGAGCGGTGTGTGCCCCAAATACACAGCACCGCTCCCGGAGCACAAATAAAAATGGGGCTCTCCTCTGAGGCCCATTTAATCCAACATCCTTCCCCCTCTTGTCAATTTATTCCGAAAATATTACCCCTTTTCTATCTCAAATATTCCGACAATCTATACCTCCATGCGGACCCGGGGATGTAAGAAGGATCAACGCTGGAAGATTCTGGTCAACATCGATGTTGAGGATGACCTATGATCCCGAAGGCGGATATCGTGGCATGGAGGCAGATAGCACCCTGAGTTTCGGATGCACAGATTCGGTTTGGGTTGCGTTGTCACAACATATATCTACCCGATCCAACGAGGTTTTTCAATCGGTCTCATTGCCAAACCACCGTCAATCGCGGATTTTGGGTGGACAATCAACTGAAGGAGATGGTCTCGGAGTCCCTGCCAACCCCCAACAGCAACGGCAATGGAATGAACAACCATCAGCAGCTAACTGCATAATGCAGAAAACAGACAAGATGTACTATAGCAGGTTCACCAGCCTCGGGCAGTCAAAGCCTCGGCTCCTGGAATCCTGGAACATCTGTCTGCCGTACAGGGCACAACACGGGCAGGTCCAAAACAGCTCCATCCTCTTTGTGGACGATTGCATAACCTCCGGCACGACAGCCAGGCTCTGTTACGAGGCCCTTGTGGAATTGGGGAATCATGTGGACGGCCTGATCTGGGTGAGTGCAGGGGGATAAGATCAAAGAATTCTCGTTGATTTCCAGGCAAATTAAAGATATTCTTATCTATGAAAAACCCCCCTTTTGAGGGGGGAATATCCATTTCAGAACCCATCAACAAGGAGAATTATCTCATGGCTCCCCCTGTCAACGAACAATACATAGTGGATGAGAAAGGGAACACCACTGCGGTTATCCTCCCAATAAAAGATTACAAAAAGATCCTTTCAATCCTGGAGCAAGTCGAGAATCACAAAGAAACCATGATCCTTTCCCAATCGGCTGAATTCAAGAAATTGGTCAAGAAAGGATTGGAGGACGTCAGGGCAAACAGAATCAAACTCTGGAAGGAAATCTGGGATGAGTTATGATGTTTATCTAACCGAGACCTTCCAGAAATCCATAAAAGCTCTGAAAAAGAAATATCGTCACATCAAAGAGGATCTCCTGGAGAAAATAAGAGCATTAGAGAAGGATCCCACTACAGGCGATCCTATTCCGGGCTGGAACAAGGAAATATGGAAAGTAAAGGTTGCGAGCTCTGATGTCAAAAAGGGGAAACGTGGCGGGTTTCGGTTAATCTATCTCTGGAAGGGAGGGGAAATGAAGATTTATCTCCTGGCCGCCTACTTCAAGGGAGAGAAAACAGAAATCACCAAGAAAGAGATAGAGAACTTGCTCAAAAAGCTTAATCAGGAATTGTGATAGAGGAGGGTTGAACTCATTTTAGCTAATTCTTTTTTCGAGTATTTCTTCGGGTATTTTTATCGTAAAAGATGTCATCTGCCTTTCACGCCGGCAACACCGGTTCAAATCCGGTTGGGGACGCCATTGTGGCCTCAAGGGCTTAAGCTTAGAGCTGAGCCCTTTTTCTTTTTAAAGAACTTCCTTACCCTTACAAAGAGCAAAGAAGTGACAAGGATTTTCTCATCCCAGTTTGCCGCCAGCTCAATAGAGCAAAAATCCCTGCAAAGTAGAACTGACGAGACACTCTGCCTCAAAGGGGATGTCCGGAATTTTAACTTTACCTGTACCCCAAACTGCTAAGACACACCTCTACCTGGTGGCAATGGAATTCCTTCTTGAGATATGAGAAATCCTTTAGCTTAGGGGGCACGACTTCCGAGTTTCAACGCCCCTCTTAGACCAAGCGAACGGACACAACCCACCAAGATCAGGGGTTGCTTGAGGATACCGGTGTGGGAAATCGAGAGGTATGAAAAGAAATTGGAAAGAGAGATGGATGAACCCTGATGCCACTGTGATGGTTTAAAAACTATCCATATTTGATGTGTTCAAGTTAGGAAACACGTCTTTTTTCAAACTGATCCTTGACTTTGGTTTAAAATATGGTTGTTTAATGGCCATGAGTCAGCAAATAAAAACAAAAATAAACCGCTTGATCAGTCAGTGGCCCAGAGGCACCGTCAGCACTGCGTCTTACCTGAATACGTTGGGTTTTGGCCATGATCTCCTGGTGAGATACAAAAAGAGCGGTTGGCTGCAATCCTTTGGGAGAGGCGCCTATATCCTCTATGGGGACAGGGTGGAATGGCCTGGTGCCATTTACGCGCTTCAAAACCAACTCCACCTGAATGTACACCCCGGGGGAAAGACGGCCCTTGAGCTAAAAGGCTATGCTCATTACCTCCCCTCTGGCAAGAGAAAAGTATTTTTATATGGTACGCAAGGTCAAGTTTTGCCAAATTGGTTTAAAGGGGAGCGCTTGGGGATAGATATTGTCATAACACGGACCAATCTTTTCCCTGCGGAGAGCCAGGAGAGTTTTTCGGAATTTAGAGAAAAAGACTTTTCCATAAGGATATCTTCACCCGAAAGAGCAGCCATGGAGATGCTCCACCTTGTTCCGAGAAAGATCAGCTTCGAAGAGGCCTTTTTACTAATGGAAAACCTTGTCAGCTTACGACCAAATATGGTGCAGAGGTTATTGACAATGTGCCGCTCTATCAAGGTCAAAAGACTGTTTATGTACATGGCAGAGAAGCAGGGGCATTCCTGGATATCGGATCTTGACCTTTCGAGGATAGATTTCGGAAAAGGGAAGCGTATGATTGTCCCAAACGGAAAGTATGACAGGAAATATCTTATCACTATTCCCCGGGATAACTATGAAGAGGTCTCTGCATGAGAGACACGGTCTTTTTCAGGCAGGCTGAATTGCTCCTCAGAATCTCGCCTTTGATTCACAAAGAGGAAGTATTTACCCCGGATGATATCACTCATACCTTGATTCGTGTGTCCAAAGAGATTGAAAGGAAAATTCCCGGAACGCAAATCGTGTAAAAAAAGCTCCACAGCACCAATACCTTAAGAGGCATGATAGTCAACCAGGAAGGGGTAACAGTTAAGATAGAGCCCAATCTCGTTTTGAGGGGCTCAGTGTATCCACCCGAAATAAAAATACTAACCAGGAAAGCTCAAGAGCTCTTTGAGCTTTCGTTACGGAGTCGTACACTATCTTCAGACGAACTGTATGCAGGAAAAATCTGTGCAAAAAATCTGTGCAGCCCTTGACCGTCAACATCCGAGGGATCTCTTTGATATCCATTTCATGATCAAAAATGAAGGCATGACCGCCAGGATGCGCAGAGCATTTATCGTGTACCTAATCAACCATCCATGGCCTATGGTTGAGATCCTTAGTCCGCAGCCGAAAGATCTTAGAGATATCTTTGAAAAAGAATTCAAAGGCATGATAGCTGAAGGTGTGACATGTGAAGAGCTGGAAGCAACGAGAGATGGTCTGGTCTCGATGCTTAAAAGCGAGTTGCCCCCCGATGAAAGGAAATTCATCGTTTCAATGAAGGAGGGCCACCCCAGGTGGGATCTCCTCCCACTTGAAGGGATTGAGAAATTGCCTGCTGTTAAATGGAAGCTGTCGAATATTGGGAAGATGAACCCTCCAAAACACAATCAGGCAATTAAGAAGCTGAGAGACTATCTGGATGTATAGAGCAACCCACGACGGACCACAAACAACGGACGATTCCGGGGTGGAATCCGACTTTCAAACAATACTACCGGGTCGATGAAGTGGCCGAATATTTCGCCATTTCGGTGAGGACCGTCTACCGTCTCATTGACGAGGGGAAACTCAGACGCACCAAAATCAGGGGCTGCCTCAGAATACCGGTGTGGGAAATCGAGAGGTATGAAAAGGAATTGGAAAAACAAATGGAGGAACTGTGAAAATTTGGCCAATACTTCATGACCCTATTGTTCGCAGAATTTTATCTTGGGGGGATTTAGGCCCAGTGCTCAGGTCGTTTGAGCGGATACCCGGATTTGCTTAGTACTGTTTCAGGTAACTGACTTTTTGAAATGGTGGTCTTGTTTAAGACTCCACAATAAACGTGGCATGCCTTTTTTAAAGAGATTGAGCTTCTTTTCGGTGGAAAGAAAAGCAGGACCTTCTTGTCAGGAAAATAGTTTCTGATGGCATCTACTGCTGGGGTTAGATCGCTATCTGCTGAGATAAGAACTGCTGAGTCATATAAGTTTTCCATGGCATCAGTGATGAGCTTGACCGCAATGTTCACATCTGATTTCTTCTCGTTATGCTTAATAAACGTGTGTCCGCACTCAAAGCAAGTTTGAGGGCTCGCCAGATATATGCCATAGTGAATATCCACCAAAGGGAGAGTTTCCAGCGCTTCCAGGTAGGTCAATTGACGTCGACGCTTCTTTTCTGGAGCTTGATTGATGCGGGCCGTAAAATATCTAACCTTAACCAGTTCCTGGTGTGGCCGGGTTAACCTGGAGCACATCTCCTGAAGATTCAACCAGTAGTATTTTCTCCATCCCTTTGATTTTAAACCAAAATACAGGTTGAACCCGTCAATATAGAAAATCAATCGGTGAGGCTTCATGGGCAATAAAAAAGAACGCCCCCTTGCGAGGGCGCAGACCTGCGATGCTATCGCAGGTGGGGTTAATTTATTCTTGCTTATATGATCGTCATGAATTGCTCAAAAGTCAAGAGAAAATTTCAATTGGGCTCAATAGTGAATAAGATGATTCAGGCCCCCATCGGTCTCTCCTCCTTTTACACTTACCTCGCGTATCTATGCAGCGTCGCCTTTGACCTGATCTCATCCCTCAACGGTTCTGGTTCGAGGACTACAGCATGTGATCCCCAGCTCATGATTCAGAGCTTGACTGCATTTTGTCTGCCGTGCCCCCGACACAGGTTGATCCGTGCCCGTCACTTCGGTACTGTCAAGAATTTTGTGTAAATTGTCCCTCGGTCAGTTTCTTGAGGGAGGGTAGATTCTTGCCGACTTTTCCAATAGGTTTTGACTGCCAGTTCACCTCCATCTTAAGACAGATGAAAGCCAACAATGTATAGCAGGACATCTCCCCAGCGAGTATCTCCATGGACTTTGTCCTGCGCTTAATAAGCCTG
>JAFDEF010000067.1 GCA_019310485.1 Deltaproteobacteria bacterium | reverse complement strand
AGACCCAAATTGCCAGCTTCGCTGCTTTTTTCACCCTAAAAATCTCCGATCAAGAGTTCTGTACTGAATCGCCTCACCTACATGAGAGGCCCTTATTTCAGGGCTCTGCTCCAGGTCTGCTATTGTTCTCGCAATCTTCAGTATCCTTGAATGCGCTCTTGCGCTCAACCCGAATCTCTCCATCGCTCCTTCCAGCAGGTCGCTCGAGTCCTGATCCAGGCGGCAGAATCTCCTTATCAGGCGGCTGTTCATCTCAGCGTTGGTATGCATTTTCATGCCCCGAAACCGTTTCTCTTGCAGCGCTCTGGCTCTTTTAACCCGCTCAAACATCTCAGATGAACTCAGACCCTCTCCCTCTCCTGCCAGATCCCGGTAGCGGACAGGGGGCACATCCATGTGAATATCAATTCGGTCCATCAGTGGGCCGGATATCTTTGATCGGTAACGTTGTACCTGGACATAACTGCAGGTGCACTCGTGCTTTGGATCTCCCAAAAAACCGCACGGGCAGCCATGCGTTGCAGAACCTTGAAAATATTTCCTTTCTGGAAAAGTGTCTCACTAACCGCGTCTACCAGTTTTCTATAATAATCCCCAGGGAGATTTTTGACAAGACCTACCCTGCCAATCCCTGGAATTTCGGCGAGAGGCTGAGGAAGGCCAGAATGGACGCTGGGCTCAAAATCAAGGAACTGGCTGGATTAATCGGCGTAACCGAGGACACGGTTATCAACTGGGAAGTCAGGGGGAGACGCCCACTTAGGAAAGATATCTACCAAAAGTTGCAAGCATTTTTCAGAGAGCACTCTTCCAACCAACCCGTTCATTAACTGGAAATTTTCCTGAGTCCCAGAAGGGCAAGCATCTGATCTTGCGACTCTCAAATAAGATGTTTCTATGTATTTACAAGCTCTCTGAGCGCGCAGAGTTCAGATATGTGCCGCGGTAGCAATATATTTGATGTTGTCTTTCGCATTGCCGCCAGAACGTCAGCAACTCGAAGTTAGATAGAATTTCGCGGCTAAATGCTTGACCTACACGAGGGCTTGCAAGGTTTTAGCAAAGACATTACTGCCAACACCGCATCAGTCAGGGCTGGCGTAGATCGTTAATCCTTCACGGTATAACTCTCTCATTCACTCTCCATCTTATCGGGGTAGCGTTTGTCAAGTAATGTAAAATTAAAATCCCTTGATGGGCTGGCCTTCCCAAATATCATTTTGGGCTCGAAGCAGTGTGAAAAGGATACGGATACAAGATTCCTCGGTAGGGAATTGTTCCATTACCTTGACACGCCGCTTCACCTCCTTAAAGCTCCTTTCAATGATATTCGTGGTTCTTATATGCTTCCACCTAGTAGGTGGGTGATTCATGTACGCTATGCAGGCATCAAAATCCTTTTCCAGACACTTGACCAAAGCCGGATATATTTCACGGTATTCCTCTATGAACATCTGGGCCTGGGCTTTTGCCTCCAGGCTATTGGGGGCATAGTAGATTTTCCGTAGCTTTGCTTTGAGCAAGGGCCACTCTGTCTTAGGGCATTTGGCCTGCAAGTTACCCATTTTGTGAAAGAGGCACCTTTGATGATCACTATAAGGAAAAACACTACGGATAGGCGCAAGTATTCCCGGGCACCCATCGGAGACCACCATGAGTACCTTCTTGGGATCAAGGCCTCTTCTGAGAAGATGGGTGAGAAGAAACTCCCAAGCCTCTCGGGATTCCCGCTGACCCTGGATAAATCCAAGATGCTCCCTTTGTCCATCCTCTGTAATGCCTACGGCGCACAGGGCTGCCTCTGTGCCCACACGCTTGCGACGTACCTTGAAGTACGCTCCATCAATGATCAGATAGGCGATTTCCTTGGTGATGGGACGATTCAGCCACCTGATCAGCTCTTTCTTAACATGCTTGTTCATTCGGCTGACTTCAGCCGCGCTGACCTCCGAACCCCACATGAGATTAGTAATCTTATTGATCTTCCGTGTAGAAACACCTCTGAGGAACATCTCGGAGACAATGTCCTCTATCTTGCTGTCCTTGCGGCGGTACCGCTCCAGGATGCTGCTATAACCTATGCCCGCTTTACGCCCCAAAGGGATCTGAATATCCTCAATAACTCCAAATCGGGTCTGCAGCGTCCTTTTCCTGACCCCATTACGATAATCCCGGCGATCTCCTGTTCGCTCGTAAGCTCTTGCCCCTATGTAGCTCATGAACTCGTCTTTGGCGTATTCTTGCAGCATGGTTCTCACGAAATCTCTACTTCCTACTTCCACATCTTCATAACCCTCTTGCTCAAATGTTTCTTGATCAATAACCTCTTGCTCTGCTACTCTTTTTTCCATAGGGCTTCTCCTTCCTTTTTTCGGCCCCTTTCGGGACCTTTGGTTTTCACCTATGGGAAGGTTAAGCCCTTGTATTTTCAGGTTCAAGAAATTTTACATCACTTTTGGAATACTACCTTATCGGTTTTAGCCAGCGCTCTCGAAATATTTTATTCTCCCATTTTAGGGACTTTTACCACTCTTAATCACAATGTGACAGAAGGGCAGCAGCTCGAAATCTTCTTGAAGGAGAGTTTCAGAAGATATATAATACGAGCCTAAATGGCCGTTCACTAGCCGGGATTAAGGGAGAAAAAAGATGCATGATCGAATAAACGGAGTGAACCGCCTTCCTCTATAGGGCGGAACGTTTGAAACAAATCAATTGCTTCGGAGATTTCCCTTGGTCACGATGATACTTAATATAATTTCTAATCACACTTGCAGTTACCTTATTTTCAATGGTATGCACAGAGTATTCATCTTACCAAAATGCTGTGTTCCAAAGCTCTTGCTCAACTTCCAGATACCCTTGAAATACTACACTTCCGATTATACCCTCAAATATACCTGTTGCTTTGGAAACTCTGAACCTCGATGGGAACAACACAAATATATGAACATGATCTTCACCAATCTCCACGGTGTTCATCTCAAAATAGTTATTCTTAGGAACTTCCCCAAATATCTTTTGGGCGGCCTTGAAAATATCTTCACGCAAAATCTATTTTCGATATTTTGGCGCCCATACAAAATGGAATTTCGTGTCATATTTGGCAGGAGAACTTTTCGTTCCCGTTCACAAAAGGGCTATTCCAGGTCCACGTTCGGGTAAAATCATGACCGTTATCACCTATCACAAAACATAAACCATTGGTGCTGTCAGCATTGCAAATCAAGAATCTTTTAGATGTCATAGAGGAAGGGGCTCCATTCAGGTCACCCGATCTAGGGGGCTAAGGTAACCGTTTGAAAGAGCGCATAGGTGAAATAGTAGGTTTGGATTTGAGGAAAAGCTACTCTGCTATCTATCTATTAAGGAACAGAGCCTTAGCAAGGGAGTATTTCGACTTGATGGGTGTTATGGTCAAAATTGTAGATCTAAACAGAAAAGTTATCTTTGCAAACAAAAAATGCTGCCAGGTTCTGGAGTGCCAAGAAAGGGATATCATTGGTAAAGAATGGACTGAAAGCTTTGTTCCAAAGAGACTGAGATCTAAGCTAGTACAATACTTTCATGAACTGATATCTGGACAAATAAAACCAATTGAATTTCACATTAATCCCGTGCTAACCGCAAGAAGGGACGAGAGGATAATCGGCTGGCATAATACACTATTAAGAGATGAAATTGGAAGTATCAAGGCGGTTCTTAGCTCAGGAATAGATTTAACTGCGGGAAAAAGAGCTGAGAGGAGATTGAGAAGATATGCTAAGAGGCTTAAAAATCTCCAGCATTTTCACCGAGCTATTCTTACTGCTCGCTCACCCCAGGTTATCGCTGAAGCAGCCCTGGAAAGTATTGGTGGGCTAATCCCGGCGTTTTTGGGCACGGTTGTAGAATTCGATTTTGAAAGAGAACGAGCTGAAGTGCTCTCCGCAAGTTTTGGCCGTAAGAACCAAATGGAAGCTGCGTTCACAATGTCACTGCATGACTCAGAATCTATTAAGAAGCTTAAAACAGCTGAGGTCATTTCTTTCAAACGACATCAGTCGTCGGCAGAGCTTCCTTTGATCAAAGACTTTTTCAAATCAGTGGGATTAGATACTTATATTAGGGTACCTCTCCTTGTTAAAGATGACTTGATTGGAGCTTTCTATTTGAGTTCAATGCTGCTGTCAGAACTGGGCGATGAGCAGATCGAAATCGCCTCTGAGTTTGCCAATTCCATGGCAATCGGAATACATAATATCAAACTGTTTCAATCTGTCGTTAAACAACGAGAGCAAATACGTTTCATGGCTAAGCGCCTTCAGGAAGTTGAAGAGAAACAAAGGCTCGGCTTGGGTAGGGAATTACACGATCAGGTAGGACAGCGTCTAACAGCACTAAGCATTAACCTCAACCTTATTGGGAGCCTATTGCCAGAGGTTTATCGAAAAAAGATATTGCCGCGAATTGACGATTCTATTAAACTCGTCGAGGAGACAGCAAAGCATATAAGAGAAGTAATGTGTGAGTTGCGACCGCCTGTGCTGGATGATTATGGCTTGGCTGCTGCACTTAGCTGGTTCAGTGAGAAATTCTCTGAGCGAACTGGCTTAAAAGTGACCACCCAGGTTAAGGAAATTGAGCCTCGGCTGCCAGTTTCATTAGAGATCGTCTTGCTAAGAATTGCTCAAGAAGCCCTTAACAATGTGGCTAAGCATGCTGAGGCGGAACACGTGGAGATATTACTAGAAAATTCTCCTGATCAAGTTATCTTGAGCATAATTGATGACGGTGTGGGATTTGACTCAAGAAATCTCCATACGCCTAAACGGATGGAAGGATGGGGGTTGATAACAATGAGGGAGCGTGCAGCGGCGGTTGGTGCCGAATTTGTCGTCAAATCAGAGATCGGTAAAGGCACAGAAGTTACGGTTCTCATGACCAGAAAAGGCAAAAACCAATAAGGCGACCAAGATTACGGGCACTTATGGGGAACTTAGATTCAGGTTAAGTGTGTGCCATCATCTATCCTAAGCATGTATGCTTATCAGGAATCTTGTCATTGATTTTTTGAGGTTCAAACCATGTCTATAAAGGTTTTTCTAGCTGACGATCACACAATAGTCCGAAATGGCATTCGCCTTCTTTTGGAGATGGAGGATGATATCAAAGTAATTGGAGAAGCGGGTAGCGGCAGGGAGGTAGTTGCTAAAATTAGAAAGCTTTGTCCGGATGTGGTGGTTATGGACATCGAAATGCCTGGATTGAATGGTATAGATGCTATAGAAAAGGTTCTGGAATTATGCCCCTCATCTGTCGTGGTAGTTCTCTCGATGCACTCAACTTCGGAGCATATATTGAGAGCTCTTAAAGCTGGGGCAAAGGGTTATATTGTGAAAGAATCAGCTGGAAAAGAACTAATTTATTCTATTCGTGCTGTCACCGCGGGGCGGCGTTATCTGAGCCAAGCAGTTATGGAAAACTTAATTGACATATCCCTTGACGAAAAAGCACTCTCCCACCCTAAGGCTTCTTTAGAAAAGCTTAGCCTGAGAGAACGGGAGATCCTCCAATTGGTTGTGGAAGGCAAGACCAGCGCTGAAATTGCGCGGATGCTATTTATCTCACAAAAAACGGTTGAAACTTACCGCAGCCGAATGATGCGGAAACTAGATATTTCCGATATTCCTAGCCTTGTAAAGTTTGCACTTCGACATGGGTTGACATCCTTTGAATAGAGCGGAATCGCCCTACCCTCATTTTTCATATTTTCCTTACAAAAATCTCAAAATCTCCTGACATACAAAGATGTTGATGTTTGCTATTAGCAAAAGGAACCTTTTAGCTTATCCGAAAGTGCTTTTATATTTGAACAGAACATTGACTCAAGAAAACCTTTATTCTTAATACCAAGAGGACTTGTGGAGTATCAGACGCCTATCTGTCCAAAAGTTCCGAATTCTGATTTGTTTTGATGAGTAGGGAAGAATTTATGCTATGAAAGGACCTGTGGATAGAGAGACATGGCTCTGAAGAGCATGAAGAAAGGGCTAGTTCCATGGAAGTAGACATAATCATCAAGAATGGCAAAATAGTAACACCCAGTTCTATTGTTGAAGCCGGGATAGCCATCGATAAAGGGAGGTTTGTAGCTATAGCCGAAGAGCAAAATTTGCCGACTGCCCGAGAGGTAGTGAACGCCAAAGGGAACTACATACTACCTGGCATTATCGATGAGCATGTCCATACCCTAGATATGGGGATGGCAGAGACAAATGAGAACTTTATTACAGG
The DNA here is from genome assembly GCA_019310485.1 of Deltaproteobacteria bacterium. Lineage (GTDB taxonomy): Bacteria > Desulfobacterota > DSM-4660 > Desulfatiglandales > HGW-15 > JAFDEF01. The sequence continues at coordinate 6,898 of JAFDEF010000067.1, read as the reverse complement.
ATCAATGGCAGCAGCAGCCGGTGGTGTAACAACTGTCTTCGAAATGCCGCTATGCATACCCGCGACGACAACCCTGAGGGCATTCCAGCAGAAAAGAGAGGTCGCTGATAAAAAATTCATAGTTGACTTTGCTTTCTGGGGTGGTGCTGTCCCGGGAAATATCGATGAAATCCCGAAGATGGTTGATGCCGGCGCCATCGGCTTTAAAGCAATGATGGCCGGATCTGTACCTGGTGTTTTCGAGGTTTTAGACGATGGAATGCTGCTTGATGCCTTTAGGATGATAGCTGACTGTGAGTCTGTAGCAACTGTTCATGCAGAAAATGAAGTAATACTCAATCATCTAATGAAAAAAATGAAAGCCGAAAGCAAAAAAGATATACATGCTTTCTTTGAGGCCTGCCCTGTTCTGGAAGAAGTAGAGGCGATTTCCCGAGCGGCAATGTTGGCTGAAGAAGCAAGATGCCGACTCCATATAGTCCATGTTAGTTGTCCTCAAGGAGTTGAGATCGTCTATAAGAGAAGAGAGGAAGGGCGGGAGATAACTTGTGAGACCGGGCCTCATTATTTGGCTTTATCCCAAGAAGATGGGGACCGGCTGGGACCATACCTTAAATTTGCCCCCCCGGTCAGGTCAAAGGAGGAAACAGAAAAACTATGGGAACAACTGGCTGAAGGAAAAATCGAAGCCTTAGGTTCTGACCACGGCCCACATCCAAAGGAAAATAAGGAAAAAGGATGGGCTGACATATGGGAGGCCGGTAATGGCGCCATTGCCTTAGAATCATTCCTCCCAGTCTTGCTAAGCGAAGGAGTAAACAAAGGAAGGATTTCGATTCAAAACCTCGTTTCGTTAGTCTGTGAAAATCCGGCAAAGCTATTTGGTATTTATCCGCAAAAAGGGACAATTCAAGTTGGATCCGACGCCGATCTTGTCATTGTGGATATGAACAAAGAAGGAGTTATTGATGCACAGAAGTTTCATTCACTGCACAAACATTCTCCTTTCGATGGACTAGAGATTAAAGGGATGCCGGTCCTGACTATGGTAAGAGGTAAAGTCGTAGCCGAAGAAGGAAATGTGACCGGCGAGCCAGGTTATGGCAAGTTTGTTAGGCCATAAGCACTTTCGACCTCAAAATGCTGGAACACTAAAGAAAGGATTTGGCATGGAAAGCCTGGAAAAAGTTGAACAGAAGGAACTTGAAGTAACTATCGACAATCAAAAAGCAAAAGGTTCCCACCTCGACCTTGGCGGTGTCAGTGTTTTTCCTCGTAAGTACAGCGAGAGATCGGTCGGTTTTGGTGGCCTTACGGTAATTTGGTTTGCCATGTCTGTACAGCTAGCCTTGTTTATGAGCACTGCCCAAATGTACCCATCGCTCAGCGGATGGCAAATCTTATTAGCTTTACTATTGGCATATAGCCTAGTAGCTGTCGTGATGTGGTTTACGCAAGACTTGGGAATAAAATACGGCATTCCGTTCGCCGTTGCTATGCGAACATCCTTTGGGTATATGGGTACCCAGATACCAGCTTATCTCAGAGCTATTCCTGCTATGTTCTGGTTTGGTTTTCAAACGTGGATCGGTGCAATGGCGATCGCTGCTGTAACCAACATGTTGTTCGGTTGGTCAAATTTATTATTATACATCATAATATTTGCTGCGATCCAAATTGTGCATACCTACTTTGGAATACGACCAGTATTAAGGATTAGCTTGGTTGCAACTCCTATCCTTATCGGAGTCGGTATCTATCTCTTAGTCCTCCTTCTTTCGCGCTACGACAAGTCATTCTGGGAAGTGATGGCTATGGGGGGGAAGGGAGGTGGTGTTTCTCTCCCCCTGGGAACAATGGTTTTGGTAGGTGGTTGGGCTACTCTTGCAGTAAGTATTCAAGACATCACGCGGGAGTGTAAGGTAAGTGCTGAGGAGACAGAGAGTTGGTGGAAATCAACGAAGAAATACATTGCCGCTCAGTGGATTGGTTTGGTCCCAGCGTCAATGTTTTTCGGTATTATTGGATTTGTCTCCATGGTGGTCATCGGGGACTGGAATCCCATTGTAATTATGACTAAGGTCATCGGACCTGAGAGTCCTGTAATGCTGATTCTGTGCCTCCTCTTCGTGTTCCTGGCCACGTGGTCTACGAACGATTCTGCTAATCTATTTCCCCCAGCTTATGTGATTAGCAACACTTGGCCATCCAAGATCACTTTTGGTATGGGGGTCATAATTGCTGGAGTGATAGGCGTGGTCATACAGCCGTGGAAAGCCGCCCCCCAAATAATAACAGCACTCGGTGTGATCGGGGGGGCACTAGCTCCGGTGGCTGGGATTATAATATGCGACTACTACATTTTGAGAAGGAGAAAGATAAACATCAATGAGTTGTATACACCGAATGGGCAGTATAAGTATTGGAAGAACTGGAATCCGGCAGCTCTCATTTCTTATGGTATTGCGATAGCCGTCTCTATCCCTGTGTGGGATTATATGTACATCGTTGGAATGGTTGTATCCGGCATCGCATACTTTTTCCTGATGAAATTGTGGATCGTAAAGGTATATCCCCAGCCGGAGATCACAAGAGAATATAGGTAAAAGGCAAAAAGAAGGAATTGTTCTATTGGAAACTTCGAGCCGTGTATTCACCTAAGTAAGTCGGCATAGCTCCGGTTGTTGGAACAAGACCAGTTCATAGTTAGGCGAGCAGGTAATTGAATGGAGATGTAAGACGGCTCGAAGTGTACTGAAGTATGAGAGATTAAGCATGGAAGTCAACATCAGTCGCATCAAGAAGGATCTTGACACTATCAATTCATTTAATATGACTCCGGGCAAAGGTATCACGCGATTGACCTTCAGCTCGGAATACATGCAGGCTTACAACTATATAATTGATGAGCTTAAGAAAATAGGGGCTGAAATCACTATTTGCAGAGCTGGCTGTATCAGGGGCAGGATCAATGGGAGTGACCCTACCAAACCTGCAATAATGAGCGGTTCACACATCGACACGGTATTAAACGGGGGGCCCTTTGATGGTCAGGTGGGAACGGTGTCAGCCCTCGAGGTCGCCAGGGTTATTGTTGAAAATAAGGTGTGCCATACCTGTCCTATTGACATCGTAGTCTTTCCGGAAGAAGAAGGGGCACGTTTCAGGTTTGGAATGGCTGCTAGTTCGGCATGGGCTGGGTCCATGGAACTTGATAAACTTTATAAGGCTCAGGACAACGAAGGCATAACGTATCAAGAGGCAATGGAAAGTGCTGGGATTGTCGTGGAAGATGAATCCCCATTGGTGTTGGGGGATGTGAAAGCAATGCTTGAAATCCATATTGAGCAGAGCGTTATACTAGATCGTCAAGGCTTGTCGATTGGTGTTGTTGAATCCATCGCAGGAGCAAAGTGGTGTGATCTTGTCATTACAGGTAAAGCCGATCATGCTGGGGGAACTCCTATGGCATACCGAAAAGATGCTCTTCAGGGAGCTGTCAGAATTATAGGAGCCTTGGAAGATATTGCTGCCAATGATATAGGACCTCACACTGTAGGAACTTGTGGCTATATTAAAGTCGAACCTGGAGTGGGCAATGTCATACCAGGACGTGTTGATATGGTGTTTGATTTAAGAGACTCTGATGCTGCTAACCTAGAAAAATTGGTCAATAAGCTAACTAAAGTCGCGGAAGAGATCTGCCGAAAAAGAGGTCTTGACCTCGAGATATCTGAGCGCTTTAGCATACCTCCAGTGGAGATTCCAAAATATTTAGCAGATTTGCTTTTCCGCTGCGCAGAGCAACGCGGAATGAGGCCTTTGAGAATGATGAGCGGAGCGCTTCATGACTCATGTAAGCTCGCACCTGTGACGGATATAGGAATGATTTTTGTGCCAAGTAAAGATGGCCGTTCGCATTGCCCTGAGGAATGGACTGAATTACAAGATATAAAAGCAGGAGCAGACGTTCTCTTGGATGCGATACTAAAACTGGCCATCTAACAAAAGCTCAGGGCAAAGACCGAAGTGCGGAGAATTGCACAGCTGAATAATTCATTGGAAAGTGCAAAATACGTAACACTCCAATGGCAATGACGGTCTCCAATAGTAAAGGACCACCAACCGAAATAAACTTCCTAACACGAGGTATGCCGTGAAAATACTAATCATAAACCCTAATACCTCTGTCGAAATGACGAAGGGAATTGATGAGGTTGCCAAGAAATATGCCAAAACTGATACATTAATAGAGACAGTCTGCCCGAAAGAAGGGCCCCGCTCTATAGAGTCTTACTATGAAGAAGACTTAGTCGCCCAAGGGGTATTAGAAGGAGTGATTGAAGCAAACGAGAAAAACTATGATGCCATAATCATTGCCTGCTACGGCGACCCTCATCTGCAAAGCTCCAAAGAGATTTCCGACATCCCCGTGTATGGGATTGCAGAAGTGTCAATGCATATGGCATGCTTATTCGGCCATCGATTTTCAATTGTTACCGTTCTTGAGAGAGCAAGACCAATTTTCGAGGAATTAGTAAGGCGGGTTGGGCTTGAGTCTAAGTGCGCATCCATAAGAACTACAAAACTTAGAGTTCTCGACATAGAAAAAGACCCCAGCATTACACTAGAAATTCTAACTGAAGCGGGCCGTGCTGCAATCATAGAAGACGGCGCAGAAGTGATATGCCTTGGCTGTGCGGGAATGGCTGGTCTTGATAAGCCAATGGAGGAGGAATTAGGGGTGCCAGTATTGGATGGTGTTGTTTGCGCTGTAAAGGTTGCTGAGGCTGCCTTTGATTACAAAATCAAACTGTCTAAAATCAAGGCATACAAGAGACCTGAACCAAAGGAATTTGTCGGGTTACAGAAGTTCATAATCAGCCGATAAACCGATAGAATTGCTATACGTTTTGGGGAAGCTTATTTGCCAATGGGCAAGGTGAACCAGTGCGTGATCTTCTGTACTATACAAAACAAAGCCACGAGTACCATATTGTTTACGATAATCTCTCTTGATTGATTCATGTGCTTTTTCTTGGCCAGGTTCCGAGGACGATTACTTTTGATATAACAAACGCGTTATTCAGATGGCAAAGCTACCAAACCCTGACCTTGCCCAGGGCTGAAGGAGGCTTTTTGCCAGACTAAAAAATTCCTATTATCATAATAAAGAAACCTTAATCCCTTAATGATGAGGATATACTTTACCATGCAAGCCATGATTACTTTAACCTCTGAGGAATCGAAAAGGCTGATTGCCAAAGGAATTGCAGCGATGGACTCCGTGCAAAAGGCAAAAAGGGACGGTTTTATCGGCTTTTCTCTATGTACTTCGTGCGGGTACATCATCCAAGAGCTCCTGGGCAAAGACATGGTTGATCCTAGCCGATATTGCTGTGGCTTTATTTACGGAAAAGGATCGTGTGGCGTGCCCGGAAAAAACCGCGAAAAACTTCTGCTGCTTAAGAAAGGAAAGCCATGCTGGCTGAATTTTCCTGAAGAAAACCTTACCAAATACATCGATTACATGGGCACCGACGATATCATCATCAAAAGCGGGAATCTTTTGGACCCTTCAGGGGCTGCAGGTGTCTTAGTGTCGTCCCCAGATGGGGGAGAGGCCGGGGCATATCTGCCACATATTGCTGCCCGTGGGATTCAATTGATCGTGCCGATGCCTCTGAATAAAACCGTACCCCTACATCTTACGGAAATACTTCCTTACATGGGGATTACGAAGTTCAGACGAGACAGAGTACATGGGTTGTCGTGTGGAATGCTGGCCCTACCGGGAAAGGTCGTTACCGAAGTCGGTGCCTTACGGGACCTTTTTGGCGTTCAGGCAATTCCGGCTGCTATGGCTGGTGTTGGTAGTGGAGACGGGACGGTAACAATGGCCTTGGTAGGAGGAGAGAAAGACGTCGAGACAGCTTGGCAATATATCAATCACATAAAGGGGGAACAGAAGCTCAAGAACTATTTTTCCACTTGCAAAGAATGCATCGCAAGCAAATCAGACGCCAGGGAAGCGCAGTGCTCCACTCGGTCTTGGGCTAGACCAAAATAATTGTTTAGAAGCATTGTTCTTGAAAAGGAACTAAGCACTGGGGTAGCATTAAAAATTTTATGTCACTACAAAAGAGATGAAAATTCTCTCCCTTAGGTTTTCATATGGAAAAACTGCATAAAGGTTTCTCTTCATACTGGTGCGGCCTGAGAACACACCTGACAATGGAATATAGGACCTGAAAACATTCCCTTTCTGGAAAAGTATCTCGCTAACCGCGTCTACCAATTCACCATAATAATCCCCAGGGAGATTTTTGACAAGACCTACCCTGCCTGATGAGCGACAATTAGAACTCCCGATCCCATTGCCTCAATAATAAATGTTACTATTAAAACACGATCCGTATAGGAGTCCCCCTATGTTAGGATAGTTGTCGCATGAGTTAAAACCCACTATAAGAGGGGGCAGGAGGGAAACTCATGCGATATTCATCAGAGCGTAAAGAAGCCGTGGTGCGAAAAATGATGCCGCCGCACAACCGATCCATCAAACAATTAGCCCAGGAAGAAGGCATTTCGGAGGCCACTCTGTTCAACTGGCGCAGACAGGCCAGGGACAGAGGCTTGCTGCTGCCCGATGGCGATAGCGGCCCGGAGGGCTGGTCAGCCCGGGACAAGTTTGCAGCCGTTTTAGAGACCGCAGCCTTCAATGAAGCTGATCTGGCCGAATACTGCCGGAGAAAAGGCATATACCCTGAGCAGCTTTTGCAATGGCCCCGATGGCCACTTTAAAATACCCCACCTGTGGCCGGGTCAAAATACCCCGGCGACAGGTTAAAGTAGTGTACTAATCCTGGGCGTAAAAATCCATGCTTTTTCCTTTTTC
>JAFDEF010000103.1 GCA_019310485.1 Deltaproteobacteria bacterium | reverse complement strand
GTGGCCCCCTTCACCGGCCCGGCGGCGGAGTTCGGAACCAACGGCTGGAGGGGCATCCAGCTGGCCCTTGAGGAGATCAACGAGACCGGGATCACGGTCCAGGGTGAGACATACAAAATAGAGATCGTCCGTTACGACAGCCGCTGTGAGCCTACCGAAGCGGTGGCAAGCCTGCGTAAGCTCGCCATGGAGGACAAAGTGGTTGCCATATTAGGAGACCACTGCAGCTCCTGCTGCATGGCGATCGGCCCCCTCTGTGACGAGTTCAAGATATCGGGCATCACCATCGAGTGTGCTGCCAACGGGGTGACCAGCCCGGGCCATGAGTTCTACTTCCGCATGCGTCCATCGATGGGCTTGATGGCGCCCCTGCTGACCCCAAAGATCATCGACCTCTACAAACCGAAGGCAATGGGCTTTCTGAACGTAAACGATGACTATGGCCGTTCATTCGCCCAGAGCTTCAAGGATGCTATGGAAAAAGAGGGCATAAAAACAGTCGTAGAGATTTACTTCGAGCGGGGGACAACAGATTTCATGGCCTACCTGAGCCAGATCCGGGTGGCAAACCCGGACATCGTATTTTATGTGGGAGTCACCCCTGAGGGAGCTATGATCCTGAAACAGGCTAGAGAGTTAGGGGTCACTCCCCAAATCAAGTTCATTGGTGCGGAAGAGATGGGTGAGATGGAGCTGGTAAAACTGGCAGGTGCAGAAGCAGTGGAAGGAACCTATTCAGTCGCCCTCTGGGGCTCAGTACCTGCAAATTTCGAGAAAAGAGTCCAGGACAAGTTCAAAGCTCCCATGCATTATGCTATCATATTCGGCTATGACGCTCTCATGGTTTTGAGCGACGCCATTACACGGGCCCAGTCCCTGGATCCAGTAGCCATAAAGGATGCTCTCAAAAAAACTGACTATGCGGGACTTGAGGGACGGATCAAGTTCGAAACCTTTGATAATTACCGAAACCAGGGCCGCTACACCCCGTCGTTCATCAAATGGGAGAAGGGCAAGCGGATACCGCAGTAGAGAAAGGAAAGGCCTAAGGAAACTGATACCCTTCGCCTGAGATATTCAAGGAGGCACATCCTCCTCTAATATCGCTTTTAAATAAAGAGAATATATCTTCATCAAAGGAATGAATAAATGCTTTATCAGCTGATTATAAATGGAATTATTATCGGAGCGTCCTACGCCTTAATGGCTCTGGGATTGAATCTTATCTGGAGCATCACTGACATACCGGATTTCTCCCAGGGGGGAATCTATGTCTTCGCCGCTTACGCCGGATATTTCTCGATCACCTTAGTAAATCTGCCATACTTTCTTGGGCTCCTAGCTGCCATGTGTGTGGGGGGTACGATGGCTTTTCTGTTCGAAGTGTTTCTCTACCGCCGCTGGCGCGGACAGGGTCGCATTCAGTTATTGTGCGCCATTGCCCTGTTTTTCCTTCTATCCAGTCTGGCGATCTTGTTCTGGACGCCGAAGTCTAAGATTTTTCCACCCTCCCTGCAAGGAGCGGTCGAGGTTCTGGGCTTTACGGTGAGCTACCAGCGTATACTCGTTTTGGTGATTGCTTTTGTTCTCTTTGTGCTCATATATTTCTTCATACAAAACACAAAAATCGGCAAGGCGATACGGGCGTCATCCCAGGATAGGGAGGTAGCTGAAATAGTGGGGATCAACATCAATACCGTTAATTCAGTGGTATTCGCCATAGGAGGCATGCTCTCCTCCACCGCTGCTATGGGCGACCTACCTCTGCTAAAATCTCTGGTGGTCGTAATCTTAGGGGGATTCGGCAGCGTGGCGGGCGTATTGGTGGGAGGAATAGGACTTGGTTTAGTGGAAAGCTTAGGCAGTGTGTACATCTCCGCCGGTTACCAGCACGGGTTTGCTTTCTTTGTGCTCATTATTGTGCTGCTGTTATTCCCCAGAGGACTGTTTGGAAAGGTGTAATTGTTATGGAAAAAACAACTCTAGCAAGAGGAACCTCAAAAACCAGCCTGATCCGAAACGGGGTTATCATCGCCGTCATTCTGGCTGTTTTCATCGTTATTCCTCAGGTTACATCGGAATATGTCACCTACGTGGTCGTCCTGGCTTTGATTTACGCGGTCCTGGCAGGCAGCTATGATATACTTACCGGTTATACAGGTCCTTTAACCTTCTGTCACGGCGCTTTTTACGGAATAGGAGCCTATACCTCCGCCCTGCTGACCCTGAGAGCCGGCTTTTCCTTCTGGCTGGCCCTTCCAGTCAGTGGAATTACTGTGTTCCTGTTCGCCGCTTTGATCGGCTATCCGGCGCTTAGACTGCGAGGTCATTACTTTGCCGTTACCACCTTCTTCTTCGGCCATTTCATATACCTGGTCATTCTGAACAGCGTAAAGCTCACCAGCGGGCCGATGGGCCTGCGGGGGATCAAGGCACCCGAATCTATTCTCGGTCTCAACTTCAGCACCCTTCAGGGAAGCTATTACCTCATCTTCGTCTTCAGTATCATTATCGTCGTGCTGCTGTACCTTTTGGTGAAATCGGGGATTGGAAGGGTCTTTGTCTCGATCAGAGAGAACGAAGAGCTTGCCGAAGCGATCGGCATCAACACCTCTTTTTACAAAGTTCTGGCCTTCAGCATCGGTGCAGGGGTGGCGGGACTGATGGGAAGCCTGTTCGCCCACTTCTTCCGTCTTCTTCATCCCACCACTTTCGCCTGGATGACATCAGAGATGGTGGTCATCATGGCCCTTGTCGGAGGCTTGGGAACCCTCATAGGACCCATCATTGGCGCCGGAATCGTAACCTTAATATTGGAGCTCATGCGCTTTGCTCCGGAGCTGCGGTTTATTATATGGACTGTGGCATTGATTGCGGTGCTGGTCATTGAACCAAGAGGGCTGATGGGGCTGATTCGCAGAGTTAAGGGAGGTGAAAAATGAGCACCATCTTAAAAGTAAAGAATCTGCGCAAGGAGTTCGGCGGGGTGGTGGCTGTGGACGATAACACCTTTTCGGTTCAGCAGGGCGAGCGCCTGGGAATCATCGGGCCCAATGGCGCAGGGAAAACCACCACCTTCAACATGATTGCAGGTTACTACAAACCCACCGCCGGTACCATTGAATATGAAGGCAAAAGGATCAGCGGGCTGAAGCCCCATAGAATCTCCAGAATGGGTATCGGCAGGACCTTCCAGATTGTTCGGGCTTTCGGTGAGCTGTCTGTATTCGATCATGTATTGACAGGGGTACTGGCCCACGAGCTTCACTTCCGGCCTACCCCTGAACAGATCGAGAAGGCCGAACAGATTCTGGAGCTGACCAAGCTCAACCCATTTCGGGACACCCTGGTGAAAAACCTTACCATTGCCTCACAGCGGCGCATCGAGCTTGCCACAGCTCTGGCTACAAAACCCAGGCTGTTGCTCCTCGATGAGCTCATGGCCGGCCTGACATTTGTAGAGATAGATGAGACACTTGAAGAGCTGCGTAAGATCAATGAAGAGATGGGGATCACCCTGATCGTGGTGGAGCACGTTATGAAGGCTATCATGCAGCTGTGTCAGCGGATAATTGTACTCAACTATGGCAGGATCATCGCCGAGGGGACCCCTCAGGAAGTAGCCAATAACAAGACCGTCATCGAAGCCTATTTGGGGGAGGAAGAAAAGTATGCTTGAGGTCAACAACATCAACGCCGGGTATGAAAGAATCCAGGTTCTGTGGGACGTTTCCCTTAAAGTAGATAAGGGTGAGTTGGTGGCGATCGTAGGTGCCAACGGAGCAGGAAAAACCACTCTTCTGAAAACAATCGCAGGAATCCTCAGGCAGACCAGTGGCACCATCAGCTTTGAAAACCGGTCTATAGAGCAACTTCCAGCCCATTCTGTTGTAGCTCGAGGGATCGCCCTGGTGCCCGAAGGGCGAAGGGTTTTTCCTTATATGACTGTTAAGGAAAACCTGGAAATGGGTGCCTATACAGTTAAAAACTCGGAAACGGTTCAGGAAAACCTTGAATGGGTTTATGATATATTTCCAAAGCTTAAGGAGCGCCAGAAACAGCTGGCCGGAACCTTCAGCGGCGGTGAGCAGCAGATGCTGGTCATCGGTCGAGCCCTGATGTCCCGCCCGAGATTTCTGATGCTGGATGAGCCCTCCCTGGGCTTGCAGCCCAACATCGTTTCGAATGTGTTCGAATCCCTTCAAAAGCTTCATAGTGAAGGTGTCACCATTCTTTTGGTCGAACAGAATGTGCGAAAAAGCTTGGCCATAGCCCAGCGTGGATATGTGCTTGAACACGGAAGGATTGTGATGAGCGGAGATAGCGAGACTATCATGAAGGACAAAGGGGTGAAGAGGGATGCGCAGGTTCATACATCCCCCTGGGAGTTACTGTTACCGGTGGCAAAATTAAACATTACTTTGATGAAAGATTCTTTTCTCATGTACATACCTATGCAATGCATCCGCTTTCCCTATCTGCTCTTCCAGCAGCAATTGAGGAGAATAAAAAGCTTGTTGCCGGGGGACTTATGGGAAAAGTAAGTGAGCATCTGGAGAAAAGACTTTTTGAGCTTATGAGCTGCCATGAATGCATAGGGGATGTAAGGGGAATTGGGCATTTTTGGGCTATTGAAATAGTTAAAAATAGAGA
>JAFDEF010000102.1:2783-3538 GCA_019310485.1 Deltaproteobacteria bacterium | reverse complement strand
TGATCTTGTTGATCTTTTTGCTAATATTGTTGATGGTGAATTTTTCGAAGGGGTTCACCATTTTTCTCATGGTCCGGGTGGAAGCTTGTCCGCCTTTGGCGGGCTTGTCCGCCTTTGGCGGGCTTGTCCGCCTCAGGCGGGCTTGTACGCCTCTGGCGGGCTGCTACTTCTGCCCGGATTATCCTTTTATACGCCTAAGGCGTATTCAATCTCTCCCTGAAGTCTTTTCTTAGTGGATAGAGGTAAACGTGCTTAATATTTCCATGGAACAAGTGGTCATGTCCCTTTTGGTACCTTTGGTGTGGCCGACACGAATCCAATTAGCGGCCTTGTAGCAAGTACCCTTAAATCTGCTTTGCTCAACGAAGGTTTCCAGCAGATACAAGGGATGGTTATAGATACTGATCCAGTCGTCAGAGATTCTCCTGGCATTGAGGGCCAGGAGTTTGGATGCCAAGTGTTTAATGCAGATCCAGGGTAGAATGAGGAAGCGGGTATTATTGGCTATGAACTGGAGGTTTTTCTCTTTGGTAGATTTGTCCCAACCGATGAAGGAATCTCGGGATTTGACTGACCATGCGGCAGAGCCCCAGCCGAGGCAGGCCACGGGTCTATCATCCATGAAGGCGATGTATTTGAGATGATTGCCGACAATCTGTCGATAACCGAGGTAATGGTGTTGTTGGATAAGGCTATTGTAGAGGGGTTCAAGAGAGGTATTACGGACCAGTTTCAGTTTAACGCGGGGTAGCTCA
>JAFDEF010000102.1:0-2763 GCA_019310485.1 Deltaproteobacteria bacterium | reverse complement strand
GTTCCATTTTTCACAGAGGATCTTGGAGATTTGAGTCCGGCCTCCATCCCAATGCTTACTGATAGTAGCCCGAATGAGCTTGAGGTCGTCTTGGGTGATGGTTCTTTTTCGGATAGTGATGGGTAACATTCTTATTATATAGAAGATTGGACGCCACCAAAAAATTTACCCCGTTAAATTTTTTTGGATCAGGATGAGATGCTTGATCTAATGTCCAGATCAAATTCAGTGGCTCAGGGAGATTGGTGTAAATTATTTAACCGGGGTGCATGGAAGCGAAAAAAATTTACAGGAATTTTGGAGTGGCCAAACGGGTCGGCTTTTGGGTTGAGATGAAATTCTGTGGGTTGATTTTTGGTGGGATTATAGCCTCTTGCACTTATTAAATCTCCTCATGCACCTAATAGCCTGGAGGCCAAGGCGCAGGTACAGACGTTCATAGAGGAATACCGTGAGGTATACCCGGCCCTGGTCAAATGCCTGGAAAAGGACCTTGAGGCCTGTATTGCATACATGAACCATCCACCTAATAAGTGGAAACATATAAGAACCACAAACATCATTGAGAGGAGCTTTAAGGAGGTTAAGCGGCGTGTGAAGGTGATGGAACAGTTCCCTACTGAGGAATCCTGTATCAGGATCCTTTTCACTCTCCTTCAGGCTCAAAATGAAATCTGGGAAGACAAGCCCATCAAGGGATTCTAATTTTACACTACTTGATATACGCTACCGTAATTTCCCCCTTTTTTTGTCCGATTTTTCTTGCGCTAGAGCACTTATACGAGACTTCCGTGGAGGAAGAGCGACCAAAAAGTGTTTGTAGCGGATATTAGTAAAGTGAAGCGGTTAGTCGGGTGGGAGGCTGGTATCGATAAGGATAGTGGCGTCCGAATGATGCTGGATTGGCTAGTAGCTAATTTTGATTTTGGAAAAAATCATTGAACAAAATCTAAGGCCTGGATGTGACTATCTGCGACGTGTGAGGAAATAGTCCACTTGAAGGCTCCTGCTTAGGGTTGTTTTAAAAATAGATTTACAATTTTTGACCCGCTTTTTTTGTGGTTACTGAAGTGGAAAAAAAATTTAGCTTGAAAATTTTTATTGAAAGAATTTCCCATGTGCTAACTCATCAAGGGTTCCGCAAATACTTTACCAACACTTCATGGCTATTTGCGGAAAAAATCTTGGGGATGGTGCTCGGGCTTTTTGTGGGTATATGGGTAGCGAGATATCTTGGACCCAAGAAGTTTGGAATATTTAGCTATGTGATTGCGTTTACATCACTTTTGACGCCACTTGCAAAATTGGGTTTTGATGGCATTGTGAGTAGAGATATAGCCAGGAATGAAACAGACATTGATGAGCTTCTAAGTAGCAGTGCTTTATTTAAATTTGTTGGTAGTCTGGTCTTGTTGGTAATTGTTTCTTCATATATGTATTTTTTCAAAGATGATTTGATTTATTTTTATTTGGGCTTGATACTATCTATGATCTATGTAATCAAATCCTTTGACGTCTTGGAGTTTTACTATAGAGCAAAAGTCAAGGCCAGATACATAGCATTAGCGAATAGTATCGGTATGATTTTTGCCGCATCTGCAAAGATTGTCTTTATACTAATGGGCGCTGGTTTGATTTTTTTTGCCCTTGGCAATTTGTCGCAGGCATTGATATCCGTATTCACGCTTTGTTATTTTTTCAAAAATCAGCCGAACAAATGTACTTTTGCAAAAGCCAAGATATCAAAAGGCGTATCTTTAGTTAAAGAAAGTTGGCCCATGATTATGTCCGGATTTTTTGCCCTTGTTTACCTCAATATTGATCAGGTAATGATTGAGGATATGCTAAACAGTTATGAACTGGGACAATACAGCGCGGCGGTGAGGATATCTAGTATATGGTATTTTATACCGATGACCATCGGGTGGTCGATTCAAACGGCGGTAGTCAATGCCAGGAAACAAAGCCGAAAGTTATATTATGAAAGAATGCAAATGTTGTTTACATGGATGGCACTCATGGCATACGCAGTAATAATACCAATCGCTTATTTTTCAAACGATATCATAAATCTACTTTTTGGTGAAGCTTACGGTAGAGCTGGCGATGTCTTAGCTGTGCATATAGTGGCATCTCTATTTGTATTTGTAGGATCCATTAGAGGGTTATGGGTGACAAATGAGTCATATTTTAAATTTGCGTTGCTTTCAAATGTAGGAGCCGGGCTGATAAATATTGGACTAAATTATTTATGGATTCCACTGTATGGGATCATAGGTGCTGCATGGGCTACCATTGTATCATATTTCTTTACTTATGTAGCTTCTGGATTGTTTTTTGCTCCTGCAAGACAGATTGTAGTGATGCAGCTAAAATCCCTATTAATAATTGATGCAATAAATCAAGCACGATTATTGAAAAGCAGAATTTAATAATGGCGAAAGAACTTTACCTACATATTGGATATCCTAAGACGGGGACTACTACCTTGCAGACTTATTTCTTCCCAAATCATTCAGAGCTAGTCTATCTGAGAAATCATAATGACAATTTATCTTTCATTAATGATATTTTTTTTGCAAGAGAAAATTCGTTTAAAAGAAGTATTAATAGCTATAAAAATGAGTTGCTAAAGAAGATAACCAAATCAAAACCCTGATGGCCTCCCAAAATACCCCACCTGTGGCCACTTCAAAATACCCCACCCAGCAAGACTGATTTGCCATTAAGAGATTGCTGAAAACGGGGACAGAACGTACACAC
>JAFDEF010000031.1 GCA_019310485.1 Deltaproteobacteria bacterium | reverse complement strand
AGACCCAAATTGCCAGCTTCGCTGCTTTTTTCACCCTAAAAATCTCCGATCAAGAGTTCTGTACTGAATCGCCTCACCTACATGAGAGGCCCTTATTTCAGGGCTCTGCTCCAGATCTGCTATTGTTCTCGCAATCTTCAGTATCCTTGAATGCGCTCTTGCGCTCAACCCGAATCTCTCCATCGCTCCTTCCAGCAGGTCGCTCGAGTCCCGATCCAGGCGGCAGAATCTCCTTATCAGGCGGCTGTTCATCTCAGCGTTGGTATGCATTTTCGTGCCCCGAAACCGTTTCTCTTGCAGCGCTCTGGCTCTTTTAACCCGCTCAAACATCTCAGATGAACTCAGACCCTCTCCCTCTCCTGCCAGATCCTGGTAGCGGACAGGGGGTACATCCATGTGAATATCAATTCGGTCCATCAGTGGGCCGGATATCTTTGATCGGTAACGTTGTACCTGGACATAACTGCAGGTGCACTCGTGCTTTGGATCCCCCAAAAAACCGCACGGGCATGGATTCATCGCTCCAACCAGCATGAAATTGGCAGGATAGGTGACACTTGAATTTGCCCTTGAAATAGTAACATATCCTTGCTCCATTGGCTGCCTTAAAACCTCCAGCACGTTTTTTCTGAACTCGGGTAACTCATCCAGGAAAAGGACACCATTATGAGCAAGGCTGACTTCTCCGGGTTTCGGGCTTTGTCCCCCGCCGATCAGTCCTGCATCTGAAATAGTGTGGTGAGGTGACCTGAAGGGGCGGGTTTGAACAAGTCCATAGCCCTTTGGCATGAGACCCATAACGCTGTAAATTTTGGATGTCTCGAGAGCTTCTTCAAAACTGAGTTGCGGAAGAATAGTATGGAGTCGTTTGGCAAGCATTGTTTTTCCTGCACCCGGCGGGCCGATCATTATCATATTATGCCCGCCTGCAGCAGCTATTTCCATCGCCCTTTTCACGTTTTCCTGTCCCCGTACGTCACTAAAATCAACCTCAAATCCGGGCTCCTTGAAAAACGTGCCTCGATCAATCTTTAACGCAGGAACCTCTCTTATGCCGTTCAGGCATTCAACAAGCTGGCTAAGCGTTTTCACCGGGTAAATGGAAATCCCATCTACCACCGCGGCCTCCATAGCATTTTCTAGCGGTAAGAAGATGTCTTTTAATCCTTGTTGCACAGCCATGATCGCAGCCGGCAAAGCTCCCTTTATCGGCCTTATCACCCCATCAAGCGATAATTCTCCCAGCACAAGACTGGCAGCATATGACTCAGGTGATATCAACCCTGTTGCCCCCAGTATTCCAAGAGCCATAGGAAGATCAAAGGCGCTACCCTCTTTTTTTATGTCTGCAGGCGCAAGATTAACCGTAATCCTGTCTGAGGGGAATTCGTATCCGGAATTCTTTATGGAGGCTTTGACTCTTTCTTTGCTTTCGCGAACAGCACCCTCCGCTAGACCCACTGTTGAAAAAGCGGGGAGTCCCCGCGAGATATCAACCTCAACTTCAACAATACGTGCGTTAATTCCCACCAGAGTAAAACTTAAAATCTTTGCCAACATGCACTCGCTCCCCCAATTTATCACACATATGAAATGTTTTCTTTTTCCACTATCTCGAAGGCTTTCGGAGAACGCCCATTTGCCATTCGACAGGCTCATGGCCCTGAGCATAGCCGAAGGGCTGCGTTATCCCCTACCTTGAATAGGAATTGAAAATGCCTATCTTTTATGAGGTATTAAAGCAAAGAAACCGGCTCAAAGACTTTTCCATTTTATTACCGCAAGTAAAAAAAAATCAACCAATGATGAGAGTATGCTGTGAGCTTCTCGCGTCTTTTCAAAACCTGTTTGTTTAAAAAAAGAGATTGCTATACTGGGAAATTTAGGACATAATTAATAATTTAATTTGGATCAATACTAGATCGTTCGATCCATAAGAGACTAACAAGAAGGAGATTATCATGGCAAGAATTACTGTAGAAGATTGCCTTAAACATGTAAATAATCGCTTTGCGTTGATTCATATGGCGGCCAAACGGGTCAGGCAATTGAGAAAGGGGGCAGAGCCGACCCTTGTATCCAAGAACAAGGATATCGTTGTGGCATTGAGGGAAATCGCAGCTGGAAATATAGTTAAGTCCGCAAAGACAGAACAGGATTTGCTTGAGAAAAAGAAAAACATTCTTCTCCCCGATGAACTTGAGAAAAAGGCATCTGAAAAGGAAAAAACAAAGGAAGAGCCGGCTTCGGCGGGTGATTGAGAATGCACAAAAGGGATTACTATGAAATCCTTGGCGTCTCACGTGACGCCAGAGAAGAGGAAATTAAGAGGGCTTATAGAAAACTTGCCTTAAAATATCACCCGGATAGAAACCCGGGCGACAAAGAGGCTGAAGAAAAATTTAAAGAGGCCGCTGAGGCATATGAGGTTCTGAGAAACGGAGAAAAAAGGCAAATATACGACCAGTTCGGGCATGAGGGACTTGAGGGAACCGGTTTCAGAGGCTTTAGCGGATTCGAAGATATCTTCAGCAGCTTCGGGGATATTTTTGAGGACTTTTTCGGGTTTGGTACCAGGTCAGGCCGAAGGTCGAGGGCCAGGCAAGGCCAAAGTTTCAGGTATGATCTGGAATTGACCCTTGAAGAGGCCTTTTTCGGTACTGAAAAGGAGATTGCCTTCAGGAGGTGGACTTCCTGTAAAGCATGCAAGGGCACAGGAATATCGCCAGGAACTGAGCCTCAGATATGTGCCACTTGTCATGGAAGAGGACAGGTCGTTAGGTCTCAGGGATTTTTCCAGATAAGTACCACTTGTCCTGTATGTCATGGAGAAGGCAGGATCATTACTGATCCGTGCCGCCAATGCGGGGGAAAGGGCAAGGTCAGGGAGGAGAGAAAGATTACAGTAAAGGTTCCCGCCGGAGTTGATACAGGCTCTCAATTGCGCTTGCGCGGAGAGGGGGAGCCGGGCGAGCATGGTGGAAGTCCAGGGGACCTTTTTGTTGTAATCCATGTAAAGGAACACGAATTTTTCAAAAGGGAGGGGGATGACCTCTTGTGTGAGGTACCCGTTTCTTTTGTTCAGGCCGCGGTGGGAGATACTATCCAGATTCCTGTTCTTGGAGAGGAAAACCCCCAGGAGCTGAAGATACCTGCGGGTACGCAGCCAGGAGACGTGTTTTCATTGAGAGGCTTGGGGATGCCGAGCCTCCAGAGAAGAGGCAGGGGCGATCTTTTTGTCAGGCTCAACGTAAAGATCCCTAAGAAGCTAACCCAGCGTCAGCGAGAACTGCTTGAGGAATTTGCAAGAATTGAAGAGGAAGACAAAAAGAAAGGTGGCAAGAATTTCTGGCAAAAATTTACAAAAAGTCAACGAGGTTAGATAAGTAACGATGCTTTCAGAGAAAAAACTTAAATATTTCAGAAAACTGTTAAATGAGAGGCTGGATGAACTTCTGGCAGAGGCTAACAAAACCGTAAGCGGAATGACCTCAGAAAAGGAGAATCTTCCTGACCCATCCGACAGGGCTTCATTGGAATCTGACCGCAACTTCACACTCAGGATAAGAGACAGAGAAAGGAAACTCATAGGGAAAATAAAAGAGGCACTGGAAAGAATTGATAACAAGACCTACGGTATATGCGAAGTTTGTGGAGAGGAGATTTCAGAGGCTAGACTAAAAGCTCGCCCCGTCACCACGTTGTGTATTGAATGCAAGAAGAAACAGGAAATGGAAGAAAAGGCAAAAGGCCTATAAAAACAAACACACGCCTCCCCAGGAAATTTTTCCACTAACGCCTGAGATTTCCAAGAAAGCCGAAAAACCCCTGCGCGGCCTTCCGGCATCGCGCGGCGAAAGAAAGCTTTGCAAAAGCCCTCAATTTTTGCCATCCTTATATTTAAAGGCACGTTTGTCACTGCTGCACAGCTCAAAACCTGATCATGGCAGCGGTGAACTAATGCGAAAAATAATGGCTGTATGAAAGGCTTCCGGATATGGGGAAAAAGTGCAACTCAAATTCAGCTCTCTTGACGCAGAATAACACTGAAGAAGTGATAACCACTCATACAAATGCTGATTTTGATGCTCTGGCATCAATGCTTGCCGCCAAGAAGCTTTACCCTAACGCGACTCTTGTGTTTCCAGGGTCACAGGAAAAGAACCTGAGAAACTTTTTTCTTCACTCTACTTCCTACTTGTTTGATTTCACCAAGATGAAGCATCTGGACCTGAGCAAAATCAAGCGGCTTATTCTCGTGGACACACGCCAGAAAAGCCGTATCGGCAAGTTCTCCAGGCTCGTGGAGGAAGGCAAGGTTGAGATCCATATCTATGATCATCACCATGAATCAGATGAGGATATCCACGGAGAAGTTGAGGTTATCCAAGAGGTTGGGGCCACAACTTCAATACTTACGCAAATCATCAAAGAAAAAAACATCCCCATCTCTCCTGATGAAGCCACAATCATGTGCCTGGGTATTCATGAAGATACCGGCTCCTTCAGCTTTGCTTCCACAAAAGCGCTGGACCACGAGGCAGCCGCTTGGCTTATGGAGAAAGGGGCCAACACCAACCTTATTGCCGATATGCTCACGAGGGAATTTACTGCAGAACAATTGTGGCTTCTGAGCGATCTGACCAAGTCAGCCACCAAGCATGTGATCAATGGCGTGGAAGTGGTTGTCTCAAAAGTGACTCGAGATGAATATGTGGGCGACCTCGCTGTGCTTGTACACAAGTTTATGGAGATGGAAAATCTCGACGTCATTATCGCCCTTGCGCAGATGGAGGACAAGATTTACCTGGTCGCGCGAAGTCGTGTGGAGGAAGTTAATGTAGCCGAAATCGCTCTGGCCTTTGGAGGCGGAGGTCACCCGCAGGCAGCCTCGGCCACCATCAAGAACAAGACCCTGATTCAGGTGGAGAAAACCCTTCAGGCTCTTCTTGCCAGCCGGATCAGCCCTCAGAAAAAGGCAAGAGATATGATGTCTTCTCCTGTGATCAATATCTCGCCTGAGAAAACCCTGAAAGAGGCTGCCACGGCTTTGACAAAATACAATATTAATGTGCTACTTGTTATCGGGCAAAAAGAGGAGCTTCTGGGCTACATTACGCGTCAAATTGTGGAAAAAGCAGTGTATCTCGGTCTAGGCAACAGGCAAATAAAAGAATATATGAACATAGAATTTTCCACCGTCAGCCCTGACGCCCCTCTTAAAGAAGTCCAGGAACTTATCATTGAGAACAAGCTGCGAATTTTGCCTGTAATTGAGAACGACAAAGTGGTGGGGGTCATCACAAGAACCGACTTGTTGAATATTCTTGTGGGTGGTCCAGTTGTGCCTGATTTTTTCTACGAAACACGTCACGCGCCTCATTTTTTGCGCAAGAAGAACGTGGCAGGCTTGCTTAAAGAGCGCCTTCCGAGGAGGCTGATCCAGCTCTTCAAGGAGTTCGGCAATGTCGCTGATATGATGGGTTATAATGCTTATCTGGTTGGCGGCATCGTCAGGGATGTTATCCTCAAACGGGAGAACTTGGATGTGGATATTGTCATTGAAGGTGATGGTATCAAGTTTGCCCACGAATATGCAGCACATCACGAAGTAAAGGTTAGAAGCCACAAGAAATTCGGCACCGTTGTTCTAGTGTTTCCGGATGGTTTCAAGGTAGACATAGCAACAGCCCGCATAGAGTATTACGACTCACCTGCTGCTCCGCCTACCGTGGAGACAAGCTCCCTTAAAATGGATCTATACAGGCGCGATTTTACAATAAACACCCTGGCCGTGAAACTTAACAAAAGGGATTATGGCACCCTGGTCGACTATTTTGGGGCGCAAAAAGATATACGCGAAAAAGTCATACGTGTCTTGCATAACCTCAGCTTTGTAGAAGACCCCACTCGCGTGTTAAGGGCTATCCGATTTGAGCAAAGGTTTGGCTTAAAAATCGGCAAGTTGACATTGGCCCTTATGAAAAATGCGGTTGCCATAAATTGTTTTAAGGATCTTTCAGGACGACGGCTTTTCCTTGAGATCAAGTTGCTGCTCATGGAGAGGGAGCCTCTAAAAGCAATTGAAAGAATGAACGAGTTTGGTTTGCTGCAGGTTATATCACCCGCCCTCAATCTTACCAGGGACCTCAGAAACTTGCTCCAAAATGTCCAGGGCGTGATCTCTTGGTTTGACTTGCTTTACCTGGATGAACCCTATGAGCCTTGGAAAGTTTACTGGCATGCCCTCACTTCCACGCTTGATAAAAGAGCTCTGAATCAGGTTTCAAAAAGAATGCAGTTGGGAGAAAAGGAAAAACAAATTTTGATTGACCAGCAACTGGAAGCAAACAAGGCTATCGAAAAACTTTATCGGATAAAGGGTGCGAAAAACTACCAGCTCTATACCCTTCTTTCCCGCTATGATACAGAAATACTGCTTTGGCTCATGGCAAAAGCGAACAATCCAACTATCAAGAAACAAATCTCAACTTATTTTACTAAACTTAAGAATTCGGAGAGCATACTTAAAGGAAAGGATCTCAAGAAAATCGGGTTTGAACCCGGCCCTCTTTACAAAAAAATATTTGACAGCCTTTTGGAAGCTAGGATCAATAACCAGGTAAGTACAAAACAAGATGAGATCAGGTTTGTGAAAGAAAAGTTTTCCGAGCACTTGAAAACAGCTGCGTAACCTAAGCCATAGACCCTCTCAGA
The DNA here is from genome assembly GCA_019310485.1 of Deltaproteobacteria bacterium. Lineage (GTDB taxonomy): Bacteria > Desulfobacterota > DSM-4660 > Desulfatiglandales > HGW-15 > JAFDEF01. Next base: position 28,186 of record JAFDEF010000031.1, on the reverse strand, counting down.
CAAGGTTATGAGATCAAGGAGAAGCAGGCGAACAGTCCTTGTAAGGTGAATGGAGTAAAAACGAAATGGAGGAAGCAGGAGAAAAAAACTACGAGGTCAAACTTGAGGTGTTTGAGGGGCCTCTCGAACTTTTGTTGCACTTGATCCGCAAGAACGAAGTGGATATTTTCGATATTCCGATAGCCAAGATCACTGACCAGTACCTGGAATACCTTGATATGATGGAGGCCCTCAACATAGCTATTGCTGGTGATTTCCTGGTTATGGCCTCAAGCCTGATACACATCAAGTCCAAAATGCTGCTTCCGGACACCCAGGAAGAGGAAGAAGAGGATCCTAGGGTGGAGATAACACGCCCCCTATTAGAGTACCTGCGATTAAAGGAGATCGCGGGTGAGCTTTCAGAACGAGCCCTGTTGAATAAGGATGTCTTTACCCGCGCACTGCCTGCTGAGCTCACTGTCCAGTTGCAGGAAGAAGGTGCTACCCTGGACGTCAATCTCTTCCAGCTTATAGATGCATTCAAAAGTATGATTGAAGAAAAACTCCCGGGATCACAACTGACATTCCAGGTGGAAAGATGGTCTGTCAAAGAAAAAACAGCTTATATACTGGATCAGTTGAAAAACGCGCGCATTCAGTACTTTGAAGAGCTTTTTGATAAGGGCGGAACGCTTGCAGAGTTTATTGCTACATTTTTGGCCTTGCTGGAGCTTGTACAGATGGGTCTGGTAAGGGTCTTCCAGGCCCACCCCGAAGCTGAAATTCGACTGGAAGCCTCTTTGGAAGAAAAGGATGAATAATCATGGGTAAGTCTCTGAAATTGATCATTGAATCGCTCCTGTTTGCATCCGATAAACCACTGACAACCGCTGATATTCACTCATGCCTCCCTGATGTTGACATGGGAGAGATAAAGAGTGCGCTTCGTGTTCTTCAATACGAATACGAGGCATTTGGCCGAAGCTTTGGCCTGAAAGAGGTGGCCGGAGGCTACCAGTTTAGAAGCCATCCGGAATACGGCCCTTATATTCTCAAGATGCTCCAGAGTTCTCCCCCAAAGTTGTCGAAAGCAGCAATGGAAACACTGGCAGTTATCGCCTACAAGCAGCCTATTCTCCGCCAGGAAATTGAAAGGCTGCGTGGGGTGGATGTGGGTGGCGTGCTGAGAAACTTGCTGGAAAAAGGACTCATAAGGATAATGGGCCGCAAAAACCTTCCCGGCCGTCCGCTGGTATACGGCACAACAAAAAAATTCCTGGAGGTTTTCGATCTCAAGGATATTGACTCCCTTCCAAAGTTAAAAGAGATTAAGACCCTTGGAACACAAGAAGATGAAACAATGGAAATCTCCAAGCAAAGCGCGCAGGCTGAGCGCCCCAACCAAGAAACCGCTGAGGAGTCCCTATAGCAAGCAACGGATCAGCAAAATCTTGTCCCTGGCTGGAATTTCGTCAAGGAGAAGAGCAGAAGAACTAATTCAAGAAGGCCGTGTTGCGCTAAATGGCAGGGTTGTCAAGGAGTTAGGCACAAAAGCAACCTGGGGGGCAGACACCATTGAGGTGGATGGAAAGGGGATACCCGGGCCGTTTGAAAGAATATATATCATGCTGAACAAGCCGTTTGGCTATGTTTCTTCCCTCCGGGATCCTCTGGGCAGACCTGTGGTAACTGATCTTCTTAAAGGAGTTCAACAAAGGGTCTACCCTGTGGGAAGGTTGGATTTTGATTCAATGGGTTTACTCTTTCTTACAAATGACGGGGAGTGGGCATACAGGCTAACGCATCCCGGTTTTCATGTGCCGAAAACGTACAAGCTCACTGTCAAGGGAAAGATTTCGCAAACAAGCATAGACAGGCTTAGAAAAGGTGTTCTGCTTGAGGACGGATACAGTGGCCCCTGTAAAGTGACGCTGGTTTCCCAAAATGAACGCCAGAGCATAATCAGGGTGACCGTGACAAGCGGAAAGCGTCACCTGCTGAGAAGAATGCTTGAAGCTGTAGGACACCATACCCTCCACCTTATTAGAACAGGGTTCGGCACACTGGAATTGGGGCAGCTCAAAAATGGCGCTTACCGTTATCTAGAAAGTCAGGAAATAGAGCAAATGAAAAAATTGGTGGGTCTTGCCTGAGTTTTTTATTTACATCCCTTGTTTTCTGTTGTATCTCTCATCTTGTATTGCGCCGTGAGAGAATAGTGGAATTGGCTTTGTTAGTAAAGGCGTGGGCGGTTAACTCAGCGGGAGAGTGCCATCCTCACACGGTGGAAGTCGCGGGTTCAAATCCCGCACCGCCCACCATTCCCTTCACATAGATCAGTGCCGCGATTCAAACCTCCCTTTGCGGGCAAGGCATCAGTAAATAACACCCACTTTTTTTCGAACCAAGTTAATGGTTGGAGTCGCTTTTTCTCTTGCCTTTTCAGCGCCTGATTTCAGAATTTCCCTGATATAGTCAAGGTTTTTTTCCAGCTCTGCACGCTTTTCTCGCGCGGGTCTGAAGTACTCCCACATTCTCTCGAATAGCTCCTGCTTTACATCGCTATATTTTAGCCCTCCACGCCGATACCTCTCGGCCAAGTCAGCTTTTTCCTCCTCGTTCATAAAAAGAGAGAGGTTGATAAATAGATTGCACGTCTCGGGATTCTTGGGCTCTGAGACAGGGGTGGAGTCAGTTACGATCCTCGCGATCTTTTTGCGGAGGTCTTCTTCTTTGCAGAATATTTCTATAGTATTGTCATACGACTTACTCATCTTTCGGCCGTCAGTGCCTACCACCAGCGGAACATTCGGGTTTATTTCAGCTTCCGGGATAATGAAAGTTTCTCCGTAGGTATTATTAAACTTCATCGCTATATCACGGGTGATTTCAAGGTGCTGCTGCTGATCCTTGCCCACGGGGACGCGGTGAGCCTGATAAAGAAGGATATCTGCAGCCATAAGTACAGGATATGAGAGAAGCCCGTGATTTGGGCTAAGGCCTTGATCAATTTTCTCCTTATAAGAATGACTCCTTAGCAGCAAACCTACAGGAGTAATATTGTTTAAAATCCAGGTGAGCTCCGTAACTTCAGGTACGTCTGATTGGACCCAGAAAATCGCCTTGTCAGGGTCAAGCCCTAGCGCAAGGAAATCAAGAGCAACCTGTATGGTACCCCAAGCAAGACGCTTTCCATCCCTGACAGTGGTCATTGCGTGAAAATTAACTATAAAGCAATAAAGTTCCGATACCTCCTGGTATTCGATCATGGGCTTCATCATCCCAAAATAGTTGCCAATGTGAAGCCCTCCTGAAGGTTGAATGCCTGACAAGATCCGCATTTTGACCGACTCCTTAGAAGGAAACTCGATTTTACAAAAAAGAACTATTTACACTATTTGAAAAAATGTTCAATACAAAATCTTCACCCAGGAAAACCCCAAAACTTAGCCCAATGCGAAGCTTAGCCAACATCGAGACTACCGCCCTTCCCTTAGCTTAAGCGCCTCTTTTAGCTTTTCCCCAAAGGTCCCTGTTTGTTTTCTCTGCTCTTTTATATATGTGCGCCACTCTGTTTCTTCTGTTGAATCGGCGGGCGCAAGAGAAATTCTACGCTCCTCGGGGTTTACATGCTCCACGATGACCGGAATTCTGTCTCCGGGTTTGAGCTTTTCTACCACTGCCGAATTCAAGGAGCTTTTGATTTTAGAGACCGGCAAAAGCCCTGTGACACCAGGCTCTAATTCAACAAAAAAACCAAACTTCTCCTTTCTTTCAAGCTTCCCCTCCAATGACTGTCCTACCTTGTATCTCTCAGTCACACCAATCCATGGATCTCCTTCAGCCTCTTTGATACTCAAGGAAATTCTTTTATTTTCAAAATCTATTTCCTTCACCATTACAGGCACAACTTGGCCGGGTGAGACCACTTCTTCCGGCCTGAGCACTCTTTTCTTATAGCTCATTTCGCTTACATGAACCAGTCCTTCAACGCCTGGAAATAATTCCACAAACGCGCCATACCGGGTGCAGTGAGTAACTTTGCCCGCAAGTTTTTCTCCTTCCCTGAGTTTTCCTTTCAAACCCTGCCACGGATCAGCTTCAACTTGTTTGATGGAAAGCGATATTTTGGGCACGTCTTTTCCATCCCGCTCTTCAATTCCAATGACCTTTACCCTTACCCTGTCTCCCGGGCTTAGGGCCTGGGAGGGAGATTCTAGTCGGGACCAACTAACCTGGGAAACGTGTACCAGGCCTTCTACGCCAGGTACGAGCTCCACAAAAGCCCCGTAGGTCATTACCTTTGTAACCTTTCCTTCGATTTCATTACCAACTCCAAGCTCTTCCAGAAAAGCCTGTATCGATTTCTGTCTCTCTTTTTTGAGAAGCTCTACCCTTGAGAGGACAATGTTGCTGCCTCTTTCTTCAAACCGGGTAATAAGGAAGGGAAATGTCTTGCCCAAGTAATCAGGAGGATTCTTGCTGGCAGCCAGGTCAATCTGGCTCATTGGGCAGAAAGCTTTCTTGCCCATTATTTCAACGTGAAACCCCCCCTTGGTCTCAGCCCTTACCTTTCCTTCCAGGGGTATCGAATTCTCAAAAGCCTCTCTCAACGCCCGCAAGCCCGGACCACCTGAAAGGCTCCTGGATAGTTTCAACTCGTTGCCATCAAAGGAGCTCACAAAAAGTTCAAGGACTTCACCTTCCTTGCAGGTCAATTCCCCTTTCTCGTCCAGAAACTCTTCCCTGTCCACAACGCCGTCAGTTTTGGTTCCCGTATCTACGAAGACCCCTTCTTTGCCAATGGAGATAACTCGCCCCTCGATCCTGTCACCGACCCTTATACTATCTCCCACAGCATCGGTGTATGATTCAAGGAGACGTGCAAAGTCTTCCGAATCACCGTTCTTTTTTTCTCCATCACCAGTGCTGACCACCTTATCCTCCTAAGAATGCCTCTCCCTTAACCCTTTCTTGTATACCTTTCCTGAACCTGTTTTTGGAAGGGTATCCAAGAACTCCACAATTTTCGGAGCCTTGTAATGGGCAAGGCTATTCTTGCAAAATTCGATAATTTCTTCCCCGCTTGCCTTTTCCCCTGGCTTCAGGACCACGTACGCCTTGACAATCTCCCCCCAGTGAGCGTCCGGAACGCCCACAACAGCAGCCTCAAGCACGCGGGGATGGGTGTAGAGAATATTTTCAACCTCTGTGGAATATACATTTTCCCCGCCGGTAATGATCATGTCTTTCTTACGATCCACGATGGTTATGTACTCTTCTTCATTAACCACGGCAAGATCTCCGGTGTAAAGCCATCCTCCCTTTATAGCTTGGGCAGTCTCCTCGGGGAGGTTCCAGTAGCCGGGAGTGACTGTATCCCCTTTTACGATAATTTCCCCTACCTGCCGATTGTCCCTTGCAACATCATTGCCATGATCATCCACCACCCTCAGTGCCACATTGATGAATTCTCGGCCTGTACTTGATTTGAACTCAAGTTGCTTTTCAGGGGGAAGCCCCCGGAGATGATCTTTGAGCTTGGACAGTGTAAGGTAAGGACTTGTCTCGGTCATGCCATAGGTCTGGATGTATTCGCATTTAAAAACATCAATTGCCCGACTGACCACTTTAGGTGCTATAGGCGCACCGCCGCTTAGTAAGATTCTGAGGCTTGAATAGTCAAAATCATGGACCCTCGGATGGTTTATCATCAGGTTAATCATAGTGGGAATTAAGTTAGTCAGCGTGATCTTTTCCCTCTCAATGCTCTTCAATACCTCCAGGGCTTCAAATCTGGGTAACATAACGTGCTTTCCGCCCACCCAGGTAATGGCGAAAGTGGCCCAGGCATCTGCCAGGTGAAAGAGAGGTGCAACATGGAACCAGTGATCCCTCTCTCTCAGGCCAAGTTCAGCTATAGTGCCAAGCGCATGGCTCTTAACGTTTTTATGAGTCAGCATGACTCCTTTTGGCCGCCCCGTGGTTCCGCTTGTATAGTAAAGATGGGCCACAGTGTCATCACTAATTGAGGGATCTTTCAAAGGCTCATCCGGTTGCGCCAAAAGAAGGGATTCGTATTGCAGCCCCACCCTCTCCTGTTCACCTGTTCCCTGCCCCTCTGTCCAGACTATTTTCTCCACGCTAGGAACAAGTGACGGTACCTCTTCCAGTTTTTGGGAAAAGATATCCTGAGCGATTAATACCCGGGGAGTGCTGTCATTAAGAATTCCAACGAGTTCCTGGATTGAAAGCCGAAAATTAAGGGGAACCAGAATCAGCCCCAGGTGTGCTGCCGCAAAATAGGCCTCAAGGAACACATGGCAGTTCTCATGCAGAATTGCGAGACGATCACCTGTTCTTAACCCAAAACCCTGCAGCGCATGACACAGCCTCCAGACCCTCCGGGCAAAATCCCTGTAAGTCATCCTGACATTGCCGCAAACAATGGCCTCTCGTTCAGGATACAATCTGATAGCTTTTGGTAAGATCTCGCTAAGGGGCATGATCTCTTCTTACATTCGCTCCTTTGTAAGCCATTCGTACTGGAATCAATCTTTCTTAGGCTGCTTGGTCTTTGAATACTATCAAAGACGGATCATAGTCTTCAACCTTCTCGTAGCCCAGGAGATTCAACAAGGTGGCAGCAACATTGGAAAGACCTCGCTTTTCAAGGATAGCCATTTCATACTCCTCCCGGTAACCGGAATCATAAACGGCAAAAGGAACCGGGTTGAGGGAATGAGCAGTACGTACTATCCTCCTGCCATCTTTATCCATGGTGAACATTTCGTCGGCATTGCCGTGATCTGCTGTAACAACCGCAATGCCTTTCAGTTCTTTCACGAGTTCCAACAACTCCCCAACGCACTGATCCACGGTTTCAACCGCAGTTATCGCTGCTTCCATCACGCCCGTATGTCCTACCATATCACCATTCGCGAAATTCAGACGGCCAAAACGATACTTTCCCGTTTTAAGCAATTCCATGGTTTTGTTCTTTATTTCTTCCGCCTTCATTCTTGGAGCCTTGTCAAATTCAATCTTGTCAGAGGGGATCTCGATGTAGTCTTCCAGTTCTGGATCAATGTATCCGGAACGGTTGCCGTTCCAGAAGTAAGTCACATGCCCGAATTTCTGAGTTTCTGAGATGGCAAAGCTCCTTACCCCCTCTGCGCAGAGGTATTCACTCAGAGTGCGGTCGATCACAGGGGGTTGAACCAAGAAATTCGGGGGCATATGGGTATCTCCGTCATACTCCATCATGCCTGCATAAAGAATATCGTCCAGGGGCCCTCTCTCAAATTCATGAAAATCTTTCTCGGTAAATGCCCGTGATATCTCAATCGCTCTGTCACCCCTGAAATTGAAAAATATAACAGCATCCCCGCCCTTGATAGGCCCGACCGGTTGACCGTGCTCATCTGCAATCACGAATGCATCGAGGTACTGGTCCGTAATCTCCAGATCTTCCCGGTAGTATGTTCTCACCGCCTCCTCGGCGTTCCGGAATTTACGTCCTTTGCCCAGCACATGGGCTTCCCAGCCTCTTTTTACAATGTTCCAATCGGCATTGTACCGGTCCATGGTCACCTTCATGCGGCCTCCTCCAGAGGCAATCCGATAGTCGAGGCCTTTTTCCTTTGAAATCCGAGAAAGCTTTTCCTCAGTGGGAATAACGTAATTCAGCGCAGACCTTTCTCCCACGTCCCGACCATCAAGAAGCGCATGCACTCTAACTCGCTTGATCCCAAGCTCAGCACACTTATCTATCATGATATAAAGGTGATCAATATGTGAGTGGACATTACCGTCAGAGAGAAGCCCGATAAAATGAATTGTGCCGCCCCTGCGTGCACGCGATACGATTTTTTGCCACAGCTCTGTCTTAAAAACTGCGCCGCTTTTAAGCGCTTTGTTCACCAGGCGAGCACCTTGATCAAAAACTCTTCCTGCCCCCAGTGCATTGTGTCCGACTTCGCTATTGCCCATATCCTTGTCGGTTGGAAGGCCAACCGCGACACCATGGGCCTGAAGTTGCGTGTATAGCTTCGAGCCCATAAGCCTGTCAAGAGTAGGCGTTCTGGCAAGAAAAACAGCATCTGTCTCATCCCGCCGTCCGATCCCGATACCGTCCATGATAATCAGCAAAAGGGGACCTTTGCGGCCCTTAAAATACTTGAGTTTTTCAAGACTAAGCGACATAACTCTTTCCCCTGTTCCATCCGCAACTGTTCATTCCACTTTAGTTTTAAGGTTCCTTCAAGCCTGGCAATCAAAAGCCTTTGAAATTCTGGGCCGGAGACCAAGGGGTAGGACATCTACTTCAAAAGATGTTCTTAAAATATTCTTCTTTTTCGATGTTGTCATAGGAAGAGATATCAGGCAGGTTTAGGGATCTTCTGGCAAAGTCAAATACCTGTTGATAGTCAAAGCAAAGAGCCATTTTCTCATAATATCTTTCCAGTATCCTTTTCGGCCTGTAGTCTTTAAACTTACAGGGAATGGAAAGAAAAGGTATTCCTTGCTTTTTCACTGCCCTTACAATGTCGTTCCCATTGTATTTGACTAGAGGCCTGAAGATACTGTATCCCTCTTTCATGCTGGCAAAAGGATAAAAACGCTGGGCGGTTTCGATAAACCTTTTGCTCCTCTCCTCCCCCACATCTTTGCCATTGGAAAAGACGTCCCCAAGAAGATGCTCCACAGCATAGCTCGCAATATCCCATAGTGAATAGCTGGGAACAAGAACCAGCTTTTCCCAGTTCTCTACTGATTGACTCAATATGGTGTGAAGCATTTTTTTTCTAACTTTCTGGCAAAAAAGGCAAGGATTAGGAGCATTTTCAACCCCGTCGTCAGTTTCTTCAATTGTATGCCAAATAACTCTAACTCCCCTATGTTCCCAATAATCTCCCAGCCTACGCCTCTCTGTATCCGTATAGCGGTGAACCGGAAATGCGCCGGCGTGTGCTTCCAGGTCAAAGCCAAATTCCTGGCTCGCTTCAAGCATCAGGTGCAAGCAAAGGGATGAGTCTTTCCCGCCTGAGAACAGAAGGAAAACATCACTGTTACTCAAGCGCTCAAGAATCGATCTATGGTGCTCCCTCCATTTTGAGTAGCTTATTTGCGTATCCATGCTCCTTATTTCCCCTTCAAGGCCTTCTTAGAGAAACAGGACCAAAAGGGGCACTCAGGCGCTTCAAGCTGTCAATGTTTACTTTAACTCCCAAACCGAGACCGTCCAGGGCAGAGGCTTGGCCCCCGAGTCCAAAAGATACAAACTCTTCGGTCACGTTCTCCTTGAGCAGAAACTTGTCATAGGAACCGTCATGATACTTTGCGTCTTTGCACAAAAGACACAGAATTCTACCAGCGGCTGAGAGAACTCCCGATTCACCAAGCTGGCAACCTATTTGAAAAGCATACCCGCTCCTTCTCAATGTGTCAATGATCCTGAGAGAATTCCTGAATCCACCGCACTTGGAAAGCCTCACATTTACCATCTTATAAAAGCCTTCATCCATGATCTTTTGAACTTCCCTCAAGGTGCATGCAGATTCATCAGCCATCAGAGTTATCCCATATCGATCTGTATTTTTTGCAAGATCTATGATTTTTGGATCCCCCGGCATCAAGGGTTGTTCCACGACTTTGATATCATAGTCTCTAATCAAGGCTAAATGTTTCACGGCCAGCGAAAAATCCCAGGCACCATTAGCGTCAATCCTGAGATCGCAATGATCACCAAAAAATTCCTTTACTACTTGAACAATCTCCCGGTTTTTCTCATAAGATACCCCCATTTTGAGGCGGAGTTTCTTGATCTTCAATCCATCTATTATTTTGCACACTTCCGCAACACGCTCCCTGGATGCCAGAGGCACTGTTGCTCCATAAAAGACTTTGTCTCCACAAAAATCCCCTGGAAAATATTCCATCATGGATTTACCTTGCGCTTTTGAAAGTGCATCAAGGAGAGCCATCTCAATACAACAGACTGCAGTGTTTATTGACTTTTCGCCACTTAGGCGATCAACAAAGGCCCATATTTGTGAAACATCTACCAGGTCCCATGGAAAGAGCTCTTCTGCTATCAGACCTGCCGCACTCTTTACTGCCTTTTCTTGCGTTTCCCCTGTCACATACATCCTTGGAGCGCCTTCCCCATAACCCACTACCCTCCCCTTGTCAGCAATAACCTCTGCGACTAAGTTTTGCGCAACAAGAGCATTTCTTCTTGAATGAGGGAAATCGCCTTGAAAAGGCATGTTTGTAGGATAAATGTTGACTTTTTCTATATGCACTTTTCCACCGTCTTGGAATCCAAATACACTTTACGGATTCGGTTCTGCGGGGAATGTTAGAATAAATGAGGTTTCCTCATTTGGTTTGCTCTTGGCTTCAATCGTTCCCCCATGATCAAGCATATTCTGATGCGCAATGAATAGCCCCAGGCCGGTACCATTGTGGATGCTGCTCTTGTGTTTTGTGGTAAAGTAGGGCTCAAAGATTTTATCGAGCGTTGAGGAAGGGATACCTGGACCGTTATCCTTGATCTCAATACGAGTTACTTTTCTGCCGTTTTTCTCAATGCTGTTTCTCGTAGCAATTGTTATTCTTCCTCCTTTGGGAACAGAGTCAACCGCGTTGGAAAGAATGTTCAAAATGACCTGCTTCATTTTCTCGCTGTCCAGCCATACCTGGGAAATACTCTCGTCAAATTCGCGCACAATTTCTATCCCCTTCCCCTTGGTTTGAGGAGAGACAAGAAGAATCATTTTCTCTATAAGGTCATGCAGATCATTGAAAGCAAAGCGTGATTCTCTCGGCTTGACCAGGTCGAGGAGTTCGGCCAGAAGACGGTTGATCCTCATGGTTTCTTCCATCGCTATCTCGTAGAACTCTTTCCTGAATTCTGCATCGTCATATTTTATTGGCAGAAGCTGGATAAAAGTCCCGATAGCGGTTAAAGGATTCTTGATCTCATGTGCCAACCTTGCGGCGAGATTTCCGAGGAAGGAAAGTTTCTCTGCCCTGCTGAGTAATGCCTTTGACTTCTTCAGGTCTTCCATCTTCTCCTGAAGGCTGGTATAGAGTCTGGCATTTTCAATGGCGATTGCAATCTGGGGGGAGAAGATCTCAAGAGTCTCGCGGGTTTCTTTTGGCACTCCTTCTCCGGACACGGCATCTGTTGCAATTACACCGATCACCTTGGACCTGGTGATCAACGGGACCACAAAAGCGGAAACAGGCTTTCCCCACGCAACAAGGATGTTGTCTTTCTTAAGAGTAGAGGTTCTGACTTCAGGAATGTATTCTGATTTTCCTGTTGCAGCTACCCTTGCCAGCAGGTTGCTTACGCGACTGAGCGGAACCGTGTAATTTTTGATTGCTTTGAGAGTTTCGTTGTCAAAACCGATGCCATATATGTACTCGAGCTGTTTCCTTTCCTCGTTCACAAGCATTATTATTGCGCGGTTAATATGACACACACTGGATAAAATGTTCATTATGACATGAAGAAGCTGCCGCAGGTCCAAAACGGACAAAATGGCTTTGCCTGTTTCTTGTATCGCAGTAAGCTGCTTGATTCTTTGATTCAACTCGATATTAAGGCGGTTGACTTCCCTGTATTTTTGCTCGATGATCCTCTTATCGGCCTCCATCTCCTTGATGGTATCCAACATAACGGAGCTTGAAGCAAAAAACCTTGAGAGCACCTCTTTGAATCTATTCCTCGCAGGCCACCTCAGGTGATACTCGCAGTACGGGCCTTCATCAAAGTAGCATGAGGTTTCCTTGAGGGAAAGAGGCCTACCGCCCCAGATAAGGGGCATGAATGTATAGTTGCCCTGGTTAAAAAGGCACAAATCCCTTGAAGTCTTCATATCAGGATTCCAGTGAAGCCGCACTACAGCCTCATTGCCCTTCACACTGACCAGTTCAATCCGCTTGCTCCTGTTGAACTTGTCATTTATTTTTTGCAGGTGCTTAAGTGCTGTCTTGGTAGACCAGAACGCCTTTACGAATATCTTTTGTATATAACCGAGGACCACATTTTCTATGGCAAACTTTGCCATCTTGTAAGGAGCATCTTCATCCCCCAAAATAGACTTGGCTCTTTCATACAGTTTACAGATCACCTCGCAGGAAATCCAGTTGTTGGGGTCCATCAGGAAACTCTCGGGGTTGGGGAGGCTATCGATTTCCGGATCAAGGTCTCCGAGAAGGCCAGAGCAATCTCCATCATTGTAAGCTTTTACGTATTCAAAGATAACCTTCGTATTTATGCAGCTCGTCTCTCTTTCCAATCCGGCACACCTTTCTCAAATGTGTAAACACGACCCTTCGAGGAGGCAAACACAGGGTTCAAAGGAAAAAGAAGAGACACCAAAAAACTCTGTGGCTCGTTGATCCACCCTCTGCTCTATGCACGAGCGACACAGGCAGGGCGCAGGAGGGATGGGCTTTTGTTCTCTTCATGGAGGAAGGCCGGATCCTGAATCCCACCAAGCCCGGCGTATTTTTTCCACTGATACCATTGCTCCGGGCCCTCATAAACATATTGCTCAAAGCACTTAATAATAGCCTGTCCCACTGAAGATGCCCTTCCTCCAAGTCTTTTCAACATATCGTTGTAGTCTTCAATCATAAGGGCATATCTTTTAAAACTATGCCTGTGCAAAAGACCGAGAACAACTTCAGCCCCAGTTCTTTTATGAATAAGATTTATTGTCCTGTCAACACCAACTATCTTTCCCAAAAAAGAAATTTTTTCCTTCCGGGATGGCTTCCATTCATCGATCTCATCACACTCTATGAAAACGATGCGATTTTTTTTGAGTTCCCCTACGACAGTAAGCAGCACGCGTGAGTTCTGATTCGCTTCCACAACTCTCAATCCCAAAGCATCTGCCCTGGCATAAGAAGTTTCCCTTAGCTGCTGCGTAGCAAATTTCATGACAACCGAGACGGAATATCCTTTCAAGGCCAGGTAGATGGGAATGTATTCGATTCCGCCGTAATGGCCTGTAACAAAAAGCACCCCTTTTCCTCCACTCAGGGCCCGGTCCAGCTTGTCCAGGCTCGGGGCCTCAATGCTTTTTTCCATAAAGGAAGAAAGCCCGGATGTATCTTCGTAAGCATTGTAGAATTTTTCGTAGTAGTGCGCAATTATACCTTTCAAAACTTTTTGAGAAAGTTCTTGCACTTCCTGTTTTTCTTTCATGTTGCCAAAAACATACTCAACTGCTTCAATAATTTTTCTCTTTTCCTCTTCCTTTAAAAAGAAATAGAGTTTACCGAGCATCATAATATAGAAGAGTGCTACTCTCCAGCCGAGTTTCTCACAGATAAAAACATTTGGTTTCATTTGCAAAAAGGAGCTAAGCTTCATTTTTGACCCTCCCAAAGGCTTAAGTATTTCAAGATATTAACCTTTTAAGACCCAATGAGTATCCGGCGCCATATCTCAGGGCATGGCCATGGAAAAAGGCCCGGTCCACCCTGCAGGAAGCCTTCAAAACGCGCACAACTCTCCCTTCCTGAATCAGGAACCGAGCGCAAAGGCGCACTGCTTCGTCAAAGCTTGCAGTTCCTGCAGCCAGTCCGTATTTATCAAGTCACTGGTATGATTAGCACCCCCAATTAAAGCATCACCCTCAGTGCTGTCCCTAATTCATGCATATCTTAGTCCTCTTCGGGGGGAAATAATTCATTTGCTCCCGTTTTCCTCGAGCCTAAAGGGCGGGCCACAATATGTAGATATTCTCCCGGCAATAGGGGGCAAAATCTTGTGATACTTATAATATCCTTACTTTCCAAGAACTTAACTCCAGAAAAACTTCTCGCAAAAAACGCACAAAAAAATGTGCATTGTGCACATTATTTTGTGCACCTGCAGTTACCTTATGCTGATGTCGGTTTTAGAAGAATGCCCGCAATATATTAATTTTACTCTAATTATTTGAAAAAGGGAAGCTTTTTCTGTATTCCATTATTAATATCTTTACAAACTAATCATTCTTTATGTAAAATACGCTCAAATTAAGGGTTTTAGAATATAAACAATACAAGCAAGAAAACTCGGAGAGTCTTTGCAGGATGGATAAAAAAGCGACCATTCTTGTGGTTGATGATGAGCATGGCATACGCCAGTCGTTCAATATGGTGCTCAAGGATCAGTTCAATGTTCTCATGGCGGAAAACGGGAAGGAGGCGATCCATCTTCTTACAACAAACTCGGTTGATGTGATTCTGCTGGATATCCTGCTTCCGGATATTAACGGCCTCGACCTTCTTGAAAAGCTCAAGGCCATTGACCCCAATCCCGAAGTCATCATGGTGACCGCCGTAAAAGAGATTCAAACTGCTGTAAGGGCGATCAAGCTTGGCGCTTATGAATACATGATTAAACCTTTCCTTGTAGAAGATGTCATAAATATCATTGAGCGAGCCCTTGAGAAAAAACACCTGGTCAGGGAAGTGGCTTACCTCAAAAACGAACTCCAGAGGTACCATCCTTTTCAGGAAATTATTGGCGAAGATCAGAAAATGAAAGATATCTTTGAGCTGATCTCAACAATAGCCGAAAGTGATGGTGCCGTGCTCGTGCAGGGGGAAAGTGGAACAGGAAAAGAGCTTGTAGCCAGGGCAATCCACAACCTGAGCCCCCGGAAGAACCAGCCTTTCGTGGTTATCTCGTGCGCAGCGATCCCCTCAACGCTTATGGAAAGTGAAGTCTTCGGATACAACAAGGGAGCCTTCACAGGCGCGGTGAGAACGACTCTGGGAAAGCTCGAAATTGCCGACAAAGGAACAGCCTTTCTGGACGATATTGATACTCTTGATGTGACAATGCAGGCAAAACTGCTCCGGGTTATCCAGGAGAAGGAATTCCAGAGACTGGGGACAACAAAGGTAATCAGAATTGATGTTCGGTTTATAGCTGCATCCAACAAGGACCTTAAAGAACTGATGGAAAAAGGCGAGTTCCGGGAAGATCTCTTTTACCGTCTGAATGTGTTCCCCATTGAGCTTCCACCACTGAGGGAAAGAAAGAAGGACATTCCTTTACTTATAGACTACTTTCTGGACATGAATGCAAAAAAAAGCGGAAAGCAACCCAAGAGGTTCTCAAAAAAGGCGATGAGGATTTTAATGGAGTATGACTGGCCTGGAAATGTGCGGGAGCTTCAAAACCTGGTTGAAAGATCTTTCACCATTACAAAAGGCCCTGTTATAGATGTCAAAGATATAGCCACCTTCGATACCGGAAAAGCCCGGTCAAAAAATATGACCCTTAAAGAGGCTGTAAACACCTTTGAGCAGCAATATATTAGCGAGGTTCTTGAAAGCGTTGAAGGAAACAGGAAAGAAGCCGCCAGAATCCTGGGTATTCACCGCAACACCCTTTTGTCCAAGACAGCCGGCCTGGGTCTGAAGAAAGCATAAAATAAGAACCCTTGTTCTATCCTACCGTCCGGGAATGGGTGATATCACCCCTTGAGCTTGTCGGAAAAGCGAATTCACTGGATGCCGCACGTTTTCCTTACCTCCTCGTTTTCAGTCAATTCTTTGACAGTTCCCTTGTAAGCGATTTGTCCCTTTTCTATGATGTAACCATAATCACTGAGACGCAGGGTAAACTTGACGTTTTGCTCGGCAAGTAAAACGGTCAGGCCAAATCCTTTGAGCCTTTCAATTGTACCTCTAAGAACGCGCACCAGCACGGGTGCCAGACCCTCGGTTGGCTCATCCAGAAGGAGGAATTCAGGGTTTCCCATGAGCGCTCTGCCGATGGCAAGCATTTTCTGTTCCCCGCCGCTCAGAAACCCGCCTTTGCGAGAATCCATTTCCCTTAGCCGGGGAAAAAGTTCATAAACTGCATTCTTATCCCAATCTTTCCTCTCTTCAGTTTTTCTGGCAGCGATCTCGAGGTTTTCTCCGACAGTGAGGTCTGCAAATATCCGCCTGTCATCAGGTACATAGCCTACCCCTTTTCGTACCATAATGTAAGGCTCCTTCCCTGTGACTTCTTCACCCTTAAAGAAAATCTGCCCCTGCCTCGGAGGCGCCATTCCGAGGACGCTTTTCAGGGTGGTCGTTTTTCCTGCCCCGTTTCGACCCAAAAGGCAGACGACCTGGCCAGAGTCCACGTTTAGTGAAACCCCAAAAAGGATATGGCTTAGACCATAAAAAGTGTGAATCTCTTTGACCTCAAGCATCCTCATCCCCGAGATAGGCTTCCTGCACCTGTTCGTTTCTTCTCACTTCATCAGGCGCTCCCTGCACAATGGTCCTTCCATGGTGCATGACCATGATACTTTGGGCAACATTGAAAACAACGTCCATGTCGTGTTCGCAAAATAAAATTGTCAATCCCTTTGTCTCCGCGAGCCTCCTGACAAGGTCCATAGTGATCCTGGTTTCCTCTGGAGACATGCCGGCAGTGGGTTCGTCAAGGATCAACAATTCCGGTTCATTACCCAGGGCAATGGCAATTTCTAGTATTCTCTGGTCTCCGTGGGAAAGAGAGCCTGCAAGCTCGTGGGCCTTTTCAATAAGGCCCACACTTTCCAAAATCTCCTCGGTTTCTTTAACTGCCATGGTATAAGCAGGACGAAACAGGCTGTTACTTTGTCTTTGCTGTGAAAGAACTGATACCTGGACATTACCAAAAACCGTCATTCTGGGAAAAACATTTGCTATTTGAAATGAACGGGCAATCCCTTTTCTGCATATGAGGTGGGTCGAAAGCCTTGTAATATCTTCCTCCTTGAAAACAACTTTTCCCCTATCGGGTTTGAGTTGCCCGGTGATCAGGTTAAAAAGGGTCGTCTTTCCTGCACCGTTAGGGCCGATTACTGCAACCAGTTCCCCTCTCCCTACTGTAAGCTGTGCACCGCTAACCGCTAGGAAATTTCCAAAAGATTTGTATATATTCTCAACGCGCAACATGCTTTATTCAACAGCCCTTTCGATTCCTTCCACGGGTTTTGAACCGAGCTTTGCCGAGATAAACCCCATAATGCCTTCGGGCAAGAAAAAGATAAGAAAGATCAAAAGCACCCCCAGAATGAGAGTCCAGTACTGGGTGTAGATCCCCACAAAGGTTCTCAGAGAAACCATTATCGCAGCCCCTATGACCGGTCCGATAAAGGTGAACCAGCCTCCCAAAAGGCACATAATGAAAACTTCAAGGGATAAGATCCAGAAAAGAAGATCAGGAAAAACCGAATGCTCCAGCACCACAAACAAAACGCCTGCCACCCCTGCGAAAAAGGTGGCAATTATGATTCCAATTAGCTGATGGCGCCTGACGTTTACGCCTACGGCCTCACAGCGGTCGGGATTATCCCTAATGGCTTGAAGTGTCATACCAAAAGGGGATTTCAATATCAGGTACATGAGCAAAAGGCAGACAGAAAAAACGATTAGAATAAAGTAATAAGCATGGGTGGAAGAAAAAAGAAAAGAAGGCGTGGGAATACCGTGCATCCCGTCATCTCCACCGGTAAGGCTGTACCACCTGAATGCAATAGCCCACAGCAGAGAGCCAAGAGATATCTGCAGCATTGCAAAGTAAAGTTTTATCAACCTGACACAGAACCAGCCAATAAGCAGGCCTGCGAGTGCGGCGGCGATTGGTCCGGCAATAAAGGCAACCAACATCGGCAGGTGTGTTTTCGTAAGCAGCAGGCCGAACGTGTAAGCGCCCACCCCATAAAAAGCAGCATGGTGAAATTGAAACAGGCCGCCATACCCGACCACCATGTTAAGGCTCATGGCCAGCAGGGAAGTGACAAATATCGAAGCCAAGATATAGGTGTAAAAGCGAGGGATAACAGGGGGCAAGAACAACAAGACGACCAAGATAGCAGCACAGATCCAAAATGATCTAAGACTGGAACCTGGCTTTACCAAGAAGTACCCCCCTTACCATACAGATTTCAGCATCCCCATCGGACGCCAGAGCAATACGATCACAACAGCGGTATAAGGAAACACGATAGCAAATTGAGGCCAGAAAAGGACGCCAAATGACTGGGTTAGGCCAAAAATCAGGGATCCGACCATGGCTCCCCACATGTTACCCAGGCCGCCAATCGTCACAATAAGGAAAGCTTCGATTATGATGTCGTGATCCATGCCAAGCGATACGCTAATCGTGGGAGCAACAAGAGCACCCCCAAGTCCGGCAAGAAAGCACCCAAGCACAAAGGCAAATGCAAAAACCCAGCTTACATTAATGCCCACCGCTCCCACCATTTCCCTGTCAACCGCAGCTGCCCGCGCGATCTTCCCCATTTTGGTCCTATTGGTAAACAACCACAAGCCAACAGCCACAAGCGGTCCAATAATGATAAGAAAAAGGTTATAGCGCGGAATGGACGAACCGAAAATCGATGCAGAACCTTTCAATAGCTGGGGAGGAACTATCGAGCGGTACTCGCCCGCGCCCCAGACGAGTTTAACAAGGTCGCCGAGGATAAGCATCAAGGCGAAAGTAAATAAAAGTAACATCAGATGCTCCCTCTGATAAAGGTGCTGAAAAAGCAGTCTTTCCGCAACAAGACTTACTGCCGCTACCACAAAAGGGGAAATAACAAGAGCAAGCCAGAAAGCAGTAGATCCCCCTCCAAACAGTCTGGAAATGGTATAGGCTGCAAATGCACCTATCATGTAAAGGGAGCCGTGGGCAATATTCGGCACTCTCAACACCCCCAGCACCAGGCTGAGCCCCGAGGTAACCACAAACAGGATCATGGCCCTACTAAGGCCTACGAAAAAATGCCCGCCCAGCGCTGCAAAGCTAATACTCTGCGATAGTTCCATAGCCTCAGTTAACTCTCGAAAAACCTGAAAAGATTAAGCTTCGGCTCTCCCCTCATCGGGGAGGGCGAAGGTGGAGGTCTTGAAGCTACTTTTTTCCCCTTGCCTTCATGATCTCTTCACACGAAGGCATAACCTCGTCACCAGAGAGTGTGATATTATCGGCTGAGATAAGGAAATTGTACTGGGGAACTTTCTTTGTAACTCCAAGATAAATTGGCAGTACGACCTGGTGATCACACGCTCTCATTTCAAGTTTTCCTCCCACCGGGCTATCGATCTTGAGCCCTTCCAGCATGTCTATGAATTTTTCCTTGTTCAGGCTCCCCGCCTTCCTGAATCCCTCTGCTATGAACTTGGCGGTAATATATCCATGAAACCCGGGAAAACCTGGAGGACTCCCATAGGCGGACTTAAAAGCATTGGCAAATGCCCTATTTTCAGGAGTGTCCGGGTAATAAAAGAGGTAATCAGAAGTACCCAGAACCCCCTCCGGGGCACCAGGCCCAAGTGATCTTAGCACTGCGATCTCTGTAGCAGTATGGATCCAGGGGACAACTTTCTTGGTAAGATCCATTGCCCTAATGGTCTTGAGCGCATTCGCCATACTCCTTCCACCTGTGCAAAGAATCACAGCTTCTGCCTTGGCTGCCACGATTGCAGTAAAGTAAGGAACAAGGTCTGGCTCACCCGGTTTCCACCATGATTTACCGATTAGCTTGACATCAGGCCTTAGCGCCTTCAGATTCCGCCAGGCAGCATCAGCCATTGCATGTCCGTACTCATAATCATCGCCGGCTATCCAGTACTTTTTGTACGGCTTTCTGGACAGAGCGACACCTGCTGCTTTCCCTGCCATTGCGGTATTTTCACCTGTAGAGAAAACATAGCGATGGCCCTTTTCACCTGTGATCCTTTCGCTTTTGGATATCCAGACCAAAAGAGGGATCTTTTCGGCCTTTGCCACTGCCTCAGACACAGCCAGTGCAGCACCGCTATTTATTGTTCCGGCCAGAGCATCAACGTTTTCTCTCATGACAAGTTCCTTTGCCATGTTAAGGGCAAGGTCCACTTTGAACTTTGTATCCCGGGTGGTAAATTCGATCTTGCGACCAAGCACGCCCTGCTTGTTGATCTCCTTTAGTGCCAGCTTGAAACCGTTGAGTGCCTCGTTGCAATAAACGGCAGCGGGCCCGCTGTAACAATCAATGATACCAACCTTGATATTGCGTGCCTGCGCACTTGCAGGCATAAAGAGAAGCGAAAGGCATAGCAAACCTCCCATTAACAAGACACCTACCGATAAGAACTTTTTTCCTTTCTTACCCATAATGCACCCTCCCTTCTTTTAAAGTGGAAAGCTGTTGGATTAGAGTTAAGGTGATGACCAAACAAACCCCTTTGCGGTGTGGCAGGCCCTCCTGCCGGAGGGGAAGAGGTTAATATGGAACCAGAATGCCTTGCCAGTGAGAATGCTTTACTCTCAAATGTATACGCAAAAGGACCGTAAACTGTCAACAGGAAAAGCAGAACATTTGGCCCTTGGGAAACACTTCAAAAGCGCCGTTTTCTTGGTTCATTTTTTCCTATAAATTTATTTACGTCTTGGCAACAGTAAGGTGCTTAGCTGAGGATTTTAAGCACTCCTTGAAGATCTTTCCTTAGTTCCTCGAAAAAAGAATAGTTCAAAGGAACTTTCCTTGCTTTCCTTTGCTTCAGCCTCTGCCTTGCTCCTTCAATGGTCAGCTTTTCTTCATAAAGGAGCCTTTTTATTTCCAGGATGATCTCCACGTCCTTTTTCTGGTAGGTTCTCTGGTTGGTATCGGCCCTGAGCGGGCGTATTTGGGGAAACTCGCTTTCCCAGTACCTGAGCACATATGGTTCGACACCTACAATTTTGCTGACTTCTCCAATACGAAAAAAGCGCCTGTCATTGGGGATTTCCATAGGCAGACTAAGCCTCTCTCAATCTGGCGCCTGTTTGCTGGCATACTTTATTGATTATAGCCTCGTGTAGCTTATTGACTTCCCTTCCGTCCAGAGTACGTTCCCTTGATCGATAGCAGATCCTGAAAGTCAATGCTTTTTCTGAGGAAGAAATCTTGCCCCCGGCATAAAGGTCAAAAAGCTTCGCTGATTCGACAAGTTCTCCACCTTCAGCCTTGATGATATCTTCGATTCTTGCACTTTGGATATCGCGACCTAC
Source organism: Deltaproteobacteria bacterium (assembly GCA_019310485.1). Taxonomy (GTDB): domain Bacteria; phylum Desulfobacterota; class DSM-4660; order Desulfatiglandales; family HGW-15; genus JAFDEF01. Next base: position 7,161 of record JAFDEF010000031.1, on the reverse strand, counting down.
CACCACGGAAAGATCTCTTACAACACCGGGAAATTTTGCAAAAGGCTTAAAGCGTCTGGCATACCTAGCCTTGTCCAAAATTGATGCCAGATCAATTTCTAGAATAAACACATCCTGATCGATCTCCAGCCTTTTCAAGGTCAAGCTCGAAAGCTGGCCAACAGTGCCGACCACCTTGCCTTCCACATATATTGAAGAACACGCCCCCGGTCTGTACCAGGGGGTAGTTTCGTCCGCCCTGAAGAAGAAGTTATCAAGCCCGAAGGCCTTTAATAATCCTTCTGCCACACCTTTTATGTCATAGAAATCAGCAAACCTTTCCCCGCCATACCAGGATTTGTGCTCGTATAGGCCTGTTACAAGCGCTGTTAGGAACCGTTTTTCCACGGGCAATTTTTCGGCGCCTTGTGAAATAAACACCTTTCCCACCTCAAAAATCTTGAGACTCCTTTCTCCGTAAGAAAAATTGGTCTTTACACTTGCCAGAAGACCCGGGATAAGGGAGGTTCTCATCACTGATTGCTCAGTTGATAGCGGGTTGAGTAATTTGACAAAGGACCTCAACTCACTTTGCTTTTCAACGCCAAGCATATCTGCACTCGTCGGTGAAATAAAGCTATAAGATATTACTTCTGTAAACCCAAATCCAACCATGATCTCCGCAATTCTCTCTGCCACGCTAATTTCAGGCGCATCTCCCTCCTCTGAAGGCTTAATGGCGGGGTATGTTACAGGGATTTTTTCATAGCCCTCAAGCCTTGCAACTTCCTCGATTAAGTCAATTTCCCGTGTCAGATCAACCCTAAATGAGGGGGGTTTAACCCGGAGCAAGTTTTCCTCAAGTTCCCCGGTTTGCATCTCAAGTGCCTGCAGGAAACCAGCTATTTTCTCCCTGGAAATGGATGTGCCCAAAAACCTGTTTGTCCTGTCTATTCTCAAATCAATGGAGGGCGTTTCAAGTGGCCTTGGATATTCGTCAATGTATCCCTTGGCTATCTTCCCGCCGGCAAGTTTTGAGATCAGCATCAAGGCTCTTTGGAGAGCCCTGATCACTCCATCAAAATCTACCCCGCGTTCAAAACGGTACGATGCCTCTGTTGATATGCCCAGCTCCTTTGCCCCCTTTCTGACAGTGAGGGGATCGAAATAAGCGCTCTCAATCAGCACGTTCTTTGAACCTGCAAAAATCTCTGAATTCAAACCACCCATAATGCCGGCCAGCGCAACCGGCCTCTTACCGTCGCAAATCATCAGTATGTTTGTGCTAAGAGTATGAGTCTTTCCGTCCAGGGTTGTGAATCTCTCGCCCCGTTTGGCTCTTCTGACAACTATCCTGTTCTCTTTGAGTCTGTCATAGTCAAAAGCATGAAGCGGTTGTCCCAGCTCCAGGAGCACGTAGTTGGTTACATCCACAATATTGTTGATACTTCTGATCCCGGAAACGTGGAGACGGTACCGCATCCAAAAAGGCGATGGTTTCAGTTCCACACCCATGATCATCCCGGCTGCATATCTGGGGCAGCCAAGAGGATCCTCTATAGTAACGCTGGTTAGGGTCTCTATTGGCGGGGTGGATTCCTCGATCTTAATTTCCGGTTTATTGAGCCTCTGCCCTGTAACAGCAGAGATCTCTCTTGCTATACCAAGGACAGATGCGCAATCCGGCCGATTCGGTGTCAGAGCAATATCTAAGGCCCAGTCTTTCAGGTTGAGCGCAGAGGCAACAGGAGTCCCAGGTGCAAGTACTGAAGGTAAAATCATGATTCCTGAGTGATCATCAGTAAGGCCCATTTCGTCTTCTGCAAGCAGCATCCCCACAGATGGCTCTCCCACCATCTTAGTTTCTTTAACAACTCTTCCGTCAGGCAGCCTCGTGCCCGGGAGCGCTATGGGAACAACTGCCCCTGGTGCCAGGTTTGGCGCACTTGAAATGACCTGCACCTCCCTTTCTCCTGTATCAACATGGCAAACAAAAAGCTTATCCGCCCTTGAGTGACGTTCAACCGAGACAATCCTGGCAGCCACAACCTTGTCAAGGGCATGGCCGAGGCGCTCCATCGCTTCAACCTCCAGCCCTGCCATTGTGAGTCCATCAGCAAGCGCGCGTGGCTCCACATCAATCTGTACATATTCTTTTAGCCAGTTTAAACTTACTCTCATCGCCTATAACTTCGAAGCCAAAAACCCGGATCTCTGCCCCGGTCCAGAACTACTCACCGGAAAATCATCTAAAGAAAACTCACGTTGTCAAAACTGCATGGAAAATCGCATGTCATTCTTGAAGAAAAGCTGAATATCATCAATGCCATGCTTTAACATCGTAACTCTTTCGATTCCCATACCAAATGCGAACCCAGAGTAGATCTCTGGATCGTAGCCGACAAACCTGTACACTTCCGGGTCTGTCATGCCTGCACCCAATATCTCGATCCAGCCAGTAAAGGAACAGGTTCGACACCCTGTGCCCCCGCAAATAACGCAACGAATGTCAAGTTCCACACTCGGCTCGGTAAAAGGAAAAAAACTCGGCCTGAACCGCATACCGGTTTCCCGGCCAAACATCTGGTGCACGAAGGAGGTGAGGGTCCCTTTGAGATCTCCAAAAGTCACGCCTTTGTCAACCAATAGCCCCTCAACCTGGTGAAACATCGGAGTGTGCGAGACATCGGAATCCCTTCTGTAGACTTTACCCGGAGCTATTATGCTGACCGGCGGGGTCTGCTTTTCCATAACGCGCACTTCCATAGGGGACGTATGAGTCCTCAACACTATGTTCTCCGAAATGTAGAAAGTATCCTGCATGTCTCTGGCAGGATGATCCTTTGGGATATTCAGGGCCTCAAAATTGTAATAGTCCAGCTCGACATCTGGTCCGTCTACCACTCTAAAACCCATTCTACCAAATATCTTGCAGATTTCTCCTTGCACTTGGGTAATCGGATGAAGATGCCCTCTGGGCGGCTCCCTTCCCGGCAGAGTGACATCAAGAGCTTCCAGCTCCGGCTCTTCAGCAGATGAAATCCTCTCTTTAGCCTTTTCAAGAGCTTCCAATAGGCTGCTTTTTACGCGGTTAGCCACCCGGCCCACTATGGGTCTTTCTTCAGGGGCAAGGTTACCCAGTTGCTTCATTATTGAAGTTAAGAGGCCTTTTTTTCCCAGATAGGCAATTCTTAGATCTTCAAGGCGGGATAAATCGCGTACGGAGTTAAGCTCATCGAGTGCTCGTTTTTCAAGCTCAAGGATCTGCTCTTGTAAGGCATGGACGTCACTTTGATCAGCTCTGCTATCCATAGACATTTAAGAAACATCTCCAAAACTTAACCAGCAAGATTTTTTCGTTATTCTTTCTAGGGTTCCCTGGTGCATGAAAACCAAAGGGCAGTTGTCAAGCCTGCCCCCGGTTCTATCATTTGGCCATGTTTGCAACTTTTGAAAAAGCGTCAGGATCTCTCACAGCCATGTCGGCCAAAACCTTGCGGTCCAAATCAATGCCGGCCTTGTGAAGTCCTCCCATGAGCTGACTGTAAGAGAGTCCGTTTTCTCTGGCTGCTGCGTTAATCCGCACGATCCAGAGTCTTCGGAAATCCCTTTTCCTGGCCCTTCGATCCCTGTAAGCAAAAGCCCTTGCCCTGCTCACTGAAATAAAGGCAGTTTTATAGAGTTTGCTGTGGCCTCCCCTGAAACCCTTCGCTTCCTTTAAGACCTTATTTCTTCTCTGTCTTGCTTTTGAACCTCTTTTTACTCTAGGCATGGCGAAATCTCTTTCTCAGCACTTGATATTTATTTGTTTGCTCAAGACACTGCTTTTCAAGCAGCAAACTATAGATAAGGCACAAGCCTGGTCACGCTTTTCTTATTTGTTGCGTCAACCAAGCCCGCCTTGCGCAAGTTTCGTTTCCTTTTTCTGGTTTTCTTTGTCAGGATGTGGCTGGCATAAGCCTTGTTACGTACAACCTTTCCTGAGCCCGTAATCTTAAATCGTTTTGCCGCACCCCTATTTGTTTTGATTTTGGGCATTATGCTTCCTCCATAAATGTCTAACAAAATTTTCGGTTTTATTTCCCAAACACCTGCTTGAGATCTTTGTCAAACTTCAGGTCACTGCTCGCGGCTTACCCAGTCAACAAAGAATAGGGCTCTTACTTCAAGCGCAATTAGTAGAACAGCACCCTACTTAGGAACAAGAGTCATGGTGAGACGCCACCCTTCTTTCCTGGGTGGTTGGTCAACCGTGCCCTTGTCCTCAAGCTCCTGAGCAATCTTCTCAAGCAAGGCCACCCCTGCATCCATATATGCCATTTCCCTGCCCCTGAAAAGCACGGTCACCTTAACTCTGTCTTTCTTTTCCAGGAATTTCTTGAGCTTTCTTATCTTGAAATCCAGATCGTGTTGCTCGGTTCGGGGCCGAAGCCTTATTTCTTTAACCTGGAATGCTTTTGCCTTTTTTTTGCCGTCCTGGAGTCTCTTGCTGGCCTGGTACTTGTACTTCCCATAATCCATAATCTTGCAAACAGGGGGATCTGAATCAGGCGAGACTTCCACTAGATCCAGGCCCTCATCTCTGGCTGCATCCAGGGCATCGTTCACCGACATAATACCGAGCTGCTTTCCATCTGCGGAGATCAGCCTGACCGTCTTCGCATGGATCCTCTCATTTACACGTACATCACTGCTTTTCCTGCCTATAACCCTACCTCCTTTGTTTGCATTCTTCGGTTACCAAGGCTATGAACTGGTCACATTCCATAAACGGCAAATTGCGTCCATCTCTCAGCCTCGGAGTAACCCCCTTCTTATCGGATTCCCTGTCTCCAACAATCAGCATGTAGGGAATCTTCCTTACCTGGGCTTCACGCACTTTCAAGCCCAGCTTTTCGTTCCGAAAGTCTTTCTCAGCCCTTATACCAGCTTCACGAAGCTTGCTGAACACTTTTTTTGCAAAAGGAATGTTTCTGTCCGCCACCGTGAGAATAATAGCCTGCACCGGGGAAAGCCACGTCGGAAATGCCCCACCGTAGTGCTCAATAAGCACCCCTATAAATCTTTCAAGAGCTCCTAGGATCACCCTGTGTATCATTGCAGGACGATGTTTTTGTCCGTCCTTTCCAATATAGAAAAGATCGAATCTTTCCGGAAGTGTGAAGTCACACTGAATCGTCGCACATTGCCATTGTCTGTCAAGGGCATCTCTTAGTTTCACATCAATCTTGGGCCCGTAAAATGCCCCTTCACCCTCATTGACCTGGTAGGGCAGATTGTTATCTTCAACAGCTTTTATAAGAGCACCGGTTCCTCTCTCCCAGTCTTCGTCTGTGCCAATGGATTTTTCCGGTCTTGTGCTGATCTCAAGGTCGTAGTCAAAATCAAATATGCCCATCATGTCCTTTACAAAATCAAGGACTCCCTTGATTTCTTGATCCAGTTGTTCAGGCGTGCACAGGATATGGGCATCATCCTGAGTAAATTCCCGTACTCTAAGAAGACCATGCAACACACCCGAGCGTTCATGACGATGGACAAGCCCCAGTTCAAAGTATCTCTTGGGCAGATCTCGATAACTTCTTATCTTTGACCCGTAAATAAGCATATGAGCCAGACAATTCATTGGCTTAATGCCGTAGGATTGCCCGTCAATCTCGGTAAAGTACATGTTTTCCCGGTAGTTTTCGAAATGCCCGGATTTCTTCCACAGCTCTGTTTTCAGGATTTGAGGGCCTTTAACCAGTTCGTAGCCACGCTTCAGGTGCTCGGCAATTTCAAATTCTTCAAGCACATGTCGCAGAATCCCACCCATCGGGTGCCACACCACCATTCCAGCACCGATCTCTTCGTGGGTGCTAAAAAGCTCGAGCTGTCGTCCCAGCTTCACATGGTCTCGTTTCTTTGCTTCCTCAAGTTTGCGCAGGTACTCTTTAAGCGCCTTTTGATCGGCAAAAGCAACACCATATATTCGGCTGAGCATGGCTCTTCGCTCATCGCCCCGCCAGTAAGCGCCTGCAACCTTTGTAAGTCGGAATGCCTTAATTTTTCCGGTGGAAGGGATGTGAGGGCCACGGCAGAGGTCCGTGAAATCGCCCTGGGAATAGATCGAGACTGTTTCTTCGGGGTTCAGGTCTTTAATAAGCTCAACTTTATAGTCTTCGCCCATTGCCTTGAAAAACTCAATGGCTTCCTCCCTTGGCATTTCTTTTCGCACAAAAGGCAGATCAGCCTTGATAATTCTTTTCATCTCCTCTTCGATCCGTGGCAGGTCATCTTCCCTAAACGGTCTCTCATAGTCAAAGTCGTAGTAAAAACCGTTTTCAATCGCAGGCCCAATAGTCACCTTCACGCCTGTAAAGAGTTTCTTTACCGCCTCTGCCATCACATGCGAGGTACTATGCCTCAGTATCTTTAGCCCTTCCTCTGAATCAATCGCAACAGGCTCCAACTCTATCTCACCGTCTCCATCAAGATGAACTGAAAGGTCCCGAAGTTCTCCGTTCACTTTAACAGCAACGACTTTATCCAGGCCCTTCACCTTTAGCCGGCGCAGCGCTTCAAGGGCTGAGACAGGGCCGCTTTCAATGCCTTTACCCGCCTTGTTCTTAAGATGAATGGTAGATTTTTTCACTGCCTGAAAACCCAAACCAAATAAGGCATCCAAAGCCGGCACGCGACCATTTCAGATGCCTTATTGCAATCTTTAGTTAGGAAACAATTCCGTAATGAACTCAATATCTTTTTGAATTTTCAAAACCGGAAAAGCTACTGTCCAGTTTTCCCCCGCTACTTTTGAAAGGTTTGATGGTAGGCACGACGAGATTTGAACTCGTGACCCCTACCGTGTCAGGGTAGTGCTCTCCCCCTGAGCTACGTGCCTATTAAGTGCATTTTTACTAGCAATTCCAGCACACAATGTCAAGCAATAATATATTCCCAAGATACAAAGCAAACCCATTATGAACGCCGCTAGCACAGGGCTAGGCAGACTCGTTTCCCTTTGACTGAGCTAACGCGGCCACCCCTTGCTTTCCCATCAGGCTTCTTCCCTCTCTCCCGCGTTCATTAACCCAAGTTTGCCAAAGTTGAAGAAAGACCTATGCTGGCAGGGGCTATTGGCGATTTTATGGTCACTACTCATTTTACAACATGGATCTTTCTTGGCAGAGGTATCTCTTT
>JAFDEF010000030.1 GCA_019310485.1 Deltaproteobacteria bacterium | reverse complement strand
GCTCCTCTTCTGTCAGGGTTACAATAAATTTCTTCATACTCGATCCTCCGAGATAGGAGTTGATTATGAAGAAACATATCATATCCTATACGACATTACAAGTATGACATGACATTAGTTTATTCCCTTTATTGTGAATTTTCCATTTTCATATATAATCTTTTTCTCCCCGGAACCCAGCAACGCGGTCACGGTTTTTTTCTCAGTGTTTACAAGATCCCAGTGAATGGCTGAATCATTAAACCCGAGCTTCTTTTTTGTAGCTTTGCTAAGGCTTGAAGGGTTCCCATCGTAGGTGTCGGCATAGGAGGCCCCAAGCGCCAAATGGCAGTTTCCGTACTTGCCTCCGTAATTCTCGTCGTAGAGGGTATTTGCCATAAACGTGGTTATCCTTGAGAATCTCTTGTCAGTGAGTGAAAACTCCCCTACCCTTGTGGCCCCCCTGTCAGTGGAAAGGTACCTTGAGGTGAATGTCTGCCCTTTTCTCGCTCTAACTTTCGTGGCAGAGCCTTTATTGAATGTAATTTCCACGCCTTCCACATAGTTTCCAGCCCTGTATGAGGGCTGGTCCGCATAGTAAATCCCTTCCGTTCCCCGCCAGTCAGGAGACAGGAAAAGCTCAAAGCTGGGGATATTGTGCCCCGAGATTCCTACCCATCTTCTCCTCTTTCCTGGGGTGATCTTTAGATCAGTGTGCTCTGATTCTATATGCAGGGTTCTTATATCCGTATTGTTCAACCAGTTCTTGATGGACTGAGCTTTTTTGTGGATGTCGTTCCATTTGCCGACAGGGTCTTTTTTGTCAAGATAGCAGGCCCGGATTACTTGCGCTGTATATTGCTGCGGGGAAAGCTTTGCGTGTTTGGCAAGCTCTTCAGTTGGATAAAGGCACAAGGTCCACCCAAATTTGCCTTTCGCCTCGCTGGCATCCAGGATGTTTCTTAGGTACTTTCTTGCAACGGCTGCTCTGGATATTCTTTTCGGATCCACGTCCATCAAATGAGTCAGGGATTGAGGTGCGTGAATATAAATGGCGCCGTTCAGGCTGCGGTAAAGATATTCGTCGCCAGGTGTCTTAAACACAAGCTGCCTCAAGTTGGATTTTTTGAAAAAATTCTGCTCCATTACAGGTGTCATTCCCAGCCGCAAGATGGGGTTTAGTCCCTTTTCCAAAAGCTTTGCCTGGAGAGCCTCGGCCATCTTTATGGCGGGAAGATCGTACCTGACCAGCACGATATCGTCTTCCCTGTACTTTTGCTTTCTGGCACGGCCAAGTCCCCACAAAAGAACTTCGCAGTATTTGTCAATTTTCATGGCTGTAAGCATGATCTTATTCCTTTCCTTTGGTGCTTCTCGCCCCCTCTACCCTTTTTCTCGCTCCTTTTCTGCGAATTCCCTTAAGAGCTTAACATGCTCGTTCTCCTCGGTGATTATTTTTTGCACCTCGTTCAGAGTGTTACTGTCCTGAACAAACGAAGCGATCATCTCAAAAAAAAGGATTGTGTCATTTTCAAACTCTTCTGCTATTTGAAGCAGCTCCGGAACGGATTCTACTTTTGAAAGATCAACTTCTCCCAGGGAAAATTTTTGATCTCCCACGATTTTTTCAAGCTCCTTGCTGATAGCCTCATCAGGGATTGGATAGTCTTTGGAAGCATCAATCTCTGCTTTCTCCTTTGTAAAGATCTCCACGTGTCTGACTTCTTCGTCAGCCAGGTATTCCAGAAGAGAGCTTATGGAGGGAGAGGAGAACTTGCTGAGGGCATCTCTATAGAATGCCTCCCCATTCTTCTCTATTCGGATTGCAAGAGCATAGATTTCACTTGCTGAAAACATTTTGCTCTAACTCTTATAGCATGCGTTCATATTCTTTTTCTTTCTAACACTTTTCAGGCAAAATACAAGGGATATGACATGAAAAATTTTGCAGCCAGGAACCTTCCTTGGGCTTGAAAAAAAAGCAAACTCCAACTAGACTAAAACTCCATATGGGCTCAAGCCTCTTTGTGGGCGCCAATTGAAAAATCCTCGCTTTGGAGATTTTTCCCATGGATTCACTACTAAAGGAAGCCGCGGCTCTTGTAAGGGAGGCACAAAGGGTACTCGTTTTTACGGGCGCCGGGCTGAGTACCGAGTCGGGGATTCCCGACTTCAGAAGCCCCGGGGGAGTGTGGGATAAATACGATCCTTCCGATTTCTACTTCGACAGGTTTCTCTCCGATGAAAAAGCCAGGGAGAAGTACTGGCAGATGAGCACGGAGTTCTACCGCACAATGAAAGATGCTCAGCCCAATCGCGCCCATATCGCTATTAGGGAGCTGGAGGACATGGGAAAGCTCCTGGCCGTAGTTACGCAGAATATTGATGCTCTGCATCAGAAGGCCGGCAATTCCCCTGAAAAGATCATTGAAATTCATGGCACCGCCTTTTCTGTTTCCTGCCTTAGCTGCGGCAAGAAGTACGACAGGGACCTAATTGAAGAGCGTCTCAAATCCGGGGTCAAGGTCCCCTATTGCGACGATTGCGGAGGCATCCTTAAACCCGATACTGTATCCTTTGGGCAGGCCATGCCCCAGGACAAGATGGAGCAGGCCTTCAGATATGCCCGCGAATGTGACCTGTGCATGGCTCTCGGCTCATCCCTGGTGGTCTATCCTGCCGCCTCCATACCGATTCATGCATCCGATTCCGGGGCCAAGCTCATAATTATTAATAGGGATAAGACCCCTCTTGATGACCGGGCCGCGCTCGTTATCAACTTCTCTGCTGGGAAGGCTCTTGGAACCATTATCGATATGCTTCGCTCCTCTGGCAATAATTAGCGCGGGAAGCAAGGAATCCTTGTGCGGCGTGTGCTGAATCTGTTTTCTTTTTTCTTGAAACTTTTTGATTCTGCATTTATTTTAGCCTGAATTTCTCTCGGAACAGCCCTTTCATGACCGGGCTTTGGTTTGAAAAACGTAGGTGGACTCACCAGGCCACCCTATTGACATAGTCATTTTTTCAGTCAAGAAAAAAGGAGGGAATAGACTAGATGCTCAAAATCGCGTTTGTTGGCTGGAGGGGGATGGTTGGCTCCGTTCTCATGGGACGGATGGTTGAGGAAAAGGATTTCAGCGGCTTTGAACCCACCTTTTTCACAACCTCAAATGTTGGAGGAAAAGGACCGGACATAGGGCTTGAAATTCCTCCCCTGAAAGATGCATACGACACCAAGCTTCTCTCCAGCATGGACATAGTGGTTACCTGCCAGGGAGGAGACTATACGAAAAAAGTATACCCTGAGATGCGGAAAATGGGCTGGCAGGGGTACTGGATTGATTCAGCATCGGCCCTGCGAATGGAAGACGACAGTATCATTGTGCTTGATCCGGTAAACAGGGCAGTTATAGATAGAGGGCTTTCTACAGGGATCAAAACTTATGTGGGAGGAAACTGCACTGTAAGTCTAATGCTCATGGCCCTTGCCGGGCTCTATTCCCATGGCCTTGTTGAATGGATATCAACTATGACATACCAGGCCGCCTCAGGCGCAGGCGCGAATAACATGAAAGAGCTTGCCTCCCAGATGGCGGTTTTGGGGCTTGTGTCCAAGGATCTGCTCGACGATCCTGCCTCGACCGCCATAGAGATAGATGCCTTGATCACAAAAGAAATCCGTAAATCCAGCTTTCCGGTCGAATACTTCGGGGTCCCTCTTGCAGCTAGTCTCATTCCCTGGATTGACAGCGCTATGCCCTCCGGGCAGACCCGGGAAGAATGGAAAGGATCGGTAGAGTCTAACAAAATCCTTCAAAATGAGAAAATCATACCGGTTGATGGAATTTGCGTAAGGGTTGGAGCTATGCGCTGCCACAGCCAGGCCTTTGCCATTAAGCTCAACAGGGATGTTCCACTTGATGAAATAGCGGAGATGATCAAGAATGCGAATGAATGGGTGGAACTTGTCCCCAACGATAAAGAACCAACCCTGAACCGCCTCACACCTGCAGCCGTGAATGGAACCCTGAGTGTGCCGGTGGGAAGACTTAGAAAGATGCTCATGGGTCCTGAGTACATAGCGGCCTTTACATGTGGGGACCAGCTCTTGTGGGGAGCGGCAGAGCCCATTCGAAGGATCCTGAAAATTATTATCCAGCACTTATCTTGAAAATAGCCAGGGAGAACAAAGTTCACCAGTGTTGACAGGCCATGGCTTGCTGTTTAATATACAAAACGGAAGTGGATAGCTCACTGGTGGGGCTCACGGACTTCAAATCCGGTGTGCCGGGCTAAAACCCTGGCAGGTGGGTTCGATTCCCATGCACTTCCGCCAAACCATGCACGCCTGCATAAAGCCACCTTATGTGGTGGCTTTTCCTTTTCAATATTTATTTTGACTCAAAGATAACACTTCTCTATAATTATCCCCAAATCTTGTTTACCCTGCAAAAATGGATAAAAAGCTTATTGCAAAAATTTTTCTTCTAGTTCTAGTTCTCGCTCTCATTTTGCTTCTCAGGCTTTTCTGGACGTATGTTTCTGCCATTGTCCTCGCCCTTCTTATTGCAAGCGCTTTTTACCCTCTTTATTCCTGGATCAAGAAACTAGTAAAGGGGAGAGAGCGTTCTGCCTCCCTGATTGTGACTATTCTTATTTTCCTGATCCTGGTTGTGCCGGTAGGCAGCTTTGTGGGAACCCTCTCCAACGAGGCTCTTGACTTCTACAGTCGAACAAGGAGCTCGGTCTCTCTCCAAAAAATAAAGCAGGCGTTTCAAGGTAATACCGTTTGGGCTGAGCGGATGAAAAAGGCCCAGGAGATGTTTGGCGTTAAGTTAAACCCTGAAGCAATCGAACAGTTTGCAGCATCCATAGGCAAAAAGGTTGGGTTTTATCTGTCCGGGCAGCTGAGAGCCATAGCATCCAACCTCCTGAGTTTTCTGATCCATTTTTTCTTGATGATGCTGACGATCTACTACATTCTGCTGGATGGGGTCAGGCTCAAGAACTATATTTCAGAGTTACTTCCGTTCCCACCTGGCCAGCAAAACCTTGTAGTGAACAAGTTCCGCGAAATGGCCAGGGCAATTATTGTGGGCAATGGCATAAACGGTATAATCCAGGGAATACTGGGTGGGTTCGGGTTTTACTTTTTTGGCCTCGGCTCCCCTTTTCTGTGGGGAACCGTCATAGGTTTTATGGCCTTCCTCCCTGTAATCGGATCCTCAGTGGTTTTTGTCCCGGCCACCATCATCCTTGCACTGGAGGGGAAATTCGGGTTGGCTGCGAGCTATTTCATATATAACCTTTGCTATAGCTCAATAATGGAATATGTTGTCAAACCTCGGCTCATTGGCAAGGGAATGCGCATGAATCCCCTGCTCGTTTTTTTTGGAATTCTTGGGGGCATGAAACTCTTCGGCATCCTTGGTATTATTTACGGCCCACTCATAATCACTATCTTTCTAACCCTTGCAGAGATCTACCGTCTTGAATACAAAGAGACCTTAGCCTGAGGTCGCATGCAAAGATGTCTTGACTAACTCTTTGTGCTCACTATATTAGAATTGTTTCTAGTGGAAGGGGGCTGAAAATGGATCCTCAAAAAATTCTTAGGGGGAAAAGGGTTCTTGTTGTGGATGACGAGGAGGATATTCTCGAGTTAGTTGGTGAGCTTTTGAGTATGTGTAAGATTGATACCGCATCTTCCTATGAGGACGGCCGAAAGCTCCTGGAAAACAACTTCTACCACATCGCTGTTCTGGATATCATGGGAGTCAGAGGGTATGACCTGCTGGAAATTGCAAAGAAAAAGAACATTCCTGCTCTGATGCTTACAGCACATGCCCTAACCAAGGAAGACCTCAAGAAGTCGGCTGAAAAGGGGGCATCCTTTTTCGCGCCCAAGGATGAAATCGAAAAACTTCCCGTGTTTGTGGCAGATGTCCTTGAAGCCAGGGAAAAAAACAAGAACATTTGGGCAAAGTGGTATGAGAGGCTAAGCGGGTTTTGCGATAGAAGATTTGGAAAAGATTGGAGGGAGCAAGACCCGGAGTTCTGGAATTCAGTTATCAAGTACTGAAATAGGCTGTGGTCAGGGCGCTTATTAAGGAGGTGTAAAAATGGCTCAGAGAGTCGGAACCACTATCACGCAGCATATCCTTAATCAGCAAAGGGAAAATCCCCAGGCAACCGGAGCGTTCACTAATTTGCTGAATGAATTGATCGTTGCGGCCAAGGTTATATCCCGCGAGGTGAATAAGGCGGGGCTCACAGACATCCTGGGGTCAACCGGTGAAGTTAACGTCCAAGAAGAGCAAGTCCAAAAGCTGGACGTACTCGCGAATCGGGTAATCATAGAAAGGATGCAGCATATTGGCGAGCTATGCTGCATGGGCTCCGAGGAAGTAGCAGATCTCATCGAAATTCCCCACAAGTATCCAAAGGGGAATTACATCCTGGTTTTCGACCCCCTTGATGGGTCCTCCAATATAGACGTGAACGTGAGTATCGGCACAATATTCGGGATATACAGAAAAATAAGCAACGAGCCTGGTGTGGACTACTTGCTTTCCGACGTGCTTCAACCAGGTATAAAGCAGGTGGCTGCGGGCTACTTTATTTACGGTTCAAGCACTATCATGGTTTACACCACTGGGAACGGGGTGCACGGTTTTACGCTTTATCCGAGCGTAGGCGAATTCCTTCTGTCACATAAAAATATACGCATCCCGGAAAAGGGCAAGATTTACAGTGTGAATGAGGGTAACTACAACTACTGGGATGAGAAGACCCGAGCCCTGGTTGATTATTTCAAAACAAAGGATAAGAGCTCAGGGCGTCCCTATACTTCCCGGTATGTGGGCAGTCTGGTGGCTGATTTTCATAGGAACCTTTTAAAAGGCGGAATTTTTATGTACCCTGCCGACTTAAAAGATCCCAAGAAACCATCTGGAAAACTGAGGCTAATGGTGGAGGCAAACCCTCTTGCCATGGTAGTTCAACAGGCAGGAGGTTATGCTAGTGACGGCCACGGCCCTATTCTTGAAATTCAGCCAAAGGAATTTCATCAAAGGACGCCTCTTTTCATCGGAAGCAAGCATGAGGTGAGCTTGGCTGAACAATTCATCAGCGGGCAAAGAGCCTGAAAATTAATCATACATGTTGGAAAGCGGGTTTCTAGTGGTTGGGGTTTAGCCGTATTTGCGGTCCTTTAATATTTCGACAAATGTCTCTATTCGCACAATGGTTCGGGCATCCAGGGGGCCGGGACGGTCGCCCTCAATGGTAAGAATGGGGATATTTATGGCTTGCTTTAAGATGATGTCATAAATCTGCCTGTAACAAAACGTCTGTGTATAGTGAATCAACCCGTCTAGTCGGCGTTCCTTAATTGCGGTGTTTATATCTTCGATTCTTCCTTCTACCCTGTATGGGTATGTATATTTCAAGTACTGCTCAACGAGGTCGTCTACCTCGTAAGGCATACTGAACTGCCGCTGGGTTTCGTTAAAAACAACCCTCGCCCCCAACGATTCGATAACCTCGTAAAAATCTGAGTATATACCTGGAACCCCCAGGTAACCAAGCCTCACCTCTTCTTTCCTTGGTTCCCTCCTCCTTGCGCCTGCCAGGAATTGATCCAAGTCTTTTTCAAACAGATCAGGGGCTGATTTGAAGTCTGAACTGGTAACCAGAAACAGGTGGTTTTCAAATCCACTGACAAGATTTTCCTTGAATGTGAGACGATCAAGTTCCTTGAGCTTGCTCCTGATTCGATCCAGCCTTTTCTTTGCGCTGTAAACATTTTCCCACGTTGTTGAAAAGGTCTTCATCAGCTTTTCCATCTGATCCTTTAAAATATCCCCCTCCTTGTTAAGTGGATAATCAAAGGGTATTACGCTAACGCCCTCTCTAGAGAGGACCTCCCCGAGAGCAATGGTGTTGCTGCAATCCCCTCCAGTAACAGCTATAACCGAGCTTATGCCGTAGTTGATGACAGTTGAATAAATTCCCTTTATCCATGAACAAACGTTGTGTGCAAACCCGGCCGCTTCTGCTTGCCTTAACAGCTTTTCCGGATTTTTTTCGCTAATAAACAAGTTGTTCAGATCCACGGGCTTTAGGCCCGCGGCATATATTATCTCAACAGGGATTGTAGATGTAAGGCCGATGTGGTCAGAAATATTGCTTGAATCAGGCAAAGGCTGACGCCTCCACAAAGTGGAATTTCAAAGCGGGTAGCTCCAGGCACGTTAGCTTGTTCCCGTAAACGGCTCCGGTGTCAATTCCTATCTTGTTCTTGGCTATGAAAGGTTCTGAAAAAGGGGTGTGGCCGAAGATAACTCTCTTTCCGAAATCGTAGTCTGAAAAAATAAAAGTGTCCCTTATCCACAACATATCTTCCAGTTCTTGATCCTTTATATCAATTCCCGGTCGAAACCCAGCATGCACAACGTAGTAATCTTCCACCTCAATCCACGTTTGCAGTGAATTGAGAAAAGATATGTGCTCCGGCGGAATAATGGCTTCAGGGCCAACGCTGTGATCCGAACCGTAGCTGTGTAAGGTTGCAGCTCCGCCATTCAGAAAAAAAGTGGTAAAGTCTCTTCCTTCCAAGAAATCCAGAAGAACACGCTCGTGGTTTCCCATCAGGAACTGCACAGAAGAAGAAAGCCTGGAGATTTCCAGAACATAATCAATAACACCCCTGGAGTCTTCGCCCCTGTCTATATAATCACCGACAAAGATCAATGTGTCTTTGTCCGGACGCCAATCTATTTTATCCATGAGCCTTTTGAGCATCCCCAGACAACCATGAATATCACCAATAATGAATGTTCTCTCAGCCCTTGTCATATCTGGAATATAAATCTGAAGCGCTCTCTTGGATCAAGGCGGCTCAACCCTGCTGTTCTCGCAGCGCTCAGGGCATCCCTGAACTCCTGGGCAGTGAGCCTTCTGTTTATTAGCTCATCATTGTGGGCTTCGCCACAAGGCCGATACTGATCCATCACATTTACGTAAGTGTTTGGAGAAATCTCTCTTGCCAGAAAGTTCATGATCTCTTCAGTTCCGGCGACCTGGTTGGGCATGACCAGGTGTCTAACAAGAAGCCCTCGGCTAGCTATACCATTCTCATCCATCTGCAAATCCCCCACCTGCCTGTGCATCTCGCGGATGGCTTCAGTGGCAACTTCCCTGTAGTCAGGAGCGTCGCAATATCTCCTGGCCCACTCTGAGTCCCAGAACTTGAAATCCGGCATGTAAATGTCAAAAACACCCTCCAGTAGCTCAAGGGTTTCTTTTCTGTCATACCCTCCGGAATTGTAAACAAGAGGCACCCTCAGTCCCTTTTCAATGGCAGGAACCATGGCTTCCAGAATCTGGGGCACAACGTGTGTTGGGGTAACAAAATTGATGTTATGGCAGCCCCTTGCGGCGAGCTCAGTCATCATGTAAGCAATTTGCTCCGGATCCACATCTGCCCCCTCTCTGAGGTGACTTATCTCATAGTTTTGACAGAAGCTACAGAGCAAGTTACAGGAGCTGATGAAAATTGTTCCCGAACCGTCTCTGCCGACAAGCGGGGCTTCTTCTCCAAAATGGGGACTATAGCTTGCGACCCTGGCCTTTCTTCCTGTCTGGCAAAAGCCTTTCTCGCCCTCCAGCCGGTTGACCCCGCACTGTCTGGGGCACAGGCTGCAGGCTTGCAAAAGGGCGAGGGCTTTCTCGATTCTTTCTTTCAGCTCTCCCTCACGATATAATCTCAGGTAGGAAGGCTCCATTATCACAAACTGCTCCTAACGCAACATCCCCCTGCAAGGGCGCATGCCCACTTTCCAGGGGGACATTTTCGGCAAAGTTCCCTAACAAGTCTGGTCTTGCCCTAATCCCGGCTTTGCCCAAATATTCTTAAAAGAAGCAGAAAAAGGTTTATAAAATCCAGGTAAAGGGAAAGGGCTCCGAGGATCGCGCCTTTTCTGATTACAGCACCATCGAGGTCAGCGGGCTGAGTCAAGGCCATGTTCTTCAGCTTTTGCGTATCATATGCACTCAATCCCACAAACACCAGTACGCCGATGTAGCTCACAATCATGCTAACTGAACTGCTTCGAAAGAACATATTGACCAACGAAGCTATGATAATACCGATCAAGCCCATCATCAGGAACCCACCCCACGAAGTGAGGTCTCTTTTTGTTGTCCACCCGTAAATGCTACAGCCAAGGAATGTAGCTGAGCAGATAAAAAAAGTACTTGCAATGGAAGCCCTGGCATACGCCAGGAAAATGAAAGACAAAGTCACGCCATTCAAAGCGGAATATAACACAAAGAGAGCTGTCGAAGTTCCCGCACTCATCCTGTTAACCATGCCGCTTATGGAAAATACAAGAGCCAGCTCTGCCAGTATAAGCAATAAAAAGACAAAGCTGTTGCCGAACACAAGACGCACCATGGCCTCGCTGGAAGAAACGTAGTAGGCTATGAAGCCTGTCAGCGCAAGCCCAATGCACATCCAGTTGTAAACACTTCTTACAAAGCTGTTGACTAAAACTTCCGTACGCTGCTTTATTACAGTGTCGGTTTGCATCAATTTTTCCTCCCCAAACAAGAATTATTTGTAATATGATAACATTAGAAATTGAAACTTCAACCCCTAAAAGCCTTATTTAGGAAAGGAGAGAAAAGACCTGTAGTCCATGATGGATACGAAGCTGTACATTGCAATGGTGGGCCTTCCCGCAAGAGGGAAAACCACAATAGCCACAAAGCTCAAGGAAAACCTTCTTCGCGAAGGCATTAAGACCCGCATTTTCAACAACGGAAACTTGCGGAGGAAAATGATCAGAGGGAATACCTCCTATGCTGGATTCTTTGATCCAAAGAACAGGGAGGGTGTGGCCTTGAGGGAAAAGATAGCCACCTTGAACATAAAAAAAGCCAGAAAATACCTGAATCATAACGGCGACGTTGCTATCCTGGACGCAACCAACGTAAGCAGGGAAAGAAGAGAAAAAATCAGGTCTTATCTTAATGACCACCCCATACTTTTCATCGAATGCGTTAACGACGAGCAGGAAATTCTCGCAGCCAGCATTCTTAGAAAAATAGATTTGAAAGAATTTGGCCACCTGACCCAGGAAGATGCCATCGAGAGCTTCAAACAACGTATTGCATACTATCAGTCAATTTATATCCCCTTGAATAGAGATGGAAACTTTATCAGTCTGGACTCCCTTAATAACAGGATTATTGACGAAGAAATGGAAGAGGAGATTCCCTACCATGACCAAATAAGGGATTTTCTTGTCACCGACACGGTCAAAAACCTCTACCTCATCCGTCACGGCGAAACCTATTTTAATCTGGAAAACAGGATTGGTGGGGATTCTCCGCTAACTCCAAGGGGTCATGAGCAGGCTAAGGCTCTGGCCAGGTTTTTTGAAAAGAAAAAAATACCCCTGATTTTTACCAGCCAAAAGAAAAGGACTGTTCAGACCGCAGAACCCGTGAAGGAACTCCAAAAGAATTGCACAATTATTCCCCTTGCAGAGTTTAATGAAATAGACAGCGGTATTTGTGAGGGGATGAGCTATGAGGAGATAAGATTAAAAATGCCTCATGTGTATGCTGCCCGCAAGAAAGATAAGTACAACTACGTGTACCCGGGTGGAGAAGGTTACGTTACTATGGAGAAAAGAATTGATCGTGGAATCAAAAAAGCTATCTACTTAAGTAATCCCTCAGACAACATAATGATTATCGGCCACAGGGCCGTTAACAGGATGATCCTTTCACATTTTTTGTTCCGGAGGATGGAGGATGTGCCATACATCTATGTTCCCCAACACAAATTTTATTATATCTCTGCAACTCAGCACAAAAAAGTATTTCAACTGAAGAGTTTCGAGTAGTTCTGTATGCAGCTTTACTTAAGCATTTCGTGTCCAGCAAGTAAGTCAAGAAAAAGGCATGCAAGCATCCTTATGGCGCAACTGGCGGAGTATTGCCTTTGCTCCAAGTGCTGAGCAGTTCCATGGCAGTTTCTTTGCAAAAATCTGAGGGTCAGGAAAGGAGATACAATGAAAAAACTATGGCTGTGCTTTTTATTGCTGCTCTTTCTGGCAAGCCCCTTGGCGCTCGCCAAGCAAAAGGTGAAATGCAGAGTGGAGAAAATTGCAGAACACGAGCTTCTTGTGACCTTTTCCTGGCATGTCACGGTTCTCTCCGACAACCAGCGGGATGCTTGCGATCTCAAGATTTCCTTCCAGGATGACAGAGGGCACGAACTTTACTCAGTGTATGAGATCTTAAAGCTAAAGACTGGCAGGAACACTTTCAACGGATACGAGATTTGTAGCAAGCAAACATGGAGGCGGATCACGAAATACATAACCACTCTGGATTGCGTATTTTGAAATCAGGGAGGCATTACCCTAAATTTCCTGAATGCCATATTTAGACACAAGCCTTGATAGGTACGTCCTCTGAATCCCCATTACTTGCGCTGCCTTTGTTCTGTTACCGCGCGTGTGTTTGAGATTCATTGTGATAAATTCTTTCTTGAACCTGTCTTCTGCCTCCTTCAGGGTCAGCCCGACCTGGAGAGCCGCATTTCCTGCTTTTGCAGTGGAAATAGGTAGATCCTCGGGCAAGACCTCTCTACCATTTCCCATCACTACCGCTCTTTCGATAGCATTTCTCAGTTCCCTGACATTTCCTGGCCAATCATATTCAGTAATCTTTTCCATCGCTGCTTTTGAGATGGAGAGCTGGGGATAACCTTTTTCTTCCTTGAAAACGTTTAGGAAGTAGTTTGCGAGAAGCGATATATCCTCCTTCCTTTCCCTCAAAGGCGGGAGATGAAGCTTGACCACATTTAACCTATAAAATAGGTCTTCCCGAAATCTTCCAGCCGCCACCTCCTGCTCTATGTCCCTGTTAGTGGCAGATATGATCCTCACGTCCACCGATATTGGGCTACTGCCTCCCACGCGATAGAATACGCCCTCTTGAAGCACGCCAAGTAGCTTTGCCTGCATCCCCTGGGACATTTCTCCTATCTCGTCAAGTAAGAGAGTTCCCTGATCTGCAAGCTCAAACTTCCCCACCCTTCTCGCTATCGCGCCTGTAAATGCCCCTTTTTCATAGCCGAACAATTCGGCCTCTAAAAGGGTCTCCGGCAAGGCCGCGCAATTAAGTATGATTAGGGGCTTGTCCTTGCGGGGCCCTGCATTATGAATCAGCCTGGCAAGCAGTTCCTTCCCTGTCCCGCTCTCCCCCAAGATAAGCGTGCTGGTTTTTGAATTGGCCACTTTCAAGGCATCTGAGAGGACCTGCTGCAAAGCAGCGCTTTCTCCTACTATCTGGTACTTTTTCCACAGCTCTTCTTTTAGTTCCCTGTTTTCCTTCTGCACCTGGTCAATCTTTCGGGCATTGCTGATGGCAAGAGAGGCTAGTTCTGCAAACACAGTCAGTATATTCATATCCTCGTTCTTAATAGCACTTCCATCCTCCTTGTCGATGATTTCAACAACTCCGATGGTTTCCTCTCCCATTTTCATGGGTACACATGCTATTGAACGTGTCTCAAAACCGATTGATTCGCTGATTTGCTTGTACCATCTCGGATCTTTTGTTACATCAGGGATCAGGAGAGGCTCTCCTTTTTCTGCAACTATTCCTGCAATACCCTGGCCCAGGTTTATTTCAAATTTTCGGACTTCTTCTTTTCTCTCCCCTATTGCCACTTTGAAATAAAGTTTCCTCGTCTTTCTATCCAGAAGCAATAGGGAGCTGGCTTTAGCCCTCATCATCCTTGTGGCAGTCTCTATAATGAGCTCAAGCAGATGATCAAGATCCAGCACAGAGGAAACCCACTGGGAGATTTCTTTTAGATGGTCTAAGGTCAGATCCCGGCCTGGTAATCTTGTTTCCATGTGCCTAGCCTTCTTCAAGTGTGCCTAAAATTAAAGATTTAGTTGTTATTATAGGCCAAATTTTTACAGATGTATACTTTTTTGTTAAGAAATGAAGCAAATCGATCAGCTCTGTATCTAAATTGAAAGCTGCTGGCATCCTGGCACCGGCGTGCTAATTCTAATTGATACAGAAAACTATTGCCACTGCCACTTGCAAATCCAGTCACTTACAAGAATAATTTTTGCATCAAACAAACCCCGCTCTGCCTTTTAAACCCCATGTTTTTGCTTTGTCTGAAATAATGCAACAAAGTGTTAAAAGGCGTGCATCATTTGATGAACGGTGAGAGTGCCACAGATGAATTGTCAGTATTTTATCTGTAATTTTAAGTAATTACCCAACAAACATCTCTTGCATACTTCCGGCACAATGCTTGCTTTGGATAACAAGCGGTTGGTTGGTTTTTGAGCCGCTTTTGTTAACCCTTCGTTGATGAGGACAATAGTGTCTGATCGAGATTATCTCGTCTCGTTGGTCAAAGAGGCCGATCTGTACAAAGAGCAAGGTCTCCTGGTCGAGTCAAAAGGAAAATACGTACAAGCCTTGCAATTCTTGAGGAAAAGTGAAGTCTTCAGAGGTGAAGAGCGTGTTGAAAAAGTTGTTAGGAAAAGGATCAAGCTTGTGGAACAAGAACTAGAAAAGCTGAAGCAGGATCAGCGACTCCCTCAATTACCCAAAGGGCAAAAAGAGCTCATTAAAGAGCTGTTTCGTTTTTCAGAAGCAAGGGAAACTTCGGCAATAGAAGGAGCAGTTGCCCTAGCTCACTTCGGGCAGTATGAGGAAGCCATAGAAGAATTTCGCACTCTTTTAAAGAAGGGAACTCTGCCCATTATTGCAGCCAAGAACATAATTCGATGTTACATGTCTCTGTCTCTTCCCGGGGCTGCAATTGCTGAGTTTGAAGACTGGGTTTCTTCAGGGTTAATGTCGAGCAAGGACCTCGAGTACCTCAGGGAGTTTCTTAAAGATTCGCTTAAAAACAAGGGAATAACTCTTCGCATTCCGGAACTAAATCATGATGTAAGTGAAACTGTCCCATTTACGAAGGAAGAAGATGAGGATCTAATTCAAATATCAGCTATCAGAATTGAGATGGATGAAGGCCCCTTGAGGGGACACTGTCTGGATCTCGATGTTAATTTCCAGGTAGGGAATATTCTCAAGGTAATCGTTTCCTCCCAAACCGAGGAAGTGCTTGAAGCTTTCAGACTTGGAACACGCTTTTCAAATATTCAGTTTTATTCAAATATTACGGTATTTCGGGGAAGCGGGGTTGTATCCAGGAAATTGAAAATTGAAAAGGGCGAAAGAAAAGGAGATTACTCGATAGATATCACCATCGAAGATGCCTAGGGGCTGTCAGAATCGGCTGCCCAAATAACCAGGCCCATCGAATGGCGGCTTTCCGCGTTGGGGTGGTTCGGCAAGATACGAATGTTTAACCCGAAACGCCCTGATTCAGCAAATGCAAAGTCAGATTCGTATCTGAAAAAAGCATCCCCCAGCTTTTGGGTTGCTTTCATTGGCTGAAGCACTCTGTCAAAACATTCTTCATCCTCCCACTGCTTCCCGCAGTAAACCTCTACGGAC
Source organism: Deltaproteobacteria bacterium (assembly GCA_019310485.1). GTDB lineage: Bacteria > Desulfobacterota > DSM-4660 > Desulfatiglandales > HGW-15 > JAFDEF01. The sequence continues at coordinate 31,737 of JAFDEF010000030.1, read as the reverse complement.
ACGTCCGAGGGTTCCAGTTGCCCCAAGTCTATTTTGGCTTCCACGTGGCACATTGTGCCAACTTCAATCTCCTCTACATGGGGCATCTTCACCTCTTTGATTACAATATTTCCCCACCCATACATTACCTTTTCGCGCCAGGAGGCAAGCTCCTTGAGGCCACTCCACTGGTTCTGCCGCATTTCAAATGCCCTCTCCGCAGCAGGCACATAGAAACGCTCCCAGTATTCCTCAACCATACGATGGGTGTTGAACATGGGACAAAGCGTGTGCATTGATGTCTTCATTTTCTGAACCCAGCCACGGGGTGTCCCGTCGGGGCCCCTATCATAGAAAAGCGGAATGATGTCCTTTTCCAGAATGTCATAAAGGGCGCGGGATTCTATCTCGTCCTGGAAGTCGTGATCCTGGTACTCCTCGCCGCTGCCTATAGCCCAGCCGACTTCCCTGTCGTAACCCTCTTCCCACCAGCCATCCAGCACGCTGAAGTGCAGCGCTCCATTAGCAACCGCTTTCATGCCGCTCGTACCGCATGCCTCAAGGGGCCTCCTCGGTGTGTTCAACCACACGTCCACTCCCTGAACCATGTACCTGGCTACCTCCATGTCATAATCTTCCAGGAAGATGATGTGTCTGCGGAACGCTTCTTGATTCGCTATTTGAACAATCTGTTTTATGAGATCTTTCCCCATTTGATCCTGGGGATGGGCTTTGCCGGAAAAGATAAGCTGGACGGGGCGGGTGTCATTTTTCAGGATCCTCCCCAACCGTTCCATATCCTTTAGGATAAGATAGGCCCTCTTGTAAGGAGCGAATCTTCGTGCAAATCCGATGGTGAGCGCTTCTGAGTTGAGCACTTCGTCAGCTACTGTAAGATCCCGACTGGAGGCACCGCGCTTGGCAAGCTGTGCGCGCAATCTTTTCCTGGCAAACCCCACCAATCTCTCTCTTGCTCTCTCATGGGTTCTCCACAGCTCCGAGTTTGGAATGAGGTCTACCCTCTCCCAAACCTTTACGTTGTCGGGGTCCTCAATCCACCTGGGCCCGAGATATCGGTCATAGTTCTCCCGCATTCCTGCAGAAATCCATGAAGGGATATGCACGCCGTTTGTAATATGAATAATGGGAAGGTCGATCTCGGGCGTCTTTGGCCAGATCTTTTTCCACATCTTTCGACTCACACTACCATGGAGTCTGCTTACCCCGTTACTCCAGTTTGATAGTCTCAGTGCCAGCACCGCCATACAGAACCACTCTTTCTTGTTCCTGGGGTCCTGGCGTCCGAATCCCAAGAAAACATCAAAACTTATACCCAGCGACTTTGCATAATCCTCAAAATATGTCCGCATCAGATCAGGGTGGAAAATATCTATACCGGCTGCAACAGGGGTATGGGTGGTGAAAACACTTGTAGCCCTGACATATTCTAGGGCTTCATTAAAACTCAGCCCGGCATTTTCCCTCAACTCTCTTATGCGTTCCATGAGGGCAAGCGCGGAATGCCCTTCATTAATATGGTAAATGCTTGGCTCAACACCCATTGCTTTTAGAATTCGAGCCCCTCCTATCCCGAGCACGATTTCCTGTCTTATCCTCATATCATGATCGCCGCCATAAAGCTGCGAGGTGATTTCTTTAACCCAATCCGGGTTTTCTTTAATGTTGGTGTCAAGGAGATAGAGGTTGGATCTTCCCACTTCAATATCCCATGCCTGTACCTTTACATTCTCCCCTCTTATCTGCAGGGAAGTCGTGACAGGATTACCATTTTCCCTCCTTACCAGCTTCATCGGCATCATATTGAATCGGTTCGCAGGATAAGTCTCCATCTGCCAGCCATCCTGAGTCAGGTATTGGCGGAAGTATCCTTTTTGATATGCCAGGGAAACACCGCAAATCGGCAAATTGAGGTCACTTGCCGACTTAAGGTGATCACCCGACAAAATTCCTAGGCCACCCGAGTAAATCGGCAGGCAATCGGCCACGCCCGATTCTGCAGAAAAATACGCTACTTGAAATGCTTCACCCTTTTTGCCAAAAGCCTCTCGGTTAACATGTTCGGACATATATCTGTGAAATTCGTGGTGAACCCTTTCCATATGCGCAACAAATCCTTCATCGCGAGCAAGTGCCCTGATCTCCTTCTGGCTCAGCCGGGAGAGTAGCTCCACCGGGTTTCCCCGCGTCCTTTCCCAAAGCTCGGGATTCATTCTTCTGAACAGTTCCGCAGCATCATGGTTCCACACAAACCACAGATTCCCTGCAAGTTCCTTGAGTGGCTCCAGGGATCTGGGTATTTTGGGTTTTACGTCAATGATTTTTATTGGAAATGTCATGTGATTCCTCTACCTTTTTATTTTCTCTCAATCCTGAAGAAATGAAAATCCCAGCCGTCAAGCCCGGCATACAATCCATTCTTTTTTATCTCACCAGCAGGACGAAGGTAGCTGTCTCCTTTGATAGGGTCCCACAATCGAAGGTACAATACATCCTGGAACCAGTTGCCGGGCACCCTGATACGTCCCTGGCTTGGGCTGGGAGCGAAGTTGACTATTATAATGCGCCTCTCATCACTCAGTTGCCATGACCATGCCAGCAGGTTTTCATGGCTCTGGTTGTCAGGCCATCCATCTATAGCGCACATCTGCCATATTCCCTCATGAAAAACCGGCTCATTAACTTCACGAAGCAATTTTCCGCAAAAAGAGGCCAGGTCCTCATCAGTTACCTCTTCAGGAGCCCTGGAAAGCTGTACTGGTATGCTGAGCCGGTTCCCTTCCATCTGCCCATGGTGCCAGAGTTTTGCCCCGGGCAGAGTTGCATGAATCACCATGGCGCTGCGGATTCTCTGATTTCCAAAAACGGATAAAGCGCGGGGCTCATCGTGGTTTTCAACAAACCGCAGCATTCGCCCTTGATCAGGTACTGGCTTGCAGAGCTCCTTCCTGATCGCCGCGATGTTTCCCTGAACAAGGAGGTCATAGAGGTCTTTATCATAGACAAAGTCAAATCCTGCCTCCAGTAGCTTTTTCCCAAGGCCCCAATAGACCTCAGCCACCATAACAAAATTGTTTTTTTTACTTCTTGAAGAATTTATCGCGATTGGCCAGAATTCTTTTGCCTCCGCATCTTCGGGCAAGTACCCCTTCCATGTGTCTTTGAACACTTCGTCTAGTAACAGCATTGCCATATCGCACCTGACCCCATCACAGTAAGTGCTCACCTGTTGAAGAACGGCAACCATTGCATCCTGGGTCCGGGGGTTCATGTAGTTTAGTTGAGCAGTGTCAGTCCAGGGAGGAAAATAAGGATCTCTCCCATGCGCTATGCATGTGCGGCTTTCAGGAGTACTCACAGCATAAAAAAATCCATCGGGGCATTTTTCTTTGTCTACAGGTGCGACCTGAAGATAAAGATAGGGGCTTTCGAGCACCCAGGCATGGTCACAGGCTGTATGATTGGGGACAAAATCTAGCACCAATGCCAGTCCATAATCATGAAGTATCTCTTTCAAGCGTACAACGTCGTCAAAGGTCCCAAACCGAGGCTCAGGCCTGTAAGACTTTACAGCATATGGTGAGCCGCAGATGTCGTCCGGTTTAAAATCCGTAAGCACAGCTTGGCATTGATCCACAATCGCTTTCGTCTCCCTTGCCTTTTTTGCTGAAAGAGGGCTTCTTTCCCATATGCCCATCAGCCAGACCGCATCCATCCCTTTCTTTTTCAGGTCTTCCCACTCGGCCAGCGGTATTTGCGCAAGATTTAGCCCCCGCCCCTCTTTTCCGGACAAGTGATTAAGCCACGTAGCCAGGTTAATTTCATATATGTGGGGGTTGTTTCTGAGGGCTATCATGTTAGAGTCTTCCGTAGATTTCAGTCATATCTCTTAGTTGCTCGCTCAAAGACTCGGAAACTTGCTCGGGGTAAAGTCTCCACTTCCAGTTTCCTTCGTTGCTAGCAGGTCTGTTCATCCTCGCCTCTTCTCCCAGACCAAGAAGATCCTGCATGGGAAATATTGCAGTGTTTGCAACAGACATCATGGCAAGCCTCAAAAACTCCATATGAATTTCCGTTGCGTCAGCTTTTCTGCCAAGATATCTAAAAACCCTCTCTTTCTGATCCCGGCTTGCCTCCCTCTCAAACCAGCCTTTTACCGTATTGTTGTCATGCGTGCCGGTATATACAACGCAATCCTTTCCCAAATTGTGCGGGGCATATGGGTTCGTGGGCAAGTTCTCATCAAATGCAAAAAGCAGGATTTTCATGCCGGGAAATCCAAAATGGCGCCTTACCTCTACCACATCGGGCGTGATTACACCAAGGTCCTCCGCAATAACAGGTAGTTGCCCAAATTCGGCCTTGATGCGTTTAAAGAAGCTCCAGGCAGGGACCTCAACCCATCTCCCATTTGTCGCTGTCTTTTCACCTGATGGAACTTCCCAGTATGCGACAAATCCCCTGAAATGGTCGATTCGCACGACATCGTATAGCTGGAGCTTGTATCCTATCCTTTGTAGCCACCACTGGTAATCACGCGCACGGAGAACATCCCACCTGAAAACAGGATTTCCCCAGAGCTGCCCTGTAGGGCTGAAATAATCAGGAGGAACGCCGGCTACGGTCCTCGGCATTTTTTGCTCATCCAGGTTGAATAGATCCGGATTTGCCCAAACGTCGGCACTGTCATGAACCACATAAATTGGGAGATCTCCTATCAGTCTCACACCAATGCTGTTGCAAAAAGATTTCAGAGATTGCCACTGGCTACGCAAGAGGAATTGCGAAAAACGCATTTTCTCTATTTCATCACGCAATTGATCCTTTGCTGCATTCAATGCCGCCACATCCCGATCTCTTAGCTCGGGGGGCCATTCGGCCCAGGCTTTGCCACCCAAAAAAGACTTAAGCGAAACATACATGGCATAGTCATCAAGCCAGTACCTGTTTTTATCACAAAAAGTGGAGTATTCCCTTTCTTGTTTTCCCGTGCTACTGAAATTAAGGAAAGCTTTCTCAAGCAGCTCTGCCTTTAAAGCGTTTGCCCTGCTATAGTCTGCAGGGCCGTTTAAAGATACCGATGCCCAGTCCGAATCGCTCTCCGAAATCCAGCCCTCCGCTGCAAGAATCTCCGGGCTTATGAACAGGGGGTTTAAAGCAAAGGCGGAGACGCTGTGGTAAGGTGAATTGCCGTGCATCGGATCAGTAGGATTAAGAGGAAGAATTTGCCAATAACGCTGTCCTGCTTGGCAAAGAAACTCGGCAAATTGGCGTGCTTGAGGGCCAAAATCTCCAATACCAAATTTGCAGGGCAGAGAGGTTATGTGCAAGAGTATCCCGCTTCCCCGAGTTTTCAATCCGGCTGCTGCATCCATTAATCCCTTTTTCTCCGTTGTTAAAATTAAGTCTTCGAACCTGGGAGAAAATTTTCTTCCCTCAATTTGAAAAACACCGCGCCAAGAGGGGGAAGAGTAATAAGAAGAGAGTGGTCTCGCCCGTGGTAGGGCAAGGGCTCAGCTTCCACTTGCCCCAAATTCCCCAACCCGCTCCCGCCGTATTGCCGGGCATCCGTGTTCAAGATTTCTTTCCAGACACCTGCTCGTGGAGAGCCTATCCTGCAATTGGGCCTGGGCACAGGGATGAAGTTAAACACAGCGAGCAGTACATCTTTTACCTCCTTGCCTTTTCGGACGAAACTCAAGGCACTTTGTTCCGAGTCATTACAATCTATCCACTCAAACCCTGTGTCTTCAAAATCCAGTTCGTGAAGAGCTGGTTCTTTCTTGTAGACCCGGTTCAGGTCGCGCACAAGTCGCACAATACCCCTGTGTTGATCCAGTTCAAGCAAATGCCAGTCAAGGCTTTTTTCATGATACCATTCATCCCATTGCCCAAATTCTCCGCCCATAAAAACAAGCTTTTTCCCGCACTGCGCAAACATATAAGCAAAAAGCAGTCGCAGATTGGCAAATTTCTGCCAGTTATCCCCCGGCATTTTCCGGAGCAGGGAGCCCTTACCATACACAACTTCGTCGTGAGAAAGAGGGAGTATGAAATTTTCGGTAAAAGCGTAAAGCATCCTAAAAGTAAGTCTGTCGTGGTGGTGTTTTCTGTAGACTGGATCCTTTGAAATATAATCAAGGGTGTCATGCATCCAGCCCATATCCCACTTCATACCAAATCCGAGTCCTCCAATGTGGCTCGGTCTTGTCACCATTGGCCACGCTGTCGATTCTTCAGCCACTGTCACGACATCCTCAAACTTGGTGTAAATCTCTTGATTCAATCGCCGTAGAAAATCAATGGCCTGTATATTTTCTCTACCGCCGTGTTCATTGGGGATCCACTCTCCTTCCTTACGGCCGTAGTCTAGATAGAGCATCGAGGCGACGCCGTCAACACGTAAGCCGTCAGCATGATAAACATCAAGCCAGAATATAGCGCTGCTTATCAGGAAACTTCTCACCTCATTGCGCCCGTAGTTGAAGATCAGGCTGTCCCATTCTGGATGAACCCCCTGGCGTGGATCTGCATGTTCATAAAGGTGGGTGCCGTCAAAGAAGCCAAGTGCATATTCGTCTTTTGCAAAATGGGAGGGTACCCAATCCAGAATGACACCAATCCCCTGCCTGTGAAGGCAGTCAACCAAGTACATAAAGTCCTGTGGTTCACCATACCTGTTGGTAGGCGCATAATATCCCGTGGTTTGGTATCCCCACGATCCGTAAAAAGGGTGCTCCATAACGGGCATGAACTCAACGTGGGTAAACCCGAGATCGTAAACATGTTCAACAAGCTTGTGTGCCACCTCACGGTATGTCATAGACCTGTTGTGCTCCTCCGGAACACGCATCCATGAACCAAGATGCACCTCGTAGATTGAAATCGGCGCCTCAAAAGCGTTTTGGTGAGCACGCCGGGACATCCATTGCTCATCTTGCCATTCATAACCAAGGTCCCACACAATGGATGCTGTGCGAGGGGATATTTCAGTGTAAAAAGCAAATGGATCTACCTTTTCCACCCTGTAATCTTCAAACCTGGAACAAATGTAGTACTTGTATTTAGTCCCCTTTCCTACCCCCGGCACAAACCCTTCCCATATTCCTGACTGGCCCCTGCAGTTGAGTTCATGGGAATCTTTCGCCCACCCGTTAAAATCCCCCATAACAAAAACTCTTTTCGCATTAGGGGCCCAAACAGCAAAGTGGGTTCCTTTATCGCCCTCATTATCCAGAATATGCGCTCCGAGCTTTTCAAAAAGCCGATAGTGAGTTCCCTCGTTAAAAAGGTAAAGGTCGTCATCAGTAAGAAGTGTCTTGTTATGGATAACCGGTTTTGCTTCTTTCACAGATGATTTCGCCTTTCCTATTGAATTTTCCTCCCAGGGAATCTGTCGACTACTGATCTGTATAAGTCAAGATACTGCTTTGCTGAGCGTGCCCATGAAAAATCTGCTTGCATCCCATTTAGCATGATAGCTCTCCAGAGTTCCCGGTTTGAAAAAAAGTGCAAAGCTTTTCTGATGGCATCAAGAAAAGCGCCATGGGCAAAAGGGCTGAATTTGAAGCCGTTTCCTTCCACCTTGGAAGGGTCAAACTCGACTACCGTATCATCAAGTCCCCCTGTGGCATGTACAAGCGGCACGGTTCCGTACTTAAGCGCGTACATCTGGGTAAGTCCGCAGGGCTCATAGCGTGAGGGCACCAAAAGCATGTCAGCGCCTGCGATTATTCGATGAGCAAGCGGTTCGTCGAATGCATATTTAAACGCCATGCGCCCGGCATGGCGAGGCATGACTTCAGTGATTTTGTCTTTGATTTGCTTACTTCCTGAACCAAGGATCACCAATCCAACATTTTGCTCCAAAATAGGCTCAATTACCTTGAGAATCAGGTCCAATCCCTTTTGAGCATCAAGGCGCGAGACTACTCCCAGCAAAGGCCGCTCCACCATGGATCGCAAAAGCCCTAGTTCAAGCACTAATGCTTCCTTGCAGCGCCCTTTCCCAGCGAGGTCTTCCGCACAATAGGTAGCCGGCAGGTACCTGTCTTTGCTTGGATCCCATGAGTCGTAATCCACACCATTTAGGATACCATACACTCTCTCCTTACGCTTTCTCAAAATGCCCTCCATGCCCATTCCATACTCAGGACTCTGTATCTCTCTTGCATACCTCGGGCTAACCGTGGTAACGGCATCAGAGTATACGATTCCCGATTTGAGCAAGCTGATTTTGTCCCAGTATTCTAACCCTTCTGGATGAAAAAATTCCTTTTCCGAGAGACCGGTTATGTACAGCTTCTCTTTTGGGAAAATTCCTTGATAGCCGATGTTATGAATTGTAAAGACCAGGCTAACAGTTCCAAATGTAGGGTTTTTTGCATAGGCTCCTCGCACCAAGGCGGGCACCAGCCCGGTTTGCCAATCGTGGCAGTGGATAATATCTGGTTTGAAGCCAACAAACTGCGCGATCCGCAAAGCAGCATGGCTATAAAAAGTGAACCTTTCAAGGTTGTCGTAATAATCGCCCTGCTCGTTCGCATAAAGGTTCGGCCGCTCATACAGATCCTCTCTTTGCACAAAGTACACTGCAAAATCGCTTTTGCTTTTTATTTTCAAGATGTTGGCAGGCAACTCCTCATAACCAAGCGGGACACCAATGTTTTCCGCCAGTAGAACAAGGGATAACCCTTGCTCCTTTGTAACCCTGTATAATGGCAGAATCAGTCGTACATCCTGCCCCAGTTTGGCAAGGTGAAGCGGGAGGGAACCTCCAACATCCCCTAGCCCACCTGTCTTGGCAAAAGGAACGGCTTCAGAGCATAAAAAAAGGATTTTCAGATGAACATGTTTCATTTTGTTGCAACTTCTATTTGAGGTTAACTCCTTTTTCCTCTCTTTTATGATTGATGGACTCTGTTCAACAACAAAGGACTTGTTTCGAGCAAAAGTACTTCAAGATAGCAGACCGGAAAAATCTTGGCAACTAAAGGGAACTTCTCTTGACCCGTTGAAACAATGCCCCTATATTTTTAAAAGTGTAGAGGTTATCATCAGGCGTTCGGTGGAAGACGAAACTGCGGATCAACAGGTGCCGCTGCCTGGGGGTCCGGTCTCTTTTTCAGCGCGGGCACGAACGAGAGAGGCAGTCTGATCGGCAAGGGGGGAGTCGGAAAAGTGAGAGATACGATTGCTTTTGTCATGGCGGGGGGCCGGGGTGCCAGGTTAATGCCCTTGACAGGCGATCGGAGTAAGCCTGCCGTACCCTTTGGCGGAATTTACCGACTTATTGATTTTACGTTAAGCAACTGCATTAACTCCGGGCTTTACCAGATCGTAGTGCTGCCCCAGTACAAGTCTCAGTCTCTAACTGAACATCTTGAGGCAGGCTGGAATATTTTCAATGCTCGTCTTGGCCATTTCCTTAGAATCGTTCCGCCCCAACAGAGGGTCAGCCTGGATTGGTATAGAGGCACGGCTGACTCGGTGAGGCAAAATACATATCTTATTGAAAGAACCCAGCCTAGTTTCGTACTTATTCTCTCAGGCGATCATATCTATAAAATGGACTACAACCTATTCCTCGATTACCATGTGGAGAAAGAAGCTGATTTGACGGTCTCCCTTCTTGAGGTCGGGACCGATCAAGCCATACAATTTGGTGTGGCCGGCGTTGACAGCGATTATCGAATAACAGGCTTCCAGGAAAAGCCTCAAAGAGATGTCAAAACTGTACCGGGAGATTCAACCCACATTCTTGCCTCCATGGGCATCTATCTATTCAAAACAGAGGTCCTGCTTGAAATCCTGAACACAATGAAGGGAGATGATTTCGGCAGAGATATTATCCCGAGCTTACTGAATAATTATCGTGTCTTCGCGTATCCTTACCGAAAGTTCAACAGAATCGAAGATGAAGTCTATGTCACACTTGAAAATGGTGAACGCCAGTTGAAATATGAGGAAAGGACCAGAGATTCCTCTTATTGGCGTGACGTAGGGACATTGGATGCCTACTGGAATGCCAATATGGATTTGACGGGAGTGGATCCCCATTTTAACCTCTATGGCCGGAGGTGGTCTATCCATACCTGCTTCCTCTCGGCACCACCCGCAAAGTTTGTATTCAGTACTGAAAGAAAGGAGGGGTTCAGGGTCGGAAAGGCTCTGGACTCCCTGGTGGCTCCCGGGTGCATCGTAAGCGGGATAGTCCGGAACTCGGTGCTTTCTTATAACGTTATTGTCAGGAGCTGGGCCACTGTTGAAGAATCCGTTTTGCTGCCCGGAGTTGTAGTGGGGCGTCATTGTCAGATAAAAAAGTGCATTATTGACAAGGACAACGTCATTCCGTCCCACACAAGAATCGGATATGAGCCTTTAGAAGATCAAAGGAGGTTCACTGTTACCAAAAGAGGAATTACGGTAGTACCCAAGGGGCATTTCAGGGCTGGCTAGCTTCATTCAAAATGGCGCGCCTGCAGGGATTCGAACCCCGGGCCTGCGGATTAGAAGTCCGCTGCTCTATCCAGCTGAGCTACAGGCGCAGGCTTTTGTTCCAGACTACTTTGTCCTATTTTTCCCTGAGATTGTTACTATCTTATTATCAACCCCATTTAAAACCTGATTCAACAAAAAATTCGTGTTTCGCTCCAGAAGGCTCATATTTTCGGCAAGGGCCTTAAGCTCCACGAGCGTTTTTTTCGATTTCTCACGGTAGGGTATACTCAAAGCCGGATTTTCTAGGAGTCTTACTATCTCATCAAGATGTGCGGGTTGGAACCGGCTCATATCCTTGTATATCAACCTCACACATTCATTTTTCAATTCACTGGGGATCCTGTTGATCTTGTTGATGATTTCGGGGTCCTGACCGAAGTTAAGGGATTTTTTCAGTGCTTCAATTGCCCTCAGCGCCTCTTGTTTTTCTTTTTCGCTCACGGAAGATCTTTCAAAAAGGTTTTCCCAGCGTGTCTGTATCTGCATTGTGATCCAGTTCTCTCCTTTTTGTGGAGGCAAGTTGAGCTCAAGAAACCGGCCGTGAACAGCGGCCAAATCTTTTCGAAGCGAATCATCAACTCCGGGCAATGCTGAGAGCATTTGGTTTAGGGTCCTGACGGCTTTTGTCCGGGGGTTTTCCTTCCTTAGCTCCTCAAGCAGAAGCGCTTCCCACCGCTCACGCAGGTGCCCTACTTCCTGCTTGATAAGAGAGAAAATCAGGCCTGACTTCGTTATAGCATTGCGAAGCGAGTCCGCCAGGATATTACACGCATTCAGCCGATCCTGAGCCAGTTGCTGCATTGCTTTCAAGGAGTCCTGCTGCAACTGGTAGGAGAGGAGTTGAGTGCCCAGGGACCTGGAAAGCTTCTTGATGATAACTGTCTCGGGACTGCCGATGCGAATAGTGTGAGGGTGGAAATGGATCTTTATAACCGCGACGACGATAAACTCATGCCCTTTCCATATAGGTTTGCCCTGAAAATCCCTCGGATACTCAGGAGATGAGTACATATTGAAACGAAGATCTGACTTCCGAACCAGTACAGGTTCCATATGGTGGAAGTCCTCTATGACTCCCTCCACCTGGAGTCTCACGCTTCTAATATCGGTCCTGGGATTCTCTGAAGTCCAGCTTTTCTGTTTTTCCACACACCATGCCATGGCTTCGAGCGGCCGCCCAGGCTCATCCCGATATTCGACCCACGGCTTGCCTGGTGGATTGTACTCGGATTTTTCAGGTAGTCCCCACGATATCTCTCCTCTTTTGCGGTCAATGATACCGGAGGTAATCCTTTCCGCGATAAGTTCCGGTGGCCTTCCGATCCGATAAATAGTGCCCTTTGAGGCATTGGGAAGACACCACAGAATGGTTTCAATCATTTCTTTGCAAGCATGTTCAAGCACTGCTTTCCCTATCTCAATAGACAATGCCCTGCCCCCGTTACTCGCTCCACAAAGGGAGACTAGAATATATATAACTGCCCAGGTGTTTGGGTTTAAGACCGAAGGTAAGTGTTTGAATCAATCAGCAAGGCCTGCTTCGCTTCCCGCCAACTTAAATGCAGGAAGATCTTGGACCTCCCTGCATGAAAACACTCGCGATCAGATAATTCCACACTGTTTTCTGTTTTCCTTCAGCCATCAACCCGCCACGAGACCTGCGACTAAACCTTCGCTCTATCCCACTTGGGTACTTACTATTATACTTTAAAAAAGCAAATTTAGGCGTTTTTTTTGGTTTGTCAACAAAAATGCGAAAGGTTGAACTTGACATCCATCATTTGCAATGCAAAAGTTTGAGTATGTTCCAGGAAAGCGTTAAATTCGAATACATGCCGGAGATGGAAAATGCTCTCTTTATTGCTGGCTTTGAGGGGTGGGGAAATGCGCTTGACATATCCGGAGGCATGGCTGATTACTTGATTCGAAAACTCGAAGCCCGAACCTTTGCTCTGCTGAATGCAGATCTTTTCTACCGGTTTGATGAAAACAGGCCGGTGGTGGAAATCGAAGGCGGTGTGCTGAAAAACATTACCCCACCGGGAGGAGTTTTTTTCGCAACTCAGCGCACAACCGTTGGCAGGGATATAGTTATCCTAAAAGCCATGGAACCAAACCTGCGCTGGTACGGCTTTGCGGATGCCATTCTCACCCTGTGCCAGAAGATGAAAGTGAAGACCATAATAAGCCTGGGCAGTATGTATGATAATGTGCTCCATACCGATTCGGTCATTTCAGCCATAGCTTCCAGTGAAGAGTTGCTCCGCACCCTGCAAAAGGAAAAAACAATCGCAGTGAATTACAAAGGACCAAGCGCCATCCACTCGCTGCTTCACCACGAAGCCCAGAAGCGGGGCTTCGACTCTATTAGTTTGTGGGCACACTGCCCTTACTACCTTCAAGGAACAACGCACTTCGGCCTACTTTCCCATCTTGGATCTCTTCTAGCATCCTGGGGTGGTTTTGAGTTGGATACCTCACAACTCGACAACACCTGGAAGGAGTTGAGCCGGCAGATTCAAGGGATTATTGAAAAGAATCCCGAACTTCAAAAAATGATCAATGATCTCAGGAAAGCCAAAATCAAAGGATCCTGGGAGGCAGCCAAGAAACACGAAAAGGTCATTCATCTAGAAGATTTCTTGAACTCCAAATAACCCTACCCATTTCCACAGGAGCCCAGGCGTCTTTTTACTTCAGCAACCAGTGCTGAAATAATTTCACCTGCCCCGCCCTGGATAAAAATATCCGTTATGCTGTGCGTAAGGTGGGTTTCTTCCTTGTTTATTTCTATTATCTTTGCTCCGTTTCTCTTTGCTATGCCAGGGATTGTATTTGCCGGGGACACGACGGCGGAGGTCCCTACAACCATCAGGGCCTGAGCTGTAGAGGCGAGCATAAAAGAGCGGTTCAGTGCGTCTCCTGGAATTGCCTCGCCAAAGAATACGACATCCGGCTTAAGTATGGCGTTACATTCGCATCTTGGAGGAAACTCACCCTGTTTGTCTTTTGCACTATATTTTCTGCCGCACTGCAGGCAGGACAGAGTGCTTGAGTTGCCGTGATATTCTATAACGTTTCTGGCTCCGCCAGCCTGGTGAAGGTTATCGACATTTTGGGTGATGATGCATTGCAGAAGCCCCATGCTTTCAAGCTCTCCCAAGCCAATGTGAGCCTTGTTCGGCTTGGCATTCGAAACAATCTCATCCATGTCTCTTAGCATTTGCCAAACCTTCTCAGGCTTCTCTCGGAAGGCTCCAATCGTGGCATATTCCTCAGGATCGTATTTTGACCAAAGACCCCCAGCACTTCGAAAATCAGGGATTCCCGACTCCACCGAAATGCCTGCGCCTGTTAGCGCAAGGGTCATTTTTGATTGATGGATGACCTCAGCGGCTTCAGCAATAAGTTCTTTCATTGTCTCCTCTCCCCTACCTTGAGCCAACACCCCTTCACTCCCAGCGCACTGATTCTGCAAGTCTATTTTACAGCTTCAAGAACAATTTTTCTCTCAGTACTATTATAACTTTTGATCCTAGCTTTCAAAATTTTCTGCTCCCCGAAGATATTAACCATTCGAATTTGGTCGCCCTCCACTTGTAACTCGTCAACACTTTCAAGAAGCTTTTTTTCCTCCCCGTCTTTGACAATAAAAGCGTGCGCCTCACACATTGCAAATCCTCCATTTTTCAGAACCCAACCGAGGCAAAATCAGAGAAAAGATTACCTCATTTAATAGGCTATTGTTATTGTATATTGAAATAAATATATGTTTTATTTATAGTATTACGTAATGCCCAGAGAAAATCCCCCCACATCACATACTGGTCGCTTTGCTTTATGCAAGCGCTTTTAAGGCTCTTCTCAGAGATTCGGTGCTCTTTGCCGTAAGCTCTATCATTTCTCTTACATGCCTAGCGCTTTCAATCCTACCAGCCTCCTCCAGCTGGTCGGCAAACATCTCGTATTCCTCCAGGTGATGGTCGTTGTGGGTAATCCAGTGCTCAAGTCTAAGCCTTGCTTTTTCAGCAAACTCCATGGCATGCCTCCGCCTTTTTCTTCATAATACAACAACACTGCCAGGCCGACCTTTTGCCACCTTCTGCAGTCGCCCGGTCCTACTGTTCATCACATGTCTGTATAACACAATCCGGAAATGATCAAAAGCCACCCTGAACCTTTGAACAAGCAGTTTTAATGCCGTAATTTGGCGCTGCGCCCTTTTGTTTAGCTGGATTTTTGGGCTTTAGCTAAAGGGCAAATCTCAAAAGATTTCATCCTGGTCTTCAGGCAAGGCCCTTTACGCTTTGGTCGCCGACAAATAACCCTACTGAGATACGAGGAAGAGATCTGTTTCATGTCCCCAACAGAGCGCCAATTAGCGAAATAAGCCTGAGGCAGCCTAATCATAAATAAAGTCGTACAGATATTAGACGGGAATTTTCACTGAGAAGGTTGCTCCTTTGCCCTCATCACTTTGGAGAGACATCTCTCCACCCATGTCCTCGAGTAACACAAGCACGCCAGCCAGGCCTACTCCATGCCCGCGTACGCAGTGATTTTCCTCCATATCCATCTGGAAGTAACATTCAAATATCTTCTTGTGATACCTGCTCGGGATGCCTTCCCCGTCATCCTTGATAAAAATGTTCAGCTCCTTCTCCCCGCGCTCTATCTTGATATCAACTCTTTTCTTTCGATATTTGAGTGCATTACTTAACAGATTTCTGAGAATTTGCTTCACCTTCCTCTCATCCTGCAAAAAACTTTCATTCCACAACTGTTCTTCTACTGCAAGAAAAACCCCTCTTTCTGAAAGGACCTGCTTGAGCGCCTGCAAGGAATTGCATTCTCTGATTCTCTCCGCCGTTTCCTGGTCTCTCAGGTCAAAGATTTCCAGAAAAGTGTCCTGCACGATCGAGGCAAGCTTGAACGGCGTCTTGTAGATAACGCCTTCACTTGATCGGCCCAGCTCCAGTGCATCATTGACGAGTGTTTTGGTAATAATCGTATTCCTCAATGCCCTTTCAAGCACCTTAACCTGCTTTTCTGTAAGAGGTCCGTACTTGTCTCTTCTTTGAAGCAAGGCTTGAATGCCCGCTTCAATCACTGCTAAAGGCACCTTAAGATCATGAACAAGGAAATCAAGTTTTATTCTGCTCTTTTCCATTCTCTTTCCAATTAATCTTGGTACAGCAATATAGAAAATTATGAGGGAAAAACGATTCCCACATAACCAACAAAGCTACTGTCAGGTCTGACATCATAGCTCGTGGTATAGATGATTTTTTCGCCTCTCTTTGCCCCTAGCCTTTTGGCTGCAGCTATGGCCGAGGCAGCAGCACCAGAACAGCATGCGTTGAAATTCCTGGAAGCCTCGTTTATAACTCCTTCTGCATCCATGTTTACCATCAGATCAACCACTCTTTTATCATTTTCATTTTTGACCCAATCAACTGCCTCCTTACCCACGCCTTTTGGCGTAAAACCATAATTGTAACCATAGTGGGTCAGGTCAGTCGAGCCTATAACCGCGAGTTGTCGTCCCATAGCCTGCCCAATCTCCGCTACTCTTTCGCCGATTTGAAGCGATCCCCTGGATGGGGGAACACCTATGGGCAGTATTTTGACACGCGGGAACACGTGCTTGATAAATGGCAGTTGCAATTCTATTGTGTTGTCCTGTTCATAGCTGGTAGAAGTTTCAACAACAAAGGAAAACTCTGAGACGAGCCTATCCCCCAGTTCATTATCAATTTCCAGGTTTCCCAAGGGGGTTTCCCATGAACCTTGTTTGAATATATAATTGCGGCTTCCGGGATGAAGATGACGCCCAAAGATCACAATCGTATCCGGTAGAACTCCGCTCTTGAGGCAGATTATCACATTAAAGGCGACCTTACCTGAAAAGACCCACCCAGCGTGGGGTACAATGCCGCCAAACTTTGCTTTTCCAGGAGAAGGACAAGGAGCGGCAGCCCTTGCAAATTCCTCGATCATCCGCCGGCATTCCGAATCTGTCCTAGGATACCAGCTTCCAGCAAAATCAGCGCTTCTTACTGCCATAGCACTTCCTCCTTGCTTTCGGGTTTTTGCTCGTCTCTTCTATCCGCCCGACTCCAAACAGCCTGCCAAAAAGTTGGAAGTGTCGCACTTTCCGGGGATCTTGACTATTTCTAGGACTTCCTACAATTTCCACTATACATTAGTTTTTACAATTATGAAACGGACAAATTTTCGAGCCCGGCCTTTTGCCCAGCCTACGGAACCCTGTCAGAGAAACTGAGGTTTTTCCCAGACCTCAGTCCACAAGCAATAGACAAAAATTATTCTGAGTTTCTTCTTTCTCTCGAAGTGGTCTTACAAAGAATCCGTTGTTCCTCGCGCTCTGGTAAACATCAATGCCACAACCCTCCATCGAAGGCCGTGCTCGAAGGCCAAATGTACATGGCTTTCCGCCCTGCTTGGCACACTCTTTACAAAGCTCGCAGGGCCCTGCAAGAAGAGCAAAAACCTTGTAGTAGCCATCCTTGAACATATCTGCTTCAAGGTCAACAAGGGAACCAAAGAAATCCATAAGGTACTTTTTCCTGCTCCGCCCTGGCATCTTCGCTGCTTCAACATGAAATAGTATTCCTCTATGGTAGGAGTCCAGAATTCTTCTCATTTGATCAGGTGTGGGCGTATCAGGAGGACAACAATATCCTTTGCCGTACATTGTGCAGCCAAACTGGCACTTCATTCTAACCCAGGGAGCTGTCACAATACTGCTTGGATGAACAAGCTTTGCTTCCGCACTCCTTCCCTCTATCACCTTGCTCCAGTACAGCTCAAGACTTACATTGTCCATCACCACCCCCTCATATGCATTTCATTCCTTCTCCATCAGTGGCGAAGGCCACGAAAAAAACGTATTTCCCTCCACCTCATTTCCTCGTGCATCTGACTATAAGCGAAGCAGGCCATATATTCAACTGCTGAGCTGAAGCGCTGTGCTACCCGCGAGTTATTCTTAAAATACAAGACACCAAGGGTTAAGGAATAAGGGCTCAAAGCAAACGATCTAAGGCTTGGGCAAAAGAAAGAGGAGAACTACGTCAACTAAGATTTCTCCGAGGCTTTTAATCCAGGATTGCCACATTGCGCTTGAGATCAATACCGAATTTCTTCATACGATTCCATACGGTAACCCGTGAAACTCCAAGTATACGAGCAGCCTCGGACTGGTTGCCTCGGACCTGCTCCAATACCCGGATAAGTTCCCTCCTTTTCATATCCTCGTGATTGGGCAGTGTATTTTTCCCCGGTTTTCGCAATCTCTTGTCTTCGTGAAGGCCTGGCGGAAGATGATAAGGCTGAATTAGTCCCTCCTGACAGGTTACGAATGCGTATTCAAAGGCACTTTTCAGTTCTCTTACATTCCCCGGCCAATCGCAAGAGGTAAGTACTTCCATGGTTTTCGCGCTTATGCCCTTAATATCTTTATTGCTCTTTAGCTTGATTCTTCGAAAGAACGCCTCGGCAAGAAGGGGTATATCCTCGCTTCTTTCCCGCAACGGTGGCAGAGTTATTGGGATCACGTTGATCCTGAAGAAAAGATCATTTCTAAAGGATCCCCTCTCCACGAGCTCCTTGAGGTTCTTGTTTGTTGCAGAGACAATGCGCACATCCACGGGAATAGGCCTGTTATCCCCCACCCTTTCAATTACCCTTTCCTCCAGTACTCTCAACAGCTTGACCTGCAAGGAGAGGGGTAAGTCGCCAATCTCGTCTAAGAAAATATCACCCCCTTGCGCTGCTTCGAAGCGCCCCTCCCTGTCACGGTAAGCCCCTGTATATGCACCTTTTATGTGGCCAAAAAGTTCACTTTCAAGGAGGGTTTCCGTCAGAGCAGCGCAGTTGACCTTTACGAAGGGTTTTCCCCTCCGTGGGCCTATTTCGTGAAGGGCCTGAGCTACAAGGTCTTTTCCGGTGCCGCTCTCACCATAAATTATTACAGGCGCATCCGACTGGGCAGCATTAGTGACAAGGTCAAATACCTGGCGCATGCAGGAAGATGCGCCCAGTAGCCCGTGGAATCCGTCTTCCGAACGGAGTTCCTGGCGAAAAGCCTCTATTTGATCATCCTTCCTAATAATTTCTGTAAGGTCAGTGAAGGTCTCAACCGCTCCCATCACCTTGCCCTCTGAATCATGGAAAATAGAGGCATTTTTAAGGGTATGAACATACCCGCCATCCTTCCTCCTCAAAGTACACCTCAGCCTATCCAGAGTTCCACAGCGAAACAAAGAGCACCAGTGACCTCCGTTATTATCCAGCGCTATTTCGCAGGTATCACAGTTTAAGATGGAGCAGGGCTTTCCAATCAGTTCGCGCTTTTCATAGCCTGTTATCACTTGAAAAGCTTTATTAACGGAAACGATTATTCCTTTCAGATCTACAATCATGACTCCGTCCTGGATAATATCTACCACCGTCTTCCAGTATTCATTTAGCTCTTGCTCAAACATCACTTTACTCCTGTTAAAGTACTTAATACATGTTTAAACATTCTAAACATCTTGGATGGTACACATCAAGAAAAAAGAAGAGAAATTTAAGAAAAATGAACTGGCTTCTCAGGCCCTTCAGTCCTATTTCGAGGCGATTTTGCTTCAGCGCCGCAGCAGGATGCCATGCTTCACTCATGTTTTTTGGCACTGACCTTGCTTAAAGTGAAGGCAAGAGACCCGGACTTGGCCAAGTTTCGTGGAAGGGGGTGCTAGGCTTGATAGATTTGCGATGAACCTTCAAGACTGCTTCGATGGCAACAGTCAAGGTTGCGGCACCTTTTTAACGAAGATAGCAGGCTTGGTTACTTAATGATCAAGGCGTCGGCAAAAATGCTTAACAAGCGGGTCGCTGGAAAATTAGAACGCTAAGCACACCAAGGGCCATACATTACGCTTTTTGGCTTGTGCATAATACAGGCAAGCAAGGAGTGGGGGCATGGTTTTGGTGATGGCCAAACCGATTGCAAAAATACTTCATAGTACTATAGCGGCATTTTACTCTATGACTTAGGTGACCAGGATGGCTTTGTGGAACATGCAAAATATGTTGTAGGAAAACTGAAAAAGGCCGGAGTGCAAAAAGTCATTACTGTGGGTCCTCATACCACATATGCTCTCAAGGTTCGTGGATGAATGCGGTTAAGGGCGGGCGGGATGTCGTACCACTAAGTCCCGCCGATTGCGAAGCAATTCGGCGAGACTAAGTGGTGCCACGGGCTTGCCCGTGGGGCTCCACCTTGCCAAAAAGGGAATTCTAGAAAACATAATACCCGCAGGGCGCCCACCCCTGAAACAAATGGTGGACGACTTCATGGAGCTTGGAGGCAAACTCTGGGTCTGCACTCCATGTATAGAGACGAGGCAACTTCACAAATCTGATTTAATTGAAGGCGCTGAACTTATGGCGGCCGCGACCTTGACAGAGGCGTTGCTCCAATCCAGTGCTGCCCTTGTGTTTTAGAACGAACGTGTTGTCCCAAAACCTGCTTGTTTCAGGTTTAGCCCTTTCAAGTTTGGCAATAGAAAACTCATTATTTGCCGTTGTGATCATTGTTCCTTAGTCCTATAAAAGGCCGGGCTCTGAGAGGGAACATTCTCGGTTTCCATAGGATACTGAAATAAAAGCCTCAGGAAAATCGGCGGCGGTGCTCCTTGTTTCCTTTCTTGGCCAAGAAGAACATCCGGGAGGTTCAAAGTTGCAAAAGCGCTCATTTCTGGAGGCACTTGCTTGAAGGCTAAAGTTCATCATCTGGATTTAAGGGGCACCATTTCACCGATCACCCTGCTCAAGGTGAGCCAGGTGTTCAGAGAAATGGGCACCGGCCAAATCCTTGAAGTTCTGGCTAGCGACCCTGACACAAAGGAAGAGATCTTCCGGGTACTTAATCCCTCCCAATATGAGCTGATTGAAACAAAGGAACAAGATTCTTTCTACCAGATCACATTGAAAAAGGAATGAGTGAATCCAACAAGCTTATAAGTCCGGCAAAAATTGGAGATCTCAGCTTGGGATGCCCCCTTATCGTGGCACCTGTACAAACAGGGTATGGAAAGCAAACAGGTGAGGTAACTGAGGAGCACTTCTCCTTTTGGGAGAGACGAAGTGAGCACGCGGGCGCGGTTATCGTTGAGCCATTCTTTCTTGAACCGCACCTCAGACAGATACCGACCCAGATAGGCATACACAGTGACGAAATGCTACCTGGCCTGGCGCGCCTGGCAGGTAAAATAAAAGCCAGGGGAGCCCGCGCTATTGCTCACCTGAACCACCCCGGCCGCATGGCAAATCCGGCGATTCCTGAAAATATCTACCTCTCCTCATCAGATAAGCCATGTAAAAATGGGGGGAAAAAGCCTACAAGGATGAACATAAGGCAAATCGAGGAAGCCCAGGATCTTTTTGCAAAGGCTGCCTTGAGAGCAGAAAAGGCAGGTTTTGACCTTGTCGAACTTCAATTCGGCGACGGGTACCTCATAGCACAATTCCTGTCTCCAGATCTCAACGATCGAGACGATACTTACGGAGGGACCATGGAGAACCGTTTTCGCTTTGCCCTCGAAGTCCTGGCAAAAGTGAAAGAATCCTGTTCCCTTCCTGTAGTGGCCAGAATAAGCGGCTCAGAAATGTTTGAAGGAGGCTTCGATATCACGGAAATGCTCCAGTTCAGCAGGGCTCTTGAAAAAGCCGGAGTATCGGCAATTAATGTGTCAAGTGGTTCCGTGTGCGAAACACCTGCGTGGCATTTTCAACATGTGAGCATAGCAAAAAGAAAAACCTGGGAGATGGCCTCACAAATCAAGGCTGAACTCAGAGTCCCAGTAATCACCGGCGGCCAGGTAAATTCCAAGCAGGATATTAACCAAATTCTGGATGGCGGAATGGCTGACTTTGCTACCGTCGGTAAGCAGCTTATTGCAGACCCTGATTTCTTGGGCAAGGTGCTGGGGCACATTGCAGGTCCGGTAAGACCTTGCCTAGCCTGCCTGGAGGGCTGTGTTGGGGGAATACACCGTGCCAACAAGCTCTCGTGCACTATTAACCCCCGGGTTGGTAGGGATGAAGCCCAACTGGCTGAGACACCTTGGAAGAAAAAGATTGCTGTAGTTGGAGGAGGCCCTGCCGGCATGGAAGCCGCACTCGTACTCAAGGAACGAGGCCATGATGTTACCCTTTTTGAAAAAGACAAGCTTGGTGGGCAACTAAACCTGGCCTCTCTTGCGCCCCGAAAGCGAAACCTTAACAAGTTGATAGCCTATTACAAGCAAAGAGTGGAAAAGGAAATCAAGGCTGTTCTTAGGACCCCCGAGCCGGAAGAACTTGTTCGAGAGTACGAGCTGGTTCTTTTGGCGCATGGATCTGTTCAAGCCGATCCGAACATTCCCGGACTTGAAGAGTTTGCGGGAATTGAAATTCTTGATCCCAGGAACATGCCTCGTGGAAAAAATGTCGTGATAATCGGCGAAGGGTTTAGTGCAGTGGATGCAGCGGAGGCCCTTGCCGATAATAACAACTCGGTAACACTTGTTTGCAAGTCACGAGAAATACTTCCCGACAGCCAGATGATTTCCAGAAATATTGCCGTTAGGTCTTTGGAAAATCTTAATGTCCGGATCCTCGTGAAAAGTGAAGTTACTCGCAAAAAGGGAGACAGGGTTTTCGTAAACTACCAGGGGAGGGAGCAAGTCATTGAGGGTGTTGACCGCGTGGTAGTGCTTGAAGGAATGCTACCGTCATCGGATTACGAAAAAGAGCTAAGGGGCAAGGTAGATCTTTGTAAAGCAGGAGATTGCCGCCTGGTGGGAAGTGCCATTGACGCAATACATTCGGGCTATGAATGCGCCCGGCTGGTATAATGAATTTGCCTCTTTTCTTTTTATGCGCAGAAAACCCAGCTTTTCATGGCTTGCTTCTCTAGATCGCTAGATCCATGCAGAGACTTAAAAAATAATTGAAATATATTTGACTGAAAGAAACATAATTACCACTCCGAGAATTAACTTTATAGCCCTGGCTGGAAAGTATTTCTGGACTCTTGCCCCGCAATACATTCCCATTAACCCTCCTATACCAAACAAAGCGCCCAGCTTCCAATCCGGGGCTATTGCAAGTCCCGTGTACGCATAGAAGGGGGCGATCAAGGTGTAAAAAGAAACGCCCACGATGGATGTTAGAAATGTGCTTAAAAGGGCGGCGCCCGCTATTGCATAAACAGGCAGGCCAAAGATGGCTATTAGAAAAGGAGCAATGATAGAGCCACCCCCTATGCCGTAAGTGCCGCTGATGATTCCCACGGCAAAGGTTACGGCAAACAGGGCCAGGGCATTAAAAGAAAAAATCTCGCCGTAGAATTCAAATGTGTACCTGGTAGGGGAGAACTCTACGGACCTGATTTTTCTGCCGGGCCTGGATATTTCCCCGCTTTGCTTTTCCCCCACCCTTTTTCTAAATCTCTCTTCCAGCTCGGCCCCCTTTGCTTTCTTCGCGCTCACCCTCGGGCTTAGCTCATACAGTAGCCGCCCCCCGATATAGAGGAGAACACAACCAACAAAGAACTTGAAATGCCTTGGATCAGGAAGGTACTTGATTCTTAGAATAGCTCCAATAAAGACACCTGGCAGCGTCCCTGAGATTATCACCCATGCCAGAGGCCATGCCATTCTTCCTTCCCGCATGTACCTGTAAACGCCGCCCGGGATTCCGATAATATTATAAACAAGGTTTGTAGGGCTGACCGAGGGGCTCGTAAAGTGAAGGATACTCACCTGGAAGGGAAGTAGCAGGAAGGCTCCTGATACACCTCCCATGGACGTGAAAAACGACACTGTAAAAGCAACGACCAGGGGTATTGCAGGAGATATTTCAACCCCGGAAACCGGAAAATGCACGCAAATTCACCTTTCAAGTTTTCAGATACTGCTCAGGAGTCTTTGCTGTAGTGCTTCTTTTTGGTACCGGTCCAAATATCAAAGCTCAAAGTTCCAGGCTCTTTGCCCCTTGTATCCTCATCCTTTCTGAACATTATCGTATAGGTCATTTGCTTCAAATCCACAAAGTCGTGTGCTTTGTCCAGGCCAACCGTCCTGTAAATGCGATTCCTCCAGGTACCGGTGTTTATATAGAAAACCTCCCGCCTGCCCTCACCTTCAAGAGGCCGCTGCAGGGGGACATGTGTATGCCCATACAGTACAAATCGTATTCCTTGGTTTTCCCTCCAGATACCTTCGTTATATGCGGCCTGCGTGTATATATCTTTTTCAGGGTCGTCTGAACCTCCCGTCACACCCATTACAAGGGGAAGAAGGTCCTCTGCATCAAGCATATCAACAAGTCCTTTCGGAAGCCAACTAATCCACCGATTGCTGGCAAGTCTCAAAGCCTCGTCAATATGAGTATAAGGGCTTCTCCATTGCTGTATCAGTTGGTTGTCGAGCAGTTCTCGTACAACTCTATCAAATGCCTCATTGAAAGCTTTCCGAATCTCACCCAGGTCCTCCTTTTTGAGTCGGTAATAGATCCATTCCATAACGGTACTAAGCGGTCGTACATTGTCAATATCCTTAGTGCTCTCGACCATCTTTTTTGTAACTTCATGGTATTTCTTCCTCAGAGAGTCAAGGATCCAGGGTATCTTTACTGCAAATTCAGTCGTGAAAACATCACCGATGGGCGTATGCAAGTGCCCCTGCCTGGTATAGTCGTTGCCACCTCCAAAGTTCCATATGTCGTACTGATGACCATGCCTGGCATATACTCCATGCGTCTCATCAAAATAATTGGATCTATACCACCATTCAGCGCTCGGATCCCCTTCCACGGTATCCTTTGTCACTGAGACTCCAAGGGCTTGGCGAATTGCATCCCGCACAGAAGGGTAAAGGTTACAAAGCCTGTCATGGTTCCCGGGAATGTAGATTACTTCCACCGGGATCTCTCTCCCGCAGCTCTCTGATAGATGACTTCCTAATTCTCTAAACAGCTTGAATGTTTTCCAGTTTTTGTAAAGGACGGTATCCTTGGGAAGAGAACTAGGCGGATTCTCTTTTTCCAGGCTTCTTTGGGAAGCCTCACCCAAAATCTTCAGGCATTGCTTTTCAGTAACACTGCGCTTTCGCGGTGTCGGGATATCGCTTAGCCCTCTCTTGCCCCACGGGCGGTCCTCAGGTTTTACATCGAACCACTTGGTACTACGTATTAGGTCAACGATGTCTCCCAGGAGGAGCACTTTTACCTCCTTTGCATCCTTCTCTGATGCTAATGCACAAATATCTGACAAGAAGACGCTATTGAAAGCGCTGAACGGAAGATTGTGCTCCCCTGCGGTGCCGTCTACAAAATGGATATCACTGATAGCCACCAACATTTTAGAGTCCCCCCTTTCCTTACATTACACATGAAACTTCGGTTTGAGGGCGTACCGGTTATTCCGTTTCTTCTTGTATCATCGGTCAGGTTATTCAGACCCTGATCCGGATCAAGTTCCCCCCCAACCCCAGGCAATCCTGAGCGAGCCGGGATGCACCAGATCAGAAATCCTCGCTTTCATCTCGATACAACCCCGTGGTGTACTGATTCTTACCATGTCTCCATCAGCAATGCCCCGCGCCCTTGCATCATGGGGATGAATATCGGCAAAGCCTTCAGGCTCGCTGGCCAAGAGCTCAGGTATACGATGAAACTGGGTATGGGTGAATCTGCTGGTCCGGGCGCCGCTGATACCAATGAAGGGGAATTCTTTATCTCTCCCGGAAAAGCTTATCGGGTTGTGATAGATACCATCCTGGTAGGGAACGGGAAGAAAGCCGTTTTTTTTCAGCCGTTCTGAGTAGAGTTCCACCTTGCCTGACAGAGTGTTAAACCCGTGGATTTTATGCTTTTCATACCGGACTTTTTCAACCCGAAGACCGTCCGGGTTTTCCCGGAGCGCCTCCACGGTGATCCCCGCCGGCTCCAACTGGTAATTGATGGCTTCCTCAACGCTCTCCCAAGGAAATTCCTCTGCCAGTCCCAGTCTTCTTGCAAGATCAAAGGTAATCTTCCAGTCAGGCCAGCTGTCGGCAAACCAGTCGATTACCTGATCCTGAATCATCACCAGGCTATCGCGCATATAGGCCCGCTTCAACTGGGTTTTTTCGAAACAGGTGGAGGCGGGAAGAACGATGTCTGCAAATTCGGCCGTTCTCGTCATAAACGGATCGATCACCACCATGAATTCAAGTTTTTGCAAGGCCTTTTTGACCCTGTGAGAATCGGTCATGGTAATCGCAGGGTTGCCTGACTGGACGACGAGCATCTTCACCGGGTAGGGTTTTTCATCCATGATCGCATCAATAACGCCCGACTGAACATGCAGTCCCCAGGTTTCATGAAATTTATTGAACAGGGGGTAGGCCTGGGTGACCGGTTCCACCCCGGCAGGGAGACGTTCTCTGAGTTGAATGTTGCGCATTGGCACCGGCTCCGGCACCAGATCTCCACCCGGCTTGTCGATATTGCCCGTCAGGGCCCGCAAGATACAGGCCGTGCGGGTCGTTTGAAAAACATCGAGCTGCATATCTAGGCCGTTGCCGTCGATAATACAGGCGGGTCTCGCTGTGGCGTAAAGATGCGCGGCATCCCTGACTAGGGCGGGATCCAGCCAGATATCGTCAGCGATCTTTTCGGGCGGGAAGGCACCTGCCGGAGCCTGAAGCACTTCGAACCCGATGGTCCATTCCCGAATAAAATTCGAGTCATAGACTCCTGCCGAGATAATCTCATTGATCATGGCCATGGCCAGCAACCCGTCATGCCCCGGCTTTACCTGCAGCCAGATATCTGCACGTGAGGCAAGCTCTGTTTTGATGGGATCAACCACAACAAGCCTGGTACCGTGCTCCTGTGCATAGAGGATGTTTTCATAAGCCGGGGTGGATTGGTATGAAGATCATTTTTTCCCCAGACAATGATGCATTTTGCGTTCCTGGTATCGGCTGCAGTCATGGCGCCGTAGGTGTAAGTGTGGGCCATTTCCCTAGCCACGTGGCAGACTGAACCCCCCCTATGTTAGGATAGTTGTCGCATGAGTTAAAACCCACTATAAGAGGGGACAGGAGGCCGAACATAAACGGCAGATTGTGTGTTTTTTCATTATCCCCCCTTCAGCGACATAAACTATCCCCTCAATCCCTCTATATTAGGCCATCACACGAATCTATAGGCGAATGTTTCAAGAAGACCGGGATAACAAACCGGAAAGTCATTATATTCATGGAACACCCGTGTATGCAACATTCGGATATTTTTTTAGCATTAGGGAACTCTCTTTTTCCACAAGGCAAAATGTTACAGGTTTCAAGTTTCCAGTTTCAAGCAACGAACAACCGACAATCAATGAAAGACTGCATAGATCCGCATCAAAGCCTTCTTGCTCCAACTCTCTTTTAACTATCCCAGAGGAACACTCGAATTGGCCGGGGGTGAAAATGGGATCCTCTGGTAAGGCTGGCCGGTTTTCATGGCCTCTGCCATATCATCATAGCACTCCAGAATCACCCGCTTAGTGCGATATTCCCCATATTCATTTTCTCGCTCAGCACTCATTTGCTGTATTGTTTCTTTTTGGTACCGGTCCAAATGTCAAAACTCAAAGTGTCCGGTTCTTTGCCCCTTGTATCCTCATCCTTTCTGAAGATTATCGTGTAGGTCATTTGCTTCAAATCAACAAAGTCATGTGCTTTGTCCAGGCCAACTGTCCTGTAAATGCGATTCCTCCAGGTCCCGGTGTTTATGTAGAAAACCTCGCGTCCGCCATCACCTTCAAGAGGCGGCTGCAGGGGGACATGCGTGTGCCCATACAGTACGAAGCGTATTTCTTGGTCTTCCCTCCAGATACCTTCGTTGCATGGAGCGTGCAGATATATATCTTTTTCTGGTTCGCGATTTTCAATTGGGAGAATCCCTTCTTACTGATCTTCTCGACAAAACTATGATCTATGCCCCTTTATTTATTAGATGGGTGACAGTCCCGTTCCTCATGAGCTATTATTTCCGTCAACTTGGCCAGGAGCGAAGGGACCTCCTTCTGGACAATATCCCACAAGATCTCCTCATCTATGCCAAAATATTCATGGACGGCAATATCACGGAACCCAGCTATCTCACGCCACTCCACCTGCTGATGACGCTGCTGCACCTCCAAAGGTAGATGTTTCACACCCTCGCCTATGACAATGAGGTTACGCAGCACGGCATCAAATGTCTTTTCGTCCTCAAGTAACTGCTTAAAAGTAAGGCCCGTGGTATACCGAACAATTTTTTCGCATGACAGCCGGATGTCATCAAGAAACAGCTAGTAGTCACGTGACATAAACGGCCTCCTTCTCTACATAGGGTCTCAGACGTGGCTTGAGTGCCTTGGGTGTGACCAGATCCACAGAACAACCCAACAAGTCTTGCAGGAAGAACTTTAATCTCATGTATTGCTTAAAAGTCGCCTTGCCATGAAACTCTACCAAAATGTCAACATCACTCTCCGATGTAGCTTCATCCCTGGCTATTGAACCAAAGATGGCAAGAGACTTAACTTCGAACGAGTTTAGCTCCGTTCGATGGGAGGAAATAATCTCAAGTATTTTGCTCCGTTCCATTCCACCTCTCCATAAAGCGCAAAAATTTTTTATTTTACAAAATCTATATCAAAAAGTGCCATCGCATCGATAGCTCTAAAATTCCCTCCAATCGCCTGAACCTCGTGCGCTCTCCTTTCATCCTCCATCCTCCCCCCTTCATCACCTCCCTCAGATCCGCGACCAAGGCGCTAAGGTCAAGCAGGCTGCAATCAGGGTCCATCTTGACCAGAAAGTCCACATCACTTTCCGGTTATCCACTTTTTCGCACGGGGTTCAATGCCCCATGCGAAATTCCAACGGGGTTTACCCGTTGAGGCCCTTCCCATCTATAGGGTTAAAATGAAACAAGATGAGGATGATTCATCTTCAACTATCGCAAAACATCATCCCGGAAACTTTTGACAAAACTAATTAGTTCATTTGCCTCGTCCTCCGTGGTGCCTGCCGTACCCCAGTTCCTGGAAAAGCGGAAGGAGCCATCGCTCGCGGGAAAGAGTTGTGCCTGCATCACTATCAGCAAGCTCCTCAGCTTCGGAACGAAAGGCACGCCATGCCCCTGCACATCGACTCCAGGCGCGATTGATGACCTCATTGAGTCTTTCATTTTTGGTGAGATAATAGGTGTCCGGAGTGCGACCCTTGAGGTCACGGTCCCCTTCTGCAATGCGCTGAAGAAGGTCTATGGGCAGAAGGTTTCCCTCGGTCTTTATGGTCGTGAATATATCTCGAAGTCTTCGAGGCATTTCCGTTCACCGCAAAGTCAAAGGTGGGCGCAGGGATGTTATTTCTGGGCCTGCAGTAATTGCTCCAGAAGCGGTATCAATGGTGGCAAATTGTTTTGGACAGTATCCCATAGGATCCTGTCACTGACCCCGAAATATTCGTGAACGACGAAGTTCCGCATGTCTCGCATGTCCCGCCACGGGATCTCAGTATGAGCCGACACAACCTCATCCGGTACATGGCTTGCCGCTTCTCTTATAATAATCAAATTGCGTATCACGGCATCCACTGTCTTCCGGTCAGCCACAAAGGCATCATATTTGATTCCTGCGGTATACCCTCGCACCGCACTTATAGCCCTCAAAATGTCTCTGATCCGCAACTTCCAGTCTCTAGGAGGCATGGATGGCCTCTCTCAATATCTCGTCTCTCATTTCTGGATGTAACGCATCTGGAGTTACTAGATCCACCTCCAGGCCAAGCAGTTCGCTGAGCCTGCGGCGAAGCCGGGCAAACTCGAACAAACCGATCTGAGCCTCTGCTTCAAATTCAACCAGGATATCCAGGTCGCTTTGATCTCCAGCCTCTTCGCGTGCGTAAGAACCAAAAAGGTAAAGATTTTTTACAGAAAAGTTTTTCAATTCATCCTGGAACATTTCCAGCTTTTGAATAACTTCGCTCTTTTTCACAACCGGACCTCCTGCAGACAACAAACTTCATTAGAATCCTGATAACTCCTTAATTTTTATAACATTTTGAAGTGTGTATTTCAAATCCTCTTTCATACTACAGGCAAATAGACATAGATCCCCAACACGTCCGGCGGGAGGTGGGGTTCAACCCGGTAGCGAATGCCTTTCCGGCGTGCTGCTGTCCGCACCCGGCGGTGGGCCTGGAGCACAGCTTCCGCATAATGTCGACGGCGCCGACAAAATAGGTGTGACCCATTTTGCCTCTCGTTTGGTTCGATATTCCCCATATTTCTGCTCATCAGTCCTCATCATCTCTATTGAAATGCTTGAAAAAATACGTATGACCCCTTTACCCACTCTATACCACCATTCAGCGCTCGGATCCCCTTCCACGGTATCCTTCGTCACTGAGACTCCAAGGGCTTGGTGGATTGCATCTCGTACAGAAGGGTAAAGGTTACAAAGCCTGTCATGGTTCCCAGGAATGTAAATTATTTCCACCGGGATCTCTCTCCCGCAGCTCTCTGATAGATGACTTCTTAATTCTCTAAACAGCTTGAATGTTTTCCAGTTTTTGTAAAGAACGGTATCCTTGGGAAGAGAACTAGGTGGCTTCTCTTTTCCCAGGCTTCTTTGGGAAGCCTGACCCAAAATCTTCAGGCATTGCTTTTCAGTAACACTGCGCTTTCGCGGCCTTGGGATATCGCTTAGCCCCCTCTTGCCCCACGGGCGGTCCTCGGGTTTTACATCGAACCACTTGGTACTACGTATCAAGTCAACAATATCGACGCTATTGAATGCACTGAAAGGAAGATTATGCTCCCCTGCGGTGCCATCTACAAAATGGATATCACTGATAGCCACTAACATTTTGGAACCTCCCTTAAGACACGGCGTTTCCAGCAAGGAGCCGCCTCATCTTTTCCAGACAGTATGTCTCCTTACCAGCGTCCTCATTTAACATTCAACGCATCTAAATATTTCTTTTAGTTTTTCATTCATGGGTTGGCATCCTACCGAGTGAAGCTGTTCATATTTTGATGAAAAAAATTAAACGGCCACTGAATTTTTCGACTCATCATCGCCTCAGTTTTTGGATAACCTATTGAAATATTGAGGAGTTACTGACTCACTTCGTCTCAATAACCCCTGGACCATAATCCAATGAATAAAAAACCCCTCATTGCAACTATAGGGTTTGTCTGTCCCTTCCGGAACAACAATCTCAATAACCCGACGATGTGAAATGAGACGAATAGGCAACCTGGGATCACAGTTGTTGGCGATGTCTTGGATCTGACTGCGTAGCCGATTGGAATCGGCTACACCAACAATTTGACCATCATCTGCAATCCCCAAAAAGATGGATCCACCAGACGCATTGGCAAAGGCCACTATTTCTTTAGCCAGCCCAGAAAGCTTGGCTTTGAATTCGACTTTTTGACCTTCCCCTTCCGCAGAAACGATTTTTAGGATATCCCAACCAGGCATTTCTTAGGTTCTTTTCCTACCTCTTTATGGTGTGCCTTTCGGCCTCTCCAGCATGCGGACGCGCACCTGGTAGTCTTCCTCGATATTGACCCGAACTTCTTCAGGAAGATTATCCAGGTTAAGCCCGCCTTTCCCTTTCTCCTTTCGCCTTCATCTCTTAATCGTCCCCCCGGTCCAATCTTAGTTTTTTCCTGGAAACGGAAGGCCGTACTTCTCCAGTACAAACGCATTCACGCTGGAGCTGTCCACCCCTAAGCCCTTGCAGGCTGGCGCCACTCCAACTTACCTTGCTAGATCCTCTGTGGCCACCATCAACATGTCTCGTCACTCTCTTTGCGCTCCAGAGGAATCCCCAACATCTCGGAAAGTTTTTTTTGAAACGCAATGATCGTCTCAGCCTTCTCTAGCTGCCTCTGCAACCTCCTGTTTTCAGCTTCCAGCTCACGGACTTTCACGGCAAGAGGGTTATTTGGCTTGGCCTTCCGACCCCGCTTCTTAGGCCTCAGGCCATCAAGCTCCCCACGCTCCCGTTGCTTGCGCCAGGTGGCTAAATGTGACGAATACAGCCCCTCTCGCCTTAGTAAAGCACCAATGGCACCAGGCACATCTTTGCATCCATCGGCTTCATCCAAGATCCTCTTCTTGTACTGGGCCGAGAATTTCCTCCGCTGGGC
>JAFDEF010000029.1 GCA_019310485.1 Deltaproteobacteria bacterium | reverse complement strand
CTCGGCCCCTTAAAAGGCTTATGACCATTGAGTGAAAAATTTGTAGTGTAGAATTGAAAACGCACTTCCAACAATATCAACATCTTACGCAGAAAAGTGACAAACTTCGGTTAAACCTCAGCGCGAGAAAGCAAAATACTTTCGTCACTGAGCTGCTCACCGGCAGCCTGTTCAAAAGCAGTTACCAGGTCGTTGATGGTAAGGCTTTGTTTCCTTTCTCCCCCTATATCTACGATAATTTTGCCCTTATGCATCATGATCAACCTGTTTCCATAGCGAAGTGCCAAATCCATGTTGTGTGTCACCATCAAAGTGGTCATTCGCTCTCGCTCAACTATCATGTCCGTTAGCTCCAGCACTGTTTCCGCTGTCCTGGGGTCGAGGTTGGCAATGTGCTCGTCAAGAAGCAGCAGCGATGGCTTGCTTATCGTTGCCATCACCAATGCTACCGCCTGCCTTTGTCCGCTGGAAAGCGTCCCGACAGGCGTGCTCAGTCTGTCTTCCAGCCCCAGCCCGAGCGGAGCAAGAGCTGCCCTAAAAAGCTCTCTTCGTTTTTTGTTGGTCGCTGCTCTTAATCCCCTGGGTTGTCCCCTGAGCACGGCCAGTGCCAGGTTCTCCTCAATGCTGAGTTTGCCGGCAGTGCCGACTTTAGGATCCTGGTATACCCTGCCGACATAGGCGGCGTGCTTGTATTCACTCAGGCTGGTTATATCATCTCCATTTACTATAACCCTGCCCCCTCTCTCCGGAGGAAAAACCCCGGCAATTATGTTGAGCATCGTGGTCTTGCCGGCCCCGTTACTGCCTATGATGGTGACGTAGTCACCCGGATAAACATTCAAGTTGACATTATCCAGGGCAGTAACTTCATCAATGGTGCCTCTGGAAAATATTTTCGTTATTCCCTTAAGCTCCAACAAGCTTTTATCTTGGTTCATTGAAATAACCTCTCATAGTCTGGGTGCCGGTGGCATCCACTCCCCGCGCACCATCTTGCGAACATATGGAACCGCAAGGGCCAAGATTACCAGTAATGCCGTGACCAGTTTCAGGTTTCCTGGGGGCAGCCCTATACGAAGTGCCAGTACTATAAAAAGCCGATAGGCAAACGTTCCGAGCAGCGCTGATACCAGCATTGATGCAACACCCCGGGGGTGGACCAGTGCCTCACCTACTATCACTGCGGCAAAACCGATCACAACCACGGCGATTCCCATGTTAACATCACAAAATTCCTGTCGCTCTGCAACCAGCGCGCCGGAAAGTCCAATTAGTCCATTTGAGATAGCCCAACCTACTTGTATGTTCCTGTTGGTATTGGAGCCCAGGCTTCTGACCATCTCTTCATTATCGCCCGTGGCCCTTAGTGCCAGACCTATCTCGGTGCGCAGGAACCAGTTCAACATGAGAAGGAAGATGAGAGTTATTACGGCGAGAACACCTATCACAAGCGTGGTATTTTTGGTAACACCCAAAAAAGTAGCCACGCTATCAAATATGGTTACTGACCGCAGAAGCGGGATATTCGGTCTCCCCATGATCATAAGGTTCACGGAATAAAGCCCTACCATCATCAGGATACCGGCAAGCAGGGCGCTTATCCTTAGCTTGGTGTTAAGCAGGGCGGTGAGGAGGCCACAGCAAAGACCCCCTCCGAACGCTGCCAGAGTTGCAAGAAAAGGATTGTAACCTGCCTGGATTATCGCAGCGGCGATTGATCCTCCTGTGACAAAGCTACCATCAACAGTCAGGTCAGGGAAAAAAAGCACGCGGAAAGTTATGAACACCCCGATAGCAACCAGAACATAAGCCAGTGTATCTGAAACAGAACTCGCTATTATTGCCTGTATACTAAGCAATGCTCATCTCCTTGTTTGCCATATCCCCTTTTCCACACCCTTGCATCAGGCATGACCTTCCTTGAATCAAAGCACGGCCGAAACGCCCTCCTTCAGTTAAAGCAAAAAACACTACCCTGGATCGCAGACCGCTTTGCGCTTTCGGTAATTAAAAAATCTTTCCTTGCCCTACTTCTTTATCACCATCGCGGCGCTATCTAGAACTGACTGGGGAATGGTTACGGCCATCCTTTTCGCTGCTGCAGGGTTAACAATTGTTCTTGCTTTACTCTTGTAAGTAGATACCGGGATATTGCACGGATCTTCACCTCTCAAAACTCGCGCTGCTTTTTGTGCCTGCATTTTTCCCATCTCGTAGTTTGTGTAGTAGATGCAGCCGATTGCGCCCCTCTTAACTGAGTCAATATCGGGGGCAAAAAGCGGAATTTTGTGTTCTTCGCAGACCGAGATAAGCCCTTCAAGGCCCGCAGCAGTTGTATTATCCATTGGCCACCAGATAAGGTCAGCCCTTCCGACCAGCGACACCGCAGCACTGTGCACATCCGCAGTGGTGGATACGCTGGCTTCAATCATCTTCAGGCCATACTGGGGAGCCAGTTTTCGCATTTCGTTGACTGTTTTGGTATTGCTTTCATCGCCGGCATTAAAGATCGCGCCCAGCACCTTGGCCTTGGGACATATTGCCTTGATTAATTCCACCTGGGGTTTCACGGGAATATAGTCGCTAAGCCCGGTTATCTTGAGTCCGGGAGAACACGGATGCTCCCAGGAAGGAACAATTCCGGCAAGAACTGGGTCGGCAACGGCGCTAAAAACTATCGGTATGCCGCTGCCTTTCGCTGCAATGCACACAACCTGGGTGCATACGGTGGTTATTGGGGCAATCAAATCACATCTTTCAGAAACAAATTGGTCGGCTATTGTCTTTGCCACCGTCATGTCGCTTTGAGGAATGCGATACTTGTACTCTACGTTCTTTCCCTCAATGAACCCTTGCTTTGCCATGACCTCTACGAATGCTTTGTGGATGGTATTAAGCGCAGGGTGGCTGATTATTTGCGGGTAACCGATTTTGAAAACCTTTTCTTTTGAGCCACACCACCCTTTTGAAGGCAGGGCTATAGTCATGGACAGCACAAAAGCTACACCGACAAACAGCACCAGGAAATTTTTTCTTTTTCATCTCAAACCCCCTCTTGAAGTATGCCTGAAAACTACCAGGCAGTGAAAAGATGTGAAAAAGTTCAAGTTACCTTGCACACCCCGAGCGCACAGGCATTGCCAATTTGGCTGCTGGACCAGGATTAGTCCATATTTCCCACCCCCTTCGTCCAGGACTTGGAAAAACTTGTTTCTAGTTCATAGATACGCCGCCACTCACTAGCCATGCAATGAGCTAACAACCAGATGGCCCAGCAGGCTCGAGAATATATCGCTTGCTTACGTGGTGGCTTCGGCTAAACCTCGAACCAGATGGCAACCAGGGACATTGCAATAGGTATAAATGATCTCCAATACACGGGGCATACCCGAGGCAAAATCTGCAATTATATTCTAAAAGAAGTTCCACCGTCTCCGCTTGATCGCCCCATTTGTGTCTGGCCATAATACTGGAAAGGCTCTGGAAAAGGCCGGGAGAGAAAGTTCTGATTTATCAAATTAAATGTTCGGGCCTTCTAAAGGTGCTGGAACTTACATTTAGGTAATCCACTATTATTTGTCAACAAAAAATATGCATGAAGGCTGCAGGTGCGGATTTGCGGGGCAAGATACTGCTTGACACCGGCATGCCCTCTACCTATACTCTGTCCCGGTCCAATAGGATTCTTGCAGGCACTCTGTCAGGGTTTTGAATACATTGAAAAAGCTGGATGGTCTTCGCCCTCCCATGAGAACATGATTATCTGATGGTTCTTTATAATAAGCGAAACATCTTAGTTCAAACTGCTGGAAAAGGAGGTGAATAAAGAAAGTTTTATCGGAAGGCCTTACTTTGGACAAAGCAGAGAGACATAACAACTTTTTCAAAAGGAGGGAATCAAATGGGAAAGAAAGGACACTGGCTATTCATTTTTATTATTCTTCTTACAGCACTGATTATGACCCCATCTTCGTCTAAACTTTTTGCAAAAAAGGTATTAAGGATAGGCGTGATAAACTTCATTACCCACCCTGCCCTCGATGCATGCCAGAAAGGATTTATGGACCAGATGGCCCAAGAAGGCTATATTGACGGCAAAACCGTCCAATATGACATCTCCAATGCTGAAGGCGATATGAGTGTAGTTGCCTCTATTGCCAAGAAGTTTGTCTCACAAAAAAAGGACCTCATCTTCTCCATTACGACACCCTGTACACAGGCGGTTGCCGCAGCCACCAAAGGAACGGGCATCCCCGTGATATTCGGAGCAATGACTGATCCTGTTGCTGCCAAGGTAGCGGAGAGCTGGGAGAGACCCGGAGGCAACGTGACCGGATGTAGCGACTGGATGGATGTGGGAGCCCAGGTAAAGGTCGTCAAAGAAATCGTTCCCGGCGTAAAAGTACTGGGCACCATTTACAATGCCGGCGAAGTTAATTCACGGGTCCAGATAGCTGAATTGAAAAAAGCAGCTCCAGGCCTTGGAATCAAGAAAATAGTTGAAGTTAATGCCGCTTCCAGTGCGGACGTTCTGGCAGCAGCCAAGTCTCTCATGGGCAGGGTTGATGCTGTTTGGTTTCCTACAGACAACATAGTAACCTCGGCACTCGAAGCCCTGGTAAAGGTTTGTGAAGATAACAAGGTTCCCCTTTTCGGCTCTGATGTCAACCAGGTTAAAAGGGGAGTGATCGCCAGTTGCGGTATTGATTTCTACGATTTAGGCAAAGAGGCAGGAAAGATGGCCAAGCAAGTTCTGGACGGAAGGAATCCTGCCGAGATGCCTATAAAGAAGGGTAAAATGGGGGATCTGTGGGTCAACCCATCAGCAGCAAAACGCATGGGGATTACTATTCCTCAGGCTGTGATGGCAAAAGCCACAAAGGTTATAAACAAGTAAGTAAGAATGTTTGCATCTGGTGAAATTAACTACCCTGCCGCAAGCGGACGGGGTATCAATAGGAAATTTTCTTAATGCCCCAAGGGGCGGGGAATTGAACCCTCGTCCGTCTCTGGCGGATTAAGATAGTCACGAATACAAGCCCACAAATGGAGATAACTTGGATACCTTGCTGAGCATACTTTCGGTGTCGTGTTACGAGGGTCTAATCTTTGGCCTTTTAACCGTAGGCGTATACCTGACGTTTCGGGTACTGGCATTTCCCGATCTGAGCGTCGACGCCACGTTTCCGCTTGGGGGAGCTACCGCTGCGGTACTCATTGTAAAGGGAGTAAACCCTTTTCTTGCAACATTTGCCGCCTTTGTCGCCGGCCTGATTGCGGGCACTGTCACCGGTCTTTTGAACACCGTGCTCCGAATCAGTGCACTGCTAAGCGGAATTTTGATGATGGTAGGGGTATACTCGGTTAATCTGAGGATTATGGGAGGCGCAAACGTTCCGTTGCTCCGTCAGGTCACTGCCTTTGATCTGGCGGGGCGACTTTTTTCACTGCACGGTATGAGCCTGTCTATTGTCTTTGCAGCTATAGTGGCTCTGATTTTTTTCGGGATTTTGAACTGGTTTCTCAGAACTGAAATTGGTCTGGCTTTGAGGGCAACCGGCGATAATGAAGAGATGGTGAGAAGTCTAGGCTCAAACACAGACAAGAATATATTAATAGGTTGCGCTCTTTCTAACGGCCTAGTTGCACTCACAGGTTCTCTGGTCGCACAAAATCAAGGATTTTGCGATGTGGGAATGGGAATTGGAATGATCGTTATGGCTCTTGCAGCAGTGATCCTGGGAGAGGCATTAATTTATCCTAGGGGAATCACATGGACCCTGATCGCCTGTTTTTCAGGAACTTTTTTGTACCGACTTTTTATTACCATTGCTCTCAGGCTGGGCATGCGGCCAGGGGATCTCAAGATGATAACATCACTCCTGGTAGTCGTGGCACTGGGAATTCCATATCTCAAGAAGAAACTGTATCACGAATGGGTGCCCCCCGCATCCAGGATGTGATGTTGAAATGATGGTATACCTCTGTATCCACGAGAGAGGCAGCAATGAAAAAAATGGGTATTATAGGTGGGCTGGGGCCTGAGGCAACTCTTTATTATTACCGTGTAATTGTGGATCTGTGTAACGGGAATAAAGATCTCGGCGGAAATTACCCGGAAATGATTATTTACAGCATGAATCTGGAGGAGTGCTGGGGTTTCATGAAAAAAGCCGACTGGGCAAGTCTGTCTTCAAAATTGCTGGAGGCCTTTCATTCGCTTTATCGTGCAGGGGCCGAGTTTGGGCTGATTTCAGCCAACACGCCGCACATTGTCTTTGACAAAATTGAAGGAAAAACTCCTATCCCTCTACTCAGTATTGTTGAGGAAACTTGCAAGGCAGTGCAAAAAAAAGGTGTTCGCAAGGTTGGCCTTGTGGGGACGGAAATCACCATGCAATCCGACTTCTACAGGAAAGTTTTCAAGATGAAGAATATCACCATTTCGGTTCCCCGGGATGATGAACAAGCCTATATCATGGAAAAAATACGCAGCGAACTGAGTGTCGGGATCATTTTGGAAGAAACACGGACGGGATTTCTGGACATAGCAAAAAGAATGATGAAGGATGATTCCATAGAGGGGCTGATCCTTGGCTGCACAGAGATACCTCTGCTTCTTACTGAAGAAACACTGGGCATTCCTTTTTTTGATACGTCAAGGATCCATGCTGAAAGTGCACTCCGCTACAGCCTTTCAGCCTAGCCCCTTCGCCACGTCAACCCGGGGGAGAATTCCTTTCATAACCTTTGTGATAAACGCCATGAGTCATGCTGAAATTGTCTTTTTGACCTCTTACCGGGATTGAAGCTGATATTAATGGAAGACAAGGAGGGTGTCATGGATTTGAAGGATAAATATGCCGTCGTTGGAGTAGGCTTTACGCCGCAAGGCCGGATTCCAGGTAGGACCTCTCTCAGTTTTCATATTGAAGCAGCCTCAAATGCAATCAAGGATGCGGGGCTCAAGAAGGAAGACATTGACGGCCTAACTTGTTACAGGCACTTCCCGCCTTGTCCCGGAGAGCGGGACGTGACGCCTCAACTTGTGGCACAGCACCTGGGGATTGCACCCACCTACCTTAGCCAGGATGCCAACTGATCCAGAAGTCACCTTCTGCACGCAGTTGGCGCGCTTGATGCAGGTCTTTGCAATTACGTTGTTATTTCCTATGGCCATAGCGCTCTTTCTGGGGGAGGGATGAAACTCTTGCTTGTTGAACTCACAGGAGAAGATGCCGTCTTTGGTCACTTTGGAGCAACCGGTGGTTACGCCCTTGCTGCCAGAAGAGCCATGCATACTTTTGGCACAGGACCTGAAACATGGAAGCATATAGCTGTTGGGCAAAGAAAATGGGCTAACCTAAATCCGAGGGCCATCATGCATGAACCAAAGATGACCTTTGATGACTACTACAATTCTAGGTGGGTTGTAGAGCCATTCCGACTCTTTGATAATTGCCTTGTAAATGATGGTGGCCGTGCGGTGGTCGTGACATCTGCTGAAAGGGCCAAAGACCTCAGGCACACTCCTGTCCTTATCATGGGTATGGGCCAGCACAATCCCTCGGGCGAAATTCCACAGGCCACTTACCTTGCCGGTCCCACAGGTGCGAAGATTGCAAGTCAAACTGCGTTTAGAATGGCAGGGATCAGTCTTGATGATATTGATGCCTGTGAAATTTACGATTGCTTCACTTATACGGTAGAGATCACCCTCCAGGATTATGGGTTTTTTGAACCAGGAGAAGGTGAAGACTGGTTCAAAGATGGCACTATTGAACCTGGGGGCAAGATGCCTACAAACACATCTGGGGGCCAACTCTCAGAAGCTTACTTCATGGGGCTCACCCCGCTTTCAGAAGCAGTCATGCAACTAATGGGACGGTGCGCTGAGAGACAGCTCGGGCCAAAAACAAAGACTAAAGAGCCTGAAATCATCCTTTGTAGCGATAATGGAGGGATCCTTCAGTCTCATTCCTGCTACATTCTAAGGAGGGCTTAACACAAATGGATTACGAAAAACCTTTACCAGTCCCGAGTGCGGATACCGCCCCTTTTTGGGACGGCTGCCGAAAGCATGAACTCCGGTTCCACAAGTGCAAGGAGTGCGGCCACATCCGCTGGCCACCCTCAATTATCTGCCCCAAGTGCCACTCCATGGCTCATGAGATGATCACAGCCAAGGGCACGGGAAAAATTTTCACTTTTGCCGTGTACCATCAGGCATACCATCCTGCCTTTGAGAAGGAGTTGCCTTATGTGGTTGCAATTGTAGAGCTTGAGGAGGGTGTCCGTTTGCTTTCAAACATTGTTGGGTGCAGCCACAAACAGGTAATGTGTGAAATGCCGGTGGAAGTTATCTGGGAGGATGTAACCGAAGAGTTCAGCCTGCCCAGGTTCCAGCCCCGCTCTTCATAGGATGTCAGGCTGGGCAGATACACTCGGCAATAAAGTATCTTGCCTGGGCTTTTGGTTCAATAAACCACCAACCCTAAGATCTTTCCGCTCTTTATATCAACAAGCCCCTGTTCACATATTCTTAGAAATGGTATGGCAGCGCCCGTAAGAGTGACCAAGGTGCGGAGCGGATCTTTTAGCGGACACCCCAGGTTCTTCATGGCAGCGGTTATCTCTTGTAGTTGTTTTGCAAGCCGGGGCACAGGCATCTCGGAAATAAGACCGAATACAGGTGCGGCAATTTCTGCAACTATTTTTCCTCCGGCACTGACAACAGCACCGCCCTGCAAAGAATGAATCCTATTTACAGCATTTGCCATATCCCTGCCGTTTTCTCCTACGACAATAATATCAGATGTGTCCCAGGCCCCGCTGGAAGCAATAGCTCC
Organism: Deltaproteobacteria bacterium; assembly: GCA_019310485.1. Taxonomy (GTDB): domain Bacteria; phylum Desulfobacterota; class DSM-4660; order Desulfatiglandales; family HGW-15; genus JAFDEF01. The sequence goes on along the minus strand of JAFDEF010000029.1, from coordinate 26,726 downwards.
TGATTTCAGACCAAAGCCCTTGATAAGTCCAACAAACATGTCTCCAGGAGAATACCTCCTGTCAATGGCAGCTACCTTCAATAAATCTTCCCCCTTGTCCGACCTGATTTCTCCATCCAAAACCGGCACCGACACTATAAGCTCCCTGGTGACAAGGTCTGTAACCATCTCTATTACCCTTACCTTTGCCTGGTTGCCTCCACTATCAACAAGGATGGAAAAATCAGATCCCTCAAGCTCTCGTTCCAAGTGAACGCTGTTCAGGCTCTTGGAGGAAAAATTATGTTTTCTGGTGCAAACGACTGCCTCTCCTTCCTTCGCAATGATTCTGCCTCTACTAATGACCAGCTCAGGCTCGATTGATCTGATGTCCGGAACAACCAGCATATCTGCTTGCTTTCCAGGAGCAATCCCACCTGTAAAAGTGTCCAGGCGGAAATAGGTGGAAGGATTTATGGTTGCCATCTGGATGGCCTGTACAGGATCAAAGCCACAATTAATTGCTTTTTGCACTATGTTTGCCATGTATCCCTTTTCAAGCAGATCTTTCGGGGAAACTCCATCTGTTACTAGAATCAGCCTTCTTAGATCAGCCCCCGACTCAACTATCCGTGAAATTGGAACAAGGTCTTCCCTTATGCTCCCCTCTCTCACCATCACGTACATCCCCAGCCTCAGCCTCTCCAGGGCTTCCTGATCAGTAATAGGTTCATGACAGGATGATACACCTGTGGCAGCATATGCCATCAGCTTTTCACCTTTTGCTCCGGCAGAATGCCCTTCGACCCTTTTTCCATGTGCAAAGGTCTCCTGGAAAGCCGGAATATGCACGTCCAAGTTCTTCAAAACACCCTGCCAGTAAGACTCCCCGAGGCCCACGATAGCATCTTGTGAAAGAAGCTCCTTGAGCAACTTTCTTGACATGAGCTCCGTCTTTTTGCTGGTTGACACTCCGGCAGGCAGAGTTACAAATACTTTGACTGGCTGATCTTCCAGAGAAGCCAAGAAGTCAAGCAATCCATCTTCGCCCATTGCCAGGAATGGTTCAATGGCTTCGGTAATAATTGTTGTTGTCCCGCTTGCCATTGCATAGGGGAGGAATTCGCTTGGGCTGTAAATCCAGTCTGCAAGATGGCAATGAGCATCCATCAGTCCCGGTATGATGACTTTGCCACTAGCATCAAGCACTCTTGTGTGCTTGCCAATGGTTTTGCTAGCGTCCTCCCCAATGTAAGCTATCCATTCACCTTTTACGCTCACTGAATAATCCTCCAGGAGTTCACCCGCGTATACATTCAGGATCGAAGCATTGACTATCGCAAAATCAGAAGCTTCTTTTCCCTGGATTACGTCAATCAATTCCCTCGTTCTATTCGGATCCTTCAGCAAAAACATCTCTTGCTTCCCCCCATCCAGATTAAATGCAGGCCTTGCTGCTGAGAAATTCACCCCTTCCGATTCAACGCCGGAATACCTGTGAAACCCTACCCTTCAGGTTAACTTAGATCGAACCGCTTCGAGGCTTGGTCGCTTTATGCGTTCTGCTTCACCGCCGGCCTATCCCTCACCCAATAAAGGGGGGTTAGCTTTTCTGCCAACCCCCCTTAGTTATTGACCCCTGTGGTCGGGACGCGGGGACTTGAACCCCGGACCCCCTGAACCCCATTCAGGTGCGCTTCCAGACTGCGCCACGTCCCGATTCTTCTAGTCATGCCGATTCTATACCACGGTTTTTCTTTGTCAAGGTTAAAAAATATTCAAAATCATGCTTGCTTCATGTTGACAACTGGGTTATTATCCCTCCAGTTAGCTAATATTTTCAGACAGTTGATAATCCTATAGCATTTTATCAAGCCGTTATGGCAAGGGAGCGCACCAGCCTGGATAAGAAACCACTCAAAGCAAAACCTTGTTACGTCTCTTAGCTTACTGGTGGTATTGTGAGCCGCACTGAATGCATCAGCAATCGTAATATTAAGATTATCGCGACTTACGTATCGCATAAATTGGGGCATCACGACCGGCTTTTTGAAGGGCTTTCCTACCCTACAGAGCGTTATGACTCGCCCGAGGATTTTTTTCTCAATGAAGACGAATGGACAACAGGCAAAAATTTCCATGCTGTTCTTAGGAAAGCCAAGGAAATGGTCGGAGAGCCACATTTTTATTTTCGTTGTGGAGCTTCTTCGGCCCGCCTTAGGTCATGGGGACGTCTTGATTATTTTGAAACGCTTTTTACCAGCCCCAGCGATGGCTTCAAAAGGCTTCCATTTTTCAATGAGAATTTTAATGATACCATGGAGTTCAATATTATTAAGCCTCCTTTCTACGACAAGAGTCTTGGAAAAATTCGCACCATAATTGAAGTCCGCTACCATAGCGACGTTGATCTCCACAAGGACTACATAGGTAACCCATACCTGAGGGGCATAATTGCCTCCATTCCTACCATATGGGGATTAAAACCCGCCGTGGTCAAACAACCTCTCAATCCCTATGACCCTGAAATCCTGTTTAACGAAGAAAGAGAATTTGTTCAATTCAACCTGGATGCCAGGATGCAAGGCAACCTCCTGACCATTAAAGACCCCAACACCGGGCAACGCAGGTCTGTGGGAAAGACGGTTATCCTAGAGCCGGAATCCATTAATGGTCGGAAAACTTACCTGGGAAAATATACCTTCGATGACGGTGTCAGTGGGTTATCTGGGGACATAGCGGAGGGAATTTTAATTACCGAGACAATTCGTATGGATGGCAGAATACTTCTTAGAGCAGGCGAAATATTCAAGGCACCCTGCTCTATTCTTGACGTAAGATACGACAAACTATCCTTAAGGGATCGCATCTCCCAGCTTTTCAGAATCCGCAGCCACGGTGAACGACCTGCAATGGGACTGATAGACACCATCAACCAATTGCGGGAAACGATTGATGCCCGGAACACGGCCTATCATGAGCTCGAAGAAACGAACAGGGAACTTGTGAAGGCAAGAAAAGCCCTGGATGATTATGCCCGGACGCTTGAAAAAAAGGTTGATGAACGTACCACTGAGCTAAGAGAGGCTCAAGAGAAGCTTTTGCAATTTAACCGCGACCTGGAAGCAAAGGTAAAGGACCAGGTCGATAAACTGAAAAGATACGATGAATTGAGGCGTTATTTTTCACCCAAGTTGAGTGAAAAAATACTCGCTGCGGGAAACTCAATCAGCTCAACACCACAGCGCAAAATGATGACTGTTGTTTTCCTTGATATCAGAAACTTTTCTTCTTTTACAGAGACCCTGGAGCCTGAGGAGCTATTTCAACTCCTGGATACTTACCTTTCCGAAATGACCAGGATCGTTCATAAATACGACGGAACTCTGAATAAGATTATTGGAGATGGAATGCTGGTTTTTTTCGGAGATCCAATTCCAATGGAAGATCATGCCAGGCGTGCGGTGATGATGGCTGTTGACATGCAGGAAAAGGTGAGCGAGCTAAGAAAAGAATGGCAGCAGTACGGGCACGAGCTTGGTATCGGAGTAGGAATAAACACAGGGTACATGACGGTGGGGAATATAGGTTCGGAAATCCACAAGGACTATACTGTGATCGGTCATCCAGTAAATGTGGCTGCCAGGCTTGAATCCTTTGCAAAGGCAGGAGAAATCCTCATAAGCCAGAGAACCTACAATCATGTCAAAGACATTGTGAAGGCCGATAAAATAGGTGAAATCACAGTGAAAGGCTTGCACCGGCGGGTGGTAGCTTATAATGTCAGGCGGTCTAGGTAGTAGCGTATTGCACCCCAACGGCACCTTTTTTCAAAGTGTCTGAAAAAGCTTCGACTAGGTGCGGGCTTCTATGTAATTTCCGCTATTATCTCAGATAATTCTTTTACGGGAATGTCCCTTTCTTTTGCAGGATCTTCAAGATTCATTAGGCAGAAAGGACAGCTTGTCACAATCTCCTCTGCACCTTTCTTAATCGCTTCCAAAACCCTCTTCTCACTATTCCTCGTGTATGTGATCTCCGCTTCATAAAACATTCTGCCTCCCCCGCCCTCGCAGCAAAGAGAGTTTTCCCTGGAAGCTGAGAACTCAAGCAATTCGAGCCCTTCTACGGCTCTAAGAATGTCTCTTGGTTCATCGAAAATCTTGTTTTGTTTTCCGAGGAAGCAAGGATCATGGTATATGACCTTCTTGTTGTAAGGCACTTTGAAGTTGACGGTTCCTTCTTTTATCATTTTGGCAAGAACTTCAGTGTAATGAAATACCTTAACTCCAATATCACCATACTCGTTTTTCAGCGCATTCATGCAGTGAGGAGAAAGTGCTATTATCTCCTTTACCCCGTATTTCTCAAAAGTAGCCGTGTTCTCTTCCTGGAGTTCCTCGAAAAGCCCTAGTTCCCCCATCCTTCGTATCTCGTTCCCGCAGCATGCCTCTTCCACCCCGAGCACTCCAAAATCCATGCCGGCTTTCTGCAAAATAGCTGCAACATTTTGGGGGATAACCATGCACCTTGGATCGTATGCCTCAATACAGCAGGTAAAAAGAAGTCTCCCTGATTCCACTTCACCTATGTGCGGAACTTCGATACCCGCCTCTTCCTGCCACGCAGCCCGTTTAGAGCGCGGTCGTCCCCAGGGGTTTTTCTGAACAAAGGTGTTCTCAAGGGCTTTTTGAATGGAGAGCGGTATCTGCCCGTCTTCAACAAATGCAGAGCGCACCTCAACAATCATCTCAGAGGGCTTGACATCTCTCGGGCACCTCAAGGTACACTCACCGCATGAGGTGCAATACCATGGAATGGCTTTGTCCAGTGCCCGGTCAAGCTGCTTTTTGCGCACAAGTTGACGTATATTGAAGGGGGTGATGCCTGCTTCAGGGCAACCTCCTGTGCACATTCCGCACTGCATGCACATCAATACTTTACTCAGGGTCTCGTTCTCCATAACAGTCGCTCCGTTCGGAAAAATATGCTACCGGCCTCTGGCCGGCAAAGCCCGCTAAAAGTGGTTTCTTTATCATTATTTGCCCAAAAGAGCCACCCCTTTTCTCCCTTTCTGTTTTTTTGTTTTGCCGTTCTTTCCAGAGCCTATCTCGCTCATTCAAGGCGGGTGAAAGTTTCTACTAACTACCCTTGGAGAGAGCGATATCTCCTTGTGTGTGTGTTACCGAATCGGAGGCTTCTTCCCTTTTAGGGCCCAGTACACCTTTTCAGGAGTCAGCGGCAATTCCCGGATCAAGATACCGGTCGCATCATATACTGCATTCAGTATTGCAGGGATGGTGGCTAAGATCGCGCCCTCCCCCACTTCCTTGGCGCCAAAGGGACCGTTTGGCTCATTGCTTTCCACTATAATACTCTCTACAGGTGGCATATCCAGCGCGGTTGGTATTTTGTACTCGCCAAAATTAGGGTTCAAAATCCTCCCTTTGCCATCAAACTTGACCTCCTCAAACAGGGCCTCCCCAAGTCCCATAGAAAGGGATCCTTCCATCTGGCCTTCAACAGAAGTTACGTTGATTGCAAATCCGCAATCGTGAGCTGCAGTAGCTTTTTCTACGCTCACCCTCCCGGTTTCCATGTCAACGCTCACCTCAACTACATGCGCAGAAGCACTGTAAGCCGGAGAGGTTCCCACTGCCGCGCCTTTGTAACTGCCTCCCAACTTTGGGGGCTTGTATTTCCCTATCCCTATAATAGGCCCTTTTCTGAGGTAGGCCAATCTTGCCGCCTCCTTGAAAGTAAGTGAACTCTCGGCCGGATGATCAGTCCATCCTCTGTGCTCCTTCATGTAGCGGGTTCTGATTTCCCTGAAATCCACACCCTCAGTTTTGAAAACAATCAATCCATTGCGAATATCCATTTCACGTGCGGGAATCTTCAGCTCATCTGAAAGAACTTCCAGTATCTGCTTTTTCACACTTTCGGCAGCCTCCTTGGTGGCATGTCCTGTCATAAGGGTCTGCCTGCTGGAATAAGCCCCGAGATCTATAGCAAGATCAGTGTCACCTGATTCAACCTGAATATCGGAAAGCTTAATCCCGAGGGTCTCTGCCGCTATCATTGCCATGGTAGTGTCGGAGCCTTGTCCTATTTCAGCAGAACCTGTCTGAAGGGTGACCGTCCCCCCGTCATCGGCGACTTTTATTACCACAACAGAATGGAAGGTCTCGGAGCGATAGATGGGGTAACCGGCTCCGGATACAAAAAAACCACAGGCCATGCCTATGCCTTTGCCTGAAGGAAGGCTCCCTTTTTTCTTATCCCATCCTGAACGTTCTCTTACAGCCTGGATGCACTCCTTCAGCCCCAGGCTGCTCACAAAAAGCTCGTTGCAGCTCGTGTCACCCCTTTGCATGGCATTCTTGAGCCTGATTTCCACAGGATTAATGCCAAGCTCCGCTGCAATCGCATCCAGTTGCTGCTCAAACGCAGCCCTCGCGATCACCCCTCCGTGACCGCGCTGGGAACCACATGCCGGCTTATTCGTATACACGCGGTAGCCATCATATTTCATATTGGGCAACCGGTACGGCCCTCCCAGTAGGGAGCCCGCGTAGTATACGGTCGCTATGCCAAAGCTGGTGTAAGCGCCTCCGTCAAGATAGGCCTTGTTGTGAAGCGCCAGCAAAGTTCCATCCTTCTTTACCCCTGTGGTCAACTCGTGCACATAGTGGTGCCTGGCCCTGCAGTGGAGGAATACTTGCTCCCTTGTGTAGCTTACCTTCACGGGCTTTCCTGTCTTCATAGAAAGAAGGGAAGCACATAAATCCGTTGGGGTAGCTTCGCACTTTGGTCCAAACCCACCACCAACAAACGGCTTTATGACCCTTACCTTGCCCACTGGAAGTCCGAGCACCATTGCAACGGTACGCATCACGTAGTGGGGGACCTGTGTGGAGGAATACAGGGTAAGGTGACCGGAGAAATCATAATTTGCCACGCTGCAATGAGGTTCGAGGAAAGCGGCATCCTGGCGCTTGCTAACGAACTTCCCGGTTCTCACAATGTCGCATTCTTTGAATGCAGCCTCTACATCCCCAAATTCCTGGTGAACTTCCGCACAGATATTCCCCGGGAACTCTGCATGAAGCTGAGGTGCACCTTCTGCCATCGCATCTTCAATGGTAAATACCGCGGGGAGCTCCTCGTAGTCGACTTCAATCAGGGAAAGTGCTTCAATTGCCGTTTCAAGATCAACTGCAGCAACTGCGGCAATCTCATCCCCAACGTAGCGTACCTTTTCATGGCAGAAAAGGGTTTCATCATAGCGGGCGGGACTAACTCCGTATTTAACAAGGCCTGCATCCTGCCATGTCACCACCGCTTTTACGCCGGGCAGCCTTTTTGCCTTGCCGGTGTCAATGTTAAGGATCTTGGCGTGGGCAACCGGGCTTTGAAGAATAGCCCCATGCAGCATACCCGGCAGAACCAGATCATCTGCAAATTTGGCACGCCCCGTTGCCTTGACAGGAGCATCAAGCTTTGGAACTCTCTGGTTGATAATAGCGTATTTAGCCATCTTTTCTGCGCTCTCCTTTCATTTCTCCGTCCTTCCTGGTACTGAAATGATAGCTTGTACAATCTTCTGATAGCCGGTACACCGGCACAGGTTGCCGGATATGGACTTGCGGATCTCCGCCTCACTTGGACTTGGATTTTGCTCAAGAAGGTGTTTTGCGCTAAGAATCATCCCGGAAGTGCAGAACCCGCACTGAATAGCGCCTTTATCCACGAATGCCTGCTGTATAGGGTGGAGGTTGCCATCTTTCTCCAGGCCTTCAATGGTCAAGATTTTCTTCCCGTTCGCTTGAACGGCAAGCACCAGGCAAGAAGTCACCGGCTTCCCGTCCAGGATCACCGTGCATGCACCGCACTCTCCTGTTTCACACCCCTTCTTGGTTCCCGTGAGTCCCACCTCATATCGGAGCAAGTCCAGGAGGGTGAGATTGGGCTTAACTCCCAGCTCGTACTCCACCCCGTTGATTGTCACGTTTATCAGTTTGCGCATACCACCCTCCTTCAATGCTTTTACCCCCCGAATGCGGGGTTGATAAATTCAATTCTGTCTCCTTCGGCGACCATGGTTGTTGCATATTTGTCCTCTGGAACGAATCGTCCGTTATGCTCGACAATAAGCACAGCATCTTCTTCGCCAAAAAACGTGAATGAACTTTCCCGCCGCAAGCAGCGGGGTATCAATCGGAAACCATCTTAACCGCCCCAAGGGGCGGGGAATTAAGCCCTCGTCCGCCTCTGGCGTGATTAAAGAAAAAACGCTTGAACCTTCAGGAATCCTTTCCTTAAAGCCATTCAGGACAATTTCTACTTTCCTTTGCACTTTGCTCTCCCTGCTAAACCCGGTAAAGCCAAATATGTCGTGCTCATTTCTCTAGGTTAGCCGTTATCATAAAGAACGGGGCCCCGTTGCCCTTTCAAAAGCTCTTTTTAGAGCCCTTCTCGTAAGAACCTTCACCATCTCCCTCCTGTATTCAGCCGATCCCCTGTAGTCGTCAATCGGGTTGCAGTCCCTTGCAGCATTCCTGGCAGCCTCAAGAAATAAAGACTCTGAGGGTTTCTCTCCTGAAAGGGTTTTTTCCGCAGACAAGGCCCTGATAGGGGTAGGTGAAACTGCCCCAAGCACCACTCGGGATTTTTGAATAGTGCCCCCGGGATTCAAGGAAATACAGGCAGCCACATTTACCAGAGATATCTCGAGGGCGTTTCTCAGCCCCAGCTTGATATAGGCAGCCCCAGAGTTGGGGGGCGGCTTTTCTACAAGTACGGACGTTACAATTTCATCTTCTTTTCGCAGTGTTTCACCGGGTCCCCGGAAAAAGCTTTCAAGGGCTAGGGACCTTTCTCCGGAGTTTTTCTTCAAAACCACACTGGCGCCGCAAGCTATTAGAGGAGGAGGAAGATCAGCAGCCGGCCTTGCCGTGACAAGATTACCCCCGATGGTAGCCAAGTTTCGAATCAGAGGAGATCCTAGGCTGGATGCTCCTTCCCACAGTGACGGCAGGAGCTGAGTGAGGGTAGCTGATGCTGCCAGATCGCCTGCTGTGACACAGGCCCCGATCCTTATTGTGCCATTGGAAATATCTATCTTTTTCATCTCATCAATTGCCCCGAGAGAGATCACATTCCTGGGGGAAAGGAGTCTCTTCTTCATGTTCACCAGCAAGTCGGTCCCTCCTGCAAGTAAACGGCCCCCAGATCCGAGTTGGCCCAGCAGGTCACACGCTTCTTCAAGTGAACCTGGTTCGAAAAAATCAAATTTCGGCAAGATCATGCTTTACTCCGTAGGAATGCCCCGCGCGGGAGCACGGGGGTGGTAAATAAAGTTTTTCCCCCTTTTCGCACAGGGTTCAATGCCCCGTGCGAAATTCCACAGGCTTTACTCCATTACAGAAATTGGGTTTGCAACTATGTCAAATACCCTGCTTTAGCCAGGGCTTCTATTTTTTTCTTGATCACGGCTGTTCACCCGCGCTCTTTGAATGAGACTCTAACAGTTCAAGGCAGTTAAATCAGGTAGCGACCGCTCTGAATCATGCCCCCGGCAACTTCCCTTCTCAGCGAAACAATGTTCAGGTTGGGGGAAACCAAGACGTGCCTGACAAGAGGGATATACTTTCTTGCCGACATTTCACCTTGCATTGTCTCCAGGATGCTCCTTGCCAGAAAACCTACCTTCTCTATGGATTCATAGAAGAGAATCTTTGTCATTTGCACGGGAAGGTAGGCTTTTTCAGGTCTTTTCCCTGACATTAGCTTCTTTGCCCTCAGAAGAGTGCTCTCCATCGCATAGATTTCAATCATTATGTCGGCAAGCATTCCGATTATCTCCTGCTCCCGGCGGAGTGCTCTTCCGTACCGCCTGTATGCTAAACCAAAAACGAGACTGAAAACGTCCTTGGCCGCACCCAAAAGGCTTTCCTGGGCATCCAGGCGCCCCGGGATGTCGGTTTCTTCAGGTTTAAATACTTCAAGCCTTTCAAGCCCCTTTCTCTGTGCTCTGTCCACATCAATAATACCTTTTGCGGCCCTTCTGCCAAGAGTGTTTACCACTACCAGCCGGTTGATTTCATTGGTGCCTTCCCAGATACGATTTATCCTTGCATTGCGGTATGCGAGTTCCGGGTGATTTCCCCTGATGTACCCATACCCGCCAAAAACTTGAAGCTCTTCGTCAACGACGTAGTCCTCTGTCTCAGATCCATACACCTTGTTAATAGAGCACTCTATGAGGTACTCCTCCAGTGCCTCGGCAGTCCGTATGCCGGACTCATCGCTCCCCATGTCAACACCTTGGAGCCTGGACTCTATTAGGCCGGCGGTACGATACATCATGCTCTCGGCAGCATAAATGCGAACCGCCATTTCACTTATCTTCTCTTTTATCAGCCCGAATTCACATATTGGCCTTCCAAACTGTCTCCTTTGCTTTGCGTACTTGATAGCCTCAAAGAAAGCCCTTTTAGCACTTCCAATACAAACAGAGCCGACCTTGAACCTGCCCATGTTAAGAGCATTGAGGGCAACGATGTGCCCTTTGCCCACCTCCCCAAGAACATTTTCTACGGGCACCTTAACGTTATCGAAATGATATGCCCTGGTGGAGGTTCCGTGCATCCCCATCTTGTCCTCTTCTTCATCAACGGAAACTCCCTCCCAGTTTTGCTCCACTATGAAGGCAGTAAAAAGTTTACCCTCCACCTTGGCATACGTGAAAATAACGTCGGCAAAACCCGCATTGGTGATGAACTGCTTGTTACCGTTCAGCACATAGTATTTCCCATCTTCAGAAAGGGTCGCGGTAGTCAGCGGGTTCAGGGCATCCGATCCGGCTTCAGGCTCTGTCAGGCCAAAAGCTCCGATCAGTTTTCCTGAGCTAAGCCCGGGAAGGTATTTCCTTTTTTGCTCTTCCGTACCGAAAAGGGCAACTGGCAGAGTGCCTATCCCGGTATGGTTAAGCTCCGTGATTGTAAATGAGCCTGCTCCGAAACCAAATTTTTCAGAGGCAATTGCAGAGCTGATTTTGTCGAGCTGCATTCCTCCGTATTTCTCGGGTATGTCAATGCCCAGGATACCCAGCTCCCCGGCTTTTTGCATGAGTTTTCTCGATAGGGCATTGTTAAGCTCTTCAATTTCTTCGCTACGGCTCGCTATCTCTCCATTAATAAATTCTTCTACAGCTGAAGCAATGTCTTTGTGTTCACTTGAAAAATCTTCAGGAGTAAAGACATCTTCAAAGTTGACGTCGTCTACAAAAAGAAACATGCCGCCACCCAAACGTCTCTGGTTAACGTTCACCTGCTAAGCCTCCTTCTAAGCCGAATGAGAAGTTGCTTTCGCTAAATTAAGAACGTTCCTCTTGGCTCTCTTTTCTTGCCCGAAAATTGGTCCCCCAAAAAGAGGCCCACTCACGGGAAGGGTAATAGTATCTTTTTTGAGTGATCGACGGGAGGGATGTCCGAATGAGAGCTTTCGTGGCTACATGGCCCTGTACCCCCCATCAACGAGCAAAACGATCCCTGTGACATAATCCGAGGCCTGAGAACTCAAGAACACGACCGCCCCTTTGAGATCCTCCGGCACGCCGAACCTTCCCATGGGAACGTGACTTAAAATACCCTCACGGCTCTTCTCCATGGTCACACGCGTAAGATCAGTTTCAATAAAAGCAGGAGCAATCGCATTTACATTAATTTTGTGCCTTGCCCACTTTACGGCCAGATCCTTTGTGAGCGCCTCTATTGCTCCCTTGCTGGCATTGTAGGCAACCGCATTCATCACGGTTGTGGGAGCACCTACCCCGCCAAAGATCGAACTTACGTTAATGATCTTGCCTCCCCCTGCCTTTATCATTGTTTTCCCAATTATCTGGGAGCAGAGAAAAGTTCCCGTCACGTTGACATTGATAACTTTTCTCCACCCCTCAATGGGGTAATCCTCAACAGGCGCGCCCCAAGTCGCCCCTGAATTGTTAACCAGGATATTGATTCTACCAAACCTCTTGAGTGCAAAATCTCTAAGGCTCAGGATGTCATTCTCACTTGTAATGTCACACTTTACCCCTTCTGCCTCGACTCCAAGTTTGCTGATTTCTCCGGCTGCCTGCTTGCAGTTCTCCTCCTTCCTTGAGCAAACAACAACATTGCTTCCAGCCTCGGCAAGCGCCTCAGCCATTGCCCTGCCCAGGCCCCGTCCCCCACCTGTGACAATCGAAACCTTGCCCTTGAGACTAAAAAGATCTATCACTTGCATTCTTCTGACCCTCATCAAACTTTAATAATACAGGCATCTGCCTGGGCCAACCCGCCACAAATGGCACCAAGTGCATAGCCCCCACCCTTGCGTCTCAGTTCGTACATTAGGTTCATGATAATTCTCGCTCCGCTTGCTGTATTGGGATGACCTATTGCAATTGCGCTGCCGTTAATATTGGTCTTTTCACGCAGCGCCTTAGCTTTTGATTTGTCCTTGTCCACCAGTAAAAGAGTACTTACCAGGGGCACGGCAGCGAATGCTTCATTGATTTCCATAACATCGATATCCTCTAGCTTCACATCCGCCAGTTCAAGGGCTCTCATTGCAGCAAATGCAGGTCCTTCAGGCATCCGCAACGGGCTAATGGCAATCGAGGACATGGACACGATCTCAGCCAGGGGCTCAAGGCCAAGTTTCTCGGCCTTTGACCTTGTCATAAAAAGGATCGCTGTTGCCCCATCGTTTAGTCCTGGCGCGTTGCCAGCAGTAACACCCTTGCAGCCGTAAATGCCAGGCAGCCGGGAGAGCTTTTCAAGCGTTGTGTCAGGCCTGTACTGCTCATCAATATTGAGTGTGATCGGGTCCGCCTTTTTTTGGGGAATTTCAAGAACCATCATTTCCTCTTTGAATTTTCCTGCTTCCCAGGCCCTTCCGTAGTTTTGGTGGCTTCTGAGCGCCCACTCATCCTGCTCCTGCCTGGAAACCCCGTACTCAGCCGCTACGTTGTCTGTATCCACCGATACCGGGCTGAAGTCTTTGTATCCCAGGGCAAAGAGTGGATCTTCCATCTTCACGTCCCCAAGCCTGAAGCCCTTCCACCTCAGACCTCTCACGATCAAGGGTTCCTGGCTAAAGGAAGTGGCCCCTCCGCCTATTGCACAATCGATCTCGGCCGCCACCATTGATCTGCACCCGTAGTGCACTGCCGACATGGCGGAAACGCATGCCTTATCGATTGCAACTGACGGTGTCTCAGGTGGCAAGCCTGCTTTTATCAAGGTTTGCCTTGCTGCAACAGGCGTGTAGACATCCTTGCAAACAGAAGTATCTCCCACGCCCCAGAAAACCTCGCCCACCTCTTCACCAGGTACATTGACTCTGGCAAGAACCTCCCTCATGGGCAAAGCCCCGAGATCAAAGTAGTCGTATTCTTTCAAGGATCCACAGTATCGTCCAAATGGTGTCCTCACTGCACTCACGATGACTATGTCTTTGTACATCATATCCTCCGTCTAGACTTTTTCTTTTTTCTCAGCCCAGATGCTCAGAAACCAGAGAACACCTTGCTTACAAGGGCATGTTCCCGTGTTTCCGGTACTGTCTCGGCGGTTCAGCCTTGCCCTCCGATATCTCCAGCGCTGATATGAGCTGTTTTCGGGTATCTTTTGGATGAATAACACCATCAATCACCGAGCGGGACGCCGAATGATAGGGTGTCAGATAAAGATCCTGGTACTCTTCTACTTTTTTTTCAAGAAAAGCCTGCGGATCATCCACTGATGCGAGTTCTCTTCTGTAGAGAATCTTGACAGATGGCTCTGCCCCAACCATTTGCATTTCAGCCGAAGGCCAGGCAAAAACGTGATCAAAGCCTATTTGATGAACTCCCATTGCAGGAATGGCCCCGCCGTACATCTTCCTGAGTATCATCGAGATCTTTGGAACCGTGGCCTCGGCCCATGCGTACAGCATCTTTGCACCGTGTCGGATAATCCCTCCGTGCTCCTGACGCACCCCGGGCAAAAATCCCGGTACATCTACCATCGCAATCAAAGGAATATTGAATGCGTCACAGGTCCTTATAAACCGCGACCCCTTGTCAGATGAATCAATGTCCAGACAGCCGCCAAGGAAGCGGGGATTATTAGCCACAAAACCCACCACCCTGCCCCCCATCCTCGCAAAACCGGTTACCAGGTTCTGGGCAAACCGAGGCTGTATCTCAAGGAATTCGCCATTGTCTACCACTGTTCTTATTACATCACGCATATCGTATGTCTTGCGCATCTGGATTGGAACCATGTCAATCAGCTCCGGAGTTTTCCTGTCCACAGGATCAGTTACCTTTCCGAGCTGAGGCTTTTCAAGGTTATTTTGAGGCAGGTAATCCAGCAATGCCTTGATGGTGTCAAGGCACTCCCTGTCATCACGGGCCGTGAGGTGTGCCACTCCTGATTTTGTGCTGTGTACCCTGGCACCTCCCAGATCTTCAAAAGAAACCTCCTCTTTTGTTACCTCCTTGATAACAGCAGGTCCGGTAATAAAAGCATGAGAGGTTTTTTCCACCTGAATAAAAAAATCACAAAGTGCGGCAGAGTAGACTGCGCCCCCGGTACACGCTCCCATAATGGCGGCTATTTGCGGAACAATCCCGGAGTTCAGGCTATTTTGGTAAAACATGCCTGTAATTCCATAGACATTGTCCATGCCTTCCTGGATACGGGCACCGGCCGAGTCGTTCAGGCAAATTACAGGAACCAGGTATTCCCTGGCAAGCTTGAGGATATAATGGATTTTGGCACCATGCGTCTTACCTGTAGAACCTCCAAGAACAGTGGCATCTTCTGAGTAAATAAATACCTTTCTGCCGTTAATGGTGCCATAGCCAGTTATGACGCCGTCTCCAGGGAATTTTTTCTTATCCATGCCAAAATCGCGGCACTGGTGTTCAGCAAGCATGTTCAATTCAACAAAGCTTCCAGGATCCATAATGTATTCAATTCGCTCCCTGGCGGTCATCTTCCCCATTTCGCGTTGTTTTTGAAGGCGTTCTTCACCACCTCCACGCTTTGCTTCCGCCTCCTTTGCACGAAGCTTTGAGAGCTCTGCTTCCCATGTTTTCTTACGTCGCATGGTTCCCCTTCTCCCTTTCCCAGGGTTGAAAGCTTTCTCCCTGATTCGCCATCAAGCCATCATCTGCGGCATCCAGTATGCCTTTACATCAAATATCAGACCTAAGATTTCAAGCCCTTTTCTCGTCCTTCTTCTGGATTAATTCTATCAACACCCCGAATGTGCTCTTTGGATGGATAAAGGCCACCAAGTCCTTGTGGGCGTTCAGGTAGGGCTTTTCATTAATGAGCTTAATCCCCCTTGATTTCAACCGGTCCAGTTCCCGCTGAATGTCCTCAACTTCAAAAGAGATGTGGTGAACCCCCTGCCCTCTTTTCTCGACAAACCTTGCGATCTGGCCGTCTGGTTCCGTTGATTGCAACAACTCCAGATTCGTATCACCCACCGGTACAAATGAAAAGATGAGTTCTCCAAAATTCTCCTTTTCTTTAACAGAGAACCCAAAGTTTTCGCGAAAAAAAACTCTTGCCTCCTCCAGATCACTTACAGCTACTCCGATGTGACTTATTCTCTTGATCATTGATGCCTCCTCCCCCTGCTAGCTCCCTTTGCTCTTAAAACAAGAGATCACGGCCTCAAACAAAGACAACATACCTCAAAGAACATGTACATAGTAAATTGAATTAAATATTCCACTATATTTTAGGTTAGAAAGTGTCAAGAAGAAAGTTATTTTACTTCTAAAATTTATTTTTGAGCCTTTCGCAAAATAAGATTAATAAATTGTACCAATAGGTTATAATGAAGGGGAAATAAATCGTTTTTCTCTTTTTTTCTTGACAGGAGCTAATTACTGCGCTAAGGATTTCATTAAATCTTGGTTCCGGATCTGCAAAAATGCGCAAAGTACTTATGGAGCCAAAGGCACAAAGTATTTTTCTTATGCGGTTGAGGCTCTCAACACAAGAAGAACTTCTATAAGCTTCTTGCTTGATCAACTCCACTGGGGGTGGCCCGAAGACGATAGCACAGGACCGGTTAACTATGGACGCAATCAAGGTGATTTCAAACAGAGAGAGCATTCCTCAATCAAGAACCCTGATTGAAGAAGCATACAGAAAAATCAAGAACATGATTTTTGAACAGGAGTTCATTCCTGGACAAAGGCTGACAAACAAGGATCTAAGCGAGAGGCTGAATATGTCCAGGACTCCGATTATTAATGCATTGAACAGGCTGTTGCAGGACGGCTTTGTGGGATTTGAGAGTTTTCGCGGTTTCTACGTAAGACCCATAGACCTTCAGGAAGTGTGGGATGCATTTGGCGTGCGCGAAGCATTGGAGGTTTACGCGGTTGAGCAGGCCATAAAGCTAAATGACCCGAATGACATGATCGCGCTCGAGGAAAAGGTTCGGGAGCATGAAAAGTACAGGCCTCCTCATTATACCCGGAAAAAATTCTTGCTTGACCTTGATTTTCACCTCCAAATTGCTTTGCTCGCCAAAAATCGTATTCTGAAATATTTGCTCAGGAGAAACTTTGAACACATTTTCCTGCGTGTCAGCCTGGATAATTACGATCCGGGCAGAATGCGATCCTCTGCGGCAGAGCACAGAGCGCTGGTAGAAAGAATGAAAAAAAAGGACGTGCTCGGCGCCATAGAGGTGATTCGGGGCCATATCAGCAAGGCAAGGGAAAACGTTATCAAATGCCTCTCAGATGAGACGATCAATGAAAGACGGGATGCAACACGTCTTTAGAGTGGTTAGCCATGAAAAACCTGAAAAACAGTAAGGCAAAATGGGAAGAAAATACGCTTAAGAAGGCGCTGGAGAGATCTCCTGAAAGGCAGGAGGCCTTTAAGACCGAAAGCGACATTCCTGTAAAAAGGCTTTATACCCCCCTTGACCTGGAAGACATTGATTACGAGGCGGACCTGGGATTCCCTGGAGAATACCCTTACACGAGGGGCGTATACCCCACTATGTACCGGGGACGTCTGTGGACAATGAGAAATTATGCCGGGTTCGGCACTGCAGAAGATACAAACAAACGATATCGCTACCTTCTAGAGCAAGGGATGGTCGGCCTGTCCATGGCATTCGACCTGCCCACGCAACTGGGTTACGATTCCGACGATCCACTTGCAGAGGGAGCTGTAGGTAGGGTGGGAGTTGCCGTGGATTCCCTGGCCGACATGGAAGTAGTATTCCGGGATATACCGCTGGAGAAGGTTTCCACTTCAATGACAATCAATGCTCCTGCCACCATTCTCCTTGCAATGTATATAGCGGTCGGTGAAAAGCAGGGAGTTCCCCAGGAAAAGTTAATGGGCACAACTCAAAACGATATTCTAAAGGAATTCATAGCCAGGGGCACCTATATTTTCCCCCCAGAACCAAGCATAAAGCTCGTTCTTGATATAGTTGAGTATTGTGCCAAACACGTGCCCAGATGGAATACACTGAACATCGCCGGGTACCACTTCAGGGAGGCAGGCGCAAATGCTATACAGGAGGTGGCCTTTACCCTGGCTGATGCAATAACCTACATTGAAAAAGCACAAGAAAGAGGGCTTGATGTTGACTATTTCGCTCCTCGCCTTTCCTATAGCCTCGGATGCTATATGGATTTTTTTGAAGAAGTGGCAAAGTTTCGTGCTGCAAGAAGGCTATTTGCAAGAATTATGAAAGAACGCTTTGGGGCTAAAAACCCCAAGAGTTACCTCTTCAGAATTTTTACAGGCTCATGTGGCTCCACGCTGGTAACGCAACAACCTATTAACAACATAGTAAGGGTAACCATGCACGCCTTGATGGGGATTTTGGGCGGTGACCAGGCCATTCACACCGCGTGCTGGGACGAAGGCTATGCCATACCCTCCGAGGACTCGGCAAGACTTGCTCTTAGAACCCAGCAGATCCTGGCTCATGAATGCGGTCTTTGCAGCACCATAGATCCTCTGGGCGGGTCTTACTACGTTGAATCACTCACAAATGAAATTGAAGAAAGAGCATCCCGCTACCTGCAGCAAATAGAGGAAATGGGCGGTATGCTTGCTGCAATTGATAATGGATTTGTTTTCAGGGAAATACAGGAGTCCAGCGTAAAGTTCCAGGAGCGGGTGGAAAGCGGTGAGAGGATCATCGTTGGCCTGAACAAGTTTGCCACGCCGGAACAAGACGGCGTGGAGGAGCAGGATATTTTCCAGGTTCACGAAAGGGTCGAGACCACGCAAAAGCAAAAACTCCGGGAACTGAAGGCGCGCAGAAACCAGGAACAGGTGAAGGTAAGTCTCCGCAGGCTTAAAGAGGCGATTGACAGGGGCGAAAACCTGATGCCCTTCATCATAGAAGCTGTTAAGTCCTATGCCACAATTGGCGAAATTTGCGGCATCATGCGTGAGAGGTGGGGGGAATTCAAGGCGCCAACATACATATAGTGCCCCCGTTTCCTGAGTTCAACAACCAATGAACTTGGTAGTTTGCCCGGGTCAACTGCAGGAGGTAAACACGGAATGATGACCCTTGTTCTTCAATACCAAGCCTCAAGCATTTCTACGGGAGCTTCAGAGCAAGGATTATGAGCCGGGCAACTTCTACGATGCCAAAAGAATTATAGAGCCATAATTCTCTCCGGCTTGCGAGGAGGATGTTCAATTCAAAAGCAGGTCATGGAAAATCGGAAAATCAGGGTGTTGATAGCCAAAGTCGGCCTTGACGGTCACGACCGTGGTGCAAAAATTGTGGCTCATGCCTTGAAAAGTTCGGGTATGGAGGTTGTTTACACAGGCCTCAGGCAGACAGTGGAGCAGGTGGTAAATGCTGCCATTCAGGAAGATGTTGATGTGCTCGGAATGAGCTTCCTTTCAGGGGACCATATGGTGCTGGTTCCAAAA
Organism: Deltaproteobacteria bacterium; assembly: GCA_019310485.1. Lineage (GTDB taxonomy): Bacteria > Desulfobacterota > DSM-4660 > Desulfatiglandales > HGW-15 > JAFDEF01. The sequence continues at coordinate 7,764 of JAFDEF010000029.1, read as the reverse complement.
GTCATGAAAGCCTTGAAGGAAAAATGCGTTGAGGACTTAATGGTCGTTGTTGGAGGCATCATACTCAAGAAGGATATTCCGGGGCTCCTTGGCATGGGGGTTAGCAAGGTATTCTTGCCCGGCACCCCAAAGGCTGAGATTGTAAAATATATTCAAGAAAATGCGCCCAGGCGGTGATAGTTCCCGGATCCTTTTGGTAGGGCTTAGCATTTAGAGTTCATGTTTTAGCGTACGCATTTATTTCCAGGAAAAGGTTCATTCCCCTGAGAGCTCTTTTCCAATTAGTGGAAGGCGAACAAATCCAGCAGGAAATGAAGGGAGAGATTGAGATGATTATCGATGTTCACAGACACTTAGTAGCAAAAGGAACGGTTCAGGGAGATTACATCAGGGGCGCTCAGAAGAGTTTTGCCATGATGTATCGGAAGGCCCACAAGGTTGATATCAGTGACAGGGAATTCACTGAAAAAGTTGTCAGACCGCTTATTGATCCAAATGCCGACAACATCATTGAGGAGATGGACAATGCCGGTGTGGACAAAACCGTAATTTTCGGTGTGGATTACGGGTTGCTCTTCGGTGAGGCACCTATACACATGTTCGACCAAAACAAACTCTATGCCGATGCGGCAAGAAGACACGAAGGGCGGCTGATTCCTTTTATGGCGATTGACCCGAGAAGAAAGGGGGCCATGAAACACTGCGAGCAGGCCTACAATGAGTGGGGAATGAAAGGATTCAAGCTCCATGCCGGGGTTGGGTATATGCCTGATGACCCGGTCTGTTACTGGGTCTACGAGAAAGCGGCAGAGTGGAATATCCCCGTCATGGTGCACACAGGAGGAGCTCCTAATACTTACCTGCGCTGGGAAAACTCCCGCCCCGCTTACTTTGCATCCGCAGCAGCGCGCTACCCGGAAGTTGACTTTATTTTTGCCCATTGCGGAGACGTTGGCTGGTGGCGAGAGGCGGTGCAGGCTGCTGCATGGCTGAAGAATGTTTACGTGGATCTCTCCCTATGGCAAAAGCCTTATGTCAGGCTTGCCAGGCCACGTTTTTACCAGTGGCTGAGGGATATTATTGATCTTGCAGGCGCAGATAAAATCATGTTTGCGACAGATGCCCCATATCCAAACCTGATGTGCCCCCTCAAGGAGTGGGTCCAGGCTTTTAAGAAACCACAAACTGATATTGAATTCAGCCAGGCAGAGATAGACCTGATCCTGGGCGAAGTGGCCCGAAAAGTTCTCAGGCTCTAAAAGCATGGTTGTGCTGACTCAAGGGCCACGCCACAAATAAGTTTCTAACTTTCAGCAATCAGGAGACATATTAATGGGAGATATTCTTGACGTTATAAGTACAAGGAAAAGCATCAGACGGTATAAGCCTGACCCTGTCCCAGACGAGCTGATTGATAAGATTTTGGAAGCCGCCAGGTGGGCCCCCACGGGGGAGAACTATCAGCCCTGGCGGTTCATTGTCATCCGCGATCCTCAAACAAAAAACAAAATAGGGAGACTTGCCAGGGTTGGCAGTGGTTCGCGCATGACTGCCTGGTATTGCCTGGGAGAAATGCAGGAACGTTTTGAAAAGATCAAGGACCCTGACAAAAAAGCAGAAGTTTTGAGATTCATGTATTCTGGAGAGGTGTCAGAATTTGCAAGGCATGCCCCGCTGGTAATAGCTGTGATAGGGACACTTATGGAAGGCTCTGTCGACGTGCCCTATGATCTGTCTGCTGCTATTGAAAACATGCTCCTTGAAGCCCACTCCCTTGGCCTCGGCGCATGCTGGGTGCATGGCCCGGTAGCCACCACAAGGGATGCAAAAAAGTTCAAGGAGATCCTTAAAATTCCTACCGGCATGGGGGAATACAAGGTAATAGCATATGTTGCCATTGGCTGGCCAAAAGAGAAAAGGAAACATCCAAGACCTAAAAAGCCGCTTGAAGATCTGGTCTACTGGGAAGAATTCGGTAGAAAGGAAAGGCCCAAGTATGAATAGCATTGAATATTGCAATGATATTATGGTAAGACTCGAAGAACTTCTTTTCCACGAGCTCTCCGGTTGTGCGCACTGGAAGGTAGAGCTTGTTGGTGTTGATTTTATTCAATCCAGAGAGATCAAGGGAGATACAGCCGAACAGATCGTTCAAAGTTGCATTAAAGAAATCAAGGCAGCCGGCCTTGTAAAAGATATGGATTACAAAATCGGTGGAAAAGGAATCAAGCTTGAGCTCACAATCAAGGACTGTATTCACCTACCAAAAGAGAAGAAACTCAAGGCTGACGGGGTAAAGCCATACATTTGCCCCATTACGAACATGGTCTTAGATCAGCTAATCGAAAAGCTAAATTTTGAGACAACCTACCTGGCCCGGGTCCAAATCGATGAAAATAGCGGGAAATGCAAAACAATAAGCGCGATATATGAAGACGAGAGCAAAATAGGCCTTGTATGTGATTGGTCCAAACAATAAAACCTTTATCCTAGGGAGGTACTACCATGCTCCTGGAGGGTTTTACGCCATACAAAGAAGAAGATGCCGAAAAATACAATAGGCTTCGCTGGTGGCCCGGCTTGACCCTCAGTGACCTGCTTGACAAGGCAGCCGATATATACCCTGACAGCGAAGCTTTTGTTGACGGAACAACCCGCGCGACATTCGGCCAGGCAAGGGAGATTGTCAACAGGCTTGCAATAAGCCTCATGGAGCTGGGAATAAAAGCCACTGACAGAGCACTCGTCCAGCTCCCTAACTGGAACGAATTTGTTTATGCTTACTTTGCATTTCAAAAAATCGGCGCAATCGTTGTTTTGCTTATTGATCGTTACCGCCAGCATGAAATCAACCACCTCGCACGTCTTACCGGCGCCTCGTCTTGGGTTTTGCCTGAAAGATACAAGAAAATAGACTACCTGCCTATCATCAAAGATGTCATAGAAGACAATCCACAGCTTCGCAATGTGATTCTGGTCAGGGGCAAGAGCCATGCGGGATTTTTGAACATGGAAAAGCTGGTAGAAGATGCCGAACTGTCCGAAGAAAACCTTCAAAGACTGGCAGAAAGACGGCCTGATCCCATGCAGGTTGCTCACATGGGCCCAACCGGCGGCACCACCGGGCTTCCTAAAGTTGTCCCGCGCACCCACAACAGTCTGGTTTGCGGAACCGAATACGCAGCAAGGGCCTGGGATTTTCTGAGTGACGATATCTGCCTCCTGGCAGGTCCGATAGGTCATGATCTCACGTTTACAAAGGGTCTGCTTGGCGGTATTTTTACCTATGCGAAGACGATTTTCCTCGATTCCACCGACATGCAGGATATTTGCAGAACCATTGAGCATGAAAAAGTTACCGCTATTGTGTGGGTGCCCACCCTGGCAAGCAGGCTTGTTAACTATGACCGCCTCGGCAATTACGACCTGAGCTCTCTCAAAAAAATGCACTGCGGTGGAGGCGCGAGCCTGCCGGACCTCATAACAGCTGTTAGAGAAAAGCTCGGGTGCGTCTTCTACAACGGATACGGGGGAACAGAAGGCCAGACCACAATAACCAGATCAAACGACGACTTAGAGACAACGTTCCGCACTGTAGGGAGGCCAACCTGCCCTTATGATACTTACAAGGTGGTTGACAAAAGTGGCAAAGAACTGCCGCCAAATACACCCGGGGAACTGCTCATCAAGGGTCCCGGTGTATTTACTGGTTATTACAGGAACCCGGAAGAAAATCGAAAAGTGTTCGACAACGAGGGTTTCTTCAGGACAGGAGATGTTGCCAAGATTGACGAAGCTGGCAATGTCACTCTTACAGGCAGAATAAAGGAAATGATCAACCGGGGCGGAGAAAGTATCAGTGCTACTGAAATAGAAAAGTTGATTATTCAGCACCCGGATGTTATTAGTGTTGCGGTTATCCCAATGCCTGATCCGGAAATGGGGGAGCGGGTGTGCGCCTGCATCCAGCCAAGACCTGGCGCAAAACTGAGTTTTGAACAAATCATTTCTTTTCTAAAAGATAAGAAAGCTTCTGTGCTTCAACTCCCTGAGCGTATCGAATTTGTTGACAGCATGCCATATACAAAGGCCGAAAAAATCGACAAAAGGATGTTGGTTGAGGACATAAAGAAAAAATTTGGGGAGCCTACATAGAGAGACTCCTTTAAGCCACCTGGGATTTTAGCTTTTTACACCAGAGTGCCCGATTTTACCCATGCTCAAAATTATCCACTTTATTATCGCTTCCTAAAGGGTTCGAGAGAACCCTCTTAAATGGCTGGGGTTGGTGGTATCTTGTTGGAAAAACGTAAACCAAATACTGAAAGGAGGAGTTAGCTATGAAACGAAAAAGCGTATTGGTCGTAGCCGGAGTCTTTTGCCTGGCGCTAATGCTTTCTTTAGTGCCGCTTCAAAGTGCTCACGCGAAGGGCAAGGTGATAAAGCTAAAATTTGCCAATTACTTTCCTCCACCGTCTGGTCAATCCAAAATCGCTCAAGAATTCTGTAACGAGGTGGAAAAGCGCACCAAGGGCAGGGTAAAGATACAATATCTTGCAGGCGGTTCATTGCTCAAAGCTCCCGCCATTTACAACGGCATTGAAACTGGAATCGCTGACATAGGTTATGCCCATGTTGAGTATACGCCGGGTCGTTTTCCAGTTACCAGTGCTAGTGAACTGCCGCTCGCCTATCCCAGTGGCTGGGTTGGTTCTCAGGTGGTAAATGATTTTTACAATGAGTTTAAGCCTAAGGAATGGGATAAGGTTAAGCTCCTCTGGATGAATAGCAGCAATCCCAGTCTGATTATCAGTAAAAAACCGGTCCGCAAGCTGGAAGACTTGAAAGGGCTCACAATAAGAGCGCCCGGAATGTTAGGTAATACAATTAAAGCTCTAGGTGCAACCCCTGCCCCCACGCCTATGATGGAAGTGTATGATGCCATCGCTAAAGGCGTTATTGATGGGGTAAACACGCCCTTTGAGACCCTAAAAACATTTAGGTTTGCCGAAGTCGTGGGCTATACAACAGCAAGCTGGCAAGTGGGCAATATCTACACTTTTTTTGTGGCTATGAACAAGAACAGCTATAGGAAATTACCTCAGGATATTAAAGAGATCTTCAATGAGGTTTGTGGCGAGTACAAAGAGAGATATGCATTGATGTGGAATGTGATTGATTTCTACGGCAAGCAGTTTGCCAAAAAGAAAGGGGTGGAAATCATTGAGCTATCCCCTCAAGAAGTTGTCAGGTGGAAAAAAGCTACTGAACCTGTAATAGAGAACTATGTAAATAATATGGTAGCAAAGGGATACTCTGAAGCTGAGGTCAGGGGCTGGCTAAAATTCCTGCAGGATCGAATTCAATACTGGACAAAAAAGCAGATATACTTAGGCATTAAATCGCCAACAGGACCTCCCGAAATGAGACCATAAAAACAAGTTCGTGGTGATGCCATCGCCAGACCTGGTTACTGAAAAAGAAAAGCCGCATCACGGCCATGTTTTCTTTCGACAGTGGGACCAGGGAAAAGCGCATTTCTTGTGCTCGACCCCGGCAGCACGCTCGTCAGAAAAATGAAGGGCTTGCTGCCGGGCAGAGCCCTAAATTGTGCTTTAAATCGAAAAACACAAACGGAGTCAAGCTAATGGGGTTCCTGGAAAAATTCAATAGGTTTAATCGCCGGATAAGCAGTTGGTTTGAATGGGTGGGGCTAATGGGGCTGCTTTTGATGATGTTTATAACTTGCATTGACGTGATTGGGGCAAAGCTCTTCCTGAAACCCGTACTTGGAGCTATTGACATCGTTATGCTTTCCCAGGCTGTCGCGATCTCATTTGTTGCAGCCTCCGCACTTCTTCTTGGAAGGCATGTGCATGTGGAATTTTTTGTGGTTTTGCTGCCAAAACGGGTGCGGGCGGTTGTGGACAGTGTTGTTCTCATTTTCGGGCTGGGTTTTTTTATCCTGATTGTCTGGCGCTTGGCTATCCTCGGCAGTTATTTTCGCTCAGGTGCGGAAGTCAGCGCCAGTGCGCGAATACCGCTTTTTCCTTTTGCCTACGGTGTCGCAGCGGCGAGTATCCCGGTTTGTTTGATATTTATCCATGATCTAATAAATGCAATACTGCGGGTGGTTAAGAAATGAGTCCTATTGAAATAGGTATTATCGGTATAGTGGTAATGCTTTTGCTTTTCCTTCTTGGAATGCCTGTTGCCTTTGCTATGGGTTTTGTTGGGTTCATCGGTTTTGCGTATTTAGCGGATCCAGGCCCTGCCCTCAGCCTTCTCGCCCAGGATATTTTTAACGAATTTTCCTCTTACCCTTTAAGTGTTATCCCCATGTTTATACTGATGGGGACTTTTGCTTTTGCCTCCGGCATCAGCCAGAGACTTTACTATACCAGTTATACCTGGCTTGGGTGGCTGCGGGGTGGTCTTACCATTGCCACCGTGCTTGCATGCGCCGGCTTTGCCGCTATTTGTGGTTCAACCTCGGCTACTGCCGCCACAATGGGAAAGATAGCGCTGCCCGAGATGAAAAAATACGACTACGACATCACCCTTGCCACCGGTACCATTGCCTCAGCCGGGACTCTCGGTATTCTCATCCCTCCGAGCACTGTTCTCATCGTTTACGGCATACTTGTGGAGGAATCCATAGGAAAGCTTTTTATTGCCGGGATATTGCCCGGCCTACTTCTTAGCCTTGCCTTTGTAGTAACCGTAGCCCTTTTGTGCTGGCGTAACCCTAGGCTTGCCCCACCCGGCCCTTCAACTACATGGAGTCAAAAACTCCGGTCTACAACCGGAATAATCGAGGCAGTTATCCTTTTCCTTCTTGCCATTGGCGGACTGTTCCTTGGCTGGTTCAGTCCCACCCAGGCAGGAGCCATTGGTGCAGGAGGTGCCCTGATCATAGGTCTGGGCCGGAAGCAATTGAACTGGAAAAAATTCTTCGATGCAGGCAAGGATGGATTGCGGACCGCCTGCATGGTTCTCTTTATTATTACAGGGGCCGTTATTTTTGGTCATTTCATGGCCATAACCACTATTCCTTTTAAACTCGCCGAATGGATTGGCGGGCTGCCTATTCATCCCTTGGCGGTGATGGGAGTCCTCATTTTTATCTATTTTTTGGGTGGATTTTTCATGGATTCCATGGCCCTTATAGTTGTTACGATCCCGATTTTTTTCCCTATAGTCAAGGAGTTGCACTTTGACACTATCTGGTTTGGAGTTATCATTGTGCTGGTGGCTGAGATGGGCGTCATCACTCCGCCGGTGGGTGTAAATGTTTTTGTGATTAAAGGGATTGCCCCTGAAGTACCCCTGGAAAATATTTTCCGCGGCATATTCCCTTTTCTTGCTGCTCTGATTATCGTTACGATTATACTTGTTTTTGTACCGCAGATTGCGACCTATCTCCCTTCCCTTGTCAAATAGGGAACCACTCTTCCCGAAAAAAACAACGTGCTTCAACAGGGGACACAGGGAAAGGAGTTATCAAACAAGGCCATTCGGGAGGCAATAATGGAGATTAAAAAAGTTGTCTGCATTCAGTGCCACAACGCCTGCAGACTTGCGGTTGGTGTGGATGCTGATCGCCTGGTTTCAGTTGAGCCAGATAAAGAGTTTCCGGGCACAAGATCCTCATATTCAATTACAAAAGGATGCCCAAGACGGAGAAACGTAATCGAGTATTTTTATCACCCTGCAAGGCTTAACTACCCCTTGAAACGATCAGGAGCGCGCGGGGAAAACAAG
>JAFDEF010000101.1 GCA_019310485.1 Deltaproteobacteria bacterium | reverse complement strand
GGCTCGCGAAATTCGTTGAAATTCATAGTGATGGCGAAAACAAACTGATTGAAATTCATGGAAATTCATTGAAATTCGTAGAAATTCATCGTTGTAATCGTCCTCCAATCGCTGGAATCATTTAATAAGAAATTCGTTGTAAGTAAAAGAGGAAATAGTCAAACGTGGTCAAATGTCCCTTCGCGACGGAAAACTCGTCAAACAATTGCCGATGTTTGACACTCTCCGGAACATAGACTGGGAGAGTATTTGACAATATAAACTATCTGTGATTATCTGTGGTCTTCATCTGTGGTCATCTGTGTATTTCGCGAAGCGAAATTGAAGGGGGGATGATTATGTTGAAAGGAAAAAAGGTCGGTATTCTAATCGAGTCCGATTTTTATGAGCCGGAGATCTGGTATTATAAATATAGATTTCCCGAGGAAGGCGCAGAGGTACATTTTCTTACCCGACTGTGGGGACAGAAATCCATTACTTTTAAGGGGCATGAGTATCATATCCCTTTTGAATGTAACGAGAGCTTTGAGAGTATGGACGATGCCGCTCTTAAGAGTTATTCGGCTATAATTGTACCGGCCGGCATGGTGGCCGACCGCTTAAGATACACCGAGGACGTAAATAAGATTCCGCCCGCCTGTGAATTTATTAAGAGGGTATTTAAGGAGAGGAGCATTATTAAGGGTGTTATATGTCATGGTATTTGGTTGCTTGCTCCGGTTGCTGAGTTGGTCAAGGGTAGACGAGTGGTTGTTCACAATAACCTTTTGGGTGATGCAAAGAATATGGGTGCGGTTTATGTAGATGAAGACGTTGTGGTTGATGATGATTTGGTGACCGGGCGCACCGGCGGTCACTGCAATGTGTTTGCAAGGAAGATTATCGAGCTTATTGCTTCTAAGAAGTAGAGAGTAGAGAGTAGAGAGAAAAGCCTGTTCTCTGTACTTAAAGGTCGTATTGATGGAAGCCAAATAGGAGGGGGGGAGATGTTTGTTTTTCGTGATAAATTGAAAAAGATAGATATGGGCGAAGGAGTTATCCGCCAATATCTAGGGGCGGGTCAGAATATGAATGCCCAGCATTGGGATATGGCGGACCAGAGCGTGGTTAAGCTTCATACCCATTCTCAGGAGCAGTTCGGTTATGTTATCGAGGGCGGTTTTAAGATGATTATCGGCGAGGAGGTGACTGTATTAAAAAAAGGAGATGCCTATTTTATTCCGCCGAATGTGCCCCATGAATTTACGGCTATCGGGCAGACAGAGGCGATTGATATATTTAGTCCTGTAAAGACGGACTTTCCCTGGAAGGATGAGTAGCCGGAAAGCTATGTGTTGAAACAAAAGGAGGTGTTAAATGGCGAAAGTTTTGATTCTTGCCACAAACTACGGCACGTGGGGAGAAGAGCTTCAGGCACCGTGGGATATCCTCAAGCAAGCCGGACATGACGTGACGCTTTGCACTTCGATGGGTAAAAAACCGTTACCTTTTGCAATAAGCGTTGATCCTCAATTTGCCGATCCAGTGCTTAAGGGGCTTGGGCTTGATCCTATGGTAAACCCGCCCGAGGTATGTAAACGCACCAAAGAGTTGGTCGACGGTAATGAGTGGAATAATTCCATTACCTACAAGGATGCCGATATGTCTGATTACGATGCAATTGTGCTTACCGGTGGACCAGGAGCGATGCTCGATATGTGCAATAATTTCAACGTCCATAAATTGATAAAAGACGCTATCAAGCAGGATAAGCTTGTGGGTGCATTGTGTTATGCGGTGAGCACTTTGGTTTTTGCCCGCGGCGATGACAAGAATTCCTTAATCTACGGTAAGGAGGTATCGGTACATCCGGCATCATGGGATTTTTATTTTCCCGAAGCCGATATGGCATACGAGCTTTACGGGGCAACAACTGATAATAAGGGAACCGATGTCCATACGCCGGGATTTTTATGGCCCATAGAGCATTTAGTGCGTGACGCAGTCGGCCCCAGCGGAAAATGTATCGCCCGGCAAAATGCATCACGGAAGGATCCTCAAGTCAGTTATGACTGGCCTTTTGTTACCGCTTGTTCGGTTGAGTCGTCCATAGCTTACGGCAGGAAAATTGCCGAAGTCTTGGCGAGCCGAAAGGACAAAGTTACCGCGTAGTAAGAACACGATTATCGCTAAACGGTTTTAGAGACAATCGTATACTTCTACCTTCGGTACCCGGTGCTCGATACTCGATTCCGGCTTGATTCAAGTATCGGGCATCTTTATCCCGTTAGAGAATACCCACGTGGCTTGCCACGGGGGTATACCATATCCTGCGAACCCCGTTAGAGATTCTATCTCTAACGGGGCGAGTTCTCTGACGGGATTTACCGGATTTGGAATATCTAAATATACGATTAGGTAAAAATCTGTGGTTATCCGTGTAAAAAGGGGAGGATAAGATGCCGTCGATTGTCATACATAGCCTTGAGCTTACCGATGAGCAGAAAGAGGTTATCGCAGAGAAATTTATAACCACACTTTCCGAGCTTACCAAAGTTCCTAAAGACCGTATATATCTTTTCTTTAACGGTTATACTTTGGATAACGCTGCTTGCGACGGGATTCTTTTTTCAAAAAGGCCGCCTAAGTTTGCGGTGGGTAAGTTCAGTCAAAATCGAGATAAAAGTAGCGAGTAGAGAGTAGCCCCGTAAAGCTTCGCCACGGGGCAAGCGAGTAGCGAGAAAAGTCCGTTCTCTCTATTCTCTACTTGCTACTTGACAAGTATCAATACATCGTATACCCTCAACGGTTATGGTAACGGCAACGATGCCCGTTTCGGTTACGTCCATCGGTTATGTCTTTATATAGTGATTACAAGACGTT
>JAFDEF010000066.1 GCA_019310485.1 Deltaproteobacteria bacterium | reverse complement strand
AATGTTTGCTTGAGGTTGAAGAAAAAAAAGGATAAAAAGTCTTTTGTTGAAAGTCAATTATTGGCAGAAGTTTCATGTGAGGCAAAGGAGGTGCAGTATGGATAGCACGTCAAGTCCAGCAAATATTCGTGGCCGCAATCTCCACACCTGACACGCGCAAAGCCGCTTTTCAGGATGCTGCTAGCCAGGTATAGGTAAATAACCTGCTTGATATAAGGTCGGAAGAACCCATATTTCTTTGCGAACTGATCGTGATAGACATGTTCCAGTTTCTCAAATTTGTCCTCGATACACTGGTAGTATTGGGATTTCTACTAGGGCTTTCGGGTATGGTAAATCGTGGATATGCTGGGCATCTTCCGGTCTGTTCCAGATTACACAGAAATGGATACTGTTCGTTAGCCAGGAAGTCAAGCCTGAGGGTTCACAGTGGATTCCATGAAATTCACTGGCGTGCCGGCCATAGGTAAGGGGGGCTTGCTCCTGGGGCTCCACAGGGAAGAGAGAGGAATGATTCCCGTAACGCCGAGCAGAGCGATTGATGGGCGTGAGCTCCGCAAAAAATTCAAAGAGTGACTTGCTGCCAGTAACACATGGGCATGGAGAAAATAGTACAACAACGAAAGGAGAGAAAGCATGGAAGCATTGTCAATTTCAGGAGTATATGCACCTATCCCAACACCTTTTGAAACTGATGGTTCTGTTGCCCTAGATAAGCTCGCCGAGAATATCGAGAAGTGGAGCAAAACTGAACTTGCCGGTTTACTTGTGCTGGGCTCAAACGGGGAATTCACGTATCTGAGTGATAAGGAAAAGATCGAGGTGCTGAAAACCGCTCGACAAGCCATTCCCAAAGATATGCTCTTCATTGCCGGGACAGGGTGCGATTCAACAATTTCCACACTGGAACTGACAGAGAAGGCTGCGGCCATCGGGGCGGATGCAGCCATGGTGATTACACCCATGTATTACCCGGGCAAGATGGATGCCCGTGCAATGAGGCGACACTACATGGAACTGGCCGAACACTCATCACTACCCGTTTTTATCTATAACATGCCTGCCAACACAGGTGTTGACCTCCCGGCAGAAACAGTTGTTGAGCTGGCACAACACCCCAATATTGTAGGCATTAAGGACAGCTCGGGCAATGTGGTCAAAATAGGTGATATTATTAGAGCGGCGCCTCCCAACTTTAATGTCCTTGCCGGCTCGGCAAGCTTTCTTTACCCGGCCCTGATGCTCGGTGCCGTAGGTGGAGTTATGGCACTGGGCAACATCGCCCCTGAGCACTGCCACAGGATCTACAAATATGCCAGGGAGGGCTGGCATGAGAAGGCCCAGGAGCTGCAGTTGAAAATTCTTCCTTCTAATGCAGCTGTTACTGCTCGATTCGGGGTACCGGGATTGAAACAGGCCATGGACTGGATCGGTTACTATGGCGGGCCCCCGCGCTCGCCTTTGGGTCCACTTGACAACGATCAGCAAACTGTGCTCCGAGCCATCCTGAAGGAAGGAGGAATCCTGTAGTAAAAAGGGGTCACACCTATTTTTGCACCTATTTTTATTGACAGTGCGATTCTGCGTTCAGTTAAAGGAATTCTTTTCTGAGGAGGCGCGATCTGAAGATCAGGAGGCCATCCGAGAAGCAACGCAGCAGGGGCTAAGGCAATGGGGGCGGAATTTCTAGAAAGCTCGGGCAGTTGGCTGAACCGGGTGGTTGTTTCTCGAAAAGAGGCGATAAATAGGTGCGATAAATAGGTGTGACCCCTTTTTGCTGCTGGGGTTTTCGAGGAAATTTGCCATGAAGCCGAGTATCAGAGTAGGTACATCGGGGTGGAATTATCTTCACTGGAAGGGGGTATTTTACCCTGAGAAACATCCAAAGTCCAAATGGCTTGAATACTACTGCGGGCATTTTGATACTGTGGAACTGAATGCCAGCTTCTACCGACAGCCCAAGCCCACAACTTTTGAAAATTGGAGCAAAAGAACGCCGGGGAATTTTCTATGGTCGGTCAAAGCGAATCGTTACATTACGCATGTAAAGCGCTTGAAAGATACGGAAGAGCCCCTGAAACGCTTCTATGATTCGGCAACAGCACTTGGTCCAAAGCTGGGCGTTATACTTTTTCAGCTTCCGCCAAGCCTTGCTTATGACAGAGGGCTGGTTGGGGAGTTTCTTGAAAAGCTCAATTTGGCTTACAGGCACGCGATCGAGGTGAGAAATCCTTCCTGGATCACGGAAGAGTTTTTCAAGCAGCTTGAGGAGAGAAACGTTTCGTTCTGCATTTCAGATACTGCAGGGCGTTATCCTCTCCACGAGGAAGTGACAGCAGACTACGTCTACATCCGCCTTCATGGGTCTAAGAAACTCTATGCCTCTCTGTATACTAAAAAAGAAGTAAAAGAATGGGCACAAAAGATTCTCAAGTGGAACCGCGATACCTTTGTATACTTTGACAATGACTTTGAGGGCAATGCAGTTAGGAATGCTCACATGTTGAAAGATGTGCTGGGTACCTAAGCAGTGAACCAGGTCCCCTATTTTGAGGTTGCCGGAGAAGACTTTCTTTTTCTCAATATCAGATGTTCAAGAAGGAGCACGAGAGCAATGCCAACTATTAGGCTGTTTCCCACAAATACCTGTATGGGGCCGGGCAAAGCATCGAACATCCCTCCGGGCAGAAACCCAACCATAGTGCCCAGAAGAACAGGCAGGCCTACTACAAAGTAATCTCTTGATTCGATTTTTTGAGAAGCGATTGTTGAAATACCAACGCCCACTTGCCCCCCCATTCCAACACACAAGGCAGCACCCACAACAGGTGTAGGAACCAAGGCCAGGAGGGCCGCCAGCTTGGGGAGGAATGCTGCCACAAGCAGGATGGCACCACAGTAAGTTATTGCAAACCTGCTTGCAACGCGGTTTGCAAGGATCACCCCCGGACTCATGCTGAAGCTCACTGTCCCAACGATTCCCAGAAGCCCGCAAGAGAGCCCTGCCACGCCATTGACAAGAATCCCCCTGTGCGTGGCAGTTTGCAGGCGCCCTGTATCTGTTATGACTGCAATGCTCTGAATGCTTCCCAAGGTGTTGACCATGACTGCAAGGTAGGCACAGGCAAATGCGATTGCAGCAGGCCAGCTGAATCCCGGGACTGATTCAATCCATTGGGGAGATAAGGAAACCCAGGATGCGCTTAAGAGTCCATGCCAGTCTAACTGGCCAAGGGCCAGGAAAACAACAGAGCCTATGCACATACCGACCAAGATCGACACAGACTTCCAGAATCTCATGAGCCAGTGAGAAAGGGTGGCGATCAGGAGAACCAGGAAAAGACTGATCAGAAAAGTTTGTCCCTTAGGAAGGGGGTGAATTTCTGCAGCGCCTATCATGAATCTGAGCAAAGGTCGCAGGAGGCCCAGGGCAATCAGAATCAAAATGACACCCACCACGTTTGGTGTAAAAAGCTTAATCAGCCGGTCGAGCTGCTTTGAGAGCACCGTAAGAATTAAAAGTCCGCCGCCAATGATTGTTCCCCCTTGTATTGCAGGAAGTCCAAGAGGGGCGAGGAGGATGAAAGCCAGCATCAGTGCAGTGGAAGGCCCTTCCAGAAGGGGGTAACGGTGGCCCCACAGTGTTTGGACCATGGTGAAAAGGCCTGATGTCAGAAGGGTAAGCTGTAAAAACCGCACTTTGTCCCCATGGCCTGGTCCCAGGGATCCTACCACAAGACTAGCGGCAATAATGAGCGCAGGGAACATAATAAATGCCCACTGGAGCCCATAAATAAGGCCACGTTGAACAGGCAGGGTATCATCTACGTCGTAGAGGTAAGTGGGGTTCATTTTTGCTCGCCGTCTTTGGGCTTTTATCAAGGCATGTCTTTGTAAGTCAAGCAAAATTGAGTATTCCCAGAGATCGATATTGAGCCGGTATTTTACTGGAAGTATTAAATAAGCAGCTTTTGTGTTGTTCAGTTGCAGGCACTTGATCCCAAAGTAGAGAGAAATAAGCAAAAGCAATTTGGCCGCATTGGAAAACATGCAGGCCGGTTTTTGAAGGCATTGAAATAATGGAGACAAAAATATATTAATATGGGGGTCTGCTAAAACAAAGGAAAGAAGGGAGGATAGTAGGCAGGTCATTATGGTTGGAAAAGTGTTATATCCAGCGGCAACTAAAACAAAGAAAAGGCATGTATTGGGCAGCTCGTTGTTAGCAGTATTTATCCTTTGTCTCTCTGTTCTTGGGGGGCTTGCACTGATCTCCTGCGCTAAGACCTACAGGGTTGGAAAGGGAAGTGTGAAAGCTGCATATACTCTTACCAAGGGAGCAGCAAAGCTCACTGTGGGAACAGGAAAGGTGGCCTACAAAATAGGGAAGTTGACTTTCAAGGTGGTAATGGCGCCTCTTAGCTGGCCTCTTACCCATGAGGAAATCGAGACAATAGACGGCTTGCCTCCAAAAGAAGCCATCAAAAAAGGAAGAGTCAAGAATGCGCCCTACGTGGTAAGGGGCAAGAAATATGTGCCCATGTCTCTGGAAAAAGCAAGGACCTATCGCCAGACCGGGGTCGCTTCCTGGTACGGGAGGGAGACATGGCGGAAAAAAGGTGGGCGTATGACTGCTAATGGAGAAGTATTCAACCCCGATGGGCTTAATGCGGCCCATAAGTACTTGCCGTTGCCGACCCATGTAAGAGTCACCAACCTGGACAATCACCGCTCCGTCATTGTCAGAGTTAATGACCGGGGACCCTTTGTGCCTGGTCGCATCATTGATGTAAGTGCAGGTGCAGCCAAGAAATTGGGCTTTTACAAAAAAGGCACGGCGCGGGTTTTGGTGGAAACTGTTAAGGTAGGAGGATAGGCCAATAGAAAGGAATTGATTAAATGCGGAAACTGAATCCGGACTATGTTGAGATTGCCAAGAGGTATGCTAATACTTGTCCCTATTTCGAATTGATTTCCATGGAGCTCAAGGAGATAAGGTGGGGGGAGTGCCGCATTGAACTGGCTGTAGCTGAAAAGCACCTGCAGCCTTTCGGCAATGTTCATGGGGGCGTTTTTTCTTCACTGGTGGATGCAACTACGTTCTGGGCGGTTTTTTCCCAGATTGAAGAAGACGTGGGGATGACAACGGTTGAACTGAAGCTAAATTACCTTGCCCCGGTTTCCACGGGGCGAATGATCGGCAAAGGCAAAAGCATCAGGGTAGGGAAGACTCTCTGCCTGGGGGAGGCCACTATTGAGGATGAAAAGGGGGACATCCTTGCCCACGGCACATCCACAATGATGATCTTGAAGAACTTGAAATTCCAGGGAAAAGAAAAGTGGCCGCCCAAGTTTCTAGACTGAGGAGGAGTTTGATAAATGAGCCTGGTTAACCCGGTGAATTACAAGATTCGGATAGAACCTGACCTGCAAAGATTCAAATTCTGGGGAAAGGTTGAAATTCTTGCTGAGGCAAAGGGTCCGACAAAGGAAATACGACTCAATGTTCTGAGCCTGGCAGTGTTGAGGTGCAGTGTATCGGAAGATGGGGTTAACAAAGAAGCTCGCTTTCTGGTCGATCCTCAGAAAGAAGAATTAGTGATTTTCCTCCCCCATGAAGTCTCGGGGGTGGTTTCGGTTTTGATCGACTATGCAGGCGAGATCAGCGATAACATGGCAGGGTTTTACAAAAGCAAGTATGTGCTCGGTAGAAAAGAGAGCTACATTGCAGTAACGCAGTTTCAGGAAAGTGATGCTAGGAGAGCATTTCCCTGCTTCGACCACCCGTCCCGAAAAGCTACTTTCGATCTGGAGCTGGTAATTCCAGCAGAACTCGTCGCCATATCGAACCAGCCTGTTCTAAAAGAGGAAAACCTGAATGAGCAGAGAAAACTAGTAAAATTTGTGCAAACTCCAAAAATGTCTACCTACCTCCTTTTTTTTGCTGTCGGCATGTTCGAGTTCATGGAAAAGACAAATAAAACGCTGCTACGGGTGGCAACCACGCCGGGAAAAGTAAAGCAGGGGACGTTCAGCCTGGATTTTGCGAGAAAGTGCCTGGATTTTTGTGAACAATACTATGGCATAAAATACCCTCTGCCAAAACTTGATTTAATAGCTATCGCCGACTTTGCCGCCGGTGCCATGGAGAACTGGGGAGCCATTACCTTCAGAGAAAACCTGGTTCTTCATGATCCTGATACCACCTCCAGGGCAGGTGAGGAAAGGATTTGCACGGTTATTGCGCACGAGATAATTCATCAATGGTTTGGAAACCTGGTTACACCTGCAGACTGGAAGTTCCTGTGGCTTAACGAGAGCTTTGCTACATATTTCGGTTACCGTCTCGCTGACCATTACTATCCTGACTGGGACGTATGGGGCAGATTTCTTTACACGGAGACAGAAACTGCACTTGATAGAGATGCACTGTGGGAAAATTTCCCGATCGAAATTCCAGGAGGTGAGCATGTGGTTATAAATGTAAGCACAGCCCCTATTATATACAGTAAGGGCGGTAGCTTACTGAGGGCAATAGAAGGCTACATAGGAGAGGAGAATTTCAAGGAAGGTTTAAGGCGATATCTAAAAGAATACGAATACGCATGCGCCTCGAGCCACGATCTATGGGAAGCATTCGGGCAAGCTTCAGACACCCCGGTCAGCAACATAATGAAGAGCTGGGTAGAGCAACCGGGCTTTCCAATAGTAGAGGTTGAGAGAGACAGTAATCAGTTGATCCTTAAACAGGAAAGGTTTACCTATCTGCCGGGGAAATCAGCACAGAAATGGCGAATACCTATCTCAGTGAGAATTTTTTTCGATAATGGAGGGGTAAAGACCCTGAAAGCGCTCCTTGAAAAAAGAAGCATGGCCATAGAGCTGGAGCCCGGGGTAACCGCCTATAAGATCAACCACGCTGCGAGGGGGTTTTACATTGTCAAGTATGCTGACAGGGAAAATTTGGAGCAGCTTGCCGGATTGGTTAAGCAGAAGTCGCTTTCACCAGAAGACAGATGGGGAATACAAAGAGATCTTTATGCCCTTGTAAAGCGAGGAGACATTAGCCTCGACTACTACCTCTCCTTTCTCAATAACTACTCAAAGGAGAATGATTTTCTCCCTTTAATGAGTATCGCTACAAACCTTCATCATGCATACCTTGTAGTGGGGGAAACCAAAGGGGAAAGAATTGAAGCAGTAGGGAGGAAGATATTTGAAAATGCCCTTTCATTAATAGGCTGCGAACCAAAACCAGAGGAAAAACGCTCAATCTCCATGTTAAGAGATGAGCTTTTGTGGATGGCTGCAATGTTTGGTTCAAAGGAAGCCCAGAATTTTGGTGAGGCCAAGTTCAGCGCCCTTTTAAAGGGAGAAAAAATAGCGCCCGACATTACCAAGAGCATAATGAAGATTGGGGCATTCTACGGAAATGAACGGACTTTCGAGTGGTTTGATGAAAAGCTCAGATCTTCTCAAAGCGAACACGAGAGAATAAATATTCTGGAAGCTCTTGGCTGTTTTCCTGAAAAAGGTCTTATAGAAAGAGCCCAGCAATATGTTCTGGACAATGTGCCGGAAAGGAACAAGTTTGTACCAGTAAGAATCATGGCGGGTAATAGAGGTGCGGTACCATTGATGTGGGAATGGTACGTGAATTCTATTTCAAGGTTCGAGCAGCTTCACCCCGTGCATTATGAAAGAGTCGTGGCTGCTATTGTGCCTGTTTGCGGGCTTGGAAAAGAAGAAGAGGTGAGAGAGTTCATAACCCAATACATTGAAGAAAAGGGCAAAGCAAAGCAGGTATTGAAGCTGTCGCTTGAAAGACTGGAGGTTAATTCTCTTATGCGAAAAAACAATAAGTAGAATCTTGGAAACCGCTTTTTCGAATTTTATGGTCATAACCAGGAGGCTGGATGCAAGGCACCGGGGAGGAAGGATATGTTAGTCCGAGGCGTTAGGTCCGAGGTTTGAGGCAAAAGCACCTAATAGCAGCGCCAAATGCCTAATTGCTCCGAGCCGGTTGCCGCTGGGATCGGGGGTGTGTTGCAAGTAAGAACAGCGGAAGGCAACGCTGCAGATGATGCGTTGATTGGATACTGGGGGTTTTGGAAATTTCTTGTCTTAGCCAAAGTCGGGTGCTAATAAGAGGCTTTCAGGAATTTAAGAATCAAAGGCCGTTGAAAAACGTACCTATTTCAAAGGCCTCAACCTAGCAGCAGGAAGGGGAGTGAAGGGTGAGAACAGATGAAGCCATACTGGCTTTTTCTCAAAGCGAAAAGATCAAGGCCGGACTGATATGGAGTACCACCGGCCTTGAGCTTCTTGAAGGGTTGCCTTTGGATGAGAAAAAGGGAGCACAAAGGATCATCAATTCCCTCATGGGGTTGATAAGCAGAGAGATAAACCTGGCTAAAGTAGTAGCCGGGCAAGGAGAATGGGATTCTCTTAAGCCTTATATTGTCAGAGCCATCGCAATGTTGGAATCCGGCGTGCCCGGAGAGGCCATTCCTCAGTTATCCAGGGCGCTGAGCAAGGTTACAAATATCGGTCAACAAACAATGAGCCTGTTAAAAGAAAAAGAGCTTCTTTAGATAAAGAGTGAAAACGCTCTGAAATGCTCTGCTCTTTCTGTAACAACAGGGGGGACATCAGAGCGAAAAATCTACTTGAGGAGGTTTATGATGCAGATCCTGGTTCTTTACTTCTCAAAAGGGGGAAACACGAAAAAACTGGCTCAAGTAATAGCTCAAGGAGTTGAGGAGATAGAAGGGGCAAAGGCACTACTCAAGCATACGGACGAGGTCAGGGAAGAAGACTTTTTGTCCTCGCAGGGAGTTATTGCGGGCTCTCCGGTGTATTTTGGAGTCATGGCCGCGGGCTTAAAAAGAGTGTTTGACGAGTTTGTCGGTACCAGGAAGAGAATGGAAGGAAAGGTGGGAGCTGCCTTTGCAACTTCGGCGGACGCGAGCGGCGGAAAAGAAACAACCATGATGTCCATCATCCAGGCGCTTCTTATATATGGTATGATAATTGTCGGTGACCCTATGTCCGCCACGGGTCACTACGGGGTTGCCTGCGTTGGCGAGCCTGACGAGGGCATAGCAGAAAATGGAAGAAAGCTTGGTCGCAGAGTGGCCGAGCTTGCGAAAAAGCTTTATGGATAAATAAGGTCTCTAGAATCAGAATGAGGTCCATGAATTGGAAGAAGAAAGTGTAAGAGCACTTTTAACAGCCTTAAGTGAAGGCAAGGTAACAATTGACGAGGCGCTTCAGAGGCTTAAGGATTTGCCGTTCGAGGACATTGAGATCGCCCGCATAGACCACCATCGAAGCCTTCGAAGAGGGCTCTCCGAGGTGATCTTTGGTGAGGGCAAGGAGGTTGCCGATATTTTGGCCATAATGGGAAGAATGGCTGCAAAGGGCGAAAACATTATGGTCACACGACTTTCTCAGGAAAAGTCCGAGGAAATTCGGGCAAAGTACCCTGATAGCACCTACTACCCCAAGGCTAGAGTACTCACACTTGAAAGGCATCCGGTGAAAATACAGGGCAGGGGGACGATCCTTGTGATAAGTGCAGGTACCTCTGATATCCCCGTAGCAGAAGAGGCAGCTATTACGGCCCGGTTTATGGGCAATGAAGTTGAAAGGATTTATGATCTGGGTGTGTCTGGACTCCACAGATTGCTGAGCTACAGGGAGCAACTTACCAGAGCCTCGGTGATTATTGTGGTAGCGGGCATGGAAGGTGCTCTTCCAAGTGTTGTTGGCGGGTTAGTAGACAAGCCCGTAATAGCGGTGCCCTCAAGTATTGGTTATGGGGCCAGCTTTCAGGGTATTGCTGCTTTGTTGGGAATGCTGAACTCGTGCGCTGCAGGTGTGAGCGTGGTAAATATTGATAACGGGTTTGGAGCCGGCTATGTGGCAAGCTTGATTAACAGGAATGCTACCGTATAGACATCTCTTTTCTCAGTTCGCGGGCCCGTTGCTTGAGCTTAGGGAAAAAGGCCCTTTTCTGGGCTGGCCAACATGGCAAAAGGGTATTGTTATGAAATAAAGGCTCAGCGGAAATATCGTACTCTGATTGCGCGACAGCATTTTCCCAGAGAGGGGTATGGGGAATTGGCGAGTATTCGGCAAGATAGGGCATTGCTCCTACTTTTGCGGCAAATTCAATTGTATCCAGTACAGATTCGCAGGACTGACCGGGCAGGCCCGCAAGAATATAAGCTCCGATTTCGTTTTTGGGAAAACCCGCGTTTTGAAGATTCCTAACCGCCCTTTCAAACTCGCCTTCATTGATTTTCATGTCCAGCTCACGATGCATTCCGGGATCGGATGTTTCCAGCCCCAGCCTGATAGTTCTAAATCCTGCTTTGTTAATCAGGTATGCCACATCAGGCGTGATCTCCTTTACATGCAGGGCATTAGGTGTATGAAACCTCAGGCCCAGGTTTAGCTTTACAAGTTTTTCCAGAAAAATGCAGATATGGTTTTCAGAATCAACCAGCAGTGCATCGTCATAAAAGGCAAAGTCTCTGATTTTATAATCTTTATGCCAGTAAATGACTTCTTCCATAATATGAGCAGGGTCCCGCCGCAAGAATCTGGGATTGATAAGTGGGCTCGCACAATACTTACAGCGATACGGGCAGCCCATGGATGTTAGAATGCACACGTAGTCAATGGCACGAAGCAGGTCAAATGCCGGAAAAGGCAAATCATCCAGTGAGGTTAAGGCCTTTGCCTTTTTTGTTCCAGAATAGTCCAGCATTTCGACAGCCACCTTTATTGCTTGCATGCCACCCTGGGTGATGATTTTATCCGCACCTGAAAAACGAAGCGCATGATGTTCGCAAAGCTTGGCGTAAAGACCCCCCAAAATGACAGGCACTCGAGGATGGGCCTTTCTGCAAAGGGCTATGGCTTCTTTGACACCCGGATACCAGTATGTCATCATTGAGGTAATGAGGATCGCAGAAGGGTTCTTTACTTTTTGCAGCTCTTTCAAGAAAAGCTTTGGGCTAATTCCGTACCTGCTATACGGCCTCGGGATATGTTCAAGGCCTGGAGGTTTCACCACTTCTTGTCGCCAGAATTTGCCGGTGCCGTACTTGCGGCGCGTGGGCTGGAGGAAGCCCGGGGTTTTCATCATTTCCGGATGGTGAATGTCAAGGCAATCAATAAGGTGAACCTTGAACCCTGAATCGCGCAGATACGCTGCCAGGTAAAGCAGGCCCAGAGGCTTGGACCAGAGGTCGTAAGCCGCAAAATCATGTATCCAGGGATTTATCAGGACTAGCTCAGGTTCCATAAGTTAGCTTTTGCCTTGTCGATTTAGTCGAAATGTATACCAAAATAAAAGGTCCTTCACAGTTTTCCGTGGGTCATACAAGATATAGTGGTATGGACTAATGAGCCAGGTTGTGTTGGAACTCGTGCATATAGGTCAAGCCCACCGCAATGAAAAAGGATCGC
>JAFDEF010000100.1 GCA_019310485.1 Deltaproteobacteria bacterium | reverse complement strand
CAGTTTCATGGGCGCTTCTCCTTTCTTTAGAGTTTTTTGGCTCAAAACCCTATAATGGAAAAGCGCCTTTTTTTCTACCCCCTTCAGAATTCACACAAAAAATATTACACTACCGATCTTTTCGATAAAATCAGTTATAGGCATATTGATATACAAAGCATATGTGGGTTTCTAAGGAGGCTACAGATAATTGACCCAGATGTAAGATCACTAGAGGACTGTACAAGGTATTTTAAGTTGTCTCGCTCTGCCGCACATGATGCCTTAGAAGATTCAGTCCTAGCTTTAGAGGTCTATAAGAATCTATTGAAGATTTCTAGATCCGCATATCGATTTGATATGGCTGTGATTAGGTAGGCTAGGTCTTTGAAACTCACGACCTCCTCTGTGGTATGTAACCCAATATACCATACCTGTCAGACGAGGTCGTGAGCTTCAAAATAGCAAAATCAACGCAGGGAAGTTACTGGACTGATGTTAAGGATGGTCAAATGATTTCTAAACAGCTGCCTTTGAAACTTTATATTTAACAGGCAATAGGCGATCCAGAGTAACATGCATGGAAGCGTCGAGGATTTCGATGCCGATAATTTTATTCCCTTCACCAATATCCAGCACAACATCATCCGATACTCGCCTGTTGATCACATCCTGCTTTTTATCGTCTAACCGGATATAGAGAAGATCCGTTCTATCGTTGTAAGAAACGTGCATTTTAGAGCTCCCATTTACCGTAAAATACATATACGGTTACCGTTATTATTAAATTTTCTTCAATTATATAAAACACTTCAACTCGTTTCTGTTCATAATATTTCCCGTGGCGTTCCTGCTTGAATTTATATACCTTTGCTTTCCCAAATCGTCTGTGTTTGGCAGGTATCTCAGTACCTGTCTCAATAACCTCCTTTATCTCTTCTTCATTAGTACCGCGTTCCTCAGCTCTTTCTAGAGTGTGTGGGTCAATTTGGATATCCATCTTTTAACCATTGTAAAGCAGTCGATCTACCGCACCACTACTTTCTTATCGGCCCTTGTCAAGAGGGAGCTATCTTCCACATCATAGATGTTCTCTCTCCTAAGAGAGCCAACAATTAGTTTGCCGCATGAGTGGTCAGAATGGAAAAGAGGGATTTCCCTCTCTTTTGTATCCTTAAGAGGCGTAATTACAACTTGCACCTTTCCCTTTTCAAGCTTCAATTCCGGGGGGATGCGAAGCTTTCCATCTTCTTCAACGGTTGAAATGATCTTGATTGAATCCATAATTGCACCCTTGCTTGCTGTTTAGTATATTAAGCAAAATCACATATTTAAAATATATTAACATGTATGCTTTTCGAAGGAAAGCTTAATTTCAAGGATTCTCGTTGATTTCCAGGCAAAGTAAAGATATTCTTATCTATACCCCCCTTTTGAGGGGGGAATATCCATTTCAGAACCCATCAACAAGGAGAATTGTCTCATGGCTCCCCCTGCCAACGAACAATACATAGTGGATAAGAAAGGAAACACCACTGCGGTTATCCTACCAATAAAAGATTACAAAAAGATCCTTTCCCCTTTCTGATGTGAATCCAAAACTCTTGTAGGACCAGAGGCCTTCCCGCTTTCGAGCAGAAAGAGACCTGTGAACTTGCTCTCCTTTGCGAAACCTTGGGATGGAACAAGTTCCCCGAGTCGATGGGAACCGGGCAGAATTCTCTTTGCTTTGAGCATGCTTTTCTGTATCTTCTCTTTTGTAAGGCTGGCTTCTTATTTGTCGGATCACTTACTCATCCTGTGCACCTAAAAAGTGCAACCGAGTTAAATGTGAAGCTCCAGCTGATTTTGATCAAGACCTTCCTTGACTAACTGATCTGTTCAAGGAAAAAGAGTTCGTCTAAGCGTCAGGCCAGGCATGCAAAACCATGATTAGAGTTACGCCGTCTATTGAGATTGATGAACGTGAAATCAGCGAGACTTTTGTCCGCGCCTCAGGACCGGGTGGGCAGAATATCAATAAAGTCGCCACGGCCGTCCAGCTTCGCTTTGATGTGGCCCGCTCCCCCTCTCTGCCTGATGATGTGCGCGAGCGTCTCCTCCGCCTGGCCGGGAAACGCGTCACTGAAGAAGGGGTCCTCCTTATTGAAGCACGGCGGTTCCGTACCCAGGAACGAAACCGCCAGGATGCAAGAGAACGGCTTGCTGCGTTGATTCGCAGGGCGGCTGTCAAACCCAAATACCGCCGGAGCACAAAACCCACAGTCCAATCCAAAAGACGCCGTCTTGATGAAAAGCGCTTGCGCAGTCGCATTAAGCGTATGCGACAACCCCTCCCCAGGATTCCGGAAGATTAGATATCACCAAGCCTGGATAGGGGTTTGCTTTTGTATTTTCAGGATGGCTGCCCGGGCGGTGAAGTTACCATTCCAGGCGTAGATTCGGACAACATTTTTCTGAGTTCCTCTCCCTGTACACTTTCCTTCTGCGAGAGGAGATGGGCCAAATCATCCAGAACGTTACGCCGCTCCAGGAGGATTTTTCGCACCCTCTGATGGGCTTCCTCGACGAACCGGCTGATCTCCTCGTCAATCTGGGCTGCTTTTTCTTCACTGTAGGCTTTAGCCGGAGCAAAATTTTCCGGGAGGAAAATAGGCTGACGGGGGCGCTCATAGCTCACCAGGCCCAGGCGATCGCTCATGCCGTACTCTGTAACCATGGACCGGGCAATCTCTGTGGCTCGCTGCAGGTCGTTCTGGGCACCCGTCGAGGTTTCTTCGAAAACCAGCTCCTCTGCGACCCTGCCTCCCAAAAGGACGGCCAGCCGGTCCAGCAGCTCCGAGCGGGTCATCAGGTAGCGGTCCTCAGTGGGTTGTTGTTGGGTATAGCCGAGGGCCGCTATTCCCCGCGGAATAATGGAGATTTTGTGCACCGGGTCGGCA
>JAFDEF010000028.1 GCA_019310485.1 Deltaproteobacteria bacterium | reverse complement strand
AGGAACTGCTCCCGATCTCGCTTGCTCGAAAATATCGCTTTCCGTTCATTGCCTCTTGAGGTGACATGGTACAAGGCTCCTGGGTACTGGATTCGTAACGGTCTCCCCATTCTCTCTGCCCTTTCTGGTTTTTTTCTTCGTAAGCACTTTTACTACCATCCTCAAACCAGACTGTCAATTGTTGAGACCTGACACCTTTCCACAATGATTCCCTTTTCCTCGATCAACGCTAATACCTGTTTAGCAGCGCTAACAGCGTCTTCCCGGTCAGAGTGGATGACGAGGTCAGCATTTTGCGGTGGCTCATAGGGAGCAGAGATGCCGGTAAACTCCTTAATAGTTCCAGCTTTTGCCTTTTCATAAATGCCTTTGGTGTCGCGAGAGGCGCAGACTTCCACGGGACAGTCCACATGGACCTCAAAGAAGCGATCTGCTCCTACGAGCGCCCTGATTCGTTCCCTGTCACTCTTATACGGAGAGATAAAGGCAGTCAGGGCTATGATCCCTGCATCCACAAAAAGCTTGACCATCTCGCCGATCCGGCGAATGTTCTCGGTGCGATCCTCCGGGGTGAACCCCAGGTCGGAGCAAAGGCCGTGACGGACGTTGTCGCCGTCAAAGACGTAGGTCGAGCATCCGCGCTTGTAAAGCATCTTCTCCAGATGCTGTGCAATGGTGGACTTGCCCGAAGCTGATAGGCCGGTGAACCACACTACCGCGCCTTTATGGGCGTGGAGTCTTTCCCGGTCCTCACGGGTGATGTAGCCGTCGTGCCAGGTTAGGTTGTTTGAATTGCGTTCATTCATTTGGTCCACCTATAGGGTCAGACTTACATTTATTACATTTAGCTCACTCGAGAGCGCCCCAGTGGAATACGCTACGCTGTCACACCAGTGGATTCCACAGGGCGATCGGGGACACGGAGGGATATTTGGTTTGTTTCGTTGGTCTGGTTTATCTGGTCTGTCTGGTGTCTTTGCAACGAGAACGTTGGCAGGGTTACGCAAAACTCTTCGAGTTTCTCGATCTGTAAGGCAGCTTGAGTTTCCCTGGGAACATGATCTCAATGGTTTTCTTCCTGGCCCTGGCTGGCGGGGGATGTTACTGGAACGGAGATCACCTCTCTTTTAGCAGCGGCAACAGCACGGTTGGCGATATCCTGTACTTTTTCATATGCCTTTTCATGTTTTCGGGAAAGTTCCGTAATTTGTGCCGCCTGTGTCTCGACAAGTTTCTCTAGAGATTCGATTTTACTGATAAGCACGTTCTTTTCCCCTTCAAACTTTGCCTCCAAAAGTGCCCGGGCCTTCTGAAAGTCGCTGGTCAGTCTTTCTGTATTGGCATCTACAGCCTCCTTCACTTTGGTTGCAATTTTGTCGGGGAATGTCTCCACTTCTTCTCGAAGCGTGGCTATCTCCTGTTCCTGTTTAGTAATCGCTTCTTCACGGGAGTCTAGCTCTCCTTTTCGTTGTTGAAATTCTTGTTCAAAATCCTTCCGCTTCTGTTCAATTTCTTTCTCTATGGCTCGCAGCTCGTCTTCAAGGGAGTTCTTGCGCTGTTCTTTTTCACGAGCAAAAGCATATTCAAATTCTTCTTTCGCCCTTTGTCGTTGTTTTTTGAACAGATCTTCACGTTCTTTCTCTTCTTCCTCTCTTTGCGCTTTTTCTTTCTCCCATTTGGCCCTGGCTTCCCGCATCTCTTCTTCAAAAGTGGTGCGCTTGCTTTCCATCTCCCGCTCAAACTCCTGCCTTTTAGCCTGTTGGGCTTCGATCAGGGCGGCCAAGTCAGAGGCAGCCGTCTCCACCTCGTAGATGGTCTTGAGCTCTTCCTGCTTAGCTTTGACCGCAGACTGGATTTTGCGATAGGTATCGATTTCCTTTTCGAATCGATCTGCCAAGTCTGCCAGCTCTTTACTAAAAGTGCCTCTTAGCTCGTGCAGCCGCTGTAGAGGGTCTTGGGAAGCTTCGGCCTCAGCAGTGGCAGCAGCCAACTGCTCTTCCATCTGCTTTCTAGCTTTCTGTGCATCGATAAGCTCTTTTTCCCGCATCTGGAGCTGAGTTTTAATGGCCTGGTAGGCTTCCAGCATCTCCTTTTTTGTGTTAGCCATGGTAACCTGTCTAGCTTCAGTCGAATCATTCATGGTATTTATCCTTCCATTTTAAGTTTTATTTAAGGGTCAGACTTACATTTATTACATTTCGATTTTCAGAACATCCGGGGGCGGCCAATAGAACTCGCTGGAGCGCAAAAGTTTATGGTCACCAAATCCAGGTCATGTGTCAAACGGGGCTCACGGCATATTATTGAAACCACTGCTCCTGTGACCACTTAGGGTATCTCCACTTTGTTTAAACGCGTTATGAACACCTGTATCAGGCTAGGTCCGGGCATAAAGAAAGGTTTCCTTAACCTGCTTCACGATCTTGTCTTCCGGCCAGTTTGGGTGCTGAGCCCTCAGACCCGCTGCTTTTAGTTCTCGGGCAAACCGGTGGAGGTCTCCTGCAATCCTGAGCTTTTGTTCAGGATGAAGCATCGTGGCCTAAGTCGGATTCAGAGTCACAGCTCCGCCCCTTCGGTTACATGGCGACGGGCCGCGTAACCGATTTATATTGCAGGGTTTTTTGTGGAAAATAGACACCTTGGTTGCAGTTAACAACAGAGGCTCAATAATACTCAGGTTATCACATCTACTGCCTCCAGCACTTCCTCTGGACCGATATGCTCTCCCTCCCTTCCTTCAATCTCGCCGCTAAGTTCCTTGATCTGCGTCTTTATCTCCTCGTACTCCTTTATTTTTCTGCGCAAGAAGCTCAGCGTTACCCTGGCTTTCTCTTCCGCTCCCCTGGGCGTCAGGAGATAGATGTACCTGGGCTTTTTAGCGGAATCTTTAAAGCGGTGAACTTTCACAAACCCCTTCCTGGCCAGCTCGGTGAGGCAGTAATTGAGCTTACCAAGGCTTATGCCCATTCGCCTTGACATCTCCCTCTGGGTGAGGGAGGAGTCCTTGCTCAGGATTTTGAGCAGGCGATAGCGTATTTCCTGCTCGTAAAGATTGTTCATGTCGTGAACGTTTAACTGTATTGGGATCAGATGTCAAGGGGAAAGTGGCAGCACTACATTAATTATGTCCCTGGGTGCAAGCTTTACGTCTGCTGCGTAAACAAGAAGCCCCCTGCCGAAACAGTGGGCAAGCCGAAAGAGCACTCCCCTGTATTGCCTGTGGCCGGCAATGAATGTCACCTCTGTGCCGCTTCGGTCCTTGAGCCATTTTGAAAGGGTTACCCTGTCGGCACTATTTGCGTGATGGAGCAACACATAACGTACGTCCCGGATCTTTGGCGAGCTGGTCTTAAAGGCCGGGGATACCTCCATTACTTCACATGGGAGTTTTATGGTGTCAACACAAAGCCCAGGGGTTGCCACCAGAAGTGCCAGCAAGCCGAGAAAAATCCACTTTTTCATGATTCATCCTCCTTGGCTACGGGGAGGTGCTGCGGGGGAATATCCTTGAGGCACGGGTAATTGCCGTCTTTTCCAGATAGGATCGGATCTCTGACAGGCCACTCGATACCAAGGTCCGGATCACACCACAGAAGCCCTCTTTCGTTTTGGGGAGCGTAAAAATCAGTACACTTGTAAAGTATAACGGCAGTTTCGCTCAAAACGCAAAAGCCGTGCGCAAATCCTTCGGGAATATAGGCCTGGCGCATACTCTCAGCGCTTAGCTCTATGCCGGTCCATTTGCCGAAGCTCGGCGATCCCTTTCTTATGTCCACGGCCACGTCAAGAACTTCCCCCTGGAGCACGCTAATAAGCTTTGCCTGCGCTCTGGGATACTGGTAGTGAAGTCCCCTCAGGGTTCCGCGCACAGAAAAGGAGAGGTTATCCTGCACAAAGCGAGAAGTGATACCAAAGCGCCCGTACCTTTCTTCGTGGTACGTCTCCGTGAAAAAGCCCCGGTTATCTCTAAAAACATCGGGTTCTATGATAAGAACCTCGGGAATTGAGGAAGGAGTCACTCTCATCTCGTCTCTCGTCGCCAGCTTTTGGCGCTCGTAGCTGGTTTCTTGTCGCTTGTCACTTGTCACTTATCCCCCGGGAGGCCTCTCCAGGAGGCGCATGAGGTACTGGCCATAACCATTTTTCATGAGAGGTCGCGCCAGGTGCTCCAGCTCCGATGAATCAATATAGCCCAGGCGGTAGGCGATCTCCTCCACGCATGCGACCTTCAATCCCTGCCTTTCCTCTATTACCCTTATGAAATCACCTGCCTGCATCAGGCTCTCATGGGTGCCTGTATCTAGCCATGCAATGCCTCGGCCCAGTTTTTCCACGTGAAGGGCCCCCATTTCGAGATAGGCGCGATTTACGTCGGTGATCTCAAGCTCCCCCCTTGCTGAAGGCCTCAGTCCTTCAGCGATCTCCACGACCCTGTTGTCGTAAAAGTAAAGACCTGTTATTGCCCAGTTTGACTTGGGCGCAGAGGGCTTTTCCTCGATATCAAGGGCTTTTCCATCCCTGTCAAAGCTGACAACGCCGTACCGCTCTGGATCCCTGACCCAATAACCGAATACTGTCCCCCCCTCCTTGAGAGATGCCGCCTTCCTTAGCTTTTCAGGAAGACCGTGCCCGTAGAAAATGTTGTCCCCGAGAATCATGCAAACAGTGTCATCCTTGATAAAGTCGCGGCCGATGATAAAGGCCTGTGCCAGCCCTTCAGGTCTTGGTTGCTCGCTGTATGAAAAGGACAGGCCCCACTGCGATCCGTCCCCGAGCAATTCCTTGAAGCGGGGGAGGTCATGGGGGGTAGAGATAATGAGGATCTCGCGCAGCCCGGCAAGCATGAGAACTGAGAGGGGATAGTAGATCATGGGCTTGTCGTAAACGGGCAAAAGCTGCTTGCTGACAACCCTTGTTATGGGATGAAGGCGGGTGCCTGACCCGCCCGCGAGGATTATGCCTTTCATTCTCAGTTGCCCACTTCCTCTTTTATCCCGTACTGGCGCTCGATCCATTTGCGGTATTCGCCGCTTCTGATGGACTCCACCCACTGCATGTGATCCAGGTACCATTCCACCGTTGCCTCAAGAGCTTGATCAAATCGGTGTTCAGGCTCCCACCCCAGCTCGCGCTTTATCTTGGTGCAATCGATTGCATAGCGCCTGTCGTGACCAGGGCGGTCGGGCACAAAAGTCACAAGCCTCTGGCTCGATTGCTCCCCTGAGCGGCCAAGCCGGGAATCCAGCAAATCGCACAAGAGGTGAACAATATCAATGTTTTGCCTTTCAGCGCCCCCTCCGATGTTATATGTCTCCCCGGGTCTTCCCTCCTCCAGTACCTTGATGAGAGCGCTGCAATGATCGAGCACGTAGAGCCAGTCACGAACATTTTTGCCATCGCCGTAGACAGGCAAGGGCTTCTGCTCCACAATGTTCAGGATCATCAGCGGGATGAGCTTTTCAGGAAACTGGTAGGGCCCGAAATTATTGGAACTGTTTGTCACGATCCCGGGCAGGCCGTAAGTGCGAAAATATGCTTTTACGAAGTGGTCCGAGGCTGCCTTGGAAGCCGAGTAAGGGCTGGAAGGCTCATAGGGAGTTTGCTCAGTGAAATAACCCTGGGGCCCCAGGCTACCGTAAACCTCGTCCGTGGACACGTGCAGGAAGCGGAATCCCTCCGGTTTTCCCCTCACTCTCCAGGCCTTCAAGCTCGCTTCAAGGAGCCTGAATGTTCCAGTGATATTTGTCTCCACAAAAGCTTCAGGTCCCAGGATAGACCTGTCAACGTGGGATTCTGCTGCAAAGTGTACCACGGCGCTTATCTCGTGTTCTGAGAAAAGCTGGTCCAGGAGGGATGCATCCCTTATGTCGCCATGGATAAACTTGTGCCTGGAGGCGAGCGCTTGAGGCAGGTCGTTAAAGTTAGCGCTGTTGCCTGCGTAGGTGAGTGCATCAAGATTGGTGATAAACCAGTCGGGTCGCAATGAAAGTGCGTGCCTAATAAAGTTTGTGCCAATGAATCCGGCACCGCCTGTTACAAGGAGGTGAATCATCTCGTCTGTGTTGTCATCGGTCATTGGTCATCGGTCGTTGGTCACTTGTCTCTCGTCACTCGTAAGTTAACAAGTTAAGAGCGTCCCCCCGGGTTTTTCCATTTGAAGAGGCCCTGCTTGATTTCACGCCACTTGGGGGAAGTGTCAGGGTCTTCATCCATTCGCCGCAGATACTCCAGAAAAAAGATCAGAAAGATCCCGACAAAAAGAGCTACCACGAAGCCCAAAATGAGGTTCAGCCTCAGCTTCGGCTTTATAGGCCTTTCAGGCGCCATGGCCCAGTCGAGCACATTGATGGTGGGCATGTCTTTTGTTTCCTCCAGCCGTGCCTGTTCGAGCTGGGTGGCGAGCATTGAAACCACCTTTGTTTTCACCTTGACCTTCAGCAACAGCCTGCTTTCGTCAAAGCTGAGCGCGGGTATCTGGGTAAGGGGAATGTAAAATTCCACCCTGCCTTTTTCCCTCTCCACCGGAACCTGTGGCTCCCTGGAATACGTCAGCCGGTCAATGTTTTTTTGAAGCGCTTCCATCTGGGCATTTATCTGTTCGATTTCAATGTGGGGGCCCTTGTAAAATTTTTCTTTTGCCGCCTTTTCCACCTCAAGCGCCACCCTTTGCGCTTCCATTTCAGATAAAACCTTCAGGGTTGCCGTGGCTTGCTCCGAAATGGAGATAGCCCTGTGTTTTTCCTGAAATTCCCTGAGTTCGCGCTGAACGTCTCGGAGTTCCCGGTTTGCAGTTTCCAGCCTCTTTTCAAGGTATTTTCGCAGCCGCTTGGTGGAAGTCAGGCTGTTTTCGCGGTTGTACTTATCAAGCTCTATTATGAAGGTGTTTGCCATATCGGCGGCAAATGTCGGCGAATCTGACTGTACGGTAACAACTAACGTAGGCTCTTTTCTCTGCTTCGCCACCTTTACCGTGCTCATGAACCCCTTGATCGCCGTTTCCCTGCCCTTGTAAGTGGGAGGGGTGATAAGGTGAAAGTAGTTGTACCTGCGAAGCACGGTTTCCGTCAGCTCTTTGCTTTTCAAAACAGCTTCAAAAGTCTCGGCAGGGGTTCCTGCCCCGCCTACAAGCCCTGCCATGCCGAATTGTTCCAAAAAAGCAGCCTTAAGCTGTTCGCTGGGACCAGCCTGCTTGGTTTCAGGAAGAATGACGCCCTTCGCTTCATAAACTTTCGGCATTCTGAAGGTATATAGGCCCACAAGTATGACTACAACCAGGCAAAAGAGGACAAGGAATTTTCGGTGCCTATAAATGGGATACACGTAGTCAATAAGCCGGATTTCATCCTCTTCGTAATAGCGGTCTGTCTGGTCTGTCTGGTTCATTTGGTCTGTCTAATACCCCTCTCCGCTCTTCTTGTCACGGGTTTTCCGTAAGTTAATAAGTTAAGAGCGTCCCCTGGGAGGAGGCTGGTGACAGCGCTTGGTTCAAGGCCGTAATTCCTGCCGGCCCACCTGGTTACATCGTCATCAACTGTCATGAACACCCCCTCAGAGGTTGCAGCATAGACAACGTCTTTGCCGTCAGGCATCCTTGCTATCCGGATGTCAAAAACTTTTACCTTTCCCGGTAGCCCCTGCTCCATCTTGACCCACTCATCCCCCCCGTTTGTTGACCTGTAAATTCCTTTGGAGGTGCCAGCGTAAATCCTCCCGGGGCTTTCAGGGTTTATGGCAATCGCATAAATACGGGCCGAATCCGGGATTCCCGTGAAAGAAGGCACCCATGTAAGACCCTGGTCAGTGCTTTTATAAAGGCAGGGTATTTTTTCGAAAAACCCTCTTTTGCCTTGATAGGCGCCTGCGCCTGCAAAAAGCACGCCTGTTTTTTCATCACCTGCAATGCAGAGTATGTTCTTGTTGCGAATGCCTTTTGAGGCAGTAATCCATTGGCCGGAGTCCTCGTCCCATTTGAAAAGGTCCTTTACTGTTCCTGCATAAAGGTTCTTGCCGCAAGAAAGGAGCGTATTGACATCACGGTATATGAGACCCCTGTTATATTCGCTACAGTGTCCCAAACCATTTCGGCACAAAAAGATTCCATGACCATGGGTAGCAACGAACATATCCCATTTTTTCTCTGTGCTTGTGCTGGAAACCCTGGAAACAACGGCGCTCAGGCTATATTCCTCGAACAGGGGATTATTTTCCAGGGTTTTTTTCTTCAAGTCCAGCCTGAAGAGCCCGGCGCCTGTTGTTGTAACAAGAAGGGAGTCCCTGTCAAGCGGATCCGGATATATTCGCTTAAAATAAGCATAAAGGTCTACCTGGTCCCGATCAATGGAGTACCAGCTTTTGCCGCCATTGTCGGTTTTAAATATGCCCTTGGCGTAGACCGCTGCATAGCAGGTAATGGTGTACTCAGGGGGCTCAGGCAACTCCTGCTTGCAGGAAAGCAAGGCAAAAGAAAGCAAGAATAAAATAGAAATAAATTGTTTCATATCAATAAAGCAGTTACAGGATACGAGTTACCCCTGTGAAATACGCTCCGCTCTGACTTCGTAAATTTCACGGGGCAAGCAAGTGACAAGTTACGAGCAACCGACCATCTTAGTAAGCGGCAATGACCACGCCTGCCGTCACTGCGATCTGGTAAAGAATGCTGGTTATATCCTTCGTGACCCTGAGCCACGGATATTTAACCACCTTCTTAGGCACAATGATCGTATCGCCGGCGTCAAGCTCCATGGAATAAAATTTCCCCAGTGTCCACCTGTAATTCTGGGAATCCCATGTTGCAAGACCAAAAAACCCGCTCTGTGCCTTGCTGATTACCGCGCCGTTAGCTTTTACAACATAGATCTGGTCCTTTTCCGCGTTCTCCGTGGGACCGCCCACCTGGCGCAGGTAATACCCGACACTTTTCCCTTTTTCATAAAGAAGGGCTGTCGGATTGTAAACCTCGCCCAGAACGTTCACGCTATCGGGTTTCTTTTTCACTACCAGGCGATCCCCGGGCCTCAGCTCGAAATTGTATTCCGACGAGGGAAGGGCCAAAACTTCCGGAAGGTTGATGACCATGCGGCCGGTGGATCTTGCTGCTTCAAGCTTTTTCAAGAGTTCTTTTTTGGCAGCAAGGCTCTCCTGCAAAATCCCTGCCTCTTCTTTGCTCATGGCAGTTTCCGCTGCCTGCGCTGTCATGGTCAGGATATCCTGCTCAAGCTTTTCCCTGTACTTCTTCAGTTGCTGATCCTGCACTTTCTTGACTGATTCGCGTTCAAATATTGCGCCAAAAGGATAGGCATCTTCAGTCAAGCCGCCGGCACGCTCTATAAGCGAGCTGAGGCGCTCTCCCTGTGAAAAGGTATACTCGCCAGGGAACCTGAACTCCCCTTCCAGGTACGCCTTCCTCTCAAGGGCCTGGGCATACTGGGGAATTTCCCGTATGTGGATAATATCATCCTTTTGCAGCAGCAGGTTATCGCTTGGCATTCCCTTCATGGCCCTTGCGGGTGAAAAGGTGAGCTTGACTATGTCTGTCCCTTTCTCACTTGTTACGACTCTTGTCAGGGAGGCCTTTTCCTTATAAGCCCTGTCAGTGAGGTTTCCCGCTTCAAATATAAGGTCTTTTACGGTCATCCCTCTGTAAAGGCGGTAAGTGCCCGGATTTCGGACCGACCCTTTAATCGTTACAAGGGGTTTTTCCTGCTTTTCCCAGGCATTGTAAACGATAACGCGGTCAAGGTCCTGAAGGGGCAAATTCTGGCTTTCATCTCCGGCAAGCAGGCGGCCCAGGTTAAACCCGATGATCTCAGGATGGAGGTCGGGGGGCACAAGGCGCACGATTTCCGCCTGGGGCCTGTAAGGCTCAGGAAGCAGGGCATCGTATCCGGGGATTATATCGCGGAGCCTCATTCCCGGTTTGAGCTCGTACTCCCTTGGGTACTTGACGTGCCCCTCCAGGTACACAACCTGGCGGAGCTTTTTGTAGATCGGATAAATTTTAACAACGTCTCCATCCTTGAGGCGGATTTTCATGTTTTCGTTTCTTTTGCTGTAAGATGGATCAAGGTTGAAGCTCCTTATCACCCTTCGCTCATGGCCTGTAATACGCTCTACCACTACGTTCTGGAGGTAGCCGAGTGGAAGCACTCCGCCTGCTGCTGCTATCATCTCGGCTATGGTCTGGGAGCCCTTCATCTCGTAAATAGCAGGTCTTCTAACGCAACCCGCAATTCCCACCACAGGGCCGAGCACGGGAATGAAAATCGTATCTCCCGACTGGAGGCGAACATCGTTACCCTTGAACCCTTTTATGAAAAACTCGTAAAGATCCAGGTCTTTTATAACCTTCCCGTTCCTGAAAAGCCTTATGTCCCTCAGGGAGCCGTTCTTCGTGGGGCCCCCGGCTTCAAACAGGGCCGTTATAATGGTTGAAAGGGAACTAAGAGAGTAAGTGCCCGGAGTCCTTGCCTCGCCCACGATGAAAACCTGTATGGTTCGAAGCCTGCCCATGGTGAGGCTCATTTCAAAGGCAGGGTAATACTCCTTGAACTTGCGCATAAGGTAGCGCCTAAGCTCTGAAAAAGTGAGCCCGCTCACGTTGAGCGTTCCGACCCGGGGCACGTAGATGCACCCATCCCTGTTTACCGAGACGTTGTATGTCTCCTCGGCTTTTCCCCACAGGTGGATGGTGAAGTTATCGCCCGGGCCAATTACATAGTCAGGACCTACGGGCACGTTGGTCAGTGGAGCAAAGGTCGAAACCTGCTTGTTAAAAAAATCATAGCCGAATTGTTTGAGGTTACGGGAGATGTCGGTCGGAAACTGTCCTGACATGATCTTTTCTATGCTGGAAGGGGCTTCCGCAGCCGGGCGCGGCCTTGCAGCAGGGGGCTTTATGGGAGGAGGAACCTTTTCGGGCTCCAGCTCAGGGAACTTAGCCAGCCATTCTTCCTGCTCAGCCTCGCTCATGGTTTGAAGCATTTTCCGCTTGTCCACCTCGCTCAATGCCTTGAAAAGCTTTTCCTGATCCATTGTGCCTATGCTTTTGAAAAGCTCTTCTTTTTGATCGTCGCTAAGCTCGCTAAAGATTTTCTGCCTGTCCTCGGTACTCAGGTTCTGAAATATAAGCACCTTTTCCCTGTCTGTAAGGGCATTAAAGAGCCTGGTTTTTTCTTCAGGGCTCAGGCCCCCGAATTTCCTCACCTTCTCTTCCGTGCTGAGGCCGGAAAATTGCTGTTTGATCCTGGTAAAAGCCGAAGTTTCCCCGGTCTCTTGAGCAAGAAGGCCCCGGGGTGAAAGTGAGAATAGAGAAAAGAGCATTAAAAAAGCAATGAAGCAAGTAACTGAGATGCGAATCTTCATACCCCCACCTTTCTCAAGTATAAGAGGCTAACTAAAATTTTCTCAGTCCTTGAAAACCAAACTCGTTGAGTATTGAAAACATTGCTGTCCGATCCCATGCAGTCTTGTAGCAGAATTCGGCTCACAGTTCTAGAAAAAAAGAGGGGAAGGGATTCAGGGCAATTGAGAGCAGTCGCATGCTCATGGAGGGCAAAAATAATTGTGGGGCCCGGGCTCAACCGGCCAGGACCCCCCAAAAAGTGCGGGTACTGATCAATGGTGAGTGGTGGTAACCTTTGAACTCTCTCCCGAAGCGCCTGATGCCAGGATAGCAGCAAGCCCAGCGGCTGCCGCAGTGATACCCACGATTGTCATGGTGCTGATTCCGGCAGCAGCTCCAGCCCCTGCAGCACCCCCGGCTGCGGCCGCACTTGCCCCGCCCGCAGCAGCACCTGCCTGGGCTACTTTTTCCTGTGCAAGAACACTAACAGGGGAAAAAGGTACCAAGAAAAATGCCATTACCAACAAAAGAACGCCTATCTTTCCCTTTCTACCAAGCCTTTTCCTTCTTTCCATTCTTTTTCCTCCTGATTTTTGGGTTGGCTAAAAGGTTACTATTTGATTCTGTTTTCTTTTCTACAAACTAAATTGTGGTTTGTTGTGAAAGCTATTAAGGGGGATAATAATGCACCAAGGAGAGTGTTTACTGCAATCAAGGCTCTTTGTCAACAAAAAAATACCTGAATTCCTGGTGCGAAAAACCTTAAAATGCCCTCAGGAAAAGGATGAAGCTACCTTTTCAGATCACTTATCCTGGAACGGAAAACCGCCGGCATCAGGTCCGATGCCATGTCAAAGAGACTCTGCCAGTGATATACTTTTGCAGCCACATCCCTTGTCCACGGCCGCAGGGCGTAATAATATCTCTCGGTTGAATCGTGGGTCAAGAAAATTCTGGCTGGAAGGCTTAAGAAAACTCCCTTGTCATTATAGCCCCTGTTATACTCGGTAAGGTTTTCCGTACTGGTTTTGCTGTACCAGGCGCCGATAATGACACCTGTATCGTACTCCCTGCTAAGCGTCAGTAGCCAGCCCACGTCCCCTGCCAGAAATCTCCCGTACTGAACCTCCAAGGTCGTGCCAAGCCCCGGGCTCCGGTAGTACCCGCTTGCCAGCAGGGTATGGGCTCTGAGGTCGGTCAGGTTAAACTGGGTTTTGGGTTCCCTTTTCCTGACAAGATCGGATTCCAGGCCCAGGGCAATGTTGCCGTCGCCAAAAAAGCCGAGCACTTCGCCGCCCGCACCCGCAAACATGCTTTCAAAGTACCCGAAGCTCAGGCGGCCGAATACCCTTTTTGAAAGACGAAGAGTCTGGTCAATCATCAACCTGTCAAATGAAAAACTTCTTCCCATGTATTTCCATGAATCACTTGCCACGGCACCGGGCACGGGCACGTTGCTCGAGCGTATGTTGGAATAAAATGGTATGTCGTAGCGTGCATAACCCTGGGCACCCTTCCAAAGGTCGGCCACAGCATAGGGCTTCATACCCACCCTGAATTTGAAGAATCCTGAAGGGTCGTTAAGATAGGTTTGAAACTCGGGCTTGATGCCGGGCCTGTAAGAAAAACCGCGGTCCCCGGAAAAGAATGCCTTGAGCTTCGTGGGATCAGGCTCCCGGCGCGTTATCTTGACTTGCACCAGCTTCTGGAAAATTTGCTCTGGTATTTCGCCAAGCAGGTATTTTCTGAAGTGATCGGGGGCTACCGAGACCTTCAAAATGGGCAGGGCTTTTTGTTTTACAATTGCAGTGAGCTTCTTTGCATCGGAGGGTGCATGAAGAAGCAGGATGCGGAGCACCCTTCCGGCTGCTTTTTGATAAGAGAGGTACCTGGTATTGGAAAACTCTGCAATAAGATTCTCTCCGTCCGTATACACACTTACATCACTAAAACCCTCATCGTGAATAGCCCGGTAGATTTCCTTAACCATTTTGCGGAGATCACGTTTTTCAAAAGGCCTTTTATCAACCTCCACCTGCGGGGGGGGATTCGCTCTCTGCGGCAGTATGGGTTTTCCAAGTTCTGTCTGCACGTGGAGCATAATGCCTAGCGTGTCGCCGCGCTGGTAAGAAAGGCCCATGTTGATGCCGGGCAGGATCTTTGCGCGCATGCCGATATCCACAGGGTATTTTGCGCCTTCTGGAACCCCCCTGGCTGACCTTTTGTCCTTTTCGTAGTCAATTGGGTTATACTCTGCCATCAGGTTTATCCTGGGGTTCAGGGACAGCTCAACTCCACCAAAAAGGCCCACTTTGTCCGTAAAAGGAATTTTGAGGCCTTTAAGTCGTTTTGTTCCAAGCCCGATGGTAAAGTCGAACGGAAACACCTGCCTGCTCAAGGTCACGTACTGGGCTTCAAAAAGCTTTGTGCCGTGAAAATCCTGAAGCCCTACTGCAAGCGCTGGAAACCACTTTGATTCGGGCAGGACCTGGTATTTTATGTCAAACGCCTTGTCCTTGTAATTGCCATATTCTGCGCTAAGCGCTGGTATGTTGGTCATTTCAGTCAGCCTGCCGCTGAACTCAAGGCCCGGAAAGACCCCCATACCGCCCGTAAACCACCTGAAAGGAAGAGCCTGGGCAGCTCCTACCCTTATAACCCCGTCTTCCAGGATCCGGGCATTCGGGATCTCCATGAGTCCGGTGCCACCCCAGTTGGCGCCGTTATTAAAAGGACTATCCCAGCAGAAAGCAGGGGAGAGGGGGCCTCCCGGGAAAAGAAAAAGAAACGTCAATGGCAGGAACAAGACAAGAGAAAAGAGTTTTCTGGTGGCATACTGCAAGAATGGTTCCCGGCTTCAGAAGGTTTGAGTGACTGAGTCCGCTATTGACACAAAGCGCTGTACCTTGTTAAAAAAGCAATAGCTTTTTGCTCTTTCAAAGGGGTAATGGTGCGTTTAGCAGAGCCGGGGCCAAAAGTCAACCCGGGGTCAGACTTACATTTATTACATTTAAGAGAAAGAAGGGACGAGTGGTGCAGGCGCGATAGGCTGGAGGCATAAGAGGAAGTGACAAGTGACAAGATACGAGTGACAAGTCCCATGGCCCAGCGCGTTCAATGGCGCTCTGATGGGGCACTGTATTACTCGACTGGATGTTTTCGGCAAATGCTCAAACGGGGATATTTGAGGATTAGCAGGAGGGGATGGCTATGAAAAGGAAAAGATTATGCATCATGGCGGCATTGGTGACTCTGGCAGTCCTTGCCTTTGGGTGTGCAATAGACCCTGTTCGCAGAGACCTCGCTGATTATGTCAATCAAGGAATTCTGAACATTGCTGAACTCGAGAAAAAATCTCTTGAAAAATACGCCTCTGTCACGGGTAAGAACTACACCACGGACGAGCGCGTATACCTTACGCTCAAGCAAGAGGTAATCCCTCTTTACGGAAGATTTCTCAAAGGCCTCAGAAATATCCGGCCCAAAACAGACGAAGTGAAAAAGCTTCACAGGCTCTATCTCCAGGGTGCCGAATCCCTTTACGAGGGGTTCAAGGAAAAGATGTACGGCCTTGAAATAAAGAATGAGAACATTATCCTCGCGGGCAACCAAAAGATCGAAAAAGGCCGGGTGCAAAATGAGCGCTGGCGCAAGGAACTGCTGGCACTGGCAAAAAAGCACGGCCTCAAGCAAAAGAAAAAGAAGAAAGAATAATGCCCAGGCCCACAAAAACGGTATTTGTGTGCCAGAGTTGCGGGTACCAAAGCCCAAAGTGGATGGGGCGCTGCCCGGATTGCGGTCAGTGGAACGCATTCGTGGAGGAAGTGCCCGCATCTCCCACGAGAGAGGGGCTTCCCGGGAGCATGGGCCAACCGGAGAGTATAAATGCCATTGAGCTTGACCCGGAACTGAGGCTGAAAACCCGCGTCCTTGAATTTGACCGCACGCTGGGCGGAGGCGTGGTGCCCGGATCGCTCGTGCTCATAGGGGGAGACCCTGGAATAGGAAAGTCAACCCTTATACTCCAGGTTACCGGAAAGCTTGCCGGAGAAGGCTTCAAGGCCCTTTACCTTTCAGGAGAGGAATCGCCCCAGCAAATAAAGATGAGGGCGGAGCGCCTCGGCATTAACTCGGAGAACCTATACTTGCTTACCGGAACGTGCCTGGAGGAACTCTTCGATAGAATAGATCGCCTGGAACCTGACCTCCTGGTCGTTGATTCCATTCAGACAGTTTACACTGAGGCCCTGCCTTCTGCACCAGGAAGTGTCGGGCAGGTAAGAGAGGTCTCTTCCCACCTTCTCACCTGGGCAAAAAGAACCGGGGTCCCCACTTTTCTAATCGGGCACGTAACCAAGGAAGGAGCTATTGCAGGGCCCAAGGTGCTGGAACACCTGGTGGATACGGTGCTCTACATTGAGGGTGACAGGTCCCATGCTTTCAGAATCCTTCGCTCGGTCAAGAACCGTTACGGCTCGACAAACGAAATCGGGGTGTTTGAGATGAAGGACACGGGGCTCGAGGAGGTGGGGAATCCCTCACGCATTTTCCTCGAGCAAAGACCTCAGGGTGTTTCAGGCTCCGCGGTCATTCCCTGTCTTGAGGGGACCCGGCCGGTCCTGGTTGAGATACAGGCCCTGGTGGGCCCCAGCCCGTTCGGCATGCCTCGCAGAACTGCCATTGGCGTGGATCACAACCGCATATCCCTTCTGGTGGCAGTGCTCGGAAAGAGGATGGGCATGGAGATGGGTGACCAGGATATATTTGTGAATGTTGCAGGCGGCTTGAGGGTGGATGAGCCGGCAGCGGACCTCGGCATTGTTTCATCCATGATTTCGAGCTTCCTGGATCGTCCGGTGGATATGAAAACTGTTGTGTTCGGTGAGGTTGGGCTTGCAGGGGAAGTGCGGGGGGTGAGCCAGCCGGGGACAAGGATTAAGGAAGCAAAGAAGCTGGGCTTTGCGCGCTGCCTTCTCTCCAGGAGCAACCTGGAAGCCTGCCCGCCAACTAAAGGAATAGAGCTGATCGGTATTGAGTCAGTGAAGGAGCTGATGGACGCCCTCTTCTAAGTGACAAGT
Organism: Deltaproteobacteria bacterium; assembly: GCA_019310485.1. Taxonomy (GTDB): domain Bacteria; phylum Desulfobacterota; class DSM-4660; order Desulfatiglandales; family HGW-15; genus JAFDEF01. The sequence goes on along the minus strand of JAFDEF010000028.1, from coordinate 44,492 downwards.
GAGGAGTGACAAGGGACAAGTGGAGCAGGCGCGATAGGTTAGACGCTGGAGGCACAAGAAGAAGGGACATAAGCTTGTTTAGGAGGTTCTGCTCTGGAGTTGCGACCACATGTTCTGGAGCTCCTCGTAGATATACCTGAGCTGATCAACGTCATCTTCTTCGATCTTTTCCTGGATTTCTTTTGTTGCAAGCTCCTTTTTGAGCCGTTTCAGCTCCCTTTCAAGATCAACAATCCTGTTGACCATTGCTGCATGAAGATCGGGCGCAGCTTCTGCCTCGGGGGGCCTTTCAACAAGCACCTCCTTGGGCTTTAAAACAAGCCTTTCTTTCCACGTGGCAACATGAACCTCGAGATCAAATGCCCGGCGTATTTTTTCCGCAAGTGCCCGGGAAGCGGTCGGCTCGCCATGGATCAGGAAAACTTTTGGCCTGCTTTCAAAATGACTCACCCACTCAACCAGGTCCTTTTGACCAGCATGGGCTGAGAATCCGCCTATTGTGAAAACCCGGGCCTTCACTGATACGCTTTCGCCGAAAATTTTGACCTCTTTAGCACCGTCAACGATCTTGCGGCCCGTGGTGCCCTGTGCCTGGAACCCCACAATGACCAGGCTTGCTCCTTCCCTCCAGAGGTTGTGCTTGAGGTGGTGCTTGATGCGGCCTGCAGTGCACATTCCGTTGGCTGCTATCACTATGGCAGGACCGCTCTGCTTGTTGATTGCTATGGATTCTTCAGTGCTTTCAGTGAAGCGCAAATTCGGCATATCAAACGGATCATAGCCCCTGTCCACAATGGCCTGTGCTTCTTCGTCATAGTATTTCTTGTTGTTCCTGAAGATCTTGGTGGCCTTAATGGCAAGGGGGCTGTCGAGGTATATAGGAATATGGGGCAGTTTTCCTGCCCGGTCAAATTCACCCAAGATATAGAGCACCTCCTGGGTCCTTTCCACAGCGAAAGCAGGTATGATAGTTTTTTCCCCATGGGAGTATGCATATTGAATCGCTTCCAGCAGTTCCTCTTTGCTTTCATCAAAAGAGCGATGAAGGCGATTCCCGTAGGTGGACTCCAGGAAAAGGTAGTCCGCGTCAAATACTTCATGCGGGTCTTTTACTATCAATTGGTCTTTCTTACCCAGATCCCCCGAGAAAACAATCTTTAGAGTTTCCCTGTTCTCACCCACCCATAGCTCTAGGATGGACGACCCGAGGATATGCCCCGCGTTACGGAGCCGTGCCCTGACTGCGGGTTCAACCTCAATGATCTTGTCCCTTTCAATTGGGGAAAGAAGTTTCAGGCTGGCCTCGGCATCTTCCATGGTATAAAGGGGGCTTACCGGGGCATGCCCCTTGCGCTTGTTTTTGCGGGTCTGCCACTCCGCATCCATCTCCTGGATATGCGCAGAGTCAAGGAGCATAACCCTGCATAGCTCCGCTGTAGGAGGGGAGGTTATGATGCGGCCTTTGAAGCCCTCTTTTACTAGCTTCGGGATTTTTCCGCTGTGGTCAATGTGGGCATGGGTAAGGAAAAGGGTGTGGAGCCCGGCAGGATCAAAGCCCCAGTCAAGCCAGTTACGCTCCTCCATCTTTTTGCCGCCCTGAAAAAGGCCGCAATCCACGAGCACCCTTCTGCCCTGCGGGCTTTCAACCAGAAAACTCGACCCTGTAACCGTTCCTGCTCCTCCCATGCATGTTACCCTGATCATCCCTTTCACCTTTCTGCTACGGGTTTTGTAATGAACTTCCCCGCCGCAAGCAGAGGGGTATCAATCGGAAACCATCTTAATTGCCCCAAGGGGCGGGGAATCAACCCCTTGTCCGCCTCAGGCGGGCTTGTCCGCCTCAGGCGGATTAATCCGCCTCTGGTGGATTGAATCGCTCCTCTATAGTTCAATTATTATCCGTTTGCAAGGTTTCTTACACAGCACTGATTGCCCCAGGAAGAGAAGTTACCAGTGCAGCAAGTGATAGGTTGTAGGATAGAGGTTGGAGGCATAAGAGGAAGTGAGGAGTGACAAGAACAGCGCACAAAGGCAGAGTCATGCTAGGGTTGTGGGAATCCCGTGTCCCTGCTGCCCGGGTGCGAAGGAGGGACTTTGAAACGAAAAGGGGGAGGATTATCTTGCTTGCTTTTTTTCCTGCTGGATCTTTTCGTGCAGTTCCCTGAAAGTGGAGGCGGGCAGATCACCGGAGCGATCAGGCCTTAGCACAATCCTTACCGCATCACTTGGGCAGACCGTAGCGCAAACCCCGCACCCGATGCACCAATCGGTATCAACCCTCGGGAAATCCCCGTCCATCTCCAGCGCGTCCACCGGACAGGCCTCCACGCACTCGCCGCATCCCGTGCACTCATCCTCATCTGTTTCTCTTACAAAATAGACTGCCATCAGCACGTCGCGTGGTATTTTTCTTCGCTTTATGCTGCCCACGTTCCAGCACGCACACCCGCAGCAATTGCAGTTGTGCTGGATATCGCCTTCCGTGTTGTCAACAAAGTGGACAAGGCCGGCCTCTTCGCTTTTCTTTACTATCTCGAGTGCTTCCTGCTTTGTGATTTCCCTTCCAAACCCTCTTTCAATCACGTACCGGGCCATGTCGTTGAACTTCATGCAAACTTCGGTTGGATGTTCACACCCTCTTCCGTTTAACGCGTATGCAATCCGGCAACTGCAATGGCATACCGCAAACACCTCTGCCTGTTCAATTACGCTGTCCATCATGTGGTGTGGAAAAACAGCCTGCAATCCCGGCTCAAGGCTCTGGCCAACAGGGATGTAGCGGTATGGCTTTGTGTCGCTGGGGCAAAAGGATTCCCTGGTCACCTTCCTGTTGAAATACTTTGCGGTGAGCATGGCCATTTTGCGGCCATGCGGGGTGTCCTTTCCCTGCCAGAAAAATGTCTGGGGAAACCCAAAGCCGGCCTGGTGCAGCGCATAGCCCGTTTCCCCGCTGCTGGTAGTGCCAGCATAAAGGAGTCCCTTTTCCGCAAGGCTTTCCATGATCCGTACTGCCTCATCTCTTGGGATTTTCAGCCCTTTCATAATCTCATCAACAGGCACGGGTTCCAGCGGTATCGGCTTTGTTGGAATGGCAAGCGCAATCTCCGCTTCCTGAGGCGTGAAATTCTCACGCAAGATTTCAATTAAATCATCCCTCAGGGGAAAGCCCATTCCCAGTTTTGAAAGGTGCTCACCAAGCTTTTGATAGATATCCGTTGTCATCGCTTTGCTCGTCTCCTCCATGAAAGATAGTACTGGCTTTTAGTGCCGAAGAGGGCCCTCTAGTCCTCGTGTTCGCGCATGTAGGCCCTTTTCCGGATGAAAATTTTCACAAACGCATATACCACGACAAGCGCCCCAAATATAAAAAGGATTTCGTAGAGATTGTCAATCAAGTAGCTCAGCCAGGTCAACCTTTTTTTCAGGCTTCGTTGCCAGTCTGCTTCAAGCTCTGCAAAAGGAGTTGATAGAGCTTTTGATGTTGCTTCCCTCCATTCATAACCCTGCGAAAGATTATCAAGAATCCTCAAAAGGCCTTCTACACCAAATCTTTGCACAATGTAGGATACGATGCTCTCGGTTTCTTCATATGCTAGAAGCAGTGAGTCGTTATCTGCGGGAAAACGCAGATCAAGGGACTCCATGCGGATGAGTCTCCCCCTCATGATAGCCTTGTTGAGATACGCCTTCTTGTTGCCCCTTATTATCTCAGCTATGCCGCCACTTGCCCACTGGGCAATCCCTTCGTCAAGCCATTTTGGCAGAAAACCTCTGCCAACATGATGGTGGAGCACAAGGTGGCATAGCTCGTGTTTCATGGTTGTTTCAATGCTGAAAGGATCTGAGCTGACCTTGGGGTAATCCATTACAATCAGGTCCTTGTTCGGGACTGCAAATGCAACGATCAGGGGGTGCTGCACCATCCTGTGAAAGGTGCGGTCTTCCTTTATCAGAAAAACCCTGGTCTTAAAGGTGATTTTCAATTTAAAAAGCTTTTCAAGGTCTCTCTTGACCAAGGGGTAGATCCTTGCCGCGTTTTCAGCCCCCACTCGCAGCGGGTCTTCATAGAATACCGTTACTTCCTCCCCACCAATTGCGTGCACCTGCTGTGAAAGAGCTGGCCGGGGCAACATGACCAGGCAGGTCCCTAGCAATAATAGGAGATTCCTGAGCATGGAATATTGCATGTCACCCAATGCAAAAGCCCTCATCAGCGGATCTGGCATGGCTGATGAGGGCTTTTTAACAATTTTTCCAGGGCATCGCTAGAAGCTGAGAAACCCTCATGGTTGCTCTTTCATTCTACGCCGTTGCAATGCCCTGTGCGAGATTCCGACTGGGCTTATTTGACAGCATCTTTCAGGGCTTTGCCCGGCACGAATTTTGGCACCTTCTTTGCCTTGATCTTGATCTCTTCGCCTGTCTGGGGGTTTCTGCCTTTTCTGGCCTTCCTCTTATCCACTTTGAACGTTCCGAACCCAACCAGCGTGACCGTGTCTTTCTTTTTCAGGGCCTTTGTGATGCTCGAAAATACGGTGTCAACTGCTGCCTGGGCCGCTCTCTTGGTTTCTACCACCTTAGCCACCTCATTAACCAGATCTCCCTTGTTCATCTCCTCCATCCTCCTTTCCGTTAAAGAAGTTAACAGATAAAAGCGGAAACGATGGAAGGCTAATAAATTTAGAAGTAAATTTCAACCATAAAATGAACGAGAAGGCCTTTTTCACAATGTTTTTTGAATCTCAATGCAATAATAAAATCTAAAATGAACTTCCCCGCCGCAAGCAGCGGGGTATCAATCGGAAACCATCTTAACCGCCCCAAGGGGCGGGGAATCAAACCCTTGTCCGCCTCAGGCGGGCTTGTCCGCCTCAGGCGGGCTTGTCCGCCTCTGGCGGGCTTGTCCACCTCTGGCGGATTCAAGAGGAGCGCTCGCACTATTGCACTTCGTTCTTGAAAAAATAGGAACATAAAGCTATTTAGGTTGAAGGTTGAAGACTGAAGTATCTTCGATGCGTCACGGGCATTGAGTTATGGGACGCTTTCGTCAAAAATATTATGACCTCTTTGCCGCCGTCTACGACAGGTTTGTTGCACTTCATGCCTCTGATCATCAACAAAGAGCCAGGCACTTGCTGGCCGAAAAAACAGGGGGAGGGGCGGATGCAAAAGTCCTCGACCTTTGCACGGGCACAGGCGCCGTGCTCTTGCATCACCAAATGGGACTCGGTAAAGGCGGCATGTGTGTGGGCGTCGACTTCTCAGCAGGGATGCTCAATGTTGCAAAGGAAAAAACAAAAGCGTATCCAAGCATATTCCTGGTGCAGGCTGACGCAGGCTACCTCCCTTTTAAGAACCGGGCGTTTGACGCAGTAACATGCTCCCACGCCTTCTACGAGCTGAAAGGTGAAACGCGGGACAGATCCTTACATGAAATAAAGAGGGTACTCAAGAAAGGAAAACCTTTTCTTATGATGGAACACGACCTGCCTGCAAACCGAGTCGTGAGGGCCTTGTTTTATGTTCGGCTGTTATCAATGGGCGCAGGAAAGGCGCTGGAGATCCTGAAACATGAGGGCGAAGTTCTGGGCAGGTATTTTGATTCTGTTTACAAGGTCAACGCGCCGGGAGGTAAATCAAAGATATGGATTTGCAAAAACAACACCTAAATCTGGAGCTACGAGCTTACAGTGCAAGTGAATGGGAAGTCAGTGGTTGACATAAAATCAAAGTTCATTGGGTGTATGCTCGGAAGCGCGATTGGTGATGCCATAGGTGAAATAGCTTTTTCGTACTCTCGCAGGTCCGATCTTCTCGCATATGTGGCCGAGACTTCCAAACTTCGTTACACCGACGATACGGCCATGGCCATAGGTCTTGCTGAATCAATAACAACAATACGCGGCCTTGACCAGGAACACCTTGGTGCCACATTCAGCAAGAACTTTCAAAAGGAGCCATGGAGGGGATATGCTTCTGGACCGCCCACGATATTTTCCATGGTCAAAAGCCTCGGAATTACTTACGTTGAGGCTGCGCACCGTCTCTTTGGCAGTAGAGGTTCTTACGGAAACGGGGCAGCAATGCGAATAGCTCCGCTTGGGCTTCTTTATTACGATTCGCCCGATCTCTATGAAAAAGCATCTGCTTCCGCGGAGGTAACCCATGCACACGCTCTTGGAATGGATGGGGCATCAGTCCAGGCCTGTGCCGTTGCTATGGCTGTCAAGGAAAACCCTCAGAACGATTTCCCCCTGCAAACATACATTCAGCAATTGTGGGATTTTGCGCGGACCACTCAAATCAGGGAAAAGCTTGAGATCGTCAAAGAATACATCCAGAGAAAAACTGATCCCTCCATAGTGGCCGCCAGAATAGGCCGCTCGGTCGCTGTTCATGAATCCATGCCTTTTGCCATCTATTGCTTTCTCCTGCATCCAAAATCATTTGAGGAGTGTCTTTTCTGCGCCGTCCTGAACAGAGGGGACAGGGACACACTTGGAGCCATGGCCTGCGCTATTTCAGGCGCCTACCTCGGGGCCGCGGCCATTCCTGCTGAGTGCAAGGCAAAGCTTGAAAACCGTGCCTACATAGAAGAACTCGCCGGAGCGCTCGCAGACCTGAATGAACGAAGTTACGCGTGACAACGGACAAGTGACAAGAACGCTTTACGGAGGGAGGGCCATGTGGACCCCATGTCCACGCTTCCATTTACTATCCCTATCACCTGTCACTCGTCACTTCCTCTCATGCTTCCATCCTCCAACCTATGGCCTTCTCCACTCCTCACTTCTTCTTATGCCTCTAACCTCCATCCTCCAACCTTATCGCCTGCCGCACTTTTTTTTCGTAAATGTAATAAATGTAAGTTTGACCCTGGATAAGGGGCGGGGATTTTGCTATTGTTTATGGATCAATTCCGTGAGGCAAGAACGAGCATGATAATCCCTGCCTTCAGAGACATGAGAATCCGCGCGAAGCTGGTTAGCGTTACGCTTTTCCTGATAGTGGTGTCACTACTTTCCGTAACTTACTTTTCGGTACACGGGTTTGGCAAGGCGCTGAGAGGGGCTGCAGAGGAGGACCTTGAACACCTGGTTAGAAACGTGCGTGCCATGTGCAGGCTGCAAGAGGAGATGGTCGAAAATGAGGCTATGCGCAACCTTAGCGTGGCAGCAAACGTGATGTACCGCGACGGTATGAACGCTTTCATTGACAGCAGTAAAGAAATCCGGTTTGAAGCCGTCAATCGGTTCAGCGGAGAGATCTTGCCCCTGAAGGTGCCTGCCTTGATGCTGGGCGAGGTGGCACTTGCCGACAACACCCAAGTAGTAGACCGGATTCAAAAGCTTCTAGGGGGAATTTGTAGCGTCTTTCAGAGGGTTGAAGGCAAAGGCCTCTTGCGAATAACGACCACCATAACAGGGAAAGACGGGAAAAGAGCTACCGGAATTCTGTTGCCAGCTCAGAGCCCGGTAACCAGGGCAATCCTTGCAGGGGAAATCTACAGGGGTAGAGCTTACGAATCGGGTGGGTGGTATGTGGTTTCTTGCCAACCAATCACTGACAAGGAAGGGGGTGTTGTTGGCGCGCTCTGTGTCGGTGTTAAGGAAAAGGGGGGCTCTACTCTTAAACATGAAATAAAGTCAATAAAGGTTGCAAAAACCGGGTATGTGTACGTCATGGACAGCAAGGGTGTGCTCAGGATCCATCCAGCCAAGGAAGGTGTAAATATCATCAATTCAAAGGATTCTTCGGGCTTTGAATATATTCGTGCCCTGGCCGAGGACGCAATCTCTCATGGAGAAGGTTATATTGGCACCATCCGCTACCAGTGGGCCAATCCTGAGCTGGGGGAGAAAAGGCCGAGATCAAAGCTCCTTAAGTATACCTATTTCAAGCCCTGGGACTGGATCATTGCGGCAGGAAGCTATGAAGAGGAAATCTACTCCCCCTTTCACAGGACGGAGCGTTTTATATTCATCATAGCGCTCATAGCCCTCGGGCTGGGGGTATTTCTAACCCTGGCCCTGTCCAAGGCCCTGACCAGGCCGATCAAGGAGCTAACAGAGGTTACCACAAAAATGCTGGGAGGAGATCTTTCACAGAGGGTCAGGGTGCGCGGGGCTGACGAGATCGGCGTGCTCGGGACATCCTTTAACCGGATGGTTGCCCAGATTGAGCACTATACCAAGAACCTTGAAAAAATAGTCGAGGCCAGAACCAGTGAACTCAAGGAATCCAGAGAGAAATACAGGGACACTTCCCGGTTTCTGAACAGCATCCTGGACAGTGCTACGGAATACGGAATTATTGCCCTGGATTTTTACGGAAACATAATAGAGTTCAACAAAGGGGCTGAAAAACTCTTTGGGTGGAAAAAAGAAGAGCTCATTAACAGGGAGAATATTGGGATCACTATCCTGCCCGCAGACCGCGAAAAAGGCATCCAGGAGCAGATGTCGAAACGTACAAGGAAAGAAGGCGTCTGCGAAATGGAGATGAACCGGATAAGAAAGAATGGAGAAATCTTTCCGGTGCTGACCACCGTTACCGCCATCAAGGACCCTTCCGGAAAAACAGTGGGGTTTGTGGAAATAATACGCGACCTCACAGAAAGAAAGAGCCTGGAAAGAGAACTCAGGGAGACAAAAGATTTCCTCGAGAATATCATGGAAAGCTCTGTTGACGGAATTCTGACTACAGACCTCAAGGGCAAGCTAACCTACACAAACCGCGCAATGGAAGATATGCTTCAGTACTCAAGAGACGAGGTGCTGGGCACGCATATCTCCCGTTTCTACGTGAGGGGGATTCAGGAAGCCAGGGAAATCATGGCCCTCCTGCGCTCGGTTGAAAGAGCCGAGAACTACGAGATGGAGGTGAAAAGAAAGGATGGAACCGTGCTTACCATCCTTACATCACTTTTTTTGCTTCGCAACGAACAGGGCGAGGTGATAGGAACTGCCGGAATTTTCAAGGATATAACCGAGCAGAAGCTCCTTCAGGAGAAACTAAAGGCGGCACAGGCGCGCATGGTTGAAGCATCCAAGATGAGGGCCCTGGGCGAACTTGTCGCCGGCGTTGCACACGAACTTAACAACCCCCTCATGGCTTCACAAATCCTGCTGCATGTAATCCTGGAAAATTTGCCCAAAGACTTCCCTGAAAGGGAACGCCTTGAGCTTATTGGAAAATGCAATGACAGGATAGAGAAAATTGTCGAGCACCTGAGAGAGTTTTCCAGGCAAACCGAACCTGTTTTCAAGTTGATTGACATCAACCTCCCTGTTGAAAATGCTCTCATGATAACCGAGCAGCAATTGCTAAACCACGGCATTAACGTCGTTCGCAAGCTTTCCAAAGGGCTGCCACCCGTGGAAGGGGACTTGAACCAGCTCGAGCAGGTTTTTTTGAACCTTATTTCAAATGCAAGGGATGCCCTGGACGATACGGAAGGGGCAAAGCAGCTAACGATTAGCTCGGGCCTGGTTGAGGAGAGGGGCACTCAATGGGTAACGGTCGCGGTAAAAGATAATGGGGTGGGAATTTCGCCTGAAAACCTGGACAGAGTTTTTGAACCTTTTTTTAGTACAAAGCCGGTGGGGAGAGGAACCGGCTTGGGACTCTCGCTTTGCTATGGTATCATAGAGGCTCATAAAGGAAGGATCGAAATTAACAGCTATCAAGGACAGGGCACAGAAGTGAGGATTTTACTTCCGGCAAGAGACTCTGGAAAGGGGTAGTGTTATGGCAAAACGCATTCTTGTGGTTGACGATGATGAGATGGTTCTCATAGCTCTCAATGAGCTCTTGAGCCCAAAGGGCTACGAGGTTGAAACCGTTGCCGGGGGCAAGGAGGCCCTCGAGAGGCTCGCCGACCACAGCTACGATCTCTTGATGCTTGATGTAATCATGCCCGAAATGGACGGGTTCGAGCTTTGCAAGCGGGTCCGCCAAATAAAAGAATACAGTAAGACGCCCATAGTGTTCTTAACAGCAAAAAGTGCTGAGGAGGACAAAGTTCGGGGGCTGGAGGCAGGAGCGAATCTGTTCCTTTCAAAGCCTATTTCACCTGAAAAGCTCCTCAGCATCATTGCTGAGGCGCTTGGCAGTGGTTAGGGTTTCCCCTCCTTGAGGCGCTCCAGGTTTTCCCTGGCAAAAGTTATGCTCGGGTCCAGCTCCAGTGCGAATTGATAGTACTTGATTGCATTTTCCTTGTCTCCCATATCGCGGTAGTTGGAAGCGATATTTGCGTAGTCAATAGCCGAAGCAGGATCAATTTCAAGCACTTTTCTGAAGCACTCTATCGCTTTTTCATGCTCCCTGAGCTTGAAATAGCAAAAGCCCATTAGGTTGTATATGTCCGTCCTGTCTGTGTCATACTTTTCTGCTTGCTGTAAAACTGATATCGCCTTTCGGTTTTGGCCCAGCTCTTTAAGACAAACCCCCATGTAAGAGTATATGCTCGCTATGTCCTCTTGCGCGGGTTCAAGCGTCAATGCTTCTTCAAACAGCTCGAGAGCTTTTAAAGGCTCGTTCAAAGACAGGTAGCATGTACCCAGATAAAATTTCACATAATATTTCCCGGGCATAGCCTTGTCCATCTTCTCAAGCTCGGCAATTGCCCACAGCAGGTCTTGGCTTTGTGATATTAGCTTGGCTGAAAACAAGCCCATGCTGGCGCAATCAGCCCTTTCCCGAAAGTGTGCCCCTGGTATGATCGTATAAAAAGCCGGAATCTGAAGCTGCGGGTGCGTGATATCAACCGCAATGACAGGCATTTCAAATCCGGCCAGTGCAGAAACACAGTTTTCCACCTCAACCCTGAAATTGTGGCTGGAGATATCCGGCAGGGAGCTGATATCCGTCTGGCTTCCCGGGCTCATTACAAACTGGGCTTCTTCAAGCTTCTTTAGCTTGGGCAGGCCGCTGGCCACGTAGCTTGACCCGGTATTAAAGTCGCCTGCGAGCTGGGCTACTTCTGTTAAAGCCCGTATTAGAGCCTTGCCGGGGCACGGCGTTGTTCCGGCGGTCCATACGATTTCGCTTTTCTCAGGGTATGTCGAAGGGTCGTACGCGAGCGCACCTACAGTGGGAATACCGGTATCAAGGGAAAAGTCCGTGATAAAGATCCTGACCCCTGCCCTGTGGTACTTTTCAATCATTTCAAGAGCCACAGGATCGGTTATGGAATCGAGCCTGATTGCAGGTGTCTTCAACTTGTTGCGGCTTATAATGGATGAGACGTGCCGCTCAACCACCTCACATATTCCCTGCACAAGAGCTTCTTCCACTGAGTTCCCGGCTGAAGGACCATTGAACTCGTTTATGGCATAAAACCAGTCAAAGGGAATCAGGATCTCTTCCCGGCTCGTGAGGTTATATGCCCATGTCCACTTAAGAGGAATCGAAGAGAACACCTCTTTGGCTATTTCTATGTCCTCGGATTCATCGTGTACTGAGCGGGCAACAAGGTCAAGTGAAAGCGCCTGGCTTTTGAGGTCAACGTATTTCCCTGTGATGAAATTTTGCGGGGTTTTCAGGAAACTGAAAAAGCTGAATCTTTCAGCGAGTTCCATCACGGCACTGGCCTCTGCCTGCTGCGGGGTGCTGCCCTTTCCCATTTGCTTCTTGGTGCCTATCACCTCCAGGGCGTCTTTTCCGCAAATACTGAAATAGACCGGAATGTCCAGCCTTCCGTTATCTATGCGAATGGTTTCCTCCAAAATGTCAAGGTCCAGCTCCTTGAGCTTTCCCTTGAAGCGTGCAACCGTCTCTGCCGGACTCACCACCTTGTCCTGGTCATAGGTGTAGCCCTTGTATGTATCCTTCAGTACAATTTTGTGGCTCATAAATATCTATCCTTTTTTTACGGGCTCCCCGAGCTCCCTGTTCAGGCTTCCCGACACGTACCCTTCCAGATCCAGGGCAATGTGCAGAAAACCGAGCTCTTTGAACTTTGAAACGATTTGTGCTCTCAAGGAACTCTTGCTGATTTTCTCAATCTCGCCCTCCCCCACTTCTATTCTCGCAATACTCCCATGGTGGCGCACCCTTACCTGGTTGAGCCCGTGCTGCCTGAGAAAAGCTTCGGCTTGTTCAATCATGCTAAGTTTCTTCTTCGTGATGGACTCCCCGTAGGGGATCCTGGATGCAAGGCATGCCATTGCGGGCTTGTCCCACGTTGAAAGCCCCATTCGCCTTGAAAGGAAGCGTATCTCATGCTTGCTGAGTCCCACATCCAGGAGAGGGGCGATGATCCCAGTTTCCTCGGCAGCCTTTAACCCCGGCCGGTAGTCGCGGAGGTCGTCAGCATTTGCGGCATGCGCCACATGTGAAATGCCCTTTTCCCTTGCTATGTTCAGTAATTCACGGGATAAGTGCTTTTTACAGTGGTAGCATCTATCCGGGGGATTGGAAAGAAATGCGGGGAGGTTTGTCTCCTCTGAGGGAAAGACAATGTGTTGAATTCCTCTCTGCTTTGTGAATTTTGCTGCAGCCTCCCGCTCTGCTGAAGGATAAGTTGGGGAGGTTGCCGTGGCTGCCACCACGTTTTTACCCAGTGCCTCGTGCGCCACTGCAAGAAGAAAGGTGCTGTCCACACCCCCTGAAAAAGCTACCAGCAGGCTACCCAATTGCTTAATTCCCTTAATGAGCTGTTCTTTCTTGGCTCTCGCCTCTTTTTCGATCATTTATGCACCATTGCAATCTCAGGTCAACTTCGGGCATTATACCTGCAATTGCTTATTACGCAAGGGCTTTGCTTAAGAAATAAGTGCCCGCTCCTACCACCCTGTGGTCCCCGAAATAACCCCGCAGCATCCCCACGCATAGCCTTAGCAGGGCCAAAGAAGTGACGAGTGACAAGTGACAAGAATAAGCTACTGGAGGCAGGTTATAGAGCTCCTCAGCCCTTGCTTAAGCCCCACTCTTTCAAAAAGGAGGCGGGGTTTGGGGCGCTTCCGGGGTGTTCAAAGGCCGTGCACAGGGAAAACTTGCTCCCGCAGGGAGGCAACAACCCTCTCCGCTTCTTTGAAGGCCTTTTCCTTTATCTCACCCTTGCTTTCATATGGGTGATCATAGAGGCTTCCAACCTCCATTTCCGGACCGAACATCATTCCACCGACAAGCCCTGCAAATTCATCCGCAGGCTCCACGCTGTTAAGAATAGACCAGGCAAGTGTCCAGCAGCGCGAGGTTCTGTAAAGATCGTAACCCCCTCCACCAAGGGCAAGTATTTTGGGGCATACTTCCATAATCCCCCTTACGGCCTTCTGGTAGGCGTTGTTCGTGAGCTTGAGGTGGGTGAGAGGATCGGAAATGAGGGCATCAGCCCCCAGTTCGGCCACGATCAAGGGAGGGGAAAAGGCCTTGAGCAAAGGAAAAACGATGCTTTCAAGTGCAAACCCATAAACCTCGTCATCAGTGCCGGGCTCAAGGGGTATATTAACACTATAACCTTTTCCTTTACCCCTGCCGACCTCGTTTTCACTCCCTGACCAGGGATATAGATTCTTTCCCGTCTCGTGCAGAGAAATGAAAAGGACTCTTGGTTCTTCGTAAAAAGCGTGCTGAACTCCGTTTCCGTGGTGGGCGTCAAAGTCAACGTAGGCAACTTTGAGGTCAGGGAAGGTGCGAAGTGCATCTTTTATCGCAATGGCAATGTCGTTTATGTAGCAGAATCCCTCAGCGTGGTCCGGAAAAGCATGGTGAAAGCCTCCCAGGGGGTTGAAGGCAGCCTGGGCCCGAGCATCCAGGATTTTTTTCAGGGCATTGCGCGTGCCCCCTGCTGCCCGGATTGACCACTCGTAAATCCCCCTCAAGATAGGATTATCTTCGGTGCCCAGGCCTCGCTCCAGCATCTCGAGGGACACCTCCCCCCGGCTTGCTCTTCTGAGAAGTTCCAAGTAGGCGGGCTCGTGAAAAACTGTAAGGAGATCAGGCTCAATCGGCTGGGGATCTACAATACTCATCCAGGGGTAGTTGAGAACACCGTAACGCGTGCAAAGATCATATGTTTTGATGGCCCTTTCGGGCTTGAAGGGGTGGTCGGAGCCGAAATCGAAGCGGGCCATTTCTTCGGAGTAAACAAAGAGCGATGGTAGTCTGTTAATACTTTCCTTTGCCACAGACCTTCTCCTGCTTTGGCGTCAGACGGAGTGGGCGGAAACAGCAAAACCAGTTGATTTTGATCCGCCTGAGGCGGATTAATCCGCCAGAGGCGGACAAGCCCGCCAGAAGCGCCCGAGGCGGATTAATTCCCCACCCCCTGGGGCGTTAATATAGTTTCCGATTGATATGCCGTTCCCTGCGGTGAGGAAGTTCACTAGCAGATGAATCCTACCAGAGCATCAGAAATGCGGTCAACGAAAAAGGAAATGCCCTCTCCGGACCCGCTATTTCTTTATTTCAAAAAGAAGCCCTTACCTCCGGCCAGCCGGCGTTGCCCTGAAAACATCCGCCTTGGGGCGCCAGTGCATCTTCTTTTTCGGGCCTCAACATTTGTCCTCCTATTAATACACTCCCCGATGATCATGCCAGGCGTGTGTATACGTAAGCAATAAATACAAGGGATTTTATCCGGGCGTGTCCCTTCTGGGGCTGCTTGGCTGCCGCCCCTTTCGTTTTATCCTGGCAGGGATCGGCTGTATGCTGGCACACGCAGGAGCGAACCTGCTTTCTGATTACTATGATTACAAGGCAAGAGTTGACAGAGAGGGGACATTTGGTTCGAGCGGGCTGCTGGTTGGAAAAGTCATGAATCCGTCTCAAATTCTTCGGGGTGCCTGGATCGCTCTCATAGTAGCGGGTGCAATAGGATTGTATTTCATATTGGCTACGCCAAAAAGGATCTTTCTTCTTTGGGTAATCCTCGTGGGCGGGATCTTCGGCGTTTTTTATACTGCCGGGCCGGTTGAATTCAAGTACAGGGCCCTTGGAGATATAGCCGTGTTTGTTTCTTTCGGCCCTGCAATGGTGCTCGGAGCCTATTATGTACAGGCTCATCACTTTTCTTGGGGACCGGTGCTCTACGGGATTCCAATCGCGCTGCTCGTTGACGCCATTTTGCACAGCAACAACCTGGGCGACATCAAGAACGACAGCATGGTGAACATAAAAACAGTGCCGATTCTCATCGGAGAGAAGTGGTCAAAAATAATGTACTACGGGCTGGTCCTTGGCGCCTACATTCTTACCGTCGTCTTGATCGCGGTGGGCATGCTCTCTATATTTTCTCTACTGGCTTTTGCTTCACTGGAGCGGATAAGGGCTTACTGCCTTCCGGCAACCAGTCTGTCAACAACTTCAGGATCAGCCAGGGTTGAAGTGTCGCCCAGCTCGTCAATTGCTCCCTGGGCTATTTTCCTCAGGATCCTGCGCATGATCTTCCCGCTACGCGTCTTTGGCAGAGCATCAGCAAAATGAACCTTGTCCGGAGAAGCAATAGGACCGATCTCCTTTCTCACATGATTAACCAACTCTTTCTTGAGCTCATCGGACGGGGTGAACTCTTCCTTCAAGGTAACAAACGCATAGATTCCCTGCCCTTTAATTTCATGTGGATAGCCGACAACCGCGGCCTCAGCAACAGCCTTGTGCGAAACAAGAGAGCTCTCTATTTCTGCGGTCCCCATCCTGTGGCCCGAAACATTAATCACGTCGTCAACCCGGCCCATGATCCAGTAGTAACCATCCTCGTCCTTCCTGGCCCCATCTCCTGAGAAGTAATAGCCCGGGTGCTGAGAAAAATATTGCTCTTTGAACCTCTCGGGGCTTCCCCAAACAGTGCGCATAAAGCCAGGCCACGGCCGCCGCATACAAAGGAGCCCGCCCTCGTTCACATCCGCCTCAGTATTATCGTGGCGCAGGATCACCGGGTCAACTCCGAAAAAGGGCAAAGATGCCGAGCCCGGTTTCATTGGAAAAGCTCCGGGCAAAGGAGTTATCAAGAATCCCCCGGTCTCTGTCTGCCACCACGTGTCCACAATCGGGCACCTCTCATTCCCTATGACCTTGTAGTACCAGATCCAAGCTTCCGGATTGATAGGCTCCCCCACGCTCCCGAGAACTCTCAGGCTGCTCAGGTTACGCCTTTCCGGCCACTGCTCCCCGCTTCTCATAAGGGCCCTGATGGCGGTGGGGGCAGTATAAAAGATTGTAACCCCGTACTTTTCAACGACCTCCCAGAAACGGTCTGGCTCAGGGTAGTTGGGTACACCCTCAAACACGAGTGAAGTTGCTCCGAGCCCCAGGGGGGCGTAGACCACGTAACTGTGTCCTGTTACCCATCCGATATCAGCCGTACACCACCACAGGTCTTCCTCTTTGAGATCAAAGGCGTATTTCAGGCTAAGCATGGTGTAGAGCAAGTACCCTGCAGAGGTGTGAAGCACGCCTTTTGGTTTACCGGTGCTCCCGCTTGTGTAAAGGATAAAGAGAGGGTCTTCAGCATCCATCCATTCCGGCTCACACTCAGGCGAAACATCCTTCATAAGCTCATGCCACCATTGATCACGCCCCTCTTTCATGGGTGTGTCTTTTTCAATTCGCTTTACCACGACGCACCTCTTGATACCGGGGCACTGATCCATTGCAACGTCGGCATTTGCCTTACTCGGAAGAACCCTTCCCGCTCTGTAGCTCCAGTTGCAAGTGATGAGCGTTTCAGCTCCGCAGTCAATAATCCTGTCCCTTAGTGCCTCGGGGCTAAACCCTCCGAAAACAATACTGTGAACAGCGCCTATCCTGGCACACGCAAGCATTGCAACAGGCAATTCTACAATCATCGGGAGATAAATCGCGACCCGATCCCCTTTCTTGATTCCAAATCCCTTGAGTACATTTGCGAATTTGCACACCTCGCGGTGGAGCTGTTGATAGGTGTAAGTCAACGATTCTTCAGAGGGTTCACCCTGCCAGATGATGGCGGCCTTGTTTTTCCTCCATGTCTTTAGGTGCCGGTCCAGGCAGTTGTAGCTAACGTTGAGCTTCCCTCCCGCAAAATAGCGGATGAAAATATCATCTTTGAAACTATACTCCTCAACTGGACCGTCCCACTTCTTGAACCATTCAAGGTAGGTCTCGGCCATCTCAGCCCAAAAGCCTGCTGAATCCTTCACAGAGCGCTCCCAGATTTTCTTATACTCATCCATACTCTTTATATGCGCCTGCTGAACGAATTCTTTTGGTGGCGCAAAAACCCTTTTTTCCATATAAACAGACTCTACGTCTGCACTTCTCACTTCAACCATTGTAATACCTCCCATTTGGCCTGCACCTTGAGACCTTTTCTCCTGTGTTCGTAAACATAGGCATGACTATAATCCACTAATGAGCTAACATCAATCCGAAAATAGCGCCCCTGATACGCTAACCTAAGTCATCACCTGCGACGTCTCCTGCGCGCCTGTTCGTGTCCTCCCGCAGATAAGCGCTCCATAGGCGGGCAAGCGCTTGATTGCTCCTTTCCGCAGCGCATCCCCCTGAGGTCTCTACCAGCAAACAGCCAAAATCGAGCAAAACCAGCCGTCGTATTTGGGCCGTAAGTTAATAAGTTAAGAGCGTCCCCCTATGGTGTATTGAAGGACTACGTATACTACATATACACCAAGCAGCCAAATCCCCTGAAATCTCTTGAAGCGGCCATCTTTGTTCATGAAGATAAAGACACGGAAAGAATATAAAATAATCAGCATAGCAGGGAAATGAAATGTGAAAAAATTGCCGGGAATTTCCAAAGGTCTTGCCACCGCCGCAGCGCCGATCACAAAGAGGCAATTTAGAACATCTGCTCCAACGATATTCCCTACCATAATCTCAGGGTGCCCTTTCCTCACAGAGGCAACGGCTGTCATGAGTTCGGGAAGTGAGGTGCCAAAGGCCACCATGGTAGCAGCGATCACGTCCTCAGGGACTCCAATTCTCTTTGCAAGCGCAGAGGCACAAGGAATCAGTACGCGCGCACTTACTACAACAAGCAAAAGCCCTCCGGCTATCATAAAACATGACTTTCCCAGAGAAGCCTCCGGTATTGTTTCAGGTACCTCAATGATGTCCGCAGCCCCCTGTTTTGCCCAAACATAGCTCGCCAAGAGGTAGCAGACCAGCAGGGCCAGGAAAAAAAGCCCCGTTGCCCTGCCCAGCACAGGGTTTGGCCTTGCAACCAGTAGCGCCCCAAGGGAGATCACAACCAGAAGGGTGGCTGACCCTACCTGTACCCATCCGGTCCTGTTCAGTATGAAACGGTTCACCGGAACTGTTGCAATACTGCAGGTCAGACCAAATATAAGACCCGTGTCCGCGATAATGGAGCCAACGCCGTTTCCCAGCGCCAGTCCCGGATCACCCATCCATGCCGCCATCACAGAAACAAAGGCTTCAGGGGTGGTTGTACCAAGAGAAATGATCGTGGCACCTATAACGATCCTGGGAAGCCCAGTCCTCGAAGAAAGCGCTACAACGCCCTCTATCATCCAGTCTGCGCCTTTTGAAAGGATCAGGATACACACAAAGACGAGGACGAGCAATAAGATGGTGGGAAGATGTTCCACAAAACCGTAGAGTAATGCCTCATCAGCAATCCAACGAACAAGGATTAGTGACATAATACCTCGCTTTAAGAACCATGATGCATTAAGATCAGGCCATCTGCACAACAAAAACCAGCTTATTTTCTGTGTGCCTTCGGGAAAGCGACGTTCCTTTTATTTCAAGGCTGAGACAAACTCCCTGGCCACCTTTCTCAGGTTATCTGCCCAGTTAAGTGCCAGGGGGTCCGCAGGCGCTACCTTTGCCTTGATAGCTCCCGCAATGGTCAGGGCACTTTTTGTGGAAAACTCCGGCTGAACAAAAATGACATTAATGCCTTCATTTATTGCAAATCGAATCAGAGTCTCCAGTTGCTTTGGAGAAGGTTCCTTTCCTTCCATTTCAATGGAGACCTGTCTCAGCCCGTAGGTCTTTGCAAAATACCCCCATGACGGATGATAAACCATGAATACTCCACCAGCCTTATCAGCAGAAATCATGTCCTGGATTTCCAGATCAAGATTCACGAGCTCCAGTATAAAATTCTTATAGTTGGTCTCGTATACCTGCCTGTGTTCTCTGTCTACCTTTACCAGGCCACGAAGAATGTTGCGCGCCTGTATCATCACGAGCGGAGGTGAAAGCCAAACATGGGGGTCCTTAATGCCTGCTGATCGGCTTTTACGCGACCCGGGATTAAAGCTTTTCATTGCTACTTTCTCTATGCCCTCTTCAGTGTGAACAATCACCATCTTGGAATTGAACTTAGCAAACCGCGGCAGCCACCTTTTTTCAAAGGGAACCCCGATTGCGAAGTAAATCTTTGCCTTTGTCAGTGCCGCCATCTGACGGGCTTTAGGTTCATAAGTTGCCGGGTTTGCGCCCGGGAGCACCATCACGGATACGTCAACGAACTCTCCCCCTATCTTTTGAAGAAAGTACTTTTGGGGTAGAATACTGACCACGACTTTGACTGGGGTTGCAGCCACCCCATGGACCGGCGCAAGTAGAGATGATATCAAAAAGGTCAGCAAAATAGCTGCAGAGGGCCTTGCTTTTGTTTTCATTTGGCGGCTCCCGGTCAAACTCCTTAAAGATAATAAAGAAAGTGCTCTCAGTTTTTTCGCTACCATACATTAAATACAGATAGATAAGCAACCCTGATCTGCCTTTACTGTTTGTGCCTTTACCCCGCCCGCAGACGTGGATGAATGCGGTTAAGGGCGGGCGGGATGTCGTACCACTAAGTCCCGCCGATTGCGAAGCAATTCGGCGAGACTAAGTGGTGCCACGGGCTTGCCCGTGGGGCTCCACATAGTTGGTAAGGCCGTGAATGAGGTCAGGTCGTTTTCAAAAACTTCTCTCTTGATCCGGCAGATTAATTTCAGCTTGACCCCGCGGAACAATTTTGCTTTGAATTAGCACCACACTAACAGGTCACCAAAAAGGGGTGGAAGGGGTTTTTCCCATGCGACCGGCGGGAGGCCGCAGTTCAGGAGATGAGGTTTGCAAAAGCAAGGATTCTAATGTATCCTGTTAATAGTTAGTGGAGGTTGAGATGAGAATCAAACAAATAGACCATATTGGAATTGCAGTAAAGGCGATCAAAGATGCAGGCAAGTTCTACACCGATGTCCTGGGGTTAGAAATCCAGGATATTGAAGAAGTCGCCGACCAGAAGGTCAACGTAGCGTTTATCCCCATCATGGAAAGCGAGGTAGAGCTCCTAGAGTCCACCCATCCTGACGGTCCAGTGGCCAAGTACATAGAATCGCGTGGTGAAGGCATACAACACATCGCGTTCCGGGTGGAAAATATTGAAGAAGCCCTTGAAGAGTTGAAGCGAAAAGGAGTGAGGCTGATTGATCAAAAGCCCCGAAACGGGGCTGGAGGTGCTCGCATCGCCTTTATCCATCCCAGGGAAACTAACGGCGTTCTCGTCGAAATATGTGAAAGAGAATGACCTGGAGTAATGAGTTCCTCCCAATCAAACGATCCAGCAGAAAAAAGGACAGGTATAAGGGACGTTACAGGGGTGATTCTCCTGGGCGGCAAAAGCACTCGCTACGGCAAGAACAAAGCATTTGTTGAGGTTTGCGGCATTCCTCTTATTGAGAGGGTTGTTAGCGCTATGCGCTCAGTGTTTGAGCACGTGATGCTTGTTACCAATGATCCCCGGGAGTACGCCTACCTTGAGCTTCCCATGGTAGAGGACCTCATCAAAGGGCTGGGGCCCATTGGAGGTGTGTACACCGGGCTCAAGACCGTCCCCGGAAAAGCCGGATTTTTCGTGGCATGTGACATGCCTTTTCTCAATACATCCTTGATCAGGCACATGGTAGCCTCAAAGGCGGGGTACGATGTCGTTGTCCCCAAGATAGACTGGATGATTGAACCACTTCACGCCCTTTACACAAAAAAATGCATTCCAGCCATAAAGAAACTAATAGATACAGGGCAGCTCCAGATTATTAAGTTCCTCTCTGAAGTGAATACCCTGTATGTGGACGAAGCTCAAATCAGGGCTTTTGATCCCCACTTGAAATGTTTCCTGAACATCAACAAGCCAAAGGATCTCCCTATGACGTAGAACCAGGGCCTTCGCAAGTCCCTGGCTAAAATAGCAACACAGGCAGGAAACAGCCGGTGAAATGGTTAATCCAGGTGGCAACAAAAAATTTCGGGGGGTTTATCTATAATGGTTGAGTTAATTATCGCCGTTGGCGGTGCCATGATAATTTCCGCATGCTGCTCTCTTTTCGAGGCAGTTCTGTATTCAGTGCCTCTTCGGCACATTGAGACAATGGTTCAGGAAAAAAAATCGGGGGCACAAATTTTCAAGCAGCTCCGCAGCAAGGTTGACAGGCCTATAGCTGCAATACTTACCCTGAATACCATCGCCAACACTGCAGGAGCTGCCTTTGCCGGGTCTGCTGCGACCGCGGTTTTCGGTTACAGGTGGCTGGGATATTTTTCTGCTCTTTTTACTCTGGCCATATTGATATTTTCCGAAGTCATCCCCAAAACAGCCGGGGTAATGTACGGAAAATCGCTTGTAACTCTTGTCGCTTATCCCTTGAAAGGACTTGTAAGCTTTATGAGGCCGGCTATCTGGCTTATAGGCCTTATTACCGGATTGGTGGCTCAGCACAAGCCAGCGGAATCAGTTTCACCTGATGAACTGAAAACCATGGCGAGGATCAGCCTTCGCACAGGAGGCATCAAGGAGTATCAGGAAACCGTCATAGACAACATTTTGTCGCTGGATAAAAGAACTGTAAAAGACGTGATGACGCCGAGGACGGTTGTTTTTTCTCTTAGCGAGCATCTTTCTCTCGAAGAAGCTGCAAAAACACGTACTAATTGGGAGCACAGCCGATTTCCCGTATATGATCGAGACAGTGAAGATATTGTAGGCATTGTGCTAACCAAGGAACTTTTTATCGCCCTTGCAAGAGGGGAAAAAGACAAGCCACTTACTGAACTCATGAGGCCAGCCCACTTTGTGGTTGAAACTGCCCGGCTCAGCAACATACTCATGGAGTTCATGAGCACCCATCAGCATCTCTTTGTTGTAATAGACGAATATGGGGGGCTAGCCGGACTCATCTCGCTTGAAGATATTCTTGAAGAGATACTTGGAAGAGAAATCATAGACGAGTCAGATGAGGTGGCCGACAAAAGGGAACTTGCCAGGCAAAGAAGGAGTATGCTGATTTCGGGTCTGAGCCAGAGGTAGAGATGCCTGACCTCGGTTCTTGGGTTTCGGCTTTACTGGCGGGTGAAAACAGCGGAGGCAAAGCTCACCGCCGATTTTGTCGGCTCTTCGTACCATGTTTCATAGTGGAGCACTTTGCCCCTTGACTGGGGTAGGATCTCAAGAAAGCAGGCAAGTGCGGAAAAGCCGCATACATTGAAGCGATCCTCAACTCTTATTGATTCTTCCCAGAACCTGTCAGCATCCAGCCCTACAAGATGGTCAAGAAGATTTTTGTCGTGAGCTTCGCTCTGGGCAGAGAGGTAGCGTGCGGGGGAATCGTGCCCGAACTTAGGGCCCACGTGCGAAAAATCAACGCCCGCCACGATCAGGGTCGTTTCCTGTTCTTGACTTATAATCTCATTTAGTACCTTCAGCAAGGGGCCGGCTTTCTTCAGGTATGCTTCCCGCGTGTACGCTGGAATGCACGCCTTAATAAATCCGGAAAGAATCGGAACAATCTTGAAAGAAGATGCCGGAAGCATGTGTTGCAGGAAAAGGATTTGAAACTCGATGGAATGCTCGGAACGGTGAGCGAAGTCATTCCCGGCAATGATCCCCGATCCTGCATCGCACAACATCTTTACACATTCCCGGTCGCTTCCAACCACGCCGAGAGGAGTTTCAAAATCCTTATCCGTTATAGAGAAAAGGTCTCCTGCCATCTGGTGGCCAACACCCAGTAGCAACACCCTGCTGGGCGATACGTACCTGAGCAATTGGTATGAGCAGGAGTAGGCCTTGAGTCCAACTGAAAGGTCTATGTGGGGGGAAACAAGGGCCACGATTTTACCATCCGGTGGCGCAACCGGCTCATGGCTCCCGACTATCTCCTCAAGCCTTTTTTCAAGTTCAAATCGATCCCCGGGGTAGGAGCGCCCGCAGTGAGAGCATGGCCTCACATTTCTTGATGCAAAATCTTTGACCATCTGGTCCCTCGCCTTCCTGAAGGTCTCTGAATCGAGAAGAAAGGACTCATCAAGGTGGGCCAGGAGACGCTTTACCTCATCAGTATCAACAAGCATCCCACCGCGTGATCGCATCAAAGCCATTTGGAGGTCACGGATGTCTCTTTTGCCGTCAAGCAGGGTCATGAACTCATAAAGAGGGAACTCGATGGCCCTTCCGTCAGGGACAAGCCCAAGATGGTCCCTGATCAAGACCATTTGCCGGCCCTGGTACTGAATGGGCACGAAATCTAAGTCTTTTCTCATTTCCGGCACTGTTTCATTCACTTTCCTATTCCCCGCTCATTCTTTGCCTTACCTGAATTATCCTGTGAAACCCTCATCCTGTCAACAACTGATGCCTGTGCCATGCCCGTGGCATGTATTTTGTTCGGAGGATCATGGAATCCTTTCTTTCGCTCCAAGCCTCCCGGGCCAAGAAAGTTACGAGTTACGAGTGACAAGTGACAAGAATAAGTTACTGGAGGCAGGGACATGGGGTTCCTTTTGAAGGAACGAAATAGCGGAGGGCAAGGAGCTAGCCCTGGCTGATGGGTTTAGGCGGGCGGAAAGTTAATCGGAAATTTCTCATGAAATGCCATGCAATGAATCAAGCATGGAGGGTCATCCGCACGCCTGAGTGGCACCTGGCTTGAATGTGATTGCTTGAGACCTTCGTTTCTTGAGAAAAGAGCCCCATGGTCCTGCCTCCGCAAAGCCTTCTCCTCACTTATTAGAGTCGTTACTCGTAGCGTTTCCCGGGGGTAGGGGGCTGTTTTCAGGTAAGTATTCACACATAGTATAGGCGAGATTAGAGTTGACGAAAATACAATTCCTGCTAACCTAGATGCACTCTCCAGAGCGGTCCTCATTTCCCTGAAAGGTTTGAGCCCGTGAAGCAAGAAGTTCCTACTCTTTGCGTGCCCGATGATGAAAAAAGTTGTTTTGGATGCTGCCCTCCTATCCGTCCCCCCGGATATGAACACGTGCAGTACAAGAACTTCATACGGCGCATCCTGCGTGAAAACACCGCTTGCTTTGACAGGAAGGCTACCGATATTGTTCCGATTACCGGATTCAGTTGCTGGGCCATGGGCTACCTAGATAGAGATTACAAGCTGGTGGGATGCCTCCTTCACCCTGCTCAAAATAATGGCGTTGACTTGCGTTTCAGAGTCGCCTACGGGGATAAGTGCCGCAGGGAATCATGTCTCCAGGCAACCATCTTTTCCGCTCTGAGCCTACCGGAAAAAAGATTCTGGCTTCATCTTGCTGACGGCCTCGATTCTTTTTCCTACTCAAGCAAAAGCATTAATCCGCTTTTTCACTTAATCATGTGGGGGACAAACATCCTGCAAGCCGTATATTCATCAGAGAGCCCGGCGGTCTTTACCAGGGAATCATTCAGAGATGTTTATCCTGTCTTTTCCTCAAGAATCCTGCCAAGAGCAGCAGCATATCTGATAAACCGTATTGTGGGAACGGACAAAGTGCATCTTTTGAAAAGCGAAGCTTTCAAAAAAGAGTTTGAGGACTTTTTTCACGAGCTCTCAGTTTCCCTGAAAAAGCAGCTTCTGCCGCAGCAACAGGGACTATTTGTTCACCTTCTTGATATGGATCACGATTTTCTGGATTTCCTGAGGCTGGCAATTCCAGTATCAAGGATTACACTACAACATGCAATAAGTATAAAAGAGAACGTGGATGAAAGGGTTGAAGCTTTTGCCAGCAACTTTCAGTAAATCCCCTTGGAATTTGGCACGGGGCCCTGAACCACGTGCGAAAAAGCGGAGGAAAACTTAATTCAACATTCCCTGCTTCCACACAGGGCATTCATACGGGGTAAACATCCATGGGGTAACATTTCAGCCTTATGAAATTAGGATCATGGAAAAACAAATCATTGGCCTTGTAGCTGAAAAAGGACCGCTGACAGGTTCAGAAATTCTTGAGAGCCTTGGAGCAGACCCCCTGCTTGTATGGAGGACGTGTAGGCTGTCAAAGAACTTGCTTGTCAAAAGGGTAGGGACAAGATTCCTGAGACTGGACCGAAGGGTTGAAGGCCTCGCCCGCCTTTCCCCCTCTATACTCAGGGAGTTCCTGACTTATTGTGCAATAGGGCTGCCGGGGGAAGTTTCCCGACTGGAAAATAGGGCCAAGAGCCTGGCTTCTCATATACACGAGGTGAGCAGGGCTAAATCGGAACTTGCATTTTCCGTTGTGTCAGCCCTGGCAAGCAGGTTTGAATCGGTATTCCCGATTCTTGAACATGCATCTTTCATTCTAGCCGGAGATATTGTTTACAACATGGCACATGATGTGCCCCGCCCTGAACGAAGTACCGGAAAACTTGTTAAAGGCTCTGACCTGGATCTTGTTGTTGTGGTGGACCGCCATGTTCCAGAAAGAATCGTGAAAAGGCTGGATGATGCAATCTACCAGGAAAAGTATCGCCTTCTGATAACGCCCCATATACGGGAAGAGATCGATTACACGGTCAAGAACATGGATCGTATAAGAGTACAACTGGCATTTGACACCTACAAGCATATGGTGGCCTGCAAAATCATGCATGAGGGAACGTTACTTTACGGTAGCGAAGAACTTTTCCACGAAATAAAGATGCTCCTGAAAGAGCATGGGATTCCCGAAAAATTGCGCCGCATGGAAAAGGAGGCCCAGGAATTCAGGAAAAGCGCAGAACAGTGTCTCTTGCTTGAAGAGGTACTCCAACCCGAGGAAAAGCATGCCTACCTGTTTTATCCTGCAGAAGAATCTGAAGAATTTGAATAGCGGGCTGGTGCTTTTCTGCGACCCTGCTGGCAAGCTAGTGCAAGAAACAGATGCCTTGAAACAAGGAAGGGACGGAAAGGGAATAGGCATAAGCTTCTTTCCGAAGGAACGAAACAGCAAGCAGCGAGCGGGCTT
Source organism: Deltaproteobacteria bacterium (assembly GCA_019310485.1). Lineage (GTDB taxonomy): Bacteria > Desulfobacterota > DSM-4660 > Desulfatiglandales > HGW-15 > JAFDEF01. The sequence goes on along the minus strand of JAFDEF010000028.1, from coordinate 18,329 downwards.
AAATGTAATAAATTTAAGTCTGACCCTGGAGGGAGAGGTCTCCCCACTCGTACTGGAGCAGGGCCACAAGCACGATAGCGGCAGTTTCCGCCCTTAAGATTCTGGGGCCAAGAAAAATTGGCTTAAAACCGGATAGGCGAGCTCTGGCAATTTCCTCAAAACCAAACCCGCCTTCAGGTCCTACAATGGCTGCCACTTTTCCGGCATTACGGGAAGTTTTAAGCAGGTCCCTCAGGTCGGCTCTCTCTTCCTGTTCCCAGAGGATGATCTTGAGCGCGTGCTCCTTCTGAAGCCGAACTAGGAGTTCAGGGAGGGAAACAGGCTTCCCGATCTCAGCAGGCTTTGTCCTGTCACACTGCTTGGCAGCACTGAGGGCTATTTGCCGCCAGTGCCTGACCTTGTTTGCAAGGCTTTGCGCCGGGACCTTCACGGCCGTTCTTTGGGAAAAAAAGGGCAGAATACGGTCAACTCCAAGCTCAGATGCCTTCTGGATCATGTAATCCATGGACCGAGACTTAAGGAGCGACTGGCAAAGAGTTATTTCTAGCGGAGAGGGGCTTGGCGGGGGGAGGGTTTTTTCCAGTGCTGCACGCACTTCGTTCTTCTGCACGGATTCTATGACGGCCTGGAAGCGAGCCCCTTGTCCGTCAAAAAGGATAATCCGGTCTCCAGGGCCCATCCTCAGAACTCGGCTGATATGCCTTGCTTCGGTTCCAGTGATAACAAGGTGAGCTTGCTTTTCGTCTATCTTTTGAACAAAAAATCGCCTCAAGGAAACCTTTGTCACATTCCCCCGTACCCTTTCCGGTATCAGGGAATCTCAGGCTCTTTGAAAAACGTAGTTTAGCTGTCCATTGGGGAGCTTGTTCACAACGGTCTTCATATCCATGCCTATCTTGATCTCTTCATCTTTTAACTCACCGGCTATCCTGCCAAATACCTTGTAGTCTCCATAGTCCAGGACAGCAATGCAATAAGGAAGATCTCCTTCAAACCCAACAGGCCCGTATTGCAACTTACTGTAAGCGAGGAGCTTGCCTGTACCGGAGACTTCAAACCATTCCATGTTGCTGGAAAGACACTGATAGCAGTCAGCTCTGGGTGGGAAGAACACACTTCCACATTCCTTGCACCTTGTTCCCGCAACCTTCCCTTTCTCGAGATAGTCGATGAAATCATTTACCTTAGAAATGGAGGTAAAGCTAACCGTTCCAAACTTTTTGAATCGATCGTCTACTTCTTTTTTAGCCATGTTTAAGCCCTCCCGAGAATGGTGACGTTTCCGTAAAGACCAACCCCTCCGATATTGTGGACAAGACCGATTTCAGGATCTTTCACTTGCATTTCCCCTGCCTCACCCCTGAGCTGGAGCACAATCGTTCTGATTTGGGATCCACCGGTGGCTCCAATAGGATGGCCTTTGGAGAGGAGGCCTCCGTCCACATTCACCGGTATGCTCCCTTCCTTGTAAGTCTCCTTGCTTTTTATCAGGTCCTTTCCCTCACCCGGTTTCGCGAATCCCAAATTTTCATAAGCCATCATTTCAGCAATCGTAAAACAATCATGAACTTCTGCAACGTCAATGTCCTTAGGGGTAACCCCTGCCATTTCATATGCCTGCCTACCAGCCTGTTCTCCCACACTGAGACCAGTAAACAAATCCCTCGCAGCCATGTTGACAGGTGCGGATGCTGCACCTATACCCAGGATCCAGACCGGCTTGTTTGAAAATGCCCTGGCTTTTTCTTCGCTCGCAACAATAAGGCAGGAGCTTCCATCAGCATTGGCACAGCAGTCTCCCACGCGAAGCGGGCTTGCAACCGGGTTGGACATAGGACTTTGCGGATCTGAAAACATTTCCAGGGTTACGGGCTTTCGGTACACGGCTTTTTCATTTATCTGCCCGTAGGTGGATGCCTTTACCCTTATGAGCGCAAGGTCCTCTAACGTGGTGCCGTATTTTTCCATGTGCGCCCTGGCATACATTGCATAATATGCAGGCATCATCGTTCCAAAGGGGCTTTCCCACTGAATATCCGCACCCCGCCCCATCCTCTCTTGCGACTCAGCCGAGGAAATCTCCGACATCTTCTGAAATCCAATGACCATAACCACATCGTGCAGCCCGGATTTGATTAATGAATAAGCGAGCTTGAGGCCTGTACTACTTGAGGAGCAAAGACTTTCAGTGTAAAAGGTGGGCTGCGGGGTAAGGCCGAGATACTCCGCAAACACTCCAGCCGGTGAGCGCTGCTTGTCGTATTCGGGGGCCGAGCAAACGATGGAGGCATCAATGTCCTTTACAGATATTTGGGCATCTTTCATACACTCCTTAAATCCTTCAAAAGCAAGCTCCCTGATCGAGCCGCCATAACCCCTCACAAAAGCGCTCTGACCTACCCCTATAATTCCTACTTTTCCCATGGCTCAACCTCCGTCAAAAAGATAGTGGCACACGGCGGGGCAGGAAAGCGATTCCCGCCTGCAGTAAAAGCCGCAGTGTTCGGTTCAGCGCTCTCTCCCGCGCGCACAAGCTCGGAGTATATGGAAAGATCCACCCCCGGTCAAGCCAAATCAGCCTCCCGGGACACGAAAGCCACAAGTCAGTAGGGACAAGAACAGGGCTTGCCTAGTGGGGCCAGCCAAACTGGGCCTCATCACCCAGCTCCTCTTCAATCCTCAGAAGCTGGTTATACTTGCAAATCCTCTCGGAGCGGCACAAGGAGCCCGTCTTTATTTGCCCGGTACCCGTGGCGACTGCTAGGTCGGCAATGAAGGTATCTTCAGTTTCCCCGGACCGATGAGAGATAACAGCCTGCCACCCTGCTCTGTGCGCCATCTCTATTGCTTCAAGCGTCTCAGTGAGGGTGCCGATCTGGTTTAACTTGATCAGTACCGCATTGGCCGACCCCTCCTTGATGCCTTTTGCAATTCTGGTGGTATTTGTTACAAAAAGGTCATCTCCCACTATCTGGATCCGATCCCCCAGTCTTTGAGTCATAAGTTTCCAGTTTTTCCAGTCACTTTCGGCAAGACCGTCTTCAATAGAAATAATGGGAAACCGCCTCACCCAGTCCTCGTAAAAATCAATCATTTCGGATGAACTTTTTTTTGAATGGTCGGATTTGAAGAAAACATACCTTCCTTTTTCAAAGAATGAGGAGGAAGCGGGATCAAGAGCCAGAGCGACATCCTTGCCGGGCTTGTACCCTGCTCTTTCAATACCAGCCAGAATCATTTCTACAGCCTGCTCATTGGATTCAAGGTTTGGGGCAAAGCCGCCCTCATCACCAACCGAGGTTGAAAATCCCTTCTCCTTCAGCACGCCTGCAAGACTATGAAACACTTCAGCTCCTATTCGGAGCGCTTCTTTGAACGTCTTTCCGCCGATTGGAACAATCATGAACTCCTGCAGATCAACATTGTTTGCAGCATGAAGCCCACCATTAAGTATATTCATCATAGGCATGGGCATCCGACAGGCATTACTGCCGCCTATGTATCTGTAAAGGGGCAAGTAAACTGAATCAGCCGCGGCCCTTGCCACTGCCAGGGAGACTCCCAGAATCGCGTTTGCTCCCAGCTTAGCTTTGTTCGGCGTACCGTCAAGTTCAATCATCATTTTATCAATTACTCTCTGCTCTGTTGCATCCAGGCCAAGAATTGCAGGGCCTATAATGTCGTTTACATTGCGAACAGCCTTCTCAATGCCTTTACCCATATAGCGCTTTCTGGCTTTGTCCCTCAACTCAACTGCCTCGTACTTGCCTGTTGACGCTCCTGAAGGTACAGAGGCTCGACCATAGGCTCCATCGCTTAATCCCACTTCAACTTCCACGGTCGGATTGCCCCTTGAATCCAGAATCTCGCGGGCTACGACCATTTCTATTTTTTCCATCTCATCCTCCTCCTTGCAAAAGATATCGGGTCCTGTCCAACCCGCCCCTTATTGACCGTGCCTCAGCCAAATATGTCCGTGACAATAAATCCATCGCCCACTACCGCTCTGAGACAGCGATATTTTATCTCCTCTGCCACCGTGTACCAAATGATAATGCATAAATATGTTGAACACAACAATAAAGCCTGCTACTAATATGCCTCACGCGCTGTCTCCCGAAACACTGCTAATTCCTGGAGGGTATATGCCGGAGGCGAAACTGCTTGAAAACCTGAAATATCTTTTCAATCCCCGTACGGTTGCTGTAATCGGCGCCTCTGATAACCCTAACAAACTGGGAGCCCACGTAATGAAAAGCCTCACACAGGGTGGCTTTGAGGGAAGGATTCTGCCCGTCAATCCGAGTGCTAAAACCATTATGGGGATCGAGGCCATGGGATCTGTGCTGGATTCATCAATACCCATTGACCTGGCGGTCGTGGTTGTTCCGGCACAATTTGTTCCAGCAGTATTTGAACAGTGCGTTTCAAAAAATGTCAGGGGCATTGTTCTTATTACTGCAGGCTTCAAGGAGATTGACGACCCTCAAGGTGCCAAACTCCAGGAGAAAGTTCGCCGCCTGGCAACAAAAGCTGCAATTCCTGTAATAGGCCCAAATACTTTCGGAATGATCAATCTCAATCGTAACCTTAACGCCTCCTTTACTCCCCAGTTCTCTCTTCTTCAAAAGGGAAAACTCACCCTCGTCAGTCAAAGTGGAGGAATGAGCCACCTGCTCGCTTTCATGGCCATGAAACAGGAGGTGGGGTTTAGCAAAGTTGTAGGGCTTGGAAACCGTTTGAATGTTGACTTCCCGGACATGGTCTCTTATCTAATGGAGGACCCGGACACCGAAGTCATAATGCTTTATCTTGAAGGACTTGACCAACCCCGCAGGTTGCTCGAGGCAGCATCCCGGGGCCGAGGGAAGAAACCTATTATTGCGTATAAGACCGGGCGTGCGGAAAGCGGTGACAGGGCTTCACTTTCTCATACAGGGTCACTTGCAGGCAATCATGATATTTACCGCGGCGGCTTCAGGCAGGCGGGAATTCTGTGCCTTGATAGTTCTGAAGCGCTTCTGGATACGGCCCGTGCAATGCTCATGTGCCCCCCACCAAAAGGAAGAAAGGTGGCGATACTTTCTGGTCAGGCCGGGCCTGCCATGGCTGCAGGCGACTTCTGCGAGGCAAACGGACTTGAGATAGCCGCCTTTGATTCAGGCACTCAAAAGGTGATAAATGAGCTTCTGCCACCTCTTGCACTCAGAACCAACCCAGTGGACCTGGGGCCTGCATGGTATGATGCCCGGGCCATTGCGGGAATAGTTGGGGCGGTTATGGAAGATAAGAACGTAGATGCCATCTTACTATTGATGATGTTTGCATCGGCAAACAGGGGAGCAATAGCGAGTGTATCTGACCTGGCACTCAGGTGGAAACAACAAAAACCATTGATAACCTGCCTTGCGGCACCACAGGGCATTTGGGAAAAACAGGTCAAGGAACTGGAGCAGAGTGGTGCCTTGACGAATTTACCCACTCCCGAAAGGGCTGCACAGGCCTTGGTCAACCTCTGGGAATACAGAAAAATAATGGAGAAATAGAAAATGGGTGAAAAGGAAAAAATCATTGAACAGGCCTTGAGCGAGGGGCGGAACACACTTTCTGAATATGAGTCTAAGAGGCTGCTTCATGCCTATGACATCCCGGTAACGAATGAAGTACTCGTTCGCGGGTACGACGATTTTAAGGGTGCTATCCAAAAGGTGGGATTCCCTCTTGTTATAAAAGCCTGCGCCCCTGACCTGGCTCACAAAACAGAGCAGGGGCTTGTCAGGGTGGACATCCGAAATGAGGAAGAGGCACAGCAGGCCTACGAAGAAATTATGCTTAAAGTTCAAGGAAGTGGGGGCGGAATCCTGGTGCAGGAAATGGTCAAGGGGCACAGGGAACTCATGGTGGGCATGACCCGGGATGCCCAGTTTGGACCGTGCGTTATGTTCGGCCTAGGAGGGATCTTCACTGAAATACTTAAAGATGTCGTGTTTCGGGTAGCGCCAATTGAGAGAAAAGACGCCCTTGAAATGACCCGGGAAATCAAGGCTCACAAGATTCTGGGCGAGGTGAGGGGGATGCCCCCTGCAGATATTGACGAACTTGTGAGGATTCTCATAAATGTAGGGCAAATGGGCCTGGATCATGAACCTATAAAAGAGGTTGATATTAACCCTTTGATACTTTCAGGAAGCAAGCCCATCGCTGCTGACGCCCTCGTGGTGTTGGCCCCACCCACCTGATAGAGCCAGCACTGGAAGCAGAAACAGGCAAGCTTCAAGTAGCTAGAAGAGGGTCGTTGGCTGGGTCTTAGGGCGCCAGCGCACCCTCTTTTTCGCGCCTCAACACTCGTCCTCGTACCAGTGACACGCCCCCATAATTCTGCCAGGTGTCCCGATGCGAAAGCAGGAAACGCAGGGGATTTCATCGGTCCCCATCTCTTCTGGGGCTGCTCCTCTTCTCTTTTTCTTGCTCCTCGTAATTTCTTTCCCTTAAATGTAATAAATGTAAGTCTGACCCTGGGATGACCAGCGCTGTTACAAACCAAAACGGCTCCATGATTCTCACAATGATAAAGGTGTTTGCACCAATCGCGTGAAACAGCAGGCCCACAAATCCGGCAATGTATCCTCCAATGAGGCCTTTGTAAAAGGGATCAGTAGTTGCCTTGAGAACGCTTATTGCCTCCTTGAATATGGCATAGATGAGCATTGAAAACATCAACAGGCCCAGAAACCCGGTCTCTGTAATTACACGTACGTACTGTGCATCCACAAAGCGATACCCTGTCACCCCGTAGCCTATGAGCGGGTGTTTGATCCAGTCCCTTGATGCTTCCTGCCAGCTTTTCAACCTCTCTGAAGTTGAAGTATCAAGCTTTATTCCCCACACGCTTACAACATCTCTGCGGTTCTTGCCCTGTGTAAAGGTGTAAGCGACCCTTTCTTTTGCCGGTTTTGGGGCTATGAAAGGAAGGCTGAGGGCGATCAATATGAGAATCGGTATGATCCAGTGCTTTTTCTCAAACAGGAACGCAAAACTCACCAGAGCTGGAATGGCCGCCAGGTACGAGCTCCTTGACTGGGTGTAAAACAGTGGAATGGCAAAAAGAATCAACAGAAAAATATAGACCCAACGGCGAGGGGAAGAGGCCTCTGCAAGCAGAAGACCAAACACAAGGGACATCATGAAAACAAGGTATCCCCCAAACGTGTTGGGCTCTCCCACCTCGCCTTCAAAAGGGGCTGAAACCCTTGCGCCGCTTGGGATCTGAGCTATTCCAATTAAGGAAGCAATGGCACAGGTAAGGAGCATTGCCCAGAGGAAACGGCGAACTTGTTTCGTGCTTTGAATATGGTTGGCAACCATGAAATAGACTATCACGTATTCAAAGTACTTGAGTACAAAGAAAAACCCTGTTTTTAGGTCCACTCTTCCAAAAAGACTACCTAGCAGGGTGGAAACCAGGCAGATTACAAGGTAGTAGGCTATAGGCTTGTTAAGTGGAGTTCTGAGAAACAGGCCGAGCTCTTTAACAATGGCCATTCTCGCAAGCCAGCTAAAACCGATAATGGCAAGCATAAAATCATCCACCCTTATTGTAACCCCGCGGCCCAGCGTTGCCCCGGCCGTTGTGCCTACTACAAATTCCGGGCTCAGAAGCATTGAGAAGATAAGGATATAGAGGGCAACTTCGGTACTGACAAAGCTCACAACAAAGATGACCACACCACCTGCCAGTGCAAGGGTTTTGGTGGGTGTAAGCGATGGCATGATCATGGCAAAGGTGAGCAGGAGAAGGAGGAGGAGAACGAGAGGAATAACCATCTGAAGGGTAGTCTGTCCACGGCTATCAAAACCCGGGAATTTTGGTATTACTTGCAAAGGTTATCCCCTCTGGCTCTTCTTTATTTATTCCCTTGCTTTTCTTCAGAAAGAAAGGTCCTGACAGTTTCTGAAACAAGCTTCTGCATTTCTTCAGCTTTGATTTCAGAGGCAAGGGTTCCGGTAGCTGGGAGAGCTTCCTGGTTTGCCTTAACGATTTTATTCTTCACCACCGGCTTTTGGATGTCAGGGCGCGCTGTTTTAGGTGCGGTTAGCACATTTTTCTTCCCAGGAGAAGGCCTCCGCACTGAATCCGGTTTCTTGTGGTAAGTGGTTCCGCGTACTTTTAGGGCAGGGGCTTTCTTTGTTCCTTTGGTGAGATCCAGCAACTTTGTGGGATCTATCATCCCATTTTGCCAGAGCATCCCCACTGCCAAAAACGCTATTGCCGCTCCAACCATTACCGCTCCAACAAGCACGGACTTCTTTGCCTTCCGCCCAGATGAACGATCTTTCCGGCTTTCGGAGGAAAAAAGTCCTCCTGCCCTTTTCTTGCGTTTCCGGCCCTTGCCGCTTTCACCATAGGAGTAGTAATATTTGTAGTACTTAAAATCGTGGAAGTCGGGACTTACATCCGGCTTCATGCCATTGAGTACTACACCCAGAATTCTACACTTTACATGCTCAAGCTGTGCGGTTGATCTCTTCAACAGGCCTTTCGAGACAGCCCCCACCCTGTAGACAAGCAGAACACCATCCATCTTGGATCCAAGGATCACGGCATCGGCGGTGGAAAGAATAGGGGGGCTATCAAAAATAATAAGATCGTATTCTTTTTTTGCCTCTTCGAGGAACTCCTTAAGTCTTCTGGATTCTATCAACTCCGCAGGGTTCGGTGGTATTGTTCCGCTGGTAATGATGTGCAGGTTATCCAGACCCGGTGTTACCATGACCTCTTCCAGACTCATCTTGCCGATCATAATATCGGTTATTGTCCTAACAGTATCTTTCCATGCATAGTTTCCGAGCAGGATCTCGGAAAGTCCCGGTGCGATTTCAACGCCGAAGGCCCTTTCAATCATCGGCTTTCTCATGTCAGAGCCGATCAAGAGAGTCCTGACACCGGCTTGCGCCATTGTTATCGCAAGGTTTATTGAAACAAGTGTTTTACCTTCCTGGGGAGAGGCGCTCGTAACGGCAATTGCCTTGATCTCATCCTCGACATCCTTGAACTGGATGTTCGTTCTCAGGCCGCGAAAACTTTCTGCGATCATGGACTTTGGGGAAAAATGCGCCACGAGCTGCACGGTCTGAGCCACAGACAACTTTTTTGCCCCATCAGGAAGGTTCATTGTCTTGAGGCTCTCGCGAATGTCCCTGGCATCAGCCTGAGGAATAACCCCCAAGACCTGAGTGTTGAGCGTTTCCTCAATGTCCTCAATAGCGCCCAAGGAGGTATCAAATGTTTCAACCACGAATGCCACTATCATACCCAGGACAAGTCCTATGGCTACGCCCATTGCGCCCGTGGTCTTGGTCTTGGGAGGGTTTATCGGTCTAGATGGTAGTAAGGCAGGTCTTACTATCGTCACTTCCTCGGGTTTTTCTGCTTTCCTTATCAGCACCTCCTGGTGCTTTCTTTCCAGAAGGGTTGTCATTTCGTGGTAGAGGTCCACTTTTCTTTTCAGCCGATCATACTCAAGTTTTCTCCCCATAAGCGCATTGGTCTTGACCTGAAGGTCGTGCAGGGCTTTTCTTGCCTCAGCTTCTCTACTTTTAATCTCAGCAAGCCGTATCTGGAGAAGAAGTTTCATTTTCCGGGCATTTTCAACAACCCTTCGATTGATCGCTATGATTTCAGGGTGCTGAGGAGTATAATCCTGCAGCAAAGAGGCTTTCTTGAGAAGCAGCTCCACAAGTGCACTATTCGTGGATTGGTACTGCGCACCGGCATTAACAGAGTAAAAATTCCCCCCCGTGCCCGAGGGATTTTTTATAAAGTTGTCCAGACGGGCAAGCAGTAACTTTATCTCGCCTTTGGATTCCTCAAGCTTACGCAGTTCTGCTTGTATTTCTTGAGTTCTTGCAAGAAGATTTTCACTCTGCAGATCAATAGATAGAAGTTGATTGTCCCTGCTGAACCTGTCGAATGCCTCTTCTGCCTCCCTCAACTTTTGCCTCACCCGTGCAAGCTGACTTTCAATGTACTTTATGGCTTCAGTGGTGCGCTTCATCTGATTTTCGGAATACATTTGCTTGTAAGTGAGCGCCACCGTATTGGCTAACTTCTGGGCAAACAGCGGGTCGGAATCCGTGACCTGGATATTCAAAATGTTGGTATACTTTTCTCTGCTCACCTGCACCTTGGACTGAAGGTTGTCAATAACCCTGACAATGCTGGCCTTCAGGTGTGTACCCGCAGGGATGCTTCTTTTTGGAATCCTCCCCAGCTCTTGAGCCACTTTTTCAAAAACCGAGTAGCTCTTAATAACCGACATCTGGGTCTCAATGTAATCGCCGGTTGACCAAGTGAGGGTTTGGGCATAGAGGTCTATGATGGATGTTTGTTTTTCAAACTTAATGCTGCAAGTTGTTTTGTATACAGGGGCGGGGGCACGGAAAACAGCAAAGGCGGTGCTGAAGCTACCCAGGATTATGGCAGTGAGGATAACAATAAATTTCCTCTTCTTTAGAATGCGCCAGTATTCTCTGAGATTTATGTCGTACTGTGCCAAGAGCTAGCTCCTTTACCGAGGCCTTTGAAATACCACCTCTTTTGCCTTCCTTGGAGAGACGGCCTTCTTTCAAAATCCCTTGGGAGCTGACCTCAAGAAATGCCAGGTCAGTGAATTCTCAATTGTCGCCGCTTGAAGTAACGAATATCAAGTTCATAAGGATACAGCAGCTTGTCGAGGAGTGGTGTCATGTTCGTGAGCCAGTCGTTTATATCTCCAATGAGCATGCGCGGCACATAAACCAGGTCTCCATCCTGCAGACGAATATTCTGAGATAAGTCGGCCTTTCTAAGCAACGCATCAACATCTGCCATCATCACCAGGGGCTTTTCCCCGGGCCTATATCCCCTCACGATCAGGGTGTTTTCTTCCTTGGCCAGCCTTGTAAAACTTCCTGCCAGAGCTATTGCCGCAAGCAAATCCTGGGCATCATCAAGAGGGTAGACCCCCTGCTGGTTAACCTCTCCCATCACGTACACTCTTTCGCCGTAGGAAGGCAGCTCTGGAATATTGACCACATCGCCGTCGTCAATGACGATGTTCTGTGATTCGTCACCCTTTTCTATTATGTCGTAAAGGTTGATAAGGTATGTTTTTCTTCCCCTGATAAATTTCACATTTTTTATGTCAGCATCAACAGTATATCCACCTGCCATTGCTATTAGATCCATCAAGGTGGTTCTTCCTTTTAAGCGGATTCTTCCCGACGCAGCCCTGCCGTATGCCGATGCCCTGAGAGAAGAAAACTCCCCGATCACCGTGGCCCTTTTGCTGTTGAATTCTTTAACAAGGATATCAATCCTTGGTCTTCTCACATAGCTCGAGAGCTTCTTGGTCAGGAGCGCATCTACCTGGCTTGGTGTAAGTCCGGCCACGTGAAGATCATCCAGGAAAGAGTAGGAAATTCTGCCCCTGCTGTCCACGGTGACCGTCGTTGTATTTACCTTTTCACCACTATGTGCTTTGATCTCCAGAACATCCAGAGGGCCAATACGATACTCCGGGATGCCGGATATCTCATGGAAGCACTTGTTTTCTTTGACCTTGCTCATCAGGGCAAGCTCTTTCCTCATTTGTTGAGTTTGGGCCCTTTTGGCCCTGGGCGCCTTGGTAATAGGGATTTCGTTGACAGGCACCCCTTTGACGGCCGTAGACGATTGACACGCTGAAATCGCAAAAGCGATGGTAAGGCATGCTACAGGACCAAAAAGATGGCCTTTTCTAACTACATCCCGAAAACATTTCGAAAAAAACTTTTCAAACATTGCGACTCAAAGATTCTCCTCTTACTTCTGAGATATGCGCGTGCTCCCCTAATCCACCATCAACGCGCCATCTGCCGTGTTTGCCGTGTTGCCTTGATTGCTCTTCCCTAAGGGCCGGAGGTCTTGCATTTCATTTCCCCCTCCAACATGTTTTCACGGAAGAGTCTCTTCATCCACTGTTTCAACAATGTGGAGAAGAGGATGCTCAGATAGTTTTACAATTTCCTTTTCTTTCAGTCTTCTCCCCTGCCCATCATAGAGAAGTTCCACTGTAGGCCTCAGAGGCTGGTTCCGGTCAGTGGATACTACCCTTCCGATTGACTTGTTGTTCAACCTTACGTAAGTGTTGATAGGGAAAAGAGAGATCTGGTTCAAGAACACCTTAAGAATCCCGGGAGGAAACTGGCCCTTGGCCTCCCTGATAATAAACCTTACGGCATCCGGCCGCATGATTTTATCCCTGTAAGGCCTTTTCTTGATCATGGCCAGAAACGTGTCACACAATCCTATAATGGAAGCCATCTCAGAAATCTCAGGCCCCCTGAGACCTCTCGGATAACCGGAACCATCTGATCTTTCATGCACCTGCAGTACTATCTCTTGCAGCCACTTGTACCTTTCCCCCAGCTGGGAAAGCATTCTCGCGCAAACCTCGGGATGGCTCCTCACCATCTTCACTTCCTTGCCGTTGAGTTTTCCTTTTTTCTTGAGGATCTCTTGGGGTATCTCGCACATTCCGAGATTTTGGAGAAAAGCTGCCAGGCCCAATTTCAAAAGCTTTTTTGTGTCATATCCCCTCCCTTTCCCGAGTTTAAGAGAAGCAAACGTGACTTCTATATTGTGAACAATACTATCATCATAGCCATGTTTCACTGACATGGCATATTCAAAGAGGGGATCAATGAGGTCATTTTTTATAATGTGGTGAAGATCAGAGAGGATGGGGGAGGGGCTTATGCCCTGATTGTTTTTTGCCCTGTCACTTATCTCGATGGCCCTTTTGACAAATTTTTCGTAGTAGGCGGCAACCTCGGGATTGACCTCTTGTAGATCCTGGACCTCGAAAGCAGAGGTGCTTTCGCCCAGACCCAGCATCTGCGTATCACTCAGGCGAATTTCTTCCTTCTCAGCAGCCTTGTCCTCCGGTTTATCCTTTGCTGATTCTTTCTCTCTTATTCCCTTAATGTCAGAGAAGCGCACCATCGCTAACAACGCTTTCTATAATTTCGGGGCCAATTACCTTGTCGTTCCTGCTGAATCCTATAAGCAGGGATAGATCACACAAGTTATTGATTTTTCTGGGCACACCCTGAGTGTTCTCGTATATCTTCTCAACTGATTCCTCACTGAAGGCGTTTCCCTGTCTTCCCGCCTTTTTTTGCCTGAAGGCAATATATTTTGACGTATCGGCGTAGTCGAATGGATCCAGATGGTACTTTATGGCTATTCTTTGGCCTAGCTGTGGGATTGCGCGAATTCTTTCCTGGAGTTCAGGCTGGCCCAGGAGAATAATTGTGATCAAGAAGCGATCATTCATTTGGAAATTGAGCAAAAGCCTTATCTCTTCAAGGGTTGTTTCAGTGAGCAGTTGTGCTTCATCGATCATCAGCACTGTTTCTTTTCTTGCTTTCAGGTTTTCGATCATCTTCTCGCGGAGCATTCTGAGACATTTTACTTTAGTTTCGGGTACTTCCGCAGACTGAAATTGATAAAGAACCTCCTGGAGGAATTCTACGGGCTCAAGCCTGGGGTTTACCACAAGCCCTATGTCGAACTTTTCTCTGGGAAGCTCCTGAATGCACACTTTTGTCAGCGTCGTCTTGCCGCACCCGACTTCACCTGAAAGCATGGCCCCCCCTTTTCTCATCTTGGCCGCATAAAGAAGCCTGGTAAGCGCCTCCTCGTGAGATTTGGAAAGGTAGAAAAATCTTGGGTCTGGAACATTCTCAAAAGGGAATTCACTGAACCCCCAATACTCCAAATACATAACAAATCCAATCCATGTTTATTTTACAAAAATTATGCATAAATTTAAACATTTGTCAATGTATATTATAGATATTTATTCATATTTATGCATATTTATAATCAAACTTTCTTTCAATTCGTTGGCAAAAACCTAGCGCAATCTGAAATTACTAATCTTGCCAATTCGAGGACCCCCTTCCAAAGTAATCCACTCCCGAGCGGGTCGCTCCAGCCTTGATTAAATCCCCCCTGGACACACCTGAGCCTGCTACCGGATCCCGCTTAATGAGCCCGATCACTCTCTGATAGCGCAGGACCAAAAATAACGAGGTGAAGCGATTTAGGGACTCGTTACAGGTCTGAGATTTGAAGAGAAAATGGCCAGTTCCCAGAATTACTTTATGAGCGGACACCAGCCGGATTCTTTTGATCGGAAGTTTACGCCGTATTCCCCTTCGCTTGCTCGCGCATTCAAAAGAGCACCGATCGAAATCAAGCAATAACCAATGCCTCGGCAGTGAATTAACTACCCCGCCGCAAGCGGACGGGGTATCAATCGGAAATTTTCTTAACGCCCCAAGGGGCGGGGAATTGAACCCTCGTCCGCCTCTGGCGGGCTCGTCCGCCTCTGGCGGACTAAACCTTATAATTTGATTTCAACTTGCAATTGATATACAAACTATGTATTTGGATCACCACTCCTTGCTTTTAGAAGATCAAGCCCCAAGGCTTGTCTCTCATTCTAAATCTTTAGTATCTGACATTGAAGGAGATTCGTCAAATGCAATCCGATCATCTTGACCCCAGGTTGAGGGTGCTTCAGCATGCTGAAATGAAAGACAAGGTGGTGCTCGTAAGGGTTGACCACAACGTTGTTAAGAAAGGAAAAATCAAAGATCCGTACAGAATCGATGTCACTTTCCCCACCCTTTATGCGATCGTTGAAAAAGGGGGACGACCGATACTGATGACCCACGTGGGACGCCCCAGGGACAAGAAGACAGGAAGGATAAAATGTGATGAGGCTGAATCAATCACGCCTATTGTCCACTACCTGGAACAAAAGCTTCCAATAAAAATTCATGTACCGCAGTTCCCGATTGATCCTGAGGCAGGTATTACTAACCTTGAAAACACAGATGTCCACCCAGCCATAGAGAAGCTTAAGAAACGGGACATTGGAATGATCTACCTTCCTAATACGCGCTGGTTCCAGGGAGAGCAGTCTAAAGGGAGCGAAAGGGAGAAGTTCACTAAATGGCTTGCAGGGCTGGCCGATTTTTATATAAATGATGCTTTCGGCTCATGGCAAGCTCATGCTTCAACCTACGACATTGCCAGTGAACTGCCCTCTTATGCGGGGTTGCTCCTTCAAAAAGAAATTGCAAATTTGAGCCGACTACATCAACCTGAAAGGCCATTTGTGGCGGTTATAGCCGGGGCAAAATATGACACGAAGATAGGGCCTCTCATGGCTTTGTACGAAAAGGCGGATTACTTGATTCTTGGAGGCATTCTTTACAACACCTTTCTCTCAGCCAAGTATGGTGTCGAAATCAGTGGCGTCTCAGAAGAAGATAAGGCACTTGCGCTTGATCTTGTCAGAGCCGACAGCAAGAAAGGCAAAATCCTTGAGCTCCAATACCTGGTTGAATCTGAAGATAGAGAAACCAGAGAAAAAGGAAAGTGTAGAACCATCGAGATCGCTGATCTAGAAAAAGGAGGGAAATTCGGCTACATTCTGGACGCGGATCCCCACTCCCTTGAGCAGGGAAAAATAGAGAATGCGGTTCTTTCTGCTAAAACCATTTTTGTAAACGCCGTTATGGGGCTGATGCCCTTATTTTTCGAGGGCTCCAGGGTGCTCTACAGGCTTGTCGGCTCAAATCAGTCCGCAATGAAGCTTTTTGGAGGCGGAGATACGCTCCAGGAGCTAAGAAACCTCTGCCCTGATGTTTATCTGGCTGGCCTTGACTCCCCTGACACGTATTACTTCACCGGAGGAGGCAGCGTGCTTGCAGCCGTAGAGAAAGGCAGCGCTTACGGCCTTGAACCAATTAAGGCATTAATGGAGGATTAGAGAGTCTCCCGTGTCCCTCACCCCGCTTTTTAATCCAGCCAAGGCAGGCCGCCCTATGCGGGTGGCTGCGTTTATGTCAGGCACAGGCACAAACATATTGAAGCTAATCGAACTTGAGAAAATCCTGAGAGCAAGGGAAGGAACTCCGCCTTTTGAAGTTGTTTTCATTTTCAGTGATCGTTCAGACGGCACGTGCAGAGGTGAAAGGATCGCCTTCGAAAAAGGGATTCCCTACTTCAGCTATGACATAAGATCATTTTACAGGCTGCGGGGGCTAAAGCGGTCCCTAGCGACCCCTGAAGGGGTATCCGCACGGAAAGAGTTCGATGCCATTCCTCTAAAACTGGTGAGAGCTTTTCAAGTTGATGTGATTGCCCTGGGAGGCTACATGAGTGTCACCACTCTTGAAAGGTGCGTAAATGTTCACCCAGCAGACCTTTCTATCCTCGACTCAAAGGGAAGGAGAAAGTACGTGGGGGACCATGCTGTTCTTGACGCCATCGAGGCAGGCGAAGAAGTTTTGCGCTCTTCAACGCTCTGGACGGATCAGGGCGTTGATACCGGCCCCCTTTTGATGGTCTCACGACCTGTTCCCGTGGAGCTACCGGAACCGCTGGATTTACTGCGCCAAAACAGGGAAAAATTTGTACAGGTTGCGGAAGAACACCAACAGCGTTTAAAAGAGATTGGGGACTGGAAAATCTTCCCGCGAACAATTGAGATGATTGCGCGGGGACGATTCTCGATCGATGAAAACAGGCGTGTCTACGTGGATGGCCAGCCTGTTCCGAAAGGCTACAGGGAATAACTAGCCACAGAAAATGTCATCCTTTTTGCCTGCCGACTCTCCAAAACACTGAGTTTCGCGCTTTGTTTGCTTCCAGCTAAAAAAATCCAGGCAAGCTGTTCTCTTTCTTGCCTGGATACTAAAATCTACCAGGGTCTATTCACGTGTCATAGTGGCTCCGCACTTGGGGCATCGCTTCTGGTAACACGGAACCCCGACCTGATGAGTTATTCTTTCACCGCAATTGGGACAAACGCAATAGCCACCCGGGCCTGCCGCAAATCCTCCTCCGCGTCCACGGCCACCGGCGCCTCTGCCAAATCCTCTTCCCGTTCCTGGGCCTTGTCCCCTCGGGCCTGTTCCATCACCTCTTGGCATCTCAAATCACCCCCTTTTTTAAAATATAAGGCCGCGGCGCCAAGTGTCAACCACGCCTTCGAAATTTGATTCAGATTAGAGGGGGAAGAAACACCTTAGGTGCTTAAGCTTGAAGAGTGCTTGAAAAAAGCTGGAAAAATTTTGCTTGAGGCACTATGATAAATTTGTGTTCTGCGATATGCGCCCATAGCTCAGTTGGATAGAGTGACGGACTACGAATCCGTAGGTCGCAGGTTCGAATCCTGCTGGGCGCACCAGTAATGACAAGGCTTTGAGCGTTTTACCGTGAAGAAAGCCTTTTTTCATGCCTATTTTCAGCATCTCAACCTCCAAGAAACTTGCTACCCTTGCTTCTTAAGCCCAAGCAGTGGATATATTTTCGCTCTTTTTTCGCGCAGGGTGCATATAGGGTGCATTCAGGAGCAAAATTTTTTTGCCTATTTCTCGTCAGCCATATCGCCCACAGCGGTCCGATTCCTGACAGGCTCAACTCCATTGTCAAGCTCGTCAACTTCTGCTTTCTTGCCGCCCGGCATCCAATGCCCATAAGTGTCCAAAGTGATCTTGATGGAATGATGCCCGAGCTGCTTGCAGATGTCCAGGATATTGTCCCCTTTCGAAATTCTTAGCGTGGCGTATGTATGTCTCAGATCGTGAATCCTGATACGTCTCAACCCCGCTTTTTCGAGAGCCTTGTAAAACACGCGCTTTCTCAGGTTGTTGATGTCAATCATTTTGCCTTGCTCGTTGTAAAACAACCACCCGGGAGGCTCTCCCCAGCCCTTTCTCAGGGCCTCTCTCTTTTTCTCGGCCAGGTGGACCTTGAGCACCTCCGCCAGGCCCGCAGACATGTCAACGCGCCTGATCTTACCGCTCTTGGGTGTGGTGATCTTGTCCCTAGAAGCGCTGCGCCTGACCTCAATAAATCCACCATTGAAATCCAAGTCCCCGGACTTGAGTGCGATAAGCTCTCCGAGCCTCATACCCGTGCGCAGAGCCGTCAAAAACAGTGGGTAATACCTTGGATAGTGCTCCTTCAGTGTATCCTCAAGCACAGCCTTCTCTTCCCATGTCAGCGGGTTAATTTCTTCCTTTCGGTCTCGATTCTTTATCAGTTTGCCGGTCCTTGAAGCCGGATTAGCGGGAATTATCTCCTCGTCAACAGCCTCGGATAGGATACAGCTTATTCCAATTTGCAATCAAAATGAGCTTAATATCCAACTCCAACCCGTTAGAGACTGAAGAAGTGCAGGATCGAGTTCTAGTCGTTTTAGCCCCAGCGCAGCCTGTGCAAT
>JAFDEF010000007.1 GCA_019310485.1 Deltaproteobacteria bacterium | reverse complement strand
AGGTCAGGTATCGTGATCATTGCCGTACTCGCTCAATGTCTTTCAAAAGAAACGATTTTACTTGTTCAGCGGTTTCCCGATCGCGCTTGTCTCCGGCCATCAGCTCCAGATACATCTGGACAGGGAAGGCCCACCAGAAACCTCCCTCCTGCCGTGCATCAAAATAGACTGTTTCATCTTCCGTCTCGATCAGTTCAAGGTTTGGAAATCTATCCGTTTGACTTCCGGGCAGCCGCTCCAGTAACTTCTCCAAACGGGGACAGTAAACGGATAATACATCTCCTCGCTGCATCACAGCATACCGCCCAACCGAGGATGTACCCGTGGCTACAATGGGAAGATCCAGCGTTTGCGACAACTCCAACAGTAATTCCTGAATCTTTTCACTACCGTCTGGAACCTTAAGACGAAGCCGCTCCGTGATGTTCGGAGTGGCATAGCTCTCACTCAGTTTTTCTAAAAGCTTATCGGGCTGCAGTAGGCGAATTGTGCCCCTGCGTTCAACGATCAGGTCCTGCTCCAAGGTCTTTAACGCTTTCGATACTGTTGAGAGGCTCATGGGCTTTTTATCCCAGCGGCTCACCAGCATGTTTCGCTGGTTAATCTCAGAACAAATATCTTGAACAGCATTAAAGACGGGATGGACAAAAAAAACCCTTCCAACCATCGAACTGTTCTTCCGATAGACGTTCTTGATTGGGGCGGATGAGGGAAAACGGTTCCTTCCACCGCTGCGGAAAACGGCAAACATGCCCGGCACAATCACCACGCCGTTGCCGCACAGGTCGATACCGCTGATCCCTTCCCGTTCCAGCTCCTGTAATTGATTTTCACTCAGGAAGGGGAGGAACAGCATGGGTCGATAGCCTTTCGGAAGTGACAACGATCTCAGCAGGTTGAGCCCATCCCCAAACGCCTTGGGCGTCCAAAGGGCCTTGCATTCGAGAGCAAACCTTGCTACGTTTCCACGCCATGAGGCCTCAACCAGTGCATCGAGACGGCGGTTTTCGTCTACCTTCGGCTCTCTTTCCAAAAAGCGAAAAGAGAGCGGGGGCAGAAAGATCCTGCCTCTCCGCAACTGTTCAATCATTTCTTTTTTTGTCGGTATTTTCCTGATTTTTTCCATTTTCCTAAACAAGAAAATAGCTCATTTTAGGAAGATAAGCAAGTTTTATTTAACGGTCTGCTGCCAGATCCTCAGTTCACCTGCTTCTTTCTCGAGGCTCTGGGAGGTTCTACGTTCGCATAGATCTTCTCAAGTTCGGAGCTGGCACGTTTGTGCTGGCCAAGATCCTCATAGACCAGAGCTCTCTCATACCGGAGGGCATGAAGGAGATCACCACGCCTCATCCGTCATCCCGGACGAATCCCGCAGAGCGGGGCGAGATCCGGAATCTAGAGGCTCTTCCAACTCACTTGTTACTCTCGTCACTCGTTACTTGTCACTTCCTCTGGACCAAGGCAACCATGTTGCCGTTCGCCCCTTCCCTGTAGAAGCAAGCTCCGCCTGCGATCCCCCGCCCTTCAACCCCATGCAGCTGACCCCCAAAGCCTCCTTATCACCATATCGCTGTCCGGGCTGTCAAAAAGATCAAAGGCATGACGTCGTGATAACTTTCAGTTGACATTCAGGATGGGTTTTACTAATAAAAACTAATCAAAACAAAGAATTATAGCATCAGTTGACATACCGTGAATTTTGTCAAATACTTGTATATCCGCCTAAAAGGGGAGGGATATGGCAAAGCACGAACAGACCCCTGTTTCTCAAATAGAGAGCAGGGTTTTTGTGTTTCTCCCCCGAGTAACGGGGCCCACTCTTGTTAACGATAAGAAGCAGGGCGGATAAGGAAGTTAACGAGGTGATTAATCACGGCCCAAGGGGTGTTTCGGTTCGCATGGCAAGCGCCGGCACCCATGTAGAAGCCCCGGCAGGTATATGGGTAGAAGAGGAGAGAAAAGCTGCCGCCCGTTACCTGGAGGTGAACTTTTGAGTACCGGAGCGAGACCAAGGTCTTTTGTCGATCTTTTCTCGGGATGTGGAGGGCTTTCGCTTGGCCTGATGAAGGCTGGGTGGCGAGGCGTGTTCGCCGTTGAACAAAGTCCCGATGCCTTTAAGACCCTCAAACATAACTTGATAGAGATAGGTGACCACAATGCTGATGAGCCTCACTTCGACTGGCCCGGCTGGCTAGAGGTAAGGCCTTTTGAAATAAAGGAGTTCGTCCAGGCATATCGACGACGGCTGAGATCACTTCGAGGCGAGATCCAACTTGTTGCCGGGGGTCCCCCCTGCCAAGGGTTTTCTTTCGCGGGTCGTCGTACAGGGAATGATCCGAGGAACGAGCTTTTTCGGTATCACCTCCAAGTAGTGGATCTGGTTCGATCCGATCTCGTGCTAATGGAGAACGTGCAAGCTATTGACACGGCTTTCGGAGCTAGCAAACAACGAGAAAAGAAGTGCCGTGGCAGACCGCGCAAAAGCTACGCGAAACGCATTCGCGAAACGCTCGAGGAACACGGGTACGCGGTTCAACAGCACGTCTTGAAGGCCGCGGATTTCGGCGTTCCCCAGTTCAGGCCCAGATACTTCACCCTCGGAATCCGCCGGGATCTCTGGCGGGGGGAGGAGCTTCCTGATTTGCTTGGTTTGCTATTCAAGATTCGCGAAGGTTTTTTGCTGGCTCGGGGGTTACCGGTAGATCGGCCAGTAACCGTATTCGAAGCCATCTCGGACCTATCAACCACGGGTAAGCAACTCGTTGAATGCAAGGACGAAGACTCTCCATCTGGTTTCAAGGAAATCGTTTACCAAGGACCCGAGTCTGCTTACCAGAAGCTCATGCATGAAAACATGGATGGACGCCCGTTAAACAGCCTGCGCCTCGTAAACCACCGCCCCGAAACAGTTAGACGATTCCAGGAGATTCTCAACACGTGCCGAAAGGGAGTGCAACTATCAGACGAGGACAGGGTTCGGCTTGGGATACGTAAAACGGCTATAACCCCCTTGGCCCCTGACCAGCCTTCCCACACGCTTACCACACTCCCGGACGACCTCTTGCACTACGCAGAGCCTAGAATACATACCGTCCGTGAGCATGCCCGGCTACAGTCGTTTCCAGACTGGTTTGAATTCCGCGGGACGTACACGACCGGTGGAGATAGGCGAGCCAAAGAATGCCCTCGCTATACCCAAGTTGGCAACGCGGTCCCTCCCTTGTTGGCCGAGATCGTTGGAGAAGCCTTGCTTGACATTCTTGATGGGTTGGTGATGAGACGGTCGTCGCGCAGCGCAAGAGGCGATCGAGGTAGGATTACATCGCAATGTCGGGGGAGCAAGAATGGCGAGTGAAAGTGCCAGAAACGACTTCCTGGTTGACCTGCTTGCCCTTCAACAAGACGGCAAGCAGGCTATCAGCGCTCCAACGAACTGGACCACCGAAGAACCACTCCTGGAAGTATCGACCGAAATAGACGACATCGTCAACGAACTGGGCACCTCGATTCTTCTAGGCGGCAACCGGATCAAGCCTGCGAGATGGCATTTCTTTATTGGGTCGCCCGGCAACGGGAAGTCGGCGGCCATGGGTAAACTGTGCCGCTACCTCTTACGAGAACGGGGATGCCAAATCAAGGACGAGCAAGGATGCCCAATTCAAGAGCTCGAGTCAACGGCCGTTCCTTACGCCCTCGACGTTTACGAGGGCGACAACAAGTATGTTTCTGCCCGAATCGTCCAGGATGCCTCTGTTGTTCGAAATCCTTTTTCTCCGGATATTGATCCGGCCAGCGAGCTAATATCAACGCTCCGAGAGGCATGGGACAAGGGCATTTCGCTCATCATCTGTACCAACAGGGGAGTTCTTGAAAAGGCACATAGGGATAACCACACCAACGGCGAGGTAAACAAGGAAACGTGGTTCAGAATTCTCGCCTCTGTAGTCAAAAGCACCCCTACCGTCGACGGCAAGCTTAAAGGAGAGCGCGAATTCCGGGGAAGAAAAACGGTTTTCCCAAGAGTCAAGATAACGTATAGCCACCTGGATAATAGGAGCCTGTTGCTTGGCAAGGATATATTCGACCGCCTGATTCAAAAAGCCGTTGATCCCGGCCACTGGAAAGCATGCAGCGAGTGTTCGGCTGAAGATCTTTGTCCCTTCAAGGGGAACCGCGATTGGCTGCACAGTTCAAGTGGGAGGGAAAAATTCTTGGCCATACTCCGCCGGGCCGAGGCCTTTTCGGGACAGATCATTGTGTTTCGCGAGGCACTGGCGTTAATCTCGCTGATTCTGGCAGGTTGTCCTAGGGACTACGGGAACGACCATCCGTGCACGTGGGTTCAAGGAAAGGCGGAGTCCGGGGACGTCTTCTCGTTAGCGTTGCGTCGCATTTACATGTCCTTGTTTGCCTCCTTCGCGCCGTTTGGGCTCGAACCGACCCCAAGCATCCGCAAGAAACAGATCGACGCCTTCCGGCGGCTGGAAGAGGAAATTCCGAATAACGGCCAAGAATTCAAGGCTATCTTGGGACGGGTAATCCGAGACCAGCCTCCTTCAACGGATGTTGGGACTACTCGCCTACTTGGAGAAGAAGGGATTCTTGCACAAATGGATCCTTGCCGGGAGTCCTTGCCCTCGAGTTTCTACGACATCTGGGATGGCAATTACAGGCTTATTCAAGAGAATGATAACCCGCTGCTAACGACCATCGAGCGCCGGTGCGCGGAGGCATGGGCGTTCCTTGAACAGGCGATGGAATCCATCCACGATCATGCCGTGTTCGAGGCACACTGGGCCCTGCGACGCTGGAGTAGCAACTTCCTGCTACACCTTGGCGCGTTGATCGAGGGCCGAACGGCCTGGGCCAAGGAACTGGACGAGTTCCTGCAATTGTTGGAAGTGGCCGTCAAGTCCCCGGATAGCCGAACCATAGAGGAAAAGCGGAGCCTCCGCGAGCTTGATGAACGCCTAGAGGCCCTTCTTGATACTGGCAACGACGGCCGCCAAGAGCTAGGATCAGTGCAACTATCGGAGGCTGTAACCCTTTTGGGCAGGTGGGTAAGGGACAAGCTAAAACCCCGAACTGTTGCGAGTGAACAGCCGGGTAGCCTTGCCCTTTCGATCGAGTTCGAGGGAGGAGAACGTGCAACTCTCGGGGCACCAATGTTCCTTTGGCTGAGTAGACGGGCCCGCGGGAAGCTAGATCCCCGTTGTTTCCCGCCCGAACTCTTGGCGGGAGCAATTGACGCAAGGATTCGCGCGGCGGCAAAGGGCAAGTATGCCTTCGAGGACAATGATGTCGAACTCGTCATCGCCTCCGGAAGGGATGAAGTTTTCCGCCTTGTTAGGCTCGATGGCGACGTGGATGTAAGACATGAGTGAACATCCTTATGACAAGACAGCGAACGAACCCAAGGTTCGCCCGCTAGTTAGAAATAGTTTCGCTTTCGTGCCTTCTGCTGGCATGAGGCTGGCACCGGAGGTCTTGGTCCTCGAGCTCTTCCGCGAGGTGTTTTTTGAGAAGCACTACGAATCAACCGGAACCAAGGATCTAAATCCCGACGAAGTAGACGAGAGCAAGTCCTTGCTTTACTCGCAGGAAGAACGGGCGGTCCTCTATGCCCTGCGAGGCAGGCGCAAGAAAACCAAGCACTCGCGGGCGCAGCCGTTCTTCGCTCCCGCGTACCCAGTGCTTGCAAGGGCGAGCTGGCTAGGAAAGAAGCGAGAGCGGGTGATAAACAACTTTCTTCTCAGCGGCCCAATCGCGCAGCACCTTTGGTACCGTGGTACTGACGTCGAGGAGAAGAAGCACGAGCGCGACGAGATCGTCGACCTACTATGCAAGGCGCTGGTAGGGCATAACACTTTAAGGGAGGACGAGTATCGAGGAAAAGATATACTCTCCGTCGCACTTAGGAATGCGGACCTTGAAGTCAACCTAGATCGGGCGAGACAGAACTTGGTAAGCAAAACCGGTTTTTCGAATTCGGTCATCAGAATCAACCACGACGAATTGTCGACGCGCATATTCAAGGACGTGCGCTTTATCTGCCAGCTGGAGAAAGATCTCCCCAGGATGCAATGGCTACACGTGCTAATGACATTCCTGCGGTTTTCCCTCCCAATGTGGCTACTTGCCCAAATGCGCATCACGAGCTTCCTCCACGAGTGGTTGATAGGTGCCATTGACGAGGGCCACATTGTAAGCGCCGCGGACATCGAGCGGAGGATCTCCGTTCGCAACCGGGGACTCCTTCAACCGACGCTAACCCCAACCCGCGAGGTATTCGAGCGAATTGAGCAGTACATGAAGCACCGGGTTGAGCTCAACATCCTCCTCTACTGTCTGGAAGGAATCCGGCCCGATGACATCAAGGGCAAGTCGCTCGATGTTCGCGGGGGCGGTTCAGGCAAGATCAGTGTTGAAAGGTTGCTGGAAATTGCAAGGCAAGCATCCGCAGACTTGCGGGCGAGCGATCGTTTCAAGGACGTGGCTCCAGAACTGGATGCCCGGCGTTTCTTGACCAGGGAAGGCGAGCTTTTTCCGGCCTGGCGAAACCCGCTTTTGAAAGGCCAAGGAAAGAACATAGACGAGTTCCTCCGGGTGATGTACCGGGACGAACTAGGGGACGAGGCAGGAGGTTACTTGCTTCTCCCGGAGGGCCGAGGCGCGGGTCGAGGTTTTCGGGTCTTCCCAGGGCAACTGTTACTCAAGACGGTTACCTACCTTGCAGCGCGGGACAAGTATTCCGACGGCAAGCGCGGAGGAGGTGGGAAACTCGTGCTGGAAGATGTCGAAAACCACTTCCAGCAATACGGCGTTGACTTTTCAAGCGCAGCCGACGCAAGGCCGCTGCTGATGCGAGAGATGCAAGCCATGGGGCTCCTTACCGGGACTCCCGATGCCGGCAGTAGCGTGGCTGTCGCTCGCCCGTACTGAGGATTTCCACGAGGATGGCTGGAAAGAAAAACATGCTGGCGATACCAAGGGTGCTTGGGGAACTCATAAGAGAATACGTTCAGGCCGCCGAGCGGGCTGGCAGGGACTGCCGCCTCGTCGTTCCCGGCCTTACGGAAAGGATTGCGCGCGAGATACACGAGTACCTCAACGCTCAAGGGATTAAATCCTACCTTGTTGTAGGGAATGATTCCCCGCCGAACGAGGAAAAAAGGTGGATAAGACCTGTTGGCTTAACGAGCAAGAGAATCGGTTCATTTGTTGCGGTTGCTGCGCCTGGACAACTTGCACACATCCAAGATTCAATCCGCGGCTCAGGCGGAACAATTAGGTCGCCAGCGTTTTCCGAGGAGTGGCCATGGATAGACAACGGCAGCGAGGCGTTTCGGTTCGACGGACCGGTGCTCGATCGCTTGGTAGGTGCTTGGTCTCCCGGCAAAGAAGAGTGCCGATGGCTCAGAGAATTCATACTCGAAGGCCTAGTTAAGGGAACGCGAACAAGTTCGTGGCGAGCACGGTTATTGCTTGAGAACATGCTTGGGACGTTTGACCCTGCCTCGTATCCAACACTGGGAGACGTTCGGGAGAAGTTCCTGTTCCACGTGGGGGTTCCCCGCCCGTTGAAAGAGATTCCCGCGGTGCCTACCCTGATTCGGAATTGCACGCGCCTGTGTCAGCAAATAGTTGAGCGATGCCAGAAAGAAGACGATGCCCGCGAGCATGCCCGGGATGTCATGGTGCCTGAAATTATACCCGACGAAGCCGAGCAACGGAGGGTTCAAGAATCGTTGGATGTTCTTCTTGACGGCCTCGGGAGAAGCAAGACCTACAACCTTGGGCTACTCGCATTCCATTCGTGTTGGGGTGATGATCCGGAAGATACCACCCATTGGCTCAGCTTACACGCCGATCGGCTTGCAGAATTGTTTGACGTTAAGGAGAGGCCCAAGGCCGAGGTTTCCTACGAACTAGAATGCACGCGGGGGATCATATCAAGAAACGAAAAGGCAGTAGCCACCTTCGTCGGCGAAATATTACGCCTAGTCGTTAACTACGACATTCCACGAGAGGAATTCGCTCAAGGTAGTTGGGAAGTAGCCCTCATGTCCCGGAAGCGGCGGCTTGTGGGCGAGCCGGTTGAATCGCCACACGGGACCTTGGAATTACTGCTAGACACATCTGACATCGCCAAGAGGTACACCCGGAGAATCCCACTCAGACTAGTGCTCATGAGTAGGGACGACATTCGTGCTGATGCCAGGATAGCGTTGCATCTTTGCGGAGAGCGAAGGCCAGCTTTCGTTGTTGTGGAACCCGGCTTTGATGTGATCGACACCACGCCCAGGGATAACGAGGAAGCACCTGAAGCACCCGATAAGAAGCTCGAGATTAGCGAGCCGGTGCATATCTACCTATTTCATGCCTCGGACGTTTCACCCGAAGTTCGCGACGAGGACGACGAGCCAGTAAGAATCGGTGCCAACGAGCCCGGGATTTGGAGATCCACGGAACGCATAGATCCGACCATGAAAGCCAGCGGGCTGGCTATCCGGGTATGCATGTTCGGCAATAGGAACGCGGTCCTTTGCTTCGAGGCCAAGGATATCGAGAAGGGCGAGTTCACACTCGAGGATGAACTAAGGATCCACCTGTCCGGTACCCGAGATGGACGGGTCAGGGAGGTGGCAAACATATTTTCAGGGGACACCCGTGAGCCATACCCTTACCTTGGAAAGCTCAACGACGCCTCTCGCCGACGAATCGTCCTTGCAAGGGAGATGACCACCCGCATTGGGTGGAAGCCGTTGCTGACGAACTTGCTAAAACCCGACCACGGCAACTGTGGGGCAATCGGCGATTTCATTAATCACCTGGGGCTTGTTGATGGAGAAGGCTTTAACGGGTTGTCTCTTCCAGCGGAGGCCCTGAAGTTGCTCCGGGCCTATTCCGAGGCGCGGGAGGCGGTGCGCAAGGGGGTTGAAGGAAACCTCCTAACGCGTGCTCTCCAGCTAGAACATCCCGTTTATGCGTCCCACCCTATCTTTGTTGGCAAGAGATCGAAAGAAATCGAGGATCTCCTGGTAATCTACATGAAGAGCTACCTCGACATCCTTGATTATCTGGGGAACGCGCACAAGGATCTGGAATGGCCACAAATATTCGTTCTCACACATCTTGACTGCGCAGTCCACTGGGACGACGGGGTCCTGCGGAATGCATTATTCCTCGTGGGGCCATGGCATCCGCTGCTTCTAGCAAAACGGTTCATGGTCCAAGCGTCCTTGATTGCCCGGGCTCAACGTTTCTTACGAGGTGATGATGGCAAGAATTTCAGGCAACTTGCGGCCTTGCTTGAACGGATCCACGGGTTCCGCTGGCTCCCCGGACTTTCGGCCGATGACCGATCGCTCGAGCCAGTTTACGTGTCGGCAACCTCTGATCCCGGCTGGCACCTGGCGGTCAAGACAAGCATCGGGGCGCTGGCACTGCAGTCCGAGGCAGGCAACTTGTCGGGAATCTGTGATCGTCTCAGGACGAACTTCGGCCTAGACTCGGACATCGTGCCCGTGGGTGCCGACGACTTGGTTTCTTCATGCTTGGCGAGTTACATGCGCGCGTTTCCCTCGCGTCGCGCCGTGGGAATACGCGTGTGCCAAGGGTACTCGGCACCGAGAATCGCCAAGGCAATCGACAAGTTCCTCCATTCCGAGGACGGTCCAACGAGCCATGGATTCCAATTGCCCGGGGGCGTACGGCTATTTCTCCAGGCACCTCTTGGGGATGTTGAGGATGTTGGATGGTTCAACCCACCCCTCTACGTGTACGAATACCAGAACGATGCCGATTGTCTCGCGGAAGAAAACCTAGATATTTACATGCTGCCGCCGGAGCAATCAGTGTCGTTCCGACGCAATGCCGAAGAACATCGCCTTCCAAGGGCTAGCGACTGGGAAGCGGTCTTCTTCGAGCCGTTGACCTGGCTCACGGAGGGACAGTCCTTGGTCCCCAAGAGCATCACCTACGAATTCCAGATTGAACCGGCGAACCCAGAAACCGAGTCCTTGGGAAACTTGTTCGTTGCCATTGCATCGAGAGCATGTCGGCTTCTAAAGGATTCCACCGCCATCGTGCGGTCGGTGAAATTGCCGCAACGCCTGGATTGCCCGTGGGCAATTGCCCCCGGTGGAGGATTGGATCCAGCCATACTCGTAAAATACGTCCGAGACGGGATATCGCGATCTATCCAAGAGCGCGCCCTGTGGGACTACAAGGTCGATCTTGCCGGACAAAACAACTCTTACTACATCCTGTCAACCATACCGCGAAGTTTCCTGGTTTCGGTGAACGGTGTTTTTGGCCGCGATGACGTGGCTAGCGCCTTCATCGAAGAACTCGGCAGAATTGGAATCGCAATCGGCGGCGAGGCGCTCAGGTCAGGGCGACATGCACTGGGAGTAGTCGGTCTCGTGGGCGCCGTGCGCTTGTTCCTAGGGCTGGGGGGAAGTGGTCGTGGCCCCTTAATACGCGGGAAAAGGCATGTCGGTTTCCTGCTTCCCGTCGATTCCTTTGCCTCGTTCTTTGGCCATTCAAGCGCCCAACGGGGGCAATCCACGAAGAGGACCGACTTGCTGGCCATCCAATTGGCCTTGCCCGAAATCCCGGAGGGCAAGATGCACATCTATGCCTGCGGCGTAGAATCAAAGTTTGTTTCTGGAACATACAACCTGACAATGAGCCGCGATGCACTAGAACAAGCCCGTTCGACCCTGTCAGACCTACGAACCCTTGTCCGGAATAGCCTTCAGGATGGGGCCACTCCCGAGCGCCTAGGCTTGCTGGCATTACTAAGGTTTGGTCTCCGTATTTCGAGCCCAAGTTCTCCCAGCGAGATTTCCGCGTGGATTGACACCGAGCGCATGATATATGAAGCGGTGTTGCAGAAGCGCTACGAGTACAGGGAAGCCAAGTACGAGGCGGTTCTCGTCACCACGGAGATGGGGCTCCCCGGCGTGGCAGAAACGAACGCGCTTCCTGGCGGTTTTTGGATCAGGCTAAACGAGGACCACTGGCCAGGCGTATCGGATACGCCCCAGCTTGAGGCTATCCGGCAAGAGCTCTCGAGATTATTCGAGGTCGATGTCCCCGTTACTGGCGAGAGAATGCCTACGGAAGGAATGCGAGGAACCGTGGGGGATGAGAGCCCCTCGGGAGGCGCACCGGTTCCCGCCCCCCGAGCTTCTGGAACAGATTGGAGTGAAAAAGAGCCACGAAAGGTGCCTGTTGATAACGCGGTTGACATCAAGCAACCAGCTGCTGGGCCTGATGTCCCGCTGCGTCGAATAATGATTGGCGTCGATGACGGAAGGCGGGCCATATACTACGACCCCCAGTCACCGGTAGATCCCCTAGACAATTTAAACATGATGGTGACCGGTTCGTCCGGGACCGGGAAAACCCAGCTTCTCAAGTACTTGGTTTGCCAATTGCGCCAACAGGACAAGAACGTCTTAATCCTCGACTTCAAGAATGATTTCGCGAGCGACACGGTATTTACAAGTCGCGCCCAGCTGTCCAGAGTTTTCGTGGCCTTTGATGGGCTGCCGTACAATCCCCTAATCCCATATCCCGTTAAGCACCCGGCGACCGGAGAGTTGTTCGTCCAATGTGGTCAACATATTGCAGGGGTAGCTGCCGTCTTGAGAAAGACTTACGGCCTCGGGGCACAACAGCAAGCAGCCGTCAAGAATGCCATCGTTGACGCGTTTACCTCTATGAACATTCCCACATCGGGCTCAGCACGGTATGACGAGGCAATGCACTTTCCCGATTTTTCCAACGTCGGTAGGACGCTGGAGATCGATAACCCGGCTGCTTACAACCGCCTGGACCCATTGTTCACACTTGGATTGTTTAGAGACGAGTTCCGTGACGTATCGTTCCATTCCCTCGTGGAACGCTCGGTTGTCTTGGATTTAAGCCAGATTCCTAGCGACGAGATAAAGAACGCGCTCGCACAGCTTGTCGTAATGTCAGCGCACGCATATTACAATTCGCAGCCTCACTCTGGAAGCATTCGGCAAGTCCTTGTGTTCGACGAAGCTCACCGCGTTTTAAGGTCGGATTTCATGCCGAGGTTAGTGCGCGAATGTAGGGCATATGGTGTCGGGACAATACTATCGTCTCAGTACCCATCTGACTTTCCCCAAGAGATATCTGCTTCAATGGCTACCAAGATCATTCATGGCAACGGTAGAGACCTCGAGAAGGTAAAAGATATTGTTAGAATACTGGGATGCGAGGGTCAGGAAGCAGAAGTGTCAAACCTTGATAGGTTCCAGACCTTCGTGGACAACCGTCATTATCCTCATACCCTAGTTCGAACAATGAACTACCCGTTGTTCCTTGTATGGTCTCACCTGCGAGAACGTGGAATGGCAACAAGGGCCGAAATCTGCCAAATAGAAGGCTTGGACACTTCCAAGCTGCCGGTTGAGAATCTGGTTGGGCAGCTGGAACGGCTTGGGCTAGCAGAAGAGCGAGAAGGGCAAGTACACGTGCTAGGACAAAATGAATAAGCACAAGAACGATGCCTTGATGGAGAATGTCCCCCGGGGGAAATTGGCCCGGTTTCGCCGGGCGTTGCTGGGGTGGTATGCAAAGAATGGACGCAATTTCCCGTGGCGGCTGAAATCAGCAAGCAAGTACGAAATCATTGTGGCGGAAGTACTCCTCCAGCGAACACGGGCGGAGACCGTAACGGGGTTCTACCGCGATTTTATCAAGGAATTCCCGTCGTGGAAAAAACTTGCCGGTGCGAGTGAAAAGGACTTGGCAATCTTCTTGCGCCCAATAGGTCTCTGGCGCCGCCGCTCTGCGTCACTGAGCGCGCTCGCGCAAGTAATGTCAAGGAGGAACGGACGGTTCCCCAGGCACAGAGAGGAAATCGAGGCCTTGCCTGGGGTTGGGCAGTACATAGCGAATGCCGTTTTGATGTTCTGTCATGATGAACCCCAGCCATTGCTTGACGTCAACATGGCCCGCGTTCTGGAACGAGTATTCGGACCTCGGCAACTCGCGGACATCCGCCACGACCCGTACCTGCAGTCTTTGTCCTCGACGGTGGTTAATTGCAGGAACCCGAGGGAGATAAACTGGGCGATACTAGACCTCGCCGCAACAACTTGTCGGGAAAACGCTCCTCGTTGCAACGATTGCCATCTTAGATCCATTTGTCTTTACCAAGCTGGACCATGACCTACTATACATGCCGTCTTGAACGGGTGTAGGCTCAGCCCTTGAATTTAGCAGAGGAAACACTATAGCAAATGGTTCCCTCTGGCCTTTAAACGCGTGCAAAAGGAAAAAGGGCAGGTCTACGTCTGACTTATGAAATGAAAAGTCCTTAAAGTTCCAAAATTCTGAGGGAAGTGCAGGATACGATCCGAAAGACCATGTAAAGGTGTGGTAGTACCCATTTTATTGAATGACCTCTGCAACAGTGTGAGGTGACCTGGGATTCTTGATTTAAGATAAGCCTAGAGTAGATGTCTTCGTCCTCCAATCGAGGGGTCTCTTTCATGAAGGACACAGTCATGGAAAACGGGGCTTAATCAAAAGGTATAAGATGTTCTGCGCATCAGTGCCGGATTATGATATCATCGTGAAAGGTGGTACGGTGAAGTGCTCAAGGTCAGGGAGCATGCAGGCATGCTCTGGCTATGGGCTGCCCCGGGGCTCCTAGAGTGGAAATTCCAGATTTGCTGGCTTTTCTCTCCAGTGAACACGGGGGTGAAAAGATCTGGAGATTTGTGGGGTGTCGACAGCATGGGCGATTTGCTGATCATGGAGAACAAGCTGGCAGGAGGTAGGGATCCATTCCAGAACTTCATAGTATTTGTGGAAGATGGTGTGGAACCCAGGATCACGCCCCGTGAACTTGAGGAGAAATGGAGGGAACTCTTTGACGAAGAGAAGAAGTCTGCCCCCTTGTGGAGAAAGGATCCTAGGGGGACATATCTAGGGATACTGCCTTACAGCCGCCGTCGGGCCGAATTGAGGAGATGGCCCGACGTCAGCGAGAAGGTTGAGCGCCTTGTACATGGGGAGGGTTACAAGCAGGATGTTCATCGGTACTTGAAAAGGCGGGAGAGGCGTGGCTCTCCTCCTCCTGTCTACTTCGCTTTCTACACCTGCTCTTCATCTAAGACTCTAAAGGCCACCCCTAGGGCAATCAGATCACAGAGTCGCCTTGTCAAAGGGAAGAACCCGCAACATGCCCTTTTTGCTGCAGCGTGTGCGAAGAAAGTATCGAATAATAAGGTCCGAATCGAGCGAGTGGAAGTTGCTACTCAAGAGCTCAGGAAAAAAAGAAAAGCGGTACATCCTTCCTAGGTGCTGCTTGGGTTTTGGCCAGCGGAGGGTGGACCGGGTGGTATTGTTTCAGAACACTGGAGATTCGGTCGACCAGAATAGAGTAGCCGAAATTGTAACTGTGTGTAGTTTTTAATAAGGGTAGGATAGCACTTTTCTTTCAGAAAGGTAATCCGAAGGAATACCTCTCAAGTTTAAGCCTCTTCATGTACAAATTGGATCCCGTGAGGTATTGAGCAACTGTGTTGGCAAGAGAAGGTATCAGAATAGGGGAAGACGAGTTAACACGTGCAGTATTAGGCCTATTAAGGTATCTGCCGCCTCAGCTATGGTTCCAGGACTTTCTCAAGGAGCTTCGGAAGAGAAATCCTTCCGCATCACCCATGCTTGAGAACTCATCTAGCCTCAAGGTTTCTCTTTGGCCATCATACCCAGTCCCTGAAGAGTGGAGAAAAGCCTTTTGGAGGCCGAGAGGAGCCCAGCCTGGGATCCTTGAATTGACAAATCTTAGGCCTGAAGCTCTACATGGATTTTTTCCTAAGGAGAGGCTAGGAGGTGATGAAATGGAAAGCGAATTAGACAAGGCTGAGCAAACCGCCGTAGATGCCGCAAGAGCGGTGATAAAGACCTTCGACTTCGCTTATTCGGTCCTTGAAGAGGTATCGAAGGCTATCGTGGGATCATAAGGGCTTAAAGTTAATCAATTTGATATTTGTCGTCTTTCCACCCAAGACGCTAGGCTGATTCGCAGACATACAAGACCGTGGAGCTACCCAGGATCCAGAGAGATATATATTCTCTCTTTTCCATTCCAGATAGCGATGCGAAAACAAATGAGGATCGACACCCTTTTATAACGATCTTTCTAGTAAACAAAGAATGTAGAGCTCTACACATATGTTACGGTATAATAACCACGCTACAGGGTCAGGAGAAGGCAGACAGGGACTTTCTGGAGTGCTTCATGCTTTGGATCAATGAAGAATTCGACGAAATATCCCGATCCGCCAGCAAGAAAGACTATGGATGGGAAATAGGGGGAGAGATCACCGGCAAGACGGAAATGGGTAAGCTTCGAGCGCATATTCAATTTCAGAACTTCAGACTCTTCGACATAGGCAATGAAGAACAGCTAATGGACCGAGCCAACACGGTGGCAGCTTGGTTTACAGAAAGGATTCAAATATAAGAGCTTAGCAACTCAGACTCCGGCCGGACGTCGCAGAGGGAAGCGTATCTTGAACAGTGAACAACGTTTGTCGATCTTCTTGTTTGCTGGGAACCCTTGATGGGAGCCCTGCGCTCACTCTTACGTCATACGTGTCCTAGCAGAATATCTTGATGCACTAGGAGGCCAGGCATTGAGCGTCAGCTTGAATACCACATTTGGTGAACAATTCTTGGATGGGTAGGAGTTTCCTCAGGAGCCGTTTTAAGCTGGGAAGAAGCAATTGAGATAGAAGGGGTAAGAATATGTCCGAGAGAGCATGGGTGGCATCAGGAAATCTGGACAATTGGGAACAGGGGCTGGAGAACGGTATATGGGGAATTGT
The DNA here is from genome assembly GCA_019310485.1 of Deltaproteobacteria bacterium. Taxonomy (GTDB): domain Bacteria; phylum Desulfobacterota; class DSM-4660; order Desulfatiglandales; family HGW-15; genus JAFDEF01. The sequence continues at coordinate 122,610 of JAFDEF010000007.1, read as the reverse complement.
ACCGAAACTGCAACACCATTGGAAAAAAGTGGAGAGGAATGACTTAGTCCTCTTCTATTGCATAAAGCCGGTAAAAGGGTTCTTCGGTGCTGGCATCATCCGAGCAAAATTCAAGCAAACCGCGCCCTATTGGAAGGAAGAAATTGCGGAAAATAGGGTAATCTGGCCTTATCGGTTCGAGTTTGATGTTACCCACCTGATCCCACTGGGGAACTGGGGTACACAGGCGATTTCAAATAAGGACTTTAACCTGTCTGTCCTGGCAGGTATCAATCCCGTCAAGGATTGGGGCAAAGCACTCAAGGTTTTGGATGCCTTGAAATTCACCGTCATTCATCCCTTAGAACCTGAAAAAAAGGTCGCTGCCAAAATTTTCGAGATAGGGAAGATTCAACGCATGGTAGTTGAATCTGAATATCCAGTCGAGACCCACTTGCTGGACGTGGTATGGAAGCGAACCATTCGTAGCGTGCCAACTTATGCCTTCCTGGTAAACCTTCAGAGGGACTTTGAGCAGTCAATCAACATCCTGAAGCATGCTTACGACCTATGGAACAGCCGGGCATTTCTGATCACCGAAGCAAGGAGGCTACCTGAAGCTAGTAGTATAACATCAGGACTTTTCCACGAGTTTTCCTCTGCAATGAAGATCCTGACCACGTCGCAGATTCAAGAGCTGTATGATTCCAAGAAAACTTATTATGACCTTGAAGAGAGATACGGCCTAAGATGAAAACTGCATTAAGAAGGCATGATGATTTGACAGGTTTTCTTGTAACTGTCTAAACAAGATTCTGTGGCTACAGGGCAAGAAATTGGATATCGATAAGACATACATTGATCATTTGTACGGGCAAGTTACTCTTGAGGATGCTTTACACCGCATGATTAATAGACCTGAAATAAAGCACTATGTCATTAGGCTACAAGGGTTGTCGCAGCTCGGCATAATGTCAAGGATTTTTTTGTTGGGGCGCCATAGTAAATGGGAGCATTCTGTTGGCTTGTATTTCTTAGCCTCGGAAATTTTGCGAAGCGATAAACTAGAAAAAGCAGGCCTCGAAATCCATGAACCCTCTTTTAAGGCTGCAGCCCTTCTTCACGGAATTGGGCATTTCCCAATATCATACCCTTCTGAACTTGCGACAATCTACATGTACAAAAGAGACAAGAGAAAATGTAAGGGGCTCATTCAGGGGTTCAAGGAAATTCAAAGAATAGTATGTCGTAACTGTAATAAAGGCTGCTGGGAAGAGATATTGGAAGAGGAGAGGGCAGGCGAAATTGTCAGGTGGCTTAGCTCAGCTATTATGTTGAATGCCAAAAAATGGTTTAGAAGACAGAGAACTTTTAAACTTCATGAGATCTTGCGCTACCTGCTTTGTGAAAAAGTTGCAGGATATCACCTACTTTGGGACTTGGATCTAATTGATTACACACAACGAGACATATTTTACCTTGGAACAGCACAGGTAAGGCTAAACCTGAAGCATCTCTTTTCAAACATTGGATTGCGACCACAGGAAAAACCAAAAAGAGTTAGATTCCCTGATGAATGGAACGCCATCAAGGCTCTTTCACGGTATTTGAATGAGAGCGTTTACAGGCACCCGAGCGTCATAGCAGCGGAGTGCTGTTTCGGAAAAGCAGTTGGAGAAATGGTCTTTAGCGGAGAAGTATCCTTAAAGGAACTTCAATCCATGAGCGACGAAGCTCTGCTTCAACGCGTGGACAAGAAAGAGAGGGTAAGTCTCGGTAACAGACGCAACTCTAATTTGCTGCTTGATGATATCAGGTCCAAAAGAATTGAGAGATACGTTTATATAGACACGGCTTTTTTCCGCAATATCTCACCCGGACTAAGGGCCGAAACTGACTTAGTGGAGGAATCTTTCGAGAACTGGACTAGCTACTTCAAAAATAAAGGGATAATTCTCAGAATAGAAATAGTCGATCGTGATTATGATATAAGCCGCGTGGATATTTTATGGGATCCAAGGTCAAGGAAGGCTTCATCATTTCTAGAGGTGCTTGAGAAGTTAGAGAAAGAATTGAGTTTTACTCACGAGAGCTTTAAGCAATCAATTGCCGAATGGTTATTCGGGAAAGAAGAGTCCCCACTGATCGATTATCAGAGATATTATTCTTTGGTGTACTCTGCCATGGACCGTTTATTCGGTAGGAAGAAAAATGCTCAAAGAATACTAACTTTCTTTTTCCTAGATGAAGAGGAAGAGTTTCAGGATTGGCTGATCTGGAATGAGCTTAGGGGATATGAAGACTACGATAGGAGCGACTGGATCAAAGAGCTAACTATGATTTTCTTGGAATATCCCGAGAAGTTCAAATCGCACATTCGAGAAGAGACAATTAGAAACTTGCCGGTTAATCATGGAGAATCGAACGAGCTTAGAGCATATCTAAAAGCCTGTGAATCTTTGTGCGATTCGGAAACTTGGGGGCAAGCAATGCCGTCACTGCACCTAAGAGGTTCTCACAAATGTGAGATTGACCTAGTTGTGCTGAGCAAGTTAAAAAGACGGAGATACCAGGTAGCACTTCATGAATACAGCAGGAGCTCGAGCACGGCAAAGAAGAGGAATGATCAGGAAAAGCTGCGGAATCTAAGAAAATTACTGAACTCAAGGTTTCGTACCGGACTTGAAGTGGTATTAAGATACAATGGGAAGGATTTTGCGTAGTGGATCTAAAGCTTCTGCTGACTAGGTCATGAATGGTGGGAGGCTAGTGTCATTTGAGAATTCTTTTTAACGAAAGGGGGAAGCCCCTTGAACCTAAATCCATTAGAAAAAGTATTGCCACTTTCGGCAGCAGCTACAATAGAACAGTGGGGGCAATAATAGAGAATTCTGGGTCAGGGATAAATAGAAAGGTCTTTTATCAAAACGTTGCAACGCTGATGCCCAATTTCAAAATGACCCGACAAGGGCCTTTCAAAGGAGTGAACTACTTTGATGGCAAAGCAGTGGATCCAAAAGGGCAGATTTCTGTGTGTTGGCAAGAAGTTGGAGAAAAAGTAATCGAACTGCGAAATTTCCTTGACGCGAAAAAGAAAGACAGAGCTAGAGTTATTATAGAAATACCCCATGCTGAGCAAGAAAAGGTAGCCTCAGAACTCTGGCAGATCTTTAAGAAGCTGGTTTCTCTCTGCATGGGGAAAAATACCCTGGGATTAGTAGCTGCAAGCAAAGTGCTTTTTGCAGTTCTTCCGGAGGTGGCGTTACCCGTTGATAATACCCAGTGGAGAGCCGTCTTTAAGACTATCGATTATGGGGATATTGTCAGACAGATGGCTGCAGAAATGACTGAATGGGAAAAGAGAAGAAAAACAAAACTTGATTCGTGCGACCCATTCCGCCCAACAACCCTGCCATCTATCTATAATGTCATGGCTATGAGGGCACGGCCTTAGAAGAACTATGTGGAGAGGCTATGAGAATAAATAGGGACCGACTGAACCCTCTCTATGATCAGTATTCAAACGAAGAAAATCGTCTTACCCATGCTCTGCTCCACACAATAGGCCCCTCCCAATGGCTGTTTTCAAGGTTTCTAAAAGAGATAGTTGGAGTAAGTGAATTGGCACCAAGAGAGAGCTACGAAATCTCCACACAAAAGGTGCCATTTTCCCATGGTGATACCGATGCCAGAGAGATCGAGTCGATCCCCGATGCTTGGATACTAAGCGAAAGCTCGAACCTCGGGATTGCGATTGAAGTCAAGGACAAGAAGAACGCTCTTCGTCTAAACCAACTGCGTGGGCATGCAAATCGTATTGCCGATTACCGGCGCCAGTATCTGCTCGTGATAACTCCAGACCTCAGAGAGCCGAGTAAGATCGAAGAACTAAAGCACAAGGAACGGAGGGAGCTGAATATTGTATGGCGCTCCTGGGCTGAGGTCCATAACTGGCTCGTTCGGCTCGCAGGCAAGAGGGTTTCTGGAAGGCCAATGGCGGCTTTTCTTATTTCTTCAATGCTACACTACCTTGAAAGGAGAAGTGAAGTGCTTGGTTTTAGAGGGATCAAATTTCCACACGGTTTCAACGTACTGGACGCCAAAACTATTCTAAACTCGATGATGGAAGAGCTTGAAGGGACAGTAAAGAAGCATTACAAGGATTTGGTCAAGAGGCGCCCTGCCATTACAACGTTTTTCCAAGATGCAGTTTGGGACTGCTTTGGAAGTGAAAAAGGATTTACGGAGGATATTCACATAACACTAGGCATCAATGAGAGGGCTCACGACATTTCTATCACTATTCCAAATTCTGCAAGACAGGCATGGAAACGATTGAAAGAGGTCTTTTCCGAGGAGAGGGATCAGGACGACCTCTTCTTTATTCTCGAGGACCTGAGAAATCAAATTCCACATCTGTTTGTCGAGTTCAATCAGCGCCACTTCATCGCACAGAAAATCGGCGTTAGGGACGGATATATGGAATTCGACATAGATACGCTCGGTGCTCCTTTCCGAAAGAAGAACTCAAAGGCGAAGGAGTTTCCTGTGTGGCAGAGCGCGATTAGAGAAGCAATCCTACACAAGAAGCGGATCAATGGCCAAGTTATGTTCAAATCAAGATTCTTTTTTGCCGAAACAAAAGGTATTGATAAACCTGAATTTATAGAAACTGCTAAGACAACTATAAAGGCTTTCAAGCCACTGTACAACTTTCTGCGAAAACCATCTTGAGGGGAGGCGAACAAGTTAAGCTGGGATTCTAGACGGACTAAGTGGCAATCAGCGATGACCCATCAAGCAGGTATTTAGAGGGGACCAAATTTTTGAGAATGTAAGGCCACTCCGTTACGAGGATGGTTATATCCATACCCCCCCTTTCAAGGAGAGTTAATAGAATAATTTGTTTGAGATTAGCGGCGGTGAATGCATGCTGACAAGGTTACCGAGCCATCGTTTCCTTCATGCAGGAGGAACTGAGAGGATCTAGTGAATATCAAAAAGCTCATGGGCGGATTTCTCTCAACGTAGATACAAAATTCCAGCAATGCAAAATTCCAACGATATATACACTCCAGTTGAACTTTCGAAAATCATCAAAGGCTATTCTAAGCTTGATAGTGACGGGCAGTTGACTTCCCTCCTAAGGGAAATCCGCAATTGCAGACAATGTGCAAAATCATTTCCTGATAGAGCAGACCTTCCGACTAATCGCCTGGTGCGGCCCCTGAATCTATCAAGGCTACTTACCAACGAAGCGATTAAAAACTATTCAATTGCAATCAAGCGTGATGATACTTTCCTCAGGAATCTTTTCCGGAAAAACTTAACTACCTCGGCAATTATAAAAAGAACTGCATCTGCCAAGTTTGCAATAGGGCTTAATCCCTGGCTGGACCGCTGCATGCTTTTCAGGAAAACCAGAAAAACCAAGCTGATGATCATTGGTATTGACTACAAGCAGCTTCCCGCGTTTTACAGAAATTCCAAGGACCACCATTTTCCGCTGGATTCCTACCGAAAGAAAAACAATATCTGGGGTCCCACATGGAAAACATTCTGGCAGAACTTGCTTGGAAGTCCTTATGACGACGAATCTGTGAATCACTTCTTGGGAGAGAATGGCGTCTTTATAACCAACTCAATGTTGTGTTTTGGTGGCAACGAGGACCCGCAGTCCCATTTTTACGGCTACCTGGAGTGCTGCAGAAACCATATTGCCAGGATGATTGAAATCGTGAAGCCAGAGATCATCGTCTCTTTTGGAAACCTTGGTTGTAGAAACGTGGCTTCCATTTTACTTGAGGGGGATCAAGAAGACAAACTTACTGTGGGCCTGCGAAAAGGACCTTCGCCGCTGAGAAACATGCCTTCAATAGTTCGAAGGCGTAAATACAAGAAAGGGATTGCCGTACAATTCAATTCCAGACGTACTGTTTTCTGGCCACTTTACCAGCCCGCCTGGAGTCACCTTAATAGATATGAAGGGGATTATAAAACCTTGAGGAAAATCCTGAACGTGTGAACGTGGGAGGTTGAGATGAACCTGTCTAGGCAAGTTCAATTGATCCTCACTGAAGGGAAGCATACTGGGAGCCATAAATTCGCGTTTCTGCGAGCAATCCTTGACTTCGTTGTTGAAAAGAATCCGCGCGAAGAGCAAATAAAGATTCCACTCATATATCTTGCCGAAAAATTCTTGACCTATTACTGGCTCATGTACCTATACGACATTAAACAGCTGACTACAACCCGGGCATTTTCATTCTACCGGCACCTCGACACTATTATTGATCAATTGAGGATGCCGGCTGTCAAATCCGGCTCTCTTTCAGAAAAGGACATCCATACCTTATGGGATACTATGAAGCGACAGGAAAAGCTGTCTCCCAAAGTTACCACCGCACTAAACAGAACAAGGATCACTATATTTAACGGCCCGGTCAAGCATACCCATAACGTGACCATAAAGCAGGGGCCCACAAAGCTGGATTTTTATGAATACCCCAATGGACCCCCTTATGTTGTTAGAGGAAGAACTTACAGTGAATTCTACAAAAATGAGCCCACTTTTGTGTCCCTTCACAAGCGGTATATTCGCGAACTCAAAGAGATGTACTTTTGGTTTGACAAGGCCATTCTCACTGCATGGGCGGAGTTTACGGATAAGTTTCCTTCAAACAGGGAAAAGGTCAACCACACTGGTCTAACTCTCCTCCAGATCCCGGAACCCAAAAAGAAAAATTTGGCGTTCTTCAGGCAGCATTTCAAAACGCTAGGTGTGAAAAGGTGCGCTTATTGTCATGGGAGGCGTTTTGATGCGGTTGATCATGTCGTTCCGTGGAAGATGGTTAAAAACGATCAGTTCTGGAACCTACTTCCTATATGCAGGTCATGCAATTCTTCAAAGGGAGACCGTATATGGAAGCTCAGTGAGCGGGCAAAAAAACTTCTTAGGCGCTCTATAAAAAAGATCGTTGAAAAGCTTGATGGCTATCCTGATTTCAAGAACCAGATTGTCCAGCATTACACTCATATCGGCGAGGCACCACCATTGAGGGATCACAGAGCGCTAACGGATGCTCTTTACAAGATAACTATAAGCAGAATCGAAGATTTGTATGCTATGAAATAGCGACAAAGCAAGGACACCTGCCATAACTGGGATAGCGCGTTTCAGGGTTTGGGCAAATGGTCTTAGCAATCTTGGGATATGCCGGAGTTGCAGAAAGAATCGGAATTATTCTTGGCAAGCTGCTAAGGCCAGCATCAATTAATAAGATGCAGAACGTCTGGGTCTCTTCCGCTTCTGCCCTCGCTCCTAAGGGTAGTGTCAAGAATCTTTCGCACCTTTGTGCGGTGTCCTTCCATGGTTAAATGGCAACTTGTTGTTCAATCTCTGCTTCCTTAAGTAGCTCGATACCGAGATATCTCTTTTTTCCCCACCGTGTGCTCACAGTTTTCCTCGCTGGCAGTCTAGAGAGGCTCAAAGCCAACTTTTCTCCCTCAACAGGGTGCATATAGGGTGCAGAATCGCACCCTAATTTGCCACGATTTAGCACAATTTGATAAGCTAACCGCCCTAAATCATTGAATTTATTATTTCAGGGGGGCGACTACGAATCCGTAGGTCGCAGGTTCGAATCCTGCTGGGCGCACCAGTAATGGCAAGGCTTTGAGCGTTTTACCGTGAAAACCGCCTTTTTTCATGGTGCCTGCCTGTCCCGTTGGGACGGCAGACAGGCAACGCACAGGCAGGTGAGGTCTCGGCCCATGTTGGATCTGATGTTCGGGGAATTCTCCTGGCCCTGGTGGAAATTTACCAGAGACAGAAAAGACGGGAGGATGCCATTGAATGTCTAAATAAGCTCCGTCGGCTGGAGCCTGATGATGTGGTGGTCAAGCTTTCCCTTGCTGAAATCCTGATGGAGGCAAGATCGGATGATCCAAACGTATGCCGCAGGGTGGTGCGACTGGCAGAAGGAGTGGAAAACGAGCCCAAGATGTATGGAAAAACTGCCCTGTCAGACCTACAGGGCGCTTGGCAGAACCTTCGAGATGAAGTAATCAATGCAATTCCATTCCCGGAATGGAAGAGGTTACTATTCCATATTGATGAAGCTACGAGCTGGGAGAGTGTCCAAAATCTTGAACACATGCGTAAAACGATCCTTGTAATCCAGAATATTGCTGCTCAAGCGGAGGTCCCCTACGACGTGATGCAATGGATAAGACTCGTCAAGGAAAACTTTGACGAAGTCATTGCGGCCATCGCCGAAGGAGAAATTGATTAGAGGGAGCAAGGGGAGGTGGCACCCCTGGGTGGTCCTGGTTAAATAGGAGGTTGAATCTGATGAATGTTCGGAGGCCTAATTTCAGAGAAATGCCTTTTTCTCGGCTGATAGAAGAGGTGGAGGAGATCGCACAACTGCGTCGAGAATATGCAGCCAAGAATGAAAAGGACAGAAGAGTTGCCGCAGATTTCCAATATCATTCCTCAATTGCAACAAGTCTTTTTAATGAGCTTGTTCCTGGGCACGAGGACGAGAGTTCCAGGTGGCCGGGGGAGCTACTAGCGCTTGCAATTGATCCTACTTACGCACCTGCAATATTAACCGTTGGGTCATATGAATATATTTATGGAAGAAAAGATGAGGCCATGGGTCATTTCTTGTCTCTTACGAGGCTTCCAGAGAACACGGAGGATCTGGTAACAATTATAGATAAAGCTGGTGACTTTCTAATTGATAATCAAGAATTTGAAAATGCGATCAAACTTTACTCATCTGCAATTGCCGCGTATCCTGACATTGCCGTTTTCCATAATGGCCTAAGCTACTGTTACGAGAAATTAGGTGGTTTTTCCGGTCCCGGCCCTTGCGTTGATCAGGAGAACCCTTTCTGTTGAATCCAGTATGGCCTGTTGCTCTTCGGGGGAATTCACAACTCGCTGCCCGGGATCGATTTGTCTTGATCTAGCCAGATATTATACTTCCCTGTTCAGTCAGTCAATCTCAAAAGGGCAGTCTCATGCCTCAATAGATGCAAACCAGACCCGCGTATTTCTGTGCCCCATCCTGGCAATCCCTGCCTCCCTTCTTTGATTTTCCTGCCATAAGCAGCGTATCCTTGCGCTGAATCTTTTTCGGAGCACCTGCCTGCAACGCAGACGCGGCGGCAGGATGGAGCTGTCGTCTTATGGTCACGAAAAAAGTTTACCCCGTTAGGGACTCTGATGGGGCCAGAAAATCGAAACGCAAATCCCCGTCTGACCGTCGTGCAGGCCCGCCTGCCAATGCGAGGCACAAGCGGGCAGGGAGGATTCCCGGCGTGGACGCAGGCGACGTGGTCGACACCAGCGTCAGGGAGAAGAAGAAGGTCTGCTTCAACATCGGGGGAAAATGGTTTTTCAGGATGGTTGATCCCGACTGGAGAGCGCCGGGGAGACCACCTAAAAGGAAAGGGAATAGGGATGCAGGGGGGAAGGGAGGAAGTGGTCAGGGATGAAGGCGAAGCAGAAAGCTGTGAGCATTGAACTGACATGAGATACAGGCTAAACAGACAAGATAGACCAAGCAGACTAAACGCGGCTAAGTGGACGCTGATGGTTAACACCGAATGTCCGAAACAACTTTATCGCTTTCGTGGACAGCCGCACCACCCCCGGCGTCACCGCCAGGCTTTGCTTTGAGGCGCTCTTAGCCGTGGGAAACCATGTGGATGGGTTGACATGGGTGAGCGCGGGAGGGGAGATTAAATGATTTGCTTTTTCATACGGTCTCTGGCAGAATTTGGTTGGATTGGAAGTAAACCCTGTGGAATTTCGCACGGGGCATTCCTAGAGGGCAAAAAATCAAGGGAATCCCCGAAGTTGGGGCAAAGTTTAGGAAGAGGGTGCAAATCGAGTATCCGGAATCTATACGGGCAGCGCTAAACCTTACTCCTGAATCCTTGGAGGAGGAGGCAAGGCTGGCTCCGGCCATCCAAGGTCCTTGAGTTCGGACGTCTTTCTTCAGGTCAGGCAGCCGCCCTGGCGGGCATGCCACTGAGACCCTGGGAAGTGCCGGCCATTGGATTCATACCGATTTAGGCAAGTGGTGGGCAGTGGAGCATGATCCGCTCGCCCGAACAAGTGCTATTATTGCCGGGAGTCTTGAAGTAATATTGAGTAATTGCATCGCAGAAAACGGGTATTTGGGAAGATAAAGAGGAATAGAAGTGTAGGTCCTGAATGCCGTCAACCGATTTTTGCAATCCGCAAGGTTAGGAATATGAAGGACGAAATTGAGTATCTCCCCGTCACAATTGATAAGGGCCATATAATCACCATTGGAGAGCGGCTATACGAACAGAGCATCGAACTTGTGAGAGAGCTGGTAAATAACGCTTATGATGCTGATGCCACGAGGGTAGAGGTGACAGTTGCACCTAATGAGATAACTGTAGTTGACGATGGGGAAGGCATGGATTTTGATGGCCTGAAGCAATATTTCAATGTCGGCTCGGATATGAAGCTCCAAAACCCTATATCCCCCAAATTTGGTAGAAACAGGATAGGGCAGTTTGGGATCGGTAAATTTGCAAGCCTTGCTGCTGCATCGTCTTTTGAACTTATAACACAAAAGGGGGATTTCGCCGCCCGTGTAGTCTTTAACAAAGAGCGATGGATGGCAGAAGGTGACTCATGGAAAATTCCCCTGAATACCTTGAAGCCGGATCCAAAAAGGGGAGATGGAACAACTGTCCGGCTAATAGAACTGAAAAAACCCTTCAAGCCCGAACATGTAATGGAAAAAATAGCCGAGGGTGTCCCTATTCGAGCAAAGAATTTCAGCGTATTTGTTAATGGTTACAGGGTGATCGCCAAGACCTATTCCGGCAATCGCATTCCGGTCCTCCACGGTACCAAATACGGCATAATCCACGGCGAAATCGTAATACTCCCGGCTTACCGCGCTTCAAAGGATGATATGGGCATTGAAGTGAAAGTAAAGGGTGTAACCGTACGCCGCGAATTGTTTGATATGACCTCCTGGGGAAAGGCGCCGACACGGATCAGGGGAGAAGTAAACGCTGACTTCCTACCTCTTACCAGCGACCGATCAGGCTTTATTGAGGATTCACCTGAGTATGAGTCATTTGCAAAGGCCATGGAGCAAACAATGGCCAAAGTAAAGCAGGCCTATAACCAGCTCGCCTCGGTTCACGAAAACAGAAAGGCCAGCCGCGCCCTAAAAGAGGCGCTGGAGAGGGTGCACCGGGCCCTCTTGCTAAATCCAGAATTCTCGCCCTTCGGTGTTGTGCCGGTTGCAGGGCCTCAAAAAGAAGGTATTGGAGAAGCCGCCGTTGAGGCGCCTGAAAACCAAGTAAAAAATGGTGAAGTAAACTTAGAAGAGTTGCAAATGGAAGCCCAAAGTGCGGAAGAAGAATCAGATTCCAATGCAGCGGCAAAAGAGGCCCTGGAAAGGAAAAGAAAGCCTTCCCTTCGCATTGCCACGCCAAACGCAGTGGTAAGAAGGCTCAAGTTCGGTGAAGCAGGGGTTACGTGCTGCCTGGACCACCTAGGAGAACAGGGGCCTGAATGTATGACTGAAGGAACCATCATATACATAAACAGGGATCATCCGCTTTACAAACGGGAATCGAAGAAAAAAGAAGCTCATATACTCAACATAGCCCGCCTGATAACTCAGGAGATTTCCATGATGAAAAGCCCCGAGAATCCCCGTGACGCTTACAACCGCCAATCGAGGTTGCTCCGCGACGCGTTCAGAGACAATAACGGGTCAAGCCGGTAGTGAAGATTCAATCCGCCAGAGGCGGACAAGCCCGCCAGAGGCGGATTAATCCGCCAGAGGCGGACAAGGGTTTGATTCCCCGCCCCTTGGGGCGGTTAAGATGGTTTCCGATTGATACCCCGCTGCTTGCGGCGGGGAAGTTCATCTTTAAGAAGGGACCATTGAAAAATCTGGTTTCCAACCGGCAGAAAATGAGTTAGAGGCCGAGGTATGCTTTTTTGATGTGGGGATTTTCCAGGAGCTCGCTTCCCTTGCCTTTAAGCTTTATTCTTCCTGTCTCTAGCACGTAAGCGGTTTCAGCATGCTGGAGGGTCTGACGCACATTTTGCTCAACCAGTAAGATAGTGACACCTTCCGCATTTATCTTTTCTATTATCTCGAATACAAGTTTTACCATGATGGGTGCCAGCCCCAGTGAAGGCTCATCCAGCATCAAAAGGCTCGGCATGGACATCAGCCCTCTGCCGATTGCCAGCATCTGCTGCTCCCCTCCCGAGAGAGATACCCCCAACTGTTTTCTCCTTGCTGCCAGGGGAGGGAACAATTCAAAAATCTCAGCCATTGTCTGGTTTAATCTCTTCCGGGCTTTCCTGCTGTATGCGCCGATTTCAAGGTTCTCCTGAACCGTTAAGTAGGGAAATACCTTGCGGCCTTCAGGTACGAGCGAAATTCCCCTTTCAACGCGTTCATGAGGCGCCAGTCGGTCAAGAACTTGATCCATGAAGAGAATGCTACCCTCAGAGGTCGGCAGGATGCCCGATATGCTCTTCATAATTGCCGTTTTGCCCGCACCATTTGAACCAACAAGTGCCGTAACCGAACCTTCCCTCACGGTGAACCAAACATCCCATGTTGCCTGTATCGCCTCGTAAAAGACGGAAATTGCGCGAACGTCCAGCAAGTATTTCTCTTCCTTGTCGGTATTAGGCTTCAATGCTTTCTCCCAGGTAAGCTTCGACCACTTCCGGGTTCTCTGCAATCTCCTTTGGCGTGCCTTCGGCAATTTTCCGGCCATAATGAAGTACCACTATCCGGCTGCAAAGCCCCGTAACGGCCTTCATGACGTGTTCCACCATTAGAATCGTTATCTGCAGTTTCTCGTGTATCTTCCTCACAATCTCCATGGCTTCAACGGTTTCAGTAGGAGTCAGCCCTGCCAGAGCCTCATCCAGTAAGAGGAGTTCGGGATCCGCTGCCAGACTCCGGGCGAGCTCAAGGCGCTTGTGATCAGCCAGGCCCAATCCCCTGGCAAGCACATGAGCTTTTTGCGCCAACCCCACAAACTCAAGAATCTTTAGTGCTTCTTCTCTGGCATATTCCAGGTTTTTGACTCGATCCTTGCCGAACAATTTTCCGGCCATAACATTTCGGAGCACTGTCATGTTCCGAAAAGGCTTCACTACCTGGAAAGTGCGAACAAGGCCCCTCCTGCAAATTTCATGGGGTCTCATGCCGGTTATTTCTCTTCCTTTAAACAAGATTCTTCCGGATGTGGGAGCATATGTGCCGCTAATCACATTAAATAACGTTGTCTTTCCTGCACCATTGGCACCGATCAGGCCGACAATCTCACCCTGTGCCACACTTATATTCACATCCTCCAAGGCCATCAGCCCACCAAACCTCTTTGATATGTTCCTTGCCTCAAGCATTTTCATATCTTTCATTGTGGCTCTTTCAGCAGCCTTTGTTTGATCGGGTGAAGCACTCCCAGGGGCATAAACTTGACAATAAAAATCACTATAGCGCCCAGGATTATCATGTAGTAATAAGGGTACTGTGCCCAGAGAGCTTCCGAGACCAGGGTCAGCACGACAGCGCCCAGGAGTGCTCCTTCAACATCCTCAAAGCCGCCCAGGAAAGCCATCACAATAACCTGGAATGAAACAGCAGGGCTAAAAACGGTGTAGGGGTCAATGTAGGAGCGCCTTAAGGCCAAAATAGCCCCCACCATTCCAGGGAAAAATGCGCTGATACCAAAGGCCAGCCACTTGTAAATGCTCGTGTTGATTCCAAGCGAGTTGGCTGCATCTTCCTCCTCCTTGATGCTGAACAGGCCTATTCCAAAGCGCGAGTTCTTGACAAAATATGCTGTGATCGTAGCACCAGTGCCCACTATCAACACGGAGTAGTACAGGGTCTCCAGCCCTGGAGTCATCATAAGAATCCGGCCAACGGTTCCCCCGAGTTTTATCTCCAGATTGATAAAAAGATACTTTGTAAATTCACTCAAACCAAGGGTAAGAATAACAAAGTAGGGCCCGCGCACCCGCAGGAACGGAAAACCAATGGCAAATGCAAAAGCAAGGCACACCAGGCCCCCCGACAAGACACCCAGTGCGTAAGGGATATGTGTCCATGTCATTGCCATGAAATAAGCGCCCAGCCCGAAAAAAGCCGAATGTCCAAGCGAGATATAGCCCGTGTATCCCGAGAGGATTATCCAGCTCTCGGTTAGCGCAATCCACATTAGAAGGTCCAGGAAAAGAGAGACTACGTAGTCGGAGGCAAATGCAGGCACCAGGCAGAGCAGTGCCAGGATGAGTGCTAGAAACCCGTAGAGCGCCGCCCTCTTTGCCATGGGTTAATAAACCCCCCTTCCGAAGATCCCCTTTGGCCGAACAAGAATGATCAGTATGAAAATTGAATAACTCAGGATCGGGCGAAGCCCCGGAGACGTAAGACTAACGCCGATCGTCTCCAGCAAACCCAAAAGAAATCCCCCCATCAGGCTCCCAAAAATATTACCCAGCCCGCCAAGTACAATGACAATAAAAGCAACGATCGTGTACGGTAGCCCCATAAACGGTGTTATCTCATAAAACATGCTCAGCAGGCAGCCTGCCAAACCTGCCATTGCAAAACCCAGGCAGAAGCTGAAAATATAGATGAAGCGTGCGTTGATTCCCACGAGCTGGGATGCTTCTCTGTCCTGGATAAGGGCGCGAATGGCTTTACCGAGCATGGTTTTCTGAAGCAAAAGGTAGGACAAAATGCATACCACAACTGCGACCAGGAATGCGAGGAGCCTGTTGTGCATCAGGGGAACGCCTAAAATGTAAAAGACCTTCGTCATGTAGGAGTATCCCCTTATGTCCGCTGTCCAGAGAAGCGATGCCAGGTTTGAAAAAATAACCGAGAGCCCGAAAAATATCAGGAGTGAATTTGATTCAAGAACAGCGGCTGATTTGGAGGTCTTGATGATGGGCAGAAAGATGCTCCAGCAGACAATCAGGCCTATCAGAGCGGAAAAAGCAGAGACTAGGATCATTGAGATGAGGGGGCTTACCCCGTAAAGCGTATACAGCCAGTAGGTTACGTAAGCCCCCAACATAATTAACTCGCCGTGGGCGATATTTAGAAGCCGCATGGTTCCATAAATCAAATTCAGGCCCACAGCAATAAGTGCGTAAATGCCCCCTATTATGAGCCCTGCTGAAAGTATCTGCAGGATACGGGTAAGTTCCATGGGATCCGTCGCTTACTTCGGCCATGGGGGTTTCGGATATAGCGGTTTGGCCGTGGCCGTCTCTTTGGGCCATATGATCTCCAGTTCCCCCTTCTGCCACTGGAGAATCATACTGGGCGTTTTCGTGTTTTCAAGCCCGGCAAATTTTATCGGTCCGTTAATGGTTTCAAATTCATGGTTCGCAATGTAGTTTCTCAGCTTTTCACGATCAAAACTGCCAACAGCCTCAATGGCCTGTTGAACAATCTGGCATTCAGTATAGGAAAGTACAGAGTTCAGGTAGTCAGGCTTCCTTTTGAACTTGGCAACATACCTGTCATAGAACTCCTTTGCGCCCGGCCACTTGCCCTTCGGGCTCCAGTGCCCCATGGTTGCAATGCCCTCAGTGGCGGCACCGAACTTGGGCCCGAAAACTACTACAGCCGGCCCTACCAGCTCAAACAAGAAATCCGGGTTGAGTCCCACCTCCTGAGCCTGGGTGGTAATGGTGAAAGCACCTGCAGGGTAGCAGAGTGCAATTACCGCGTGGGGCTTTTTCCCTTTCACTTCCGAGAGCAGGGTTGTTAAATCCTTTGCTCCCATGGGATAGTCTTTCTTGAGCACTACATTGAAGCCTGCTTTTTTGACATAGGGGTCAAGGAATTGGAGGTTTTCCCTGGGGAAAAGCTCCTGCGCGTAGATAATCGCTATGTTCTTAATATTCAAGTACTTCAGGAGATCCACAAGGGCTTTCATCTGCCTGTCAGGCACGCAGGAGGTAATAAACCAGAAGTAGCGGCTTTTTATATCCCTCAGCTTGACAGAGGCTGCGGTACTGCCCACTATCGGAACTTTATATCTTTCTGCCAAAGGAGCAACCGCAAAATGTATTGAAGTGCCGTAAGGAGAAAGGAGCACGTCAACTTTGTCTTTTGTGATAAGTTTTTCATAAACCCTGACGGCCGTGTCAGCTGAGCTCTTGTCATCATAATACACAAACTTTACCGGGAGTTTCTTTCCGTACTTCTTAACATATATACCCCCGTTCTGGTTCACCACGTCCAGCCAGAGCTGATAAGCCTGCATCTGACCGGCAGCACCGGGCGCGTACTTGCCGGTTAGAGACATGGAAAACCCCACCGGCATTACGTCTTTGGCTAGCGCCTGGGGCGCAGACATGCTAAAAAAACCCAGCGTCAAGACACCAAGAATCACCACTACCAGAACTGACATTTTTCTCTTCTCCATGGGATACCCTCCTTATCTTGAATGTTAAAGGTCTACGGCTTCTCAAAAAGTCGACCTGCCGCTACTGCCCCCGGCTTACTGTCTCGCTGGCCACGGTGGCTTTGGGAAAAGCGGCGCAGCTGTAGCAGAGCCGGGCGGCCAAATGATTTCCAGTCCTCCCTTTTGATACTGAAGTATCATACTTGGTGTTACGAGGTTCTCGGCGCCCGTAAAGCGAATTGGGCCGTTTATCGTCTGGAATTCGTTCCCGGCAATGACATCTCTTATTTTCTCCCGATCAAGTGTTCCGGCTTTCTCTACAGCCTCTTCGATGATCTGGCATTCCACATAAGAAAGAACTGAATCAAGATAGTCAGGCCTCATCTTCCACTTTTTCACGTACCTTTGCTCAAATTCTTTAGCACCCGGCCATGGCCCTTTTGGACTCCAGTGCCCCATGGTGGCAATGCCTTCTGCAGCCTTGCCGAAAGCTTTACCAAAGGCCGCTATTGAAGGCCCGACGAGCTCGAACAGGAAATCCGGGTTCAGCCCCATGCCCTTTGTCTGACCTGTAACGAGAAATGAGTCTGCCGGGTAACAAAGTGCAATAAGGGCCTGGGGATTTTTCCCCTTTACCTGTGCAAGCACAGTGGTAAGGTCCTTTACCCCTATCGGGTAATCCTTGATCAATATGGTCTCAATTTTCGCCTTTTGCAGCGCAGGTTTCAGAAACTGCAAATTTTCTCTTGGGAAAAGATCCTGAACATAAATGACTGCCGCTGTCTTGACACCCAGGTGTTTCAACAGGTCAACCAGGGCCTCCATTTGCCTGTCAGGGATGCAGGAGGTGATGAACCAGAAATACCTGCTCTTTATTTGTCGCAGCTTAACCGAGGAGGCTGTGCTTCCAACCATGGGAAAACGGTATTTCTCAGCCAGTGGGGCAACTGCAAAATGTATGGTGGTCCCCCACGGGGTAAACAAAAGATCCACCTTATCTCTCGTGATTAGTTTTTCATATACCTTGACGGCAGTTTCAGGCGAGCTCTTGTCATCATAGTAAACGAATTCTACGGGAAGTTTTTTGCCGAACTCTTTAACAAAAATACCCCCTTCTTCATCTATCTTTTCTTTCCATACCCGGTAAGCATTCATCTGGCTAACAGCACCTTGAGAGTAAATCCCGGTCAAAGCCATTGAAAATCCGATTCGAATTTTGTCCTTTGAATAAGCAGGTGATGCTACCAGAAAAAAACCAAGGCAGATCGACACTATTGCATATCCCAGAGTTCTGCTTCTCATACCCTATCCCTCCTGATTTTGGCTGTGTTTTCAACCCCCCACAATGGGAAGACTGAACACTACGGTGTCTCCGTCCCCCAGTTCCCTTGCAAGATCCGCCACTCGTTCGCGATTCACGAGAATCCAGACATGGGGCTTAAGCTTGCCCTCCTGATCCAGCACCGAGTCCCTGAATTTCCGGGAACCCATGATCCTGTCGAGTAATTCTTTCAATGTAATGCGATCATCAAAGCTTACAAATTCTTCCTTCTTGCCGGCCAACCCGGAGTAAACGTTTAAGTATTTTACCCTCACTTTTCCCATTGTTTCACTTTACCTGGTGCCGGCCTTCTTTGTCTGAATGATTTTCCTCTTTTTCAGGTCCCTGGAAATATCTTCGAGGCCGAGGTCTTTGAGTGTCTCTTCCAACGGTATTCCTTCCTCATTCCATCCCCTGTGCCTGTAATATGCTGAAAGCAACTTGTCGAATTTTTTCCTGTCCAGAATAGCGCCTTTTAAGGGCCCTGAGGGCACAGGTTCTTCAAAGAACCTGACAGGCGGAAAATCATCTTTCCGTCGGAGACCATACCTTGCTTGCATGGCCCTTTCAACGTTATAAATCCTTGTTCCACATTTTCTCAGGTCTTTCCAGGTGTAATTCATCCCGGTCACCGCATTCAAATACTCGGCCATTTCCTCCAGACCAAGTCCCATGCCTTCCCAGGCTGTGTGGCGCTTGCAGATTCCCAGAGAGTCGGTCACCGCGCAGTAATCTTCCATGAATGCCACGTATTCTTCTTTCCCCTCATAGCGGTTCATATCAGAGAGCCCGAGATCAAGAAAGCGCTGCGCCACCTCTCTGGGAATTCCCCAAATGTCTTCCGCCTTTTCCTGCTGCAGCCATATATCCGTGTTGACTCCCCGGAGATGATCGCTTCCCCTGGTTGAGGTCCCGTGTGACAGGGCTGCCCCAATCCCCATGAGCCTGTTGTCTCCTGAAGACTGTGTCATCCCCTTGATCTGGATCAAGTAGCGCGTCAATTTCTCCACCGGTATCTTCTTCTTGTCGGCAATGCTTCTGGCAAACGTAAATATGTTGCCTGCAAGACTATTCCCGAATTTACCCTTTCTGTAAGCAAGCCTTCTGATTGCTTCGATCGTGCTGTCATAGTCCCCCCACTCAAATACCAGGCCGTCAGTATCACTTTCATCAATCAGCCCATCCTGCCACCAGTGTCTCATGGTATTGATCCAGTTGGAAACCTGCACCACGTCCAGTCCGAGGTCATTTAAAAGGGTGTTTATATACAGGATTGCATCTAGCTTTACCCCACCTGCCCTTGGCCCAAAGCCACACGTTACCTCATACTCAGCCCCTGCTCCCTTTGTAGCATAGGGACCCTCCTTAACCACGTAGTAGTGCTCGCAGTGAACTGCACAGCCAAGACATGCCACCATCTTCAAGCCGTATTTTTCCTTCAACTCGGTGGAGTACACCTTCTCAACACCTTCAACTTCCCTGTCCTGCCAGTTATAGGTAGGAAGCATCCCGCTTTCATTGAATAGATCAAGCAAGGAAGCCGAGCCATAAGTGGAAAACATGGGATAATGAGGGCCACTCAAGAGTTTTTTGTGTACTTTCTTGAACGCTTCCTTGAGGTCATTTGGCCTTGCTATTTTGGATCCCCTGGTCCCCCTCACCACTATTGCCTTCACATTCTTTGAACCAAGCACCCCTCCTGTACCGCACGCCCCTGCCGCGCGGTGTAGCTCTAGAGGTATCGCTGATGCGACCTGATTCTCGCCCGCAGGGCCAATTGCGATTACCCTTGCATCAGGATCTCCAAGCTCTTCTTTTAAAATAGCGTCAGTTTCCGAGACCATCTTTCCCTTGAGATGCCTCGCATCTCTGAGCTCAACGCGGTCATCTTCTATTCTCAGGTAGACAAGATCCTTTGCCTTGCCGTAAAAGACAATGGAATCATATCCGGCCCATTTCAATTCCCCTCCAAAGTAGGAGCCGAGATTCCCATCTCCAAAAACACGGGTAACAGGAGAGCGCGCAACGGACACACAGATCCTGCTGGCACTGAGGGTGTTGCCGCACAAAGAACCAGGGCTTATGGCAACTATGTTCTTGGGGCTAAACGGATCAGTTACGCTTGGATCAAAACCATCATATATTATTTTGGAGTTAAAGCCACGGCCTCCAAGGAATGCCCTGGCAAATTCAAGTGACAAGGGGTCTTTGATCACCTTAGCATCTGTCAGATACGCTTTTAGTATATAACCTCCCCAACCATACATTCTGAGCATACCTCCTCACTGTATTAATGGAAAAATTTCCGGCATCAACCACTAGCCTGCCGGCGCCAGTACTTTCTTCATCAGTTCCTCGTACTTTTCTGCCGCTGTACGCTTCTTGAGTATCGCAGCTTTAGATGCCGGAATGTATTGCAAAGCCTTTGGTTCACAAAACTCCACGCATTTTGGTTCTCCTTCGCAAAGATCGCACTTAATAACCTCTCCCGTGTCAGATCGAACAGTAGGAGCACCAAACGGGCACGCGTTGATACACATTCTGCAGCCGATGCATGCGGCTTCGTTAATAAGCATTGCGCCTGTTTGTACGTCGCGGAATATTGCATGAGTTGGGCATACCTCCTCACACGGCGGATCCTCACATTGCTGGCAGACGATCGGAATATCAATGCCGTCGTGCTCCCAGCTCGTCACATAGATTCTCGACTTTGTGGGGTTAATCTCGTTTTCATGAAAAAGAGAGCAAACTATTTCACAAACCTTGCATCCCGTACACTTCTGTGGATCTACGTATATGATTTTCACTGCCTATACCTCCGTTAATCCCTCTACCCGCTAATTCTTTAAAGGATCAGCCTATCTCTTGTTAGCTCCTATGCGTACTCCTTTGTCCTATATCAGATTGTGGTTCTTAGAGCGCTCTTTATTTGCCTTCCTCCTCGTAGAGCTTTCTTACAAGTTTTGCCTTGTACTCAAACTTGGGCAGACTGTCTGGCGGAACCAGTTCCACATTTGCCCTGAAAATGAGTTTTTCCCTTATCAGCGCTTCCAGTTCCTTTTTCAAAGAACTCAAATCCCCCGCATCTTTGCCATGCTCCACCTTAATATGGATGGGCGGCTCCCATCCCTTTGGAGGCGGCTCGTGGAGCTGGATTTCTATGGCCCCTGTGGTCCTTGGATGTAGACTCGCAACCGTATCGCGCACTGCCGCCGGGTAAACGTTAACGCCCTGAACAATAATCATGTCATCGGTCCTGCCGAAAACCCGAATGCCGAAGCCGGTCCGACCGCACTCACAGCTCGTCTGGGTAACCTCTATATGGTCTCTTGTTCTAAAACGCACCAGCGGAATGCACTCCCTGTCCAGCGAAGTGTAGACAAGTTCACCCTTCGTCCCTTCCTTTATTTCAAGTGCCTCCCCGGTATCAGGGTTAATGACTTCAGGATGGACAATACCCTGGGCAACAAAGTGCATCCCTCTCTTGTACCTGCACTCCGACCAGATTTGTCCGCACATGTCACCATTGCCCATCATTTCGAGGAAAACGCATCCAAAGGTCTCCTCCACCTCTTTTCGCACCGAGGGGATAGCCGCCCCGGGCTCCCCTCCTGCAAGGATGACCTTGATTCCCAGGCTCTTGGGATCAATTCCCCTCTTTCGAAGGGAAGCTGCAAAATGAAGAGGAAAAGAGGACGTTGCCAGAAAGGCGTTTGCGCCAATATTCTGAAATGCGCCTATCAGCCTGTCCGTGGCCCCAACCCCTATGGGTACAAGCGTGCCGATGGTTTCTATAGCATCTGCGTAGGAAGCTGCTATAAAAAAAGGAGCAACCACCAGAGGAACTATGCTGTTTGGACGAAACCCACCTGTCCAGAAAGCTCTGCACGCCGCCTCCCGCCAGACCTCGATATCCTTCTTGGTGACTCCTATAAAAGTGGGCCTGCCCGTGGTACCGCTCGTAGAATACACTCTTCTTACTTTTTCCATAGCGCAGGCGATGTGGGTTCCAAGGGGCGGGGCTTCAAGCTGGCTCTCTCGAAGCTCGGCTTTCTCGGTGAAAGGAAGCTTGCTTAGATCCTCCAGGGTCTTGATATCTCCCAGTTCAATCCCGGCCTCACCAAATTTTTTCTGGTAAAAGGCGGAATTTTCCCAAACGTATTTAAGCTGTTTCAAGAGGGCCTTCTCTTGAACGTCGTGATACCTTTCAGGAGAAAGCGTCTCCATTTCTTCATTCCAGTATTCCGGATAATCAGCCATATTGTATCACCTCCATCATTTTTACAATGCGCAAAAGATAACAAACACTGACAGCTCCTTACCTGCTTGCTTTTCAGTATGCTCTTATTTTAGTTTTTCCAGGTTTTCTCCCCATTTCTCTTTGGTTCTTTCAACAATGTCCGGATCGTCAACAGTTATTGGGATTTGATCACCCCAGAACTCGTATTCCTCAGTGGGCTTGGTAGCGTCAATACCCAATCCTGTCTGCCAACCCTTTTCCCTGAGTGAGGTGGCGGGGTCCAGCCACTGGCCTGCTCTTCTTGGAGCTATGGTAACATCCCTGTCTGCCTTCACCCTGGTTGAAAGAGCCCAGTGAACACTCTCGTAGTCCCATATGTCCACGTCCTCATCCACGACGATAACGTGCTTGTAGCGACCATAGGTGGCTCCCCAAACCGCGTCTATGACCTGCTGGGGATGGCCCTTGAAAAGCTTCTTGATCTTGACTATGGCCTCGTAGCACACATTGCATCTCATATCGATCACGCCCGGGACAAGCTTTTTTATTGTTTTATAGGCCTCGGCCTGACTTGTCCTGCCGTTGGCGAAAAAGCTTTCGCTCGGATACCACTGCTCACGCGTTCCATGGTAAAGGGGAGACTTTCTGTGGGTTATCAGTTTCACTTCAAAGTAAGGCAGTTCCCTTGCTTCTCCGTAGTGACCCGTGTATTCGCCGAACCACTCCGTCCCCTCAAGGCGCCGGGCTCCAGGATGGATAAAGCCCTCAAACACCCACTCTGCTGTTGCCGGAACCTCAATATCAATGGTCTTACATTTCACCATCTCCACAGGTGAGCGCCTGAGGGAACCGGCAAGGTGAAATTCATCAATCCCCGGCGGTGTCCTGGTGGCCGCCACAATCTCTATGATAGGGTCAACGCCTGTTACTACTGCCATGGGCATTGGTTTTCCGAGTTCCTCGTATTTCATGTAGTGCTGTCGTCCGTGGGTATACTCCGGCGCACCCCACCCCAATTGATTTTTGCCCTGAAGCTCCATTCGGTAAATCCCTGCATTCAATTCTCCCGTATCAGGATCCTTGGTGATTGAAATGGACAAGGTACCGGGGAAAGCACTCTTATCGAGTTTGTGCCACTTTACGTTGCATATTTTTCCAATGTCGATACCGGCCTCTTCAATGGTTTCCTCCTGGCAGGGTGCGCTACTTACCATTACGGGCGGGGTCAGTTTTTCAGTCCTTTTCATCCATTCATCATTGAACTCGCTCCATTTCTCAATACCAAGGGACCAAAGGAACCTGCTATCAGAGGCGATCAAGTTTGTAACCAGAGGGTAGTCGGCACCTTTGATATTTTCAAAAATCAGCACTGGCCCCAGGTTCTGACATACTATCCTCGTGATTCCATTGACCTCCCACTCAGGATCTATCTCCTCCGTTATTCGTTTCACTTCCCCTTTTGACTCGCAAAACTCTATGAACTCCCTCATATCTTTCCACTCAGACTTCCCCATGGTAATCCCTCCACCTTTGTACTGCTATAGGATTGTGAACGGTTATCTTTAGAGGCGAAGGACCTTTTTTCCCGTTTCCCAAGGGAATGAAGGAAGGCAGATCCTTCGCCAAATCTTTACCTTACAACTACCATCCAGGAGGCCTGGAAACGGTAATGTGGGGTTGGACTTCTTCATACGTGGGCCACCAGCCCGGGCGTATTTTCTTTCCGAGGGGATGCACCTGGTGGGCTGAGCGGCCCTCGGGAAGTGGTGTTTTTTCCATTTCCTTCCTCAGCTTCTTTGTCGCTTCCTGATCGATCTCGTACTCCAGCGCTTCCTCATCGCCCACATTGATCACCACGCCGTAAAACTTCCGGGCTGCCTCCAGTGACAGCCACCCGTCCATTACATCTTTAAGCACGAGTTCCGGCTCCCGCTCCAGAGGACTTCCAACTCCTCCGCCTCCGCTCTGCGAGAACCAGATGTGATCCCCTTTCTTGATCTTGATACCGGTAGCATACATGCCGACATTGTTTTCCTTATCCGTTCCCTTGTTGATAATAAGCTGACCGCCTCCACCATTGGTACCCCCATCGATACCATAGGGTGTGTAGACTTCCCGGTCACCATGGATCGTCAATGTGCCGTCCGAGAGAACGTCAATTTCCCTTACCAGGGGGAACCCTCCTCTAAATTTGCCGTGCCCACACCAATCTGGAACAGCTTCATAACGCGTGTAGAGAATGGGGAACCATCTCTCTTCAAGTTCCTGGGGGATCGTCTTTGCATTGGCAAACCTCATGAAAATGAGATCCTTACCGTCTTTAAAGGTCCTGGCATTCTCCCCGCCAACTGAAAATGTGTATTGCACAAAATCCTTCTTGGTCCTGGGATTGTAACCCCCGATACACAAGTTGGTGAGGCTCACAGAACCCGGATAAACCCTCCAGGGCCTGGTTTTGGCCAGCATGGAGGACATAAGCGCAATGGTCACAGACTCAACCTTGTCAAAAGCCCCAGAGCAATAACCCGTTGTTGCAGAGGGAAACACAACATGAACAGCTGTGCCGGGTTTTGTCACAATATTCAGGTTCCTGGTGATGCCACGATTCAGCGGAAACAGATGCGGGAAACCTATCATAAACCCCAGGTAATTGGCACTCAAGCACGTCCCCCTAGGGCCGCCCCAGGAACTTACAGGTGAGGGATCTGTCTGCGTCCAGTCAAAGGTCAGGTCTCTCCCTTTCTTTGTTAACTTGCAATGCACCCGAATGGGTCTTTTGTCAGGCCCCATAACATCCTGGTCACCATAATCATCAAATTCCCATTCCCCATCTTCAATCTCATCCAGTTCGCGGTAAAGCAGTCGTTCTGTATAGTTAAATTGTTCCTCAAAAGCCAGCTTAACCGTATCATTTCCATATTTTGCACACAGATCCTGCACCCGCTGTTCCAGAAGGCTAGCCGCCCCAAACTGGGCAGCAAGGTCGCCACGGCGCTCCACGGCACCCCTGATATTGTAAGCCCAGAAAGTGAATAACTCTTCGTTTAGTTCATTGTTATGAAAGAGCCTTATCGGCGGAATCCGAAGCCCCTCTGCATAGCAGGTCGTTGCCTCAGGGTTGAACGTCCCTGGAAGTGGACCCCCCATATCCGGCCAGTGAACAACGGTGCAGGCAAAGGCTACCAGCTCATCCTTGGAAAAGATGGGCTTGAACAGGTGCGTGTCATTTACGTGCGAGCCAACCTCGTAAGGATCGCTGAACATGAATGCATCCCCGGGCTCCATCTTCTCCATGGGTATGTGCTTCAAAAGGTTGATCAAAGAATCCTCAAATGATCCATAATGAGCTGCCGCGTCGGTATGGCCATGGGCTACCAGCCCTCCGTCAACTGTTAAAATACCGTTGGAGCGGTCCCTACCCATCCCGACAACCGGATGGTATGCCATTTGCTCAATACTGGTGCTCCCTTCGTAGCATGCTGAGACAAATGCGTTGCGCAATACCTCGAAAGTAATGAGGTCCAGCTTGAGCTCCTTTATTTCTTTAACACCTTCTTTTATTTCGACTTTGTCCTTACTCATTTCTTCCTCCTATCTCTCAACACTTATAATAAGATTACCGTATTTATCTACCTTGCAGTGGCTTCTTGGTGGAATCACCGTGGTGGTATCAGGCTGCTCCACTATGGCAGGCCCATCAAAAGTAGCTCCCACAGGGATTAGACCGCGCTCATAAATATCGGATTCAACAAAACCTGCGTCCTTAAACCAGACTTTTCGCCTCGGTTTCATAGCGTCTTTTAATTTTCCTCCTGTCTTAGCTTCCGACATCTCAGGCTTAGGAACAAGTCCTCTGGCAATCACCCTGAGGTTCACCAGCTCGGTTTCCACATAGCCGGGGGGCAGGGTGTAGCCATATTTGCTCTTCATCGCAGCCAGAAAATTTTCCGTGATCTTTTTCATGTCCTTTATTCTTCCTTCAGGAACATCCACTGTAAAATGGGTGCTCTGACTCCAGTATTTAACATCGGCCAATCTCTGGATCACCATATCCTTGTCTGCTATTCCCTCTTTGCGAAGGGTATCTATGGCACGCTCAACAAGAGTGTCCATCTCTTTGTTGATTTTGTCATAGTCAAGGGCACTTTCCAGTGTGAAGATAGGCTTTACGAATTCATGCCTGACATCAACTCTGAGGGCTCCGAAAGCAGAGGCATAACCCGGCAGAGGCGGCACCACAACATAGGTAAGGCCTACCTCCCTTGCAATATCACAGGCATACAGGGCGCCCCCTCCTCCGTAAGGGACGATTGCAAAATCCCGGGGATCCCACCCGCGAGAAACCGTCTGGAGCCTTATGCCAAGCATCAGGTTTGTCATTGCCACCATGTACATGTTCCACGCAGCCTCCTCTGCACTCCACCCATACTTGTCGCCAATTTTTTCTTTAAGTGCTTTGAAGGACAGCTCCGGGTAAACCTCCATTTCCCCGCCCAGAAAGTAATCGGGATTGATTCTTCCCAGAACGATCTGGGTGTCCGTATTGGTTGCCTCTTCACCGCCTGCGCCGTAGCAGGCTGGGCCCGGCACCGCTCCCTGGCTCTGGGGGCCCACGTTTAAGATGCCTCCCTTGTCAACCCATCCTATGCTGCCTCCTCCTGCTCCCATATAAATAGTATCCACTGAAGGCAGGCAGCAGGGGACATTCCACAGGATTTTCCACTCCCGCGTCATGGCAGGGGAGCCCTTGTAGATCATTGAGACGTTGTTGGTCGTTCCTCCTGTCTCAAACGCGATCACGTTTTCAAAACCTGCCAGCGATCCGCAGTACCCGGCAAAGCCAACTGCCCCGGATACCGGTGAAGAATGGAATGTCACGGCAGGAAGCTTGATTGCCTCTTCAATCCCAACCAGACCACCAGAGCCCGTGGTTATCAGCACAGGCCCTTCAAATCGCCAGGTGTCTTTCAGAAGATCCTTGAGGCCTGCCATATAGTTTTTCATGATTGGGGCGACATATGCATTCAAAACAGTTGTTGTCGTCCTTTCAAACTCCAGCATTTCGGGCCTAACATCCCAGGATATTGTGACATCTACATCGGGGAGCTCCTCCTGAAGAATTTCCCTGGTCCTAATCTCGTGTTCAGGATGCATGAAGGAGTCCATATAAACAACCGCAATTGATTCAATTCCTCTTTTTCTGCATTTCCTGGCTGCCACACGCACATCGTCCTTGTTCAGGGGGATAACCACCTCACCCCACGGGCTCACTCTTTCCCTCACAGTCAGAACGTTCCTTCTGGGAATAATTATCTCAGGAGGATCCCAGTCGAGTTCAAAGGCCGAAATCCTCTCCGCGCGACCCCCACCCAGTACATCGCGGAAGCCATGCGTGGTGATCAGAGCTGTCTTTACTCCTTTTCTTTCTTCCACAGCGTTGGTCGAAACAGTGGCTCCATGCCTGAATGAGCGCGTGGTCTCCCCTGAAAGGGCTGCCTTCTTCAGGCCATTTATGATTCCTTCATAGTACGTGGGTGGTGTTGTTGAAACCTTGCCGAGCTTTTGTTCTCCCGTTTTCGTATTAATGCCGATTATGTCGGTGAATGTGCCTCCGACATCAGTCCCCACTATCCATTCTTTTTCATCCATTACGACAACCTCCTTTATTCTAGTAGTAGCAGTTGTGTTAACAAGAATCAGCCCCCTCGCCTTTCCTGGAATACTCCTCCATTATGACCATTTCACCTTTAAGGTGGTTTACAGCGCAGTGAGGGCAGTAAGAGGGAGGATCCGTTCTTTTTTGTTTCAGCACAAAATTGCAGATCTTGCACTGGTAATACACCTCCTCTCTCTCCGCTTGGTTATGCGCAAGCCCACCGGACTGACTCTGACCTTTCTGCATCTCTGCACCCTCAAGTCCCTTAAAACTCATTGATCCGGAGAGTACTAAAACAATTGCCTTATATTTTGGCGTGCAATTAAAGTGCCACAAAAACGTTAAACTAGCGCATAAAACAAGGGCCGTTTCCCCCCTTACTTCCGAGAACCAGATGTAAAGGATTCACACCGTGACATGATGGCAGACAACAAATAGCAGCCAAAAGCCTAAGCGCTGTGATTGACTCAGGAGAAATCGGGTCCCGCTGGTATGCCAAAATGTCATGTACCATCTGCAAGCAACATATGCAGCAAACTCCTATACCCTTTACATTACCCCGGGCAACCAGGTGGCAAGGGGGGGCATTATGATAACAAGGGCAATTACCATGGCCTCCATGATAATAAAGGGCACTGAGGCCCGGTACACGTCGCCCATTGTAATATCTGGGGGAGAAACCCCTTTCATGACAAACAATTCTATGCCGAACGGAGGAGATAGATTTGCAATAGACATATTGATAAGCAGCATCAGACCGAACCACAGCGGATCCCACTTAAGCGCATGACACACCGGCATGAATATGGGTAAAGTAATCATCAGGATGCTCAACTGGTCCATGAACATCCCCAGGAACATTACTACCAGCATCATCAAGACAAGCAGTGCTATAGGGGGAACAGGGAGGTGTACAGCAAGATTAACCATCCCCTTTGTAGCTCCTGAATAAGAGAGCACCTGGCTGAAAGCTGTTGAACCACAAAAGATCATTAGGATCATGGTCGTAGTGCGCATTGTGCCGGTGAATGATCTCTTTATCACACCCCAGTTAAGTTCTTTGAAAAAGGCCGCGCAAACAAAGGTGGCCAGCACGCCAAAGGCGGCTGACTCAGAAGGGGTTGCAAGCCCCAGCAGCATAAGTCCTATGACGGAAAAAACGATTAAGCCCAGGGGCAATACGTACTTAACAATGGGCATAAGTCTCTGTGATAAAGTCAGTTGGCGAATCGCATAGGTTGGCGCCACCTCCGGCTGGATGATACATCTGCCAACAATGTAGATTACAAAAAGAGCTGCCATTACAAGTCCCGGAAGCAGACCTGCAATCAATAACCCTCCTACGGATACCCCCGCCAGGGTTGCGAGCACAACAGCCATTCCGCTGGGCGGTATAATAATAGCTAAAGCGCCACCTCCCATGATGGGCCCAAGGGCCATTACCTTGTGGTATCCTCTGCTGCGCATTTCAGGCGCCAGCATGGAGCCGAGCATTGCAGTAGAAGCCCACGTGTTGCCGCACAGCACAGCAATAAGAACCCCTCCGGCCACTGCAACAAGACTGAGCCTTCCCGGCATCTTCCCCAAGAACGTGTCAAGGGAATCCAGCATCCGGGTCCCCATCCCGGAATGGAACAGCACCTCCCCCATCAGGATAAAGAGCGGCACGGGAAGAAGGGCAAAAAAAGTTACTGATTCAAAGATACTCAAAATCAGTTGCCTGAACCCGGACTGCCCTCCCCACAATAGAAATGCACCAACTATGTTTATTGCCAGAAACGCAAAAGCAATCGGAAAGCCGGTCAGCATCAATAGAATGAAGCAACCGAAAATCACAAGTAGAAGCAGCCACCACTCCAAAACTTTTACCCCTTGGACCTCAGGCTTGTTTTTGCAACTTACCCTTCCTCGCGTGTCTTCCACGCCCTGTAGTTTTTGTAAATCCTCCGCAAAAATTGAATGAAAAGAAGAAAAAACCCTATGGGAATAATGATAAATATGGGAAAATCCGGGGGCTGGATCGCTGTAGGCTGAAAGGCGCCCATTTTCAGTTTTTCCACGCTAACGACTACCCCATACCAGCCGAGCAGGAAACACACGACAGCCCCCAAAATTGATGTTGCCATTGTCAAAAAAGCATTGGCTTTTGGGGGGAGCCTTACAAGCACCAGATCGCTTGTTACGTGCGCCTCGTTTCTCAGCACCCAGGCAGTACACAGAAAAGTCATGTAAAGAAGGCCATACTCCGTGAATTCAAGCACCCAGGTAAGCGGCCTTCCCAGAAATGTTCTTGCCAGAACGTCCCAGCAAACAGAAAGCATTAGAAAGGCAAGAATAAGTGCTCCAAGAAACATGAAAGCATCTATGAGCCTGTCAAAGCTAGAGGCAGCTTTCTGAAAATATCCTGAGTGCATGTGCGCGAGCCTTCTCCCCCCGCCGCTGATCGGAAGGAATACTTCCACACTCTTGTCCTTCCTTCCGGGCAAGGGGTGTGGAAGTCAGTAGATCCTTATTTTACGAGCATTTTCTTAAGCTTGGGCCCTAGTTTTGGCGACTTGCTTATAACCCGATCCCAGGCAGAATCATAGGCTAACTTAAGGAAAGCCTTGCCGTCAGCCTCAGAAAACTTTATAGGTTTTACGCCACTATTAATCATCAACTGCCAATCCTTATCGTTTTCTTTTTCGTAATAGTCGTAAATCGCAGGATCAATCACCCTAGACTTAAAATCAATGATCTGTTTCCGGACGCCAGCCGGCACCTGTGCCCATTTCTTGGGATTGGCCAAAACAATGGCAGTTGCCTGGTAGAGGGGGTAGTCGATAACGTACTTTGTTACCTCATTCCAGTGGAAATCTTTTACAAATCCATTGTGAACCTGGACAAACCCATCAACAGCGCCTCGTTCCATAGCAGTGTAAATATCCCCCATGGGCAGGTTGATCGGCACGGCGCCCAGAGCCTTTATGAAAGGAATAAAAGGGGGAAACACCCGGATTTTTTTACCTGCAAAATCCTTGGGGGTATTTATCTTAGGATTTGTGTAAAGGTGGAAAACCATATTGAATGTGCCGGCGCCCAGCCACACAAGACCGACTTTCTTGTGCAACTTGCTCATGATGTTGAAATAGTCAGTCTGGGCTATCTCCTTGTAATTCTTGTTTGTGAACATTGCGGTTTGGGCCTCCCACAAAAGAGAGGGATAATACCCGCACGAGGTAAGGCACATGTCAATAACACCGTTTCGTACCGCCTCGTGTAATTGAAAAGGGGGGGTAACTTCCGGTCCGCCAATAAGTTCAATTTTTATTGAATCTCCGAACCTCTGGTTAATTTTTTCAGCAAAAATCTTGAACCCTTTGATAATCACATTGTTTACGGGCAGGAAAGCTACAGCCTTGAACGTGACAGGCTTGGCCAGTACTTTTGATGGAGCTGCAAACCCCAAAGCAAAAGCCAACATGATCACAATTGCCATAAAACCCCATACCTTTTTCCTCATCTCAGACCTCCTTTGTTAGATGTTTCAAGTTACCAAAGTGTTCACAAACCTACCTGCTATGGCACCAACGTATAATCCCCAGGGCCCCATGCAATGGAGCAAAAATCCGTTTTTCAACCAGGGAATACCGACCACTCCAGGAAAGTAGTGGTTTAGTCTCAGAGGGCAAAATTTTCGCGGGAGAATAAAGGCTCATCAGCTCCAACCTATGGCAGAACCACGTTGATCAAACTGACTAGAAAGCGCCTGCATGATGTTGAGCACCGCTTCATTAGCAACACTAAAAGACGTGCCCTCGCCCCTTGGTTCCCAAGAAGCTGGCCATCTTAGACAACGAGCAAAGCCTCCCTGGTACCCCAGGGAATTGGACCTTCTTTGCCTAGAATGCTTCTTGATGCCAATTCTGGTGCTGTGATCTGATACTGGTAGTATGAAGCAATTCCCGTGCCAGGATTTATTCTCTCTAAGCATTTAAAATCACACTGGATTCTAAGTCCCACTGGGGGAGCATATCTGAGCAAAAACCTGACAATGACAAAATGTCATGGGGCGATGGAGTAGTTGGGGCGTAAACTCTTCTATTTGCAGGAAAAAACCCAAAAAATGTGAAAATGCCATGATGACATGCTTATTTAAATAACCTGGCTTTGGAAGACATCTGATCGGGGCCGGCCTGATCAACTGCCCCGCCGCAAGCGGATGGGGTATCAATCGGAAATTTTCTTAACGCCCCAAGGGGCGGGGAATTGAACCCTCGGCCGCCTCTGGCGGATTAATCCGCGTCTGGCGGATTAAACGGAGAGGTTGACAAAAAAGGAACGCAAAGCAGCGAGAGGCGCCAGGATTGAGGGTTTAGGAGCTACACTCTCTGTGCCACACTGGCTACAAGGAGGGGAGAGAACGCGGATAGAGGCGTTCTAGAAGGTCCTTGCCGCCGGATCGGGGTTGACGAAGCCAAACTCCCTTTGCTAGGATTCTTTTGGTACCTCCCACGTTTCCTTTCAACCCTAATACAGCAACCTTTTCCTATAACCTTTATAGGTGGTCTGATGGCACACAAAAAACCAATTGATATTGTGTACTACCGTAAAAAGGGATGGCTCAATGTGGGTCGGACCAGGATGGTAATGTTCGATCTCCTCCAGGGCTTTTACATCCTCCAGAAAGTGATCAAGAGAGAAGTGGGCGAGAATGCCAGCTACCTGATCTTCCAGGCGGGTATTAAAGGGGGACTCTCTTTTCTGGAGCCAATGCTTCAAAGCGGTAGGATCCAGCCAGGACCCCAGGGATTTGCAGACGGGCTCTCAGTTTTTACAGACGGGGGGTTCGGATACTTTAAAATAGAAGAAATGAACTGGGATGCCGGGTGGGCAAAAATCATTTGTGAAAGCTCCGTAGAGGGATGGATCTCTTATCGCAAAAGAAGTAAAGCCCGAAAACCGGTGTGCCATTATTCCCGCGGGATTATCCTTGGCTTCATGCAGGTAACTCATCGTTACGCTGGAACTGAGCTGGAGAATGCCCTGGACTGCGTGGAGATATCCTGCCTTGCCACAGGGGATGGAAGGTGTGAGTTCATCATTGGGACTAGGGACGCTTTAAGAAGCCAGGGGTGCGAGCCTCCGGGCCCAAGAAAATCCATCCAGGAACAACTAAGAGAAAGAGTCTCGGAAAAGACCCGCCAAATTCAGGAAGCAAACCGTTTTAACGAGAGGATTCTTAGGAATGCACCTGTAGGTATATTTACCCTTAACTCCAGGGGTGAAATCACATCCGCCAATCTGGCAATGTCAAGAATCTTCGGAGCAGGAAGGCGCGAGCTGGTCGGGGCGGCAGTATCCAAACAGGAAGAATTCTTCTCACCAGAACTTCTGGCGCACCTTGAAAGGGGTCTTCGGGGTATTCGATTCGAACTGGCTGACTGTCCGGTTGTCAGCCGTGGTCGCGGACCACGCTTTATTGCAGCTAAAGGGATTCCTCTTAAAAACTCGCGAGGCACATACGATGGCCTATTATGTATTGTTGAAGATACAACGGAAAAAACTCTTGCTGCTCAACGGGTAGGATATCTCAAGAATTACAACGAGAACATTATCCAGAGTATCACGGACGGTATCATGGTTCTTGACTCCGAGCTCAGGATCCAGACCTGGAACCGCAAGATGGAGGAGATCTTTCACATCAGGGCCGGTAGAGTTCTGGGCAAAAAAATGGATCAAATAAAGCATCCTTTTGCTGACCCTCGACTACTTAATCTATTGAAATCTATTCTGGATTCCGGAAACCAGGCAGAGAAAAAAGGGCTTGCTTTCAAAATACCCGGCCGGGCAAGCGTTGTGCTTAATCTTAAGGCAATCCCCCTTTTAGACGAAACTTCCCGCGTCTCAGGCATTATCGTGCTACATGAGGACATCACGGACCGGGAAAGAATTGAAATTAGTTACCGCAACCTTTTTGAAACCGCACAAGACGGTATTTGCCTCACCGATTTAAAGGCCCGGATCGTCGCAGCCAACAATAAGGTTTTGAAAGTTCTCGAAACAGACTGGGAATCACTTAAAGGTGTTTCACTCAGCCGCTTTATGCCTGTGGATAAAAGGCCCTCTTTTCAGAAAAAAGTAGCGCAGGTTATTGAAGGTTATGAATTGGAGCCATACGAAGTGGAGCTGATAAGCACGAGCGGGCAGTCAATACCCGTGGAGCTCAGCATCACCGCTGTGAGAAAAGGGGACAAGGTGTATGGACTCCACATCATCGGCCGCGACATTACCCAGCGCAAGCGACTGGAAATGCAAATGGTTGAAGCCAGCAAACTGGCTGCTGTCGGAGAAATTGCTTCCGGAGTCGCTCATGAGATCAACAACCCTCTGGCCTCTGTTGCTGGATATGCGGAGGACATGCTTGACCTGATTCACGAGAAAAGAGCCCTCGGGCCGGATGAATTAAATGAGATGGAAGAGGCTCTTACCACAATTATCGAACAAAGCCAGAGATGCAAGGAGATCACTAGGAACTTACTAAATTTCGCCCGGCAGGGAGAACTTGAGATTATTCCCACAAAGCTAAACGCACTGCTCGAAAAAACCCTGTTCCTTATCGAACCTGACATTAAGGCATACGGCATAAAAATCATTAAAGATTTTCAACCAAACCTGCCTGCTGTGGAAACCAACCCGGCGCAAATCCAGCAGGTCTTCCTAAATATTTTGAAAAACGGCATTGATGCCGTGGGCTCGATGAGAAAAAGAGGCACGCTGGAAGTCATTTCAAGGTCTCATAATGGTGTGGTCAAGGTTGAGTTCAAGGACAACGGCAAAGGAATTCCCAAGAAGCACTTAAATAATATTTTCACTCCCTTTTTCACAACCAAGCCTCCTGGCAGTGGAACCGGTCTGGGACTGTCCATCTCTCAGCGCATAATGAAAAAGCTAAGGGGCAGCATCGAGGTGCAAACGCAGGCAGGGAGGTTTACAAGCTTTATCGTCAATGTCCCATCCAGATGGTATTCAGAGGAGAGCAAGCTAAGCCAATGAACGACAAAAAGAGGATACTTATTGTCGAAGACGAAGACCCCCTGCGCCGCCTGTTCCACAAGAGACTTTCCAGAAAAGGTAACTACGTTGACTCATTCGCCTCGGCTGAAGAGGCACTCGCCTTGCTCGGCACAGAGTCATATGATGTGGCTCTGGTGGATATAAAGCTTCCGGGTATGGACGGCATCGCGCTTCTAAGAAAGATCAAGGAACATGATGAGAATGCCCAGGTCATTATCATCACCGGCCATGGAACAATAGATTCGGCCATTGCTGCGATGAAGTCCGGCGCTTATGATTATCTTACCAAGCCATGCAAGCTTTCCGAGCTGGAGGTCCTAGTCCAGAAAGCATACGAAAAGAAGAAGCTCAAGGAGAGTAATGTAAATTTAAGGGAAGAGCTGAAGCTGAAGACTCCCTACGGAGATGTGGTTGGTAAAAGCAGGAAAATGCGTGATGTGATGAGGCTTGTCGGCAAAATAGCACAATCCAATTCTACCGTGCTGATTGAGGGGGAAACAGGGACCGGGAAAGAGCTCATTGCTCACAGCATTCATCAGCAAAGCCAGAGGCATGAGAATCCTTTTATTGTGATCCATTGCGCGGCCCTGCCTGAAACCCTCCAGGAAAGCGAGCTCTTTGGATATGAAAAAGGCGCTTTCACCGGAGCCCATAAAAGAAAGAAAGGGCTAGTTGAACTGGCGGACCGGGGAACCCTTTTTATCGATGAGGTGGGAGAAATCAGTCCATCCCTCCAGGTCAAACTCTTGCGGTTCGTTGAGACCGGCATGTTTCGCCGGCTAGGTGGAGAAAAAGAGCTTCACATAGATGCCAGGGTAATCGCCGCCACCAACAAGGATCTCCTTGAATCGATCAAGCAGGGTACATTTAGGGAAGATCTGTACTATCGCTTGAATGTGGTGAACCTTCCTCTCCCCCCCCTTCGGGAAAGAAAAGAAGACATACCGCTCCTTGCCGAGTATTTTCTCCAGAAAGCCGGAGTAAAGAAAAAACTAACCAGAAGTGCTCTTGGCGAAATGGCAAATTATGATTGGCCTGGAAATGTGCGCGAACTGGCAAATGCCCTTGAGGTTGCTGCTGTAATGTCATCCGGTACTAAGATTGCTCCTGAGCACTTGCCTTTTTATGCACCGACGGTGAGGAGACAAAAAACCAAGACCCTGGCCGAAATTGAAAAAGAGCACATCCGCCAGGCCCTGGCCTCTAGCGGAGGAAACAAAACTCAGGCAGCCAAAGATCTAGGGATCAGCCTTAGAAATCTTTACCGCAAAATCAAAAGATACGAGCTAGCCTGACGCCCTTTTCCTGGACCCCGGACCTGAAAGAATCTTTACGGGAAAAGGGAAGACACCCATACCCACCATGCTTTTCTTCCGGGATCCCCCGGGACTTACCCTCCGAGGTAAGCTTTTCTCACATTTTCATTTGCGGCTAAATCCCTTGCTGGCCCGTGCAGAACAACTTCGCCGTTTTCCAACACATAGCCCCGGTGGGCTATCTGGAGGGCCGCATAGGCATTTTGCTCTACCAACAGGATCGTGGTGCCTTGAGCATTAATAGTTTTTATTGTCTCAAAAACGCTTTGAACAAGTTTTGGAGCGAGGCCCAGGCTTGGTTCGTCAAGCAGCAGCAGTTTCGGTCGGGACATGAGCCCTCTTCCTATGGCAAGCATCTGTTGTTCCCCACCGGAGAGAGACCAGCCCAGCTGATTCATTCTTTCTCGAAGTTTCGGAAAAAGCCGAAACACATTGTTAAGCTCATCCTGGATTGAAGCACCCCTCTTTCTCCAGGAAGATGTAGCCACTTCCAGGTTGCCATAAACTGTCAATCCAGGGAAAATTCGTCTGCCCTCCGGGACGTGCGAGATACCTTTTGATACAATATCCTCCACAGACATCCTGCTGATTTCTTTTTCAAGGTAAATTATTCTACCTTTCCTAGGACGAATAAGCCCTGAGATAGTTCTCAAAATCGTTGATTTGCCTGCTCCATTCGCGCCAAGCAAGGTTACTATCTCCCCCTGGTTGACCTCGAATTCAATATTTCTCAAGGCCTGAACATTACCATAAAATACCTCAATTCGCTCAACCCTAAGCATAACCATTCTCGGTCCCTAAATACGCTTCTATAACTCTGGGGTCGTTTTGAATCTCTTCAGGGGGGCCTTCAGCAATCTTTTCCCCGAAATCAAGAACAGTGATTCGATCAGAAATTTTCATAACCAGACGCATATTGTGTTCAATTAAGATCACCGTGATTCCTTTCTCGCGGATTTGATTGATAAAATTAACAAGGTTTAATACTTCAGCCTCATTCATCCCGGCAGAGGGCTCATCAAGCAATAGAAGATGGGGCTCTGTAGCAAGGGCCCTGGCAATCTCCATTAGCCGCTTTTGCCCATAAGGCAAATTCATAGCATCCATATCTTTTCTATCCGCCAGGCCTACAAACCTTAAGGCCTCAACAGCCTTGTCCGCAATGCTTTTCTCCTCCCTGCGTGCTTTAGGTGTTTTAAGAATTGTTGAAAGCAGATTTACAGATGTTCGAACATGTCTTGCAACCATCACGTTTTCGAGCACACTCAGACCTTCAAACACTTGTATATTTTGAAAGGTGCGGGCAATGCCCTCCCTTGTTACCATATATGGCGGCAGCCCCACTATGTTTCTGCCACCGTAGATTATTTTCCCCCGTGAAGGGCGGTAGATCCCACTAATCATGTTCAGGATCGTTG
The DNA here is from genome assembly GCA_019310485.1 of Deltaproteobacteria bacterium. Classification (GTDB taxonomy): domain Bacteria; phylum Desulfobacterota; class DSM-4660; order Desulfatiglandales; family HGW-15; genus JAFDEF01. The sequence goes on along the minus strand of JAFDEF010000007.1, from coordinate 85,151 downwards.
TTTTGCCAGCACCGTTTGGGCCAATCAATGCATGGATACTGCCTTCTGATACATGGAAGCTCACGTCAGAAACAGCCAAAAGGCCACCAAACCTGATCCCTAAATCCTCAACCTCAATGAGCGCGCCACCGGAAGTGTTCACTATCGCACCTCCCTCGAGCTGATTACGTCTCGAACACGCCTCAGAAGACCCATAATGCCATAAGGCATGAAAATCATGATAAGCACAATACCGGCTCCATAGATAATCATGTAGTATTCCTTGACAGCCCGCAGCCACTCTTTCAAAAACACAAGAGCTGTGGCGCCTATTACTGGGCCTGGTATCGTTCCAGAGCCGCCCACTAAAGTCATGGTTAAAATATCAACAGATAAATCCACGTCAAACGCCTCCGGGCTAATAGAGCCAATGTAGCTGGCATAAAGGCCCCCCGCCAGCCCGGCGAAAAAGGAGGATATTCCGAAATTAATCAGCTTTGTGCTCAGCGGATTAATCCCCATAACGTTTGCAGCAAGCTCTCCGACCTTTGTCGCAAGCATAGAGCGGCCGTATTTTGATCTTCTAACGCTTGCCGCCACAACCATAGTGACAATAATGAAAAACAAAACGAGATAGTAATAAGCGAAACGAGACTCAATTAACAGTGGCCCTAACCTTGGAGGCGGGATATTGTTGACGCCGTTGGTGCCGTGGGTAACCTCTTTCCAGTTCAGGATTATGAGCCGAACAATTTCCCCAAATGCCAGAGTGATGAGCACAAAATAGTGCCCGCCGATCCGGCTTGCAGGAAGGCCAAGTAGCACCCCCGCCAGGGCCGCGGCAATAGAGGCGAGAAGGAGTGCGGGGAAATAGTTGATGCCCAAGCCCATTGTTAACCCTGCTGTTATGTAAGCGCCAATGGCGAAAAACCCTGCCTGGCCAATTGATATTAGCCCTAGGTATCCGTGTATGTAGTTCAGGCTAAAGGTAAGGATTATGAAGATACCGGCCAGATTGAAAAGGTTCATATAGTAGCGCGAACCCCGGAAGAAGATGGGTAGCACAACCGCGGCAGCGAAACATATCAGGGTGACTATCATTTGCCTTTTTGTGAATCCCATAAGCGCTCCTGATTCTTAAACCTTTTCAGCGACCTTTTCCCCAAAAAATCCCTGGGGCAAAACAATCAAGACAGTGACGAGGATTAGAAACGAAATAACGTCCTTGTACTCAGAAGTAAGGTGCGAAGCAACCAGCACTTCCGTGACCCCCAGGAACAGCCCACCCGCCATAAGCCCGTAAACACTGCCGAACCCGCCTATAACAATAGCTATGAAGGCTTTCACGATAATGTAGAGCCCAACATCCGGCTCCAGGAACCAGAGTGGCGCCAAAAGAAACCCGGCAATGGATGCCAAACAAGCGGCAAGGACAAAGGTGAGCAAGATCATCCTGTTAACCTTTATGCCCATGAGTTTTGCCATTTCCTGGTCCTGGGCAGTGGCTTCCAACTTCCTACCTATAGAGGTGCGGGAGAAAAAAAACACTTGCCCCACAAATATGAAGGCTGTGACAATGAAAATTAGCAACTGATGCAGAGGGAAAACGACATTTCCTATGTGGACAAGTTGGTCGCCCACAAAGGATTTTATCTTAACAGGGTCAGGGCCCCAAATGGCCAGGGCACTATTTCTCAAAAGTATGCTTAGGCCTATGGAAGCAATTATGACGGTCACCACAGGCCTGTGCCTCATTGGAAAGTAAGCGAAATAGTCGTTGAAGATTCCCAGGCCGGCCATTGCTAAAATAGAGAACAAGAAGGCGAGGCCCAAAGACCAGCCAAACGACTGTATGGCTAGATATCCGAAGTACCCGCCAAACATCACTATCTCGCCATAGGCGAAATTCACTGCGCCTACTGCATTGTATATAAGCACAAACCCAAAGCCGGTCATTGCATAAATACACCCAATGGATAGGCCGCTTACAATTTCCTGGATCATGGCTGGTTACCTCTAGCTTTTCCCTTCCTCTTAATACAATAAAGGTCTGAAGGGTCTGGGCGAGTCTTCAGGTACTTTGGGATTATTCAGGAGTAAAGTCATATTTCTTCACCACTGTTGGGATAGCCTTGCCGTTTTTCATATGATATTGGACGATAATGGCAAAAAAGGCGCCATTGTGCTCTTTATCAAACTTGTATCTTCCGGCCAGGCCTTTGTAACTGTTCTTCTCTAGCCAGTCCCTGATCTTTTTCCTGTCAGGACCTACTGCCTTAATGGCATTGAAGAGGAAATTAGCTGTGTCATAATAAAGCAGCGCAAAAGAATCAGGCCTGGTTCTGAATTTTTTGACATATTTCTTTGTCCAGGCTTGAATCTTAGGGTCCGGATCGTAGTTAGGGATAGCAGCAGCTTCCACATACACTCCTTCCATGTATTTTCCCACCAGCTTGTGAACCGTTGGCATTGATGCTGCTGAAGAAGCAATGTGAGGTATATTAATCCCGAGTTCATACTGCTGCCGTATGATCTGGGCAGTATCGGGGGGATGGGCCTGTGAGATAATGCAACTGGGATGAGCCCGCCTAATCCTTTCCAACTGGCCTGTCATATCCTTGTCTGATTTTTCGTGCCACGTTACAGCTACCGGCTTTATGCCTTTGCTCTTGAGAACATCCATAATAATCTTATACCCGGATTTGCCGTATTCTGTAGTTACGCACATGAGGGCAGGCCTGGTGCAGCCTAACTCTTCAACCGCAAACAAAGTATAGGCTCTTTTCGTAATGCCGTCATGGGGATAAAGCCGGAAATACCAGCGATTTCCCATTTGTGTCAGCTTTCGCGTACCGGATGTTGAGAGCAAAGGGACCCCTTCTTTGTTAATCTCCGGGAACATTGCAAATAACTGGAAACTGTATATTGGCCCAAGGATGGCGCAAACGTTTTCAGCCAATACCCTGTCAAGTGCGGTCATGGCCTGGGTTGTGGATTTGCCTGAATCCTCAATAGCCAGCTTGGTCTTTTCTCCGTTAATCCCGCCCTTCGCGTTCCACTCTTCTGCTGCCAGGATGGCTGAATTGATCTGCCTTTGCCCCAGCAGGGCAAGCCCGGAGGTCATAGAGCCTATGACCCCAACATCTATCCTGGCAAAGGCAGCAGTAGAAAAAAACAATATTGCACACGCACTCAAAAGGGCTAAACCGAAATTCCCAACAATCTTCTTCATGTTTCTACTACCCCTTTCTTTCGCGTCTTAATCTAGTAGGCCCAATTATACGGTGCCTGACACCAAAAATTGACCAAGCCCGAGCCAGTCATTGCGTAGGAAGTTATTTCTGCCTTGAAAGGAGGTGCTTTCTGTCATATGTTCTTGTCACATTAGTAAGTTTTTTTCTCTTTTGGATCAGTACATATATATCCTTAACAAACGTGGTTTTTCAATCCCTTTCACTTTCTATTTCAATTGCCTTGGGCGTTGCTGAATAATCACATTCAGTATTGACGCCAAAAAGGGTTGTGCCCTGGAGGAATGGACGTTCAGCCCTTTACTTTGTGGAGGATGCGTATCTACACACCTATTTGAAGCTCAAGAAAGATAAGGAGGGGCAGTGTTATGAAAAGAGAGCCATTTTTGAAAGTAATGCTGGTAATCATAGCAGGGCTTCTGCTTTTGAACCTATTCGGTCACCCTATTGCTTCAGTTCTCGCACCAAAAGCTGGCGCGGGGGTTGTGCAAAGGCTCTCGTTCAGGGGGAACGGGGTAAGCGTTACCTGCAGCACCAACGGGCAGTATGTTTATGCTGCAGGAAGTACGGGGCTTTTTCGCTCAACCGATTACGGGAAGCCCGGATCCTGGGAGCAGGTTCTGGAGTGAGAAAGGCCGGCCCGGTCAAGAAATATCCCCGCTTTTTGAAACAACAGTTTTGACATAATTCAAGGCCCCACCGGCGAGGAGGTATTTGCGCTCCCGGTCGGAGACCTGAAGGAGGGTTATGACCTCTTTCCCATTCACCTTGACGGGTATTTCCCTGTCTCCGCGCTCAATGTGTTCCTTTAAGCGATGGAAAACAAGTTTTGAGTCATTGTTAAAAAGATCGTAATCAGTGGGGGTTCTGAAAACGAGAGGAACGATCCCGAAATTACACAAATTCGCCCTGTGAATTCTTGCAAAGCTTTTGGCAATTTTTACCCGTATTCCCAGATACCTGGGAGCCAGGGCCGCGTGTTCGCGACTGGATCCCTGTCCGTAGTTCTCCCCGGCAATGACAACCCCATTTTCTTTTGCCCTGGCTCTTTTGGAAAACTCGGGATCTATCTGAAAAAACACGAACCCGCTGAGCGCCTCAATGTTTGATCTAAAAGGAAGAACTTCGTTGCCAGCCGGCATGATCGCATCAGTTGAAACGTCGTCTCCAACCTTTATCACGACCTCAGCACGAAGGGAGTCGGGCAAGGGGGAAAAGGCGGGAAGCAGTTTAATGTTGGGGCCCCTTATCACTTCAGTTTTCCTCAGTTCCCCTGATGGGGCTATGATACTGCCATCATCAATAATGTATCTTGGCGGATCTTCTATTCGCGGATAATCCATTTCATCAGAAAGATCCCTTGGGTCTGTTATAACCCCTTTTAAAGCTGATGCAGCGGCTGTCTCCGGAGAGCAAAGGTATACCATGTCCTGTTTGTTCCCTGAACGGCCGGGAAAATTGCGAGGAAAGGTGCGAAGGCTGACCTGGCCTGTCCCCGCACATTGTCCCATCCCCACGCATCCCAAGCACCCGGATTGGTGAATGCGCGCACCCGCCTTGAGCAAGGAAATTGCCCCCCCGTAATGTACCACGTTCTCAAGCACCTGCCTGCTACCGGGATTGATATGAAGGAAAGTATTTTGATGATGGTGCCGCCCTTCCAAGGTCCTTCCAACAACCATCAGATCCCGAAAAGAGGAATTAACACAGGCCCCGATGATTACCTGGTCCACTTTGACTCCGGCCACCTCTCTTACAGGCACGACGCTCCCAGGAGAAGGGGGACATGCTATAAGGGGTTCAAGGGAGGAAAGATCTATCTCGTCGTACTCATCGTAGCCTGCTCCCTCATCGGGAGAAAGTTCTTTCCATGCATCCCCCCTGCCTGTGGCCTCGAGGTATTTCCTGGTATTATCATCTGAAGGAAAAATGGTGCTGGTGGCACCCAGCTCGGTTCCCATATTTCCAATCGTCTCCCGATCCGTGGCGGAGAGATTTTTCACTCCGGGGCCGTAATATTCGATGATTTTGCCCACGCAGCCCTTAACGCCATGACGGCGCAACATCTCAAGAATAACATCTTTTGCGCTTACCCATTCAGACAGACGGCCCGTAAGTTTCACACCAAGCACTTTTGGGCAATCGAGGTGGTAGGGATAGCCCGCCATGGCCATTGCCACGTCAAGGCCACCAGCACCGATGCCCAGTACAGACACTCCCGCAGCGCTCGGCGTATGACTGTCTGCTCCAAGAAGAATCTTCCCGGGCATGCCGAAGCGCTCCATGTGCACCTGGTGGCATATGCCGTTTCCCGGGGGACTAAAGTACACTCCATACTTTGCGCACGCTGTCTGAAGATAGCGGTGGTCATCTGCATTCCTGCTGTCAACCTGGAGAAGGTTGTGGTCAACATACTGTGCTGCCAGTTCTACCTTGACCGAATCAATGCCTAAGGACTCAAACTCCAACATAGCCACGGTGCCAGTGGCATCCTGGAGCAAGGTCTGGTCAATTCTTAAGGCAATCTCCTGTCCTGGCTTCAAGGTTCCTTGAACCAGGTGAGATTGCAGAATCCGTTGAGTTAAGTTCTTACCCATAACATTCTCTCAACTTTGACGGTTTCGCAAAAAGCGCACCTGCTGCGTTATACTTCATTCCCCTCTCGTGGTATCCAAGTTTCTAACTGTGCCCTCTGTTCAGAAGCCTTTCACAGGCTAAGCATGATTTGAGCTTCTATAAACCTATCACCTAAATAGCACCCTCCCTGCTGCAGTGCCGTCTGTTGCGACAGTGTAATAGAACACTCCCGGCTTTAAGCACATTGCACGCGCTCCTCTTTGCCGGAATCGGGAAATAGATTTTCTTATCCCGTGGCGGCTTAGTGCAGCTTTGGCAGAAACTCACCTAAAAAGGCATTCCAGCTTGCCGAGAAAACCCTTCGGCTCTTTACTCTCCAGAAGAAGCTCCAGCTCTCCTTTGTCGAAAAAGACGCCTTCACAACCAGTGCATCGGTCAATCATGATGCCTGAAAGCTCAACTTCTTCCATCTTCTGCCCGCACTTTGGGCAGCGCATCCAGTGAGCGGCCCTGAGCTCTTTGGCCCGCTGCTCTGCGCGCCTGGCATCGAGTTCTTTTCGTTTTCGCTCAATGAGCTCCTTGTTAAGGTTATAAAAATACTCCTCTTCGTCCAGGTAACTCTCGTCCTTCCGCTTTTTTTCGACCACTGCTCACCTCCACAATCGTTCTCACTTTTCGTTTACCCCGCAGGAATGCCCCGTGCGGGAGCACGGGGATGGTAAATAAAGTTTTTTTCCGCTTTGTCAACAACTTAGCTTATATGGGAAAGCGCTTGCACTGTCAAGTCAGTTGATCTGCCCCTGATACACCAGCAAAAAAGCAGCTAGGAGGCTGTCGGAAAACGCCAATCTGCCATTCGACAGGCTCATGGCCTCCTCACCCTTCGTCATTGCGGCGTACCTTTACAGTATGCCTCATTCCTCAGGATTTCCGATGCCTTGCATCTGAGCATTTTCCAACAGCCTCCGATGAATCCAGTTTTCCGACAGGCTGCTAGCGGTGGTATTATTAGTGCCTTGATTCTTTTACGTGCTTACGCCGCGTTCCCTCCCCATTCGCACTTCATACACCTCAATCGGTTCATCTAATCCTTTTACCACCATATCTCCGCGGGGCTCTATTGGAACATGGTTCTTTACAAGCTCATAAGTTCTCTTCGAAATCAGGATGCCTCCAACGGGGGCATTCGACTCGAGGCGCTGGGCTAAATTCACCCCGGAGCCAAGGGCAGTGTAAGAAAGCCTGCGCGCTGACCCCATGTTACCAACTACTACTTCATCCGTGTTGATGCCTATTCTAATCCGGATGGGCATATCTCCCCTTTCCTCCCACTTCCTGCGAATCTCCCTAGCTTTTTTTTGCATTTCAATGGCAGCACGGACACACCGCTCTGCGTGGTCCGGTTGAGGATCAGGGTCTCCAAAAAAAACCATAAGACCGTCACCTATGAATTTGTCCACCGTGCCTCCAAACCTGAACATGATTTCCGTCATGGCTTCAAAATATTCACTCAGGAGTTCTTGCACATGGCGGGCGCTAATAGTGGCCGAATACCGGGTAAAGTCCTTTATGTCGCTGAACAAAACTGTCAGTTCCTTTTTCTGCCCTGCAAGGGCAACCGCATCAGGATTCGCCATGATTTTCTTAACAACTTGGGGAGGGAAATAGGATTCAAAGGTCCTCCTCACTACTTCCTTTTCTTTTTCCTCTTGAACGTATCGACGAGCAAGGATGCCGATAAGTGCAAAGGTAGCCGCAATAACAGGCCGCAGTACCTGGAAAATCAAATGTCCGTACATAAAACATGCTGAAGCCCCAACCACGTACCCCAAGCCTGCCCCGATAGTGGCCAGGGAGAAACCAAAGGATGACAATCTATAAGAAAAGAAAAAAATGACAGCCATTAAAAGCACTTCTACCAGCACCATTTCCCCGCTTGAAATCTCCCTGAAAAAGCTCGCAGAGAGGATGGTGTGCACAGTGTTCGCGTGCACCCCACTCAGGGGAAAGTGCCTGTCTGTGGGGACAGCACCCATGTCTGAGGCTCCTGTTGTAACTTCAGATACGACGACAATCTTTCCTGCCAGTTCTTCTTTCCACAGGGCCATTTCAGTGCGATCATCAGCAGCCTTCAATACGTCGACAAAGTCGTAGTGCTTCATTCGCTCCCAGGGACCGATAAAATCTATGAGCATGCAACCGTGCTGATCAATAGGAATCACAATGTCTTTTGTTTTTCCTGTCCCAGGCCTTTTGACATCCTTTAGTATAATGCTTTTGCCGGGTCTCACGAAGATCTTCTGCGGAGGAACACCGAGGTAGTCACATGCTGCCCGAAAGGAAAAGGCGGGGTAAAAGCCATCTTCATACCTTACAAGAAGTGGGATACGCCTGAAGACCCCATCTCTATCAGAGACCAGATTTAGGAATCCAAGACCCCTGGCAGCCCTGCCCAGTAAGGGAAATGTAGTGAGCTTCGGGTATCCTCTGTAGAAATTATCGGGCTTGCCCTTGCAGGTGAGGTGCCATTTCCCCCTCTGAAGGTAGTTTGGATCTTTCACTGTTTCAGTTGGGGCCAGATCGGTCTCTCCTTTTTCTGATAACTTGAACGCGTGACCAAAATACACGTTTCCTGCTTTGCGGGTCGCCTCGATCAAGGCTTTGTCCTCTTTTTCATCTGAGGGGGCCGCAAAGATAAAATCGTACAACTGGGCTGTAACCTTCATACTCGAGAGGTTGGAAATAAGGCGGGCATGGAGACCCCGGTTCAAATAGATTCTTTTCAATCGTTTAAGCGATGTATCCGTAAGATCTACGTGGACCACAGTATCATCATACTTGGGGCGCAGGTGCCTGGAGGCCGATCGCAGCATGAATAATCGGTCAATGACCTGGGCATTCCATGTTTGAAAAACATCGGGTAAGGACCAGAAAGCCAGATGGGCAATAATCAGTGAGCCTGCAACCAGGAAAATTGTTCCCTTAAGGTCTTGCTTTTTAGCGGTGATCAATCGTGAAAGTCCTACAGTAGAAATCAGGGGCTGAAATAATGCGTGAAATTGTTTCGAGATCCGAAAGCCTCAAACCAACACCCTTTCTCTCTACGCCCCGTACATTTGCGCCGATCTGCTCCGGCCGTTCAGGTGTGGCCGTCAACTTCTTGTTCTGCCTAATGATTGTTTTGATTTCATTAATGATTTTTTCTCCCGCTTCCTCCTCATTCTTTGCACTATTGGATTTGCGCAATCTTATAACATTCTCCAGCTTCTCCAAACGAGTGGCTGAAGCCAACAGATAAAACGTTTCGAGGCCGCAACTCTTGTCCAGCACAAACCACTTATCGCCCTGTGGGACAAAGTACTTGTGTGATACGAAGTCGTCCTTTTCAAACTGTTTCAAATTATAGGGGAATAAAAGCTTCACCTCACCATGCGGAGATTGGTAGAGCAGGTAGACAAAGCATTTTTTTTGGAGTTGTATAAATATTTTCAGCTGATCCCCGGTTTTCAGAACCGTATCCCGCCTGATGGAAACAAGCCTCCGGCCATTTCTTGATTCAACTAGCGCAGCGAATGCCCACTTAAATGATACGCCCGACGCACCATTTTCCCCTGCTTTTGCCGAAAACCTGAAAGGCATTGTTAAAGCAACGAGAAAGGGGAGGAGAAGGAAAAATGTGCTCAGAAAAAATGAATGGCGAACTCTCAAGGGTTTCATTCGGCACTCCTGACACACTGAAGAGGTACCAGTTGAGACAAAACCTTACCTAAGATAGCCCTTGTTGAAGGAACAAGTCCATTTTCACACGCTAACTTAGCATATATTCCAGCTCCCAACAAGCAGATCAAACTACCTAGATCCACTGGGAACTTATGGTTTGTCTACCGAAACCAAATGCTTTGGGGGTAGCCTCGTTCACCAGCAAGCATCAGATGCAAGGCTTGCGAAATCCAGAGAAGCGAGGGGCGCCTTCGTCGAGCATTAATCCTTGTGAGTAGCTAGGGTGCCGGGACAACCACAGTGGATTCATTGAGAATACCTTCGCATAATTTTCCTTTGACCAGAAGGCACCTAATTCAATATAATGCATGACCGTATGCGAAATTCTCGAGATCTTTTTTTCTTTGCCAGGCATCCCACTCTGTGTTCAAGGAGTTCCAAATGCGGATCATAGTCAGCTCAGGAGCTTTTTGCAAAAAGTATCTAAGAATTTCTTTCCTTATTACACTTTCAATTTCATTCCTTGCAATATTTAGCGGATGTTCCACGACCATACCCCCAACAATCAAAATGCAGGAGCCATTGCCCCCGATTATCAAAGAATACAGACACCTCACACTTTCCGGAGGGCAACTGGGCATGAGAGACACTGGCATATACTTGAAAAAAACACAGCCTTATTCAATTCTAGCAACAGGAAGCATAGACTATTGCCCAAGCGGAACTTGTGGCTACCACGACGTGAGGCCGGAATACGGCTGGCCGTTTATGCTCAGAATAGGCAAGAATCATTATCTTACCCCACTATACTATGTTAACGGGTTTACTGATGTCTCGCGGTTACCCGGGAAACTCTATGTTGGTTATAGAGAAGGAAGTGTAACCAGGCTTGGCGAACCATTGAACCCGGAATATTATTTTGACGATGTCGGAGCCTTCCAGGTTGATATCTTTGTGTGGAACACTGATGACTTTTCCAAGATTGCCGAGTTTTTTCAAGAATTAACGGAGACCAACCCTGAAAATAAGGCTATTACAGATGCCCTCAAAGACGCTACCATTTTGAAAGGAATATACCTTGCAGAAACAAAGACTTCAAAGGAGATCGAGAAAACAAAAAAACAAATAAAGGAACTGAAGGTGGCAACTCCCGAGAAAAAGCAGCCGGCCCTTAGTTCTACCTCAAGGCAGAAAGCTGAATACTCCAAGCAAGAGTCCACCGCTGAGCATGAAAAACAAGAGAAAGTAAAGCGCCTGGAGGAAAAGCTCGCCGCGCTCATGAAAAAGCTTTCGCAACTCCAGGGGACAAAAAAGAAACTGGAAGAGGAAAGAGAAAAAATCCATCTTCTTACCGAGGAGCTCGCTCAAAAGGAGCGTAAAGAAAAAGACCTCCTGGCCAAATTGCAAAAGGGCTCCATGCACCCTCCCGTAATTGTAATTGCCTCTCCTGAGGACGGGAGTGAAGTTGAAGCTGATATTATCCGTCTGTCCGGTGTTGCAGAAGATGACGAAGGGCTCGAGGCACTGGAGCTCTTTGTTAACGGAAAGTTATTGAACTTCCCCGCCGCAAGCAGCGGGGTATCAATCGGAAACCATCTTAACCGCCCCAAGGGGCGGGGAATCAAACCCTTGTCCGCCTCTGGCGGATTGAAAAATACTTCATTTTGCAAACATCTTAAAACAAAAGGGCAAGGTGTGATAGTGGGCTTGTACTCAACGGCCGGCAAGTGCCCTGCGGCACTGGTCCGCGTAAGAATTTGCAGTCTTTGAATTTGGAAACTTTGAAAAATGAAACAGTGCGCTCCCAAAATCCCCGATATTCATGTAGCTCACTCCCAGGCACAGGTGGAGGTGTTCATCATCCGGAAATGCCTCAATAGCTTCTGAAAGCAAGCTAATGGATTCTTCAAAGCTGCCCTGTCTCTGCATTACGATCCCAAGACCCAAGTATGCCCTGGAATTGGGGGCATAGGACAGTGATTTGCCGTAAAGGTATTCAGCGGTTTCCAGTTTTTGTTTCACAGCTTCAATTCTTGAGTAATCACCATGACTGAAAGTCATGCCCAGCCTGGAACAAAAATCGGCGTGATGATTGTATAGCTCTTTCTTGTCGATCAGGCGAATCGCTCCTGCGTAAGCATGAACGTTTTCATAAAAGTCTTCTCTAAGCTTTTTTCCAAAGGATACTATCAATTCATCGGATAGGTTTGGATCGGTTTCAAAGTACATAATCCCTTCAATTTTTTTTAGCCAAATATCATCTGTAATCCCTAATCTCTTCTTGAGCTCTGAGTAGAGTTCCGTACCGGGGAAAATATCAAGAATGTAAAAAATCGCACTCAGCGGTTTTATTTGGTGCATCAGGCTTATGGACTCCCGTATAGTCTCCCATGTCTCTCCAGGAGACCCGTAGATAAAATACGCCCTGGGCAAAATTCCATATTTTGTGGTCAGTGAGAAAGCTCTGGTGATCTGTTTTGTCTTAATGTTCTTTTTTAAGGTGTTTCTGATGCCTTCTGATCCGCTCTCCACGCCATAGCTTATCTGAACACAACCCGCTTTTCTCATCCAAAGAAGCATTTCCTCATCAACATAGTTAACTCGTGATATGGCATACCAGGTAATGTCGAGGCTTTTCTCGATGATTTTTCTGCAGATTTCGATGACATAATTTTTTTTTGCCATAAAATTATCGTCTGAAAAAAAGAAGAACCTGGTTCCCCTTTTGTAGAGAATCCCAAGCTCCTCCACAAAGTGTTGCGGGGAGCGAAACCTTAGCCTCTTCCCCCAAAAAAGGGGGGACCCGCAAAAAGTGCATTCCCAGGTGCACCCCCGTGTAAAGGAAACGTGTTGGTAATTGAAGTACCTTGCGGGAATCGGCAATTCATCCAGATCTTCTATAAGCTCCCTGGCCCTGGTCCTGATGGGCTTTGCGTTCTCACGAAATGCCAGGCCCGAAATGTTGCGCGCGCTTGCAGGATCTGCTCCCTCTAAGTGCCTGATGAGTTCTAAGAATGAATATTCCCCTTCTCCAATAACCACGAAATCTACTTCCCGGAACCTCGAAAGAAAGTGTTCCCACAAGAAACTGGCTCCTACGCCGCCGAACACAATTTTCACGTTTGGATCCAGGCTCTTCGCCTTCCTGGCAATCTCTATCGCTCCCCAGCGATTGCCGTGCAAAACTGAAAATCCTATGACTGCCGGTTTCTTTGATCGCAGGGTTTGCTCAACCAGCTCAGGAGATCTTTCAATATCGTGCCAGTCCAGTATCTCCACATCATAGTGGTTCTCTTGCAAAAGGGCCGCTATCCAATACAGTCCCATAGGCACAGCCTTTATGTCTTCCCCCTGGATTCGCTCTTCAATAAAATATGGATATATGAGAAGAATTTTCATCACAACCCCTGCTGCGGCTATTCCACCACCCCTTTTTCAATAAGCGCCTTGATCTCGGCAGGGCTGTACCCCAGACCTTGCAAAACTTCAGTGGTTGAAGGCCCCCTTGAAATTCCCGAGCTACCAGCCCTGCCCGGAGTTCTGGAAAGACGGGGGGCTGGTTGAGGTTGAAGAAAACCATCCAGGCCGGCAAATACCTGCCTCTCCCCATTGTGCGGATGATCGCTCACTTCATTTAGTTCTAAGACCGGAGCAACGCATGCATCGCTTCCTTCAAAAATAGCCGTCCACTCATCTCTCGTTTTGGTCCTAAATATTTCTGCGAAGCGCAACTTCATCTCAGGCCATTTCTCTTTATCGTTTTGAAGGGGCAAAGAGGACGGGTCAAGTTCAAGGCCCTTTAAAAGTTGCTCGTAAAACTTTGCCTCAATTGCCCCGACAGCCATGAACTTGCCGTCTGCGGTTTCATAAACCTGATAGTAGGGGGCACCACCATCCAGCATGTTTGTACCAATTTCGAGACTCATCAGGTTGTTGGCGAGCAATCCATGGAAAAAAGTCGTAAGGTGCGCAGCCCCGTCAAGCATAGCGCAATCAACCACTTGGCCTTTCCCTGAGCTGTTTCTTTCAATCAAGGCAAGCAAGATCCCCATTGCACAGAGCAGCCCTCCACCGGCAAAATCGCCTAGAATATTACACGGGGGAAGCGGTATCTCGCCTTTTTTTCTAAAAAGGGAAAGGGCTCCGGAGAGAGCAATATAGTCAATATCATGGCCAGCCATTTTTGAGTACGGGCCGGCTTGGCCCCAGCCTGTGAGCCTTGCATATATCAACCTTGAGTTCCACTCAAGTGCTTCTTTCGGGCCGAGGCCCAGAGCCTCCATAACCCCAGGCCTGTAAGGTTCAACCAGCACATCCGAGGTCTTTATCATCCTATTGAGGATGGAAACACCCTCCTTTGTCTTCAGGTCCACTCTGACAGTGCTCTTTCCCCTTTTAAATGGATTCCTGGCCATGACGTTGGGCCTTTCGGGAACGCTCTTCATGGGCCGATCCACAATCAGGACCTCGGCCCCAAAGTCAGCAAGAATCATCCCGCAATAAGGCGAAGGAGCCAATCCCGCCATTTCAATAACCCTAATTCCATCTAGTGGTCTCATCTTCTCCCCTTTCTCATGTTTTCCAACAAAGCCCTGGCCCGCTCAGGAGACTTTCTCCGTTCTTGACACGGTGCTCCTTTTGCCGATAGACTCTATTTTGCCCGTAAACGGGCCATACTAGCGCTTACCTGGTGTACAATGCGGACAAGGCTTCTTCGCGGCTGCCCTTTGTCAAATGAGTTTATATGAAACGAATAACAAAAAAAGACAAAGCTGGCCACCCTTTCGAGATAGCAAAAGCCACTGCCTCAGATGTCCCCGTCATCATGGATATGTATCGCGATTTTTCCCCCAGGCCCGGTTCCCAGGGACTGCCCCCGGAGGACCCGGAGGCCTGTTTGAGCTGGGTCGAAGAGTTGATCCGTATTGGGGAAAATATCCTGGCATGGCGAAACGGAAAGGTGATCGGCCATGCAGCATTGGTTCCTGACTTAGCAAAGAAAACTGGAGAATTCGTAATCTTTGTACACCAGGACTCTCGAAACCTGGGTATCGGCACGGAACTGGCGCGCACATCCTTGGAAAACGCCAAGAAGCTTGGCCTTGAATCTGTATGGCTGACAGTGGCAGTTACCAACTTCGTTGCCATCAGGCTCTACGTAAAATTGGGCTTTGAATATTGCGATCTCGATGAATGCGAGAGAACAATGATAATGAAGTTGTGAGAAAGTAGTAATCTGCGAGCACCGAAATAAGCACTGCTATGCTGGAGAAGAATCAGCACCCCTGCGCGAAAAATAATCAACGATAGCCTCCACCAGTGAATCAATCGTGTACTCCGGGGAAACAAGACTTACCTTCAGGCCATTTTGTTTCGCTGTTGTGGCTGTTACAGGCCCTATGCACGCTACTGCCACCCCGTGCATCCACCTTAGCAGCTGATCTTTATCCGGTTCGAACATGTCCACAAAGTTTTCGACCGTAGATGAACTTGTAAATGTGACCATGTGAATTTCTCCTCTTTCCAGCATAGACCACAAGCTCTGCTTTTGCACATCAGGCTTTACGGTCCGGTAGGCCTCCACCACGTCCACACCCGCGCAGATCTTTCTGAGTTCTTCAGGCAATACTTCCCGCGCGCGTGCTGCTCTTGGCAAAAGGACTCTCTCTTCCTTCCCTCCCTGCTCCTTAAAAGCCTGAACCACTGCCTCGGCACGATACTCTTCTGGAACCAGGTCCGGCCTGATCCCTTTTTGTTTAACTGCTTCAGCCGTTTTTGGCCCTATGGCTCCGACTTTTATACCTTTCAAATCACGCGTATCCTTTCCGAGCGCTTCAAGCCTCTGAAAGAAATATCTAACTCCATTGACGCTCGTGAAAATTATCCATTGGTAATTGTGCAGGGAGCGAATTGCACCGTCCATGGGTACCCAGCTTGATGGAGGAATGATCTCGATACTTGGGAACTCAATACATTCTGCGCCTAATTCAGAGAGCCGCGAAAAAAGATCGCTTGCTTGCTCCCTAGCCCTGGTGATGACAATGCGTCGGCCAAAAAGAGATTTTCTTTCAAACCAGTTTAGCTCATCCCTCAGTCTCACAACCTCCCCAACCACAATAATGGCAGGCGGGGTGAGTTTTGCCTCCTGGACTTTGCGTGCAATATTGTGCAGTGAACCAATCACTGTTTTCTGTTCTGCAACAGTGCCCCTGTGTATGAAAGCAACGGGTGTCTCGGGAGCGCGACCCCATCTCATCAGGTTCTCAGCAATTTGAGAAAGATTACCAACACCCATCAAGAAAACAAGAGTCCCTGCGCCTGTGGCAAGTTTATCTAATGACACTTCCGGTTCTTTTTTCGCGGGATCCTCATGCCCTGTGACAAAAGCCACGCTTGATGCATATTCCCTGTGCGTCAGGGGTATGCCTGCATAAGCTGGCACGGCTGTCGCAGAGGTAATGCCCGGTACCACCTCAAAGGAAACCCCAGCCTTCCCGAGCTCTTGGGCTTCTTCTCCCCCTCTGCCGAAAATAAAAGGATCCCCGCCTTTCAGCCTGACCACGTTCAGCCCCTGAAGAGCCTTGGAAGTAATCAAGGTGTTTATTTTTTGCTGGCTCAGAGTGTGGCGGCCACCCTGTTTGCCAACGTAGATAAGCTCCGCAGTCTTTTTCGCATATTTAAGAAGGGCGCTGTTAGCCAGGTGATCGTACACCACCACGTCGGCATTCTTGATACACCTCCTTGCCTTGAGTGTTATAAGACCGGGATCGCCCGGACCGGCACCCACCAGATACACTTTGCCTTTTTTGTTTTCAGCACTCATCTGCTTACCCAACAAAATATTGCCCCCCAGGCAAACATCACAGGGATTAGGCGGAGCCCAGCTTTTTCACACGCACTGCCTGTCACCTGCTACCGTAAATGCGGGCAAGTATTTCTTGTGCTCCTGAGTCAATTAACTTTCTGGCAAGTTCAGCGCCCAGATCTTCAGGGATAACAGCACTCCCCTGAACATGATCTCTTAAAAGTCTGCTGCCGTCTACTTCGGCCACCATTCCATAGAGCACCAGCCTCTCTCCTTCAAGCCTGCCGTGGGCACCTAAGGGAACCTGGCACCCCCCGTGGAGCTCTTTTAGAAAGGCTCTTTCAGCCCTGACCGTGATTTCCGTCTCTTTATCATTAAGGAAATTGAGAAGATTGCGGCACAAGCTGTCACCCACCCTGGTTTCAAGCCCCAGCGCACCTTGCCCGATCGCCGGAATGAATTCTTCAGGCAAAAGCACTGAGCTTATTCTTTCTGAAAGCCCAAGACGCTTGAGGCCTGCTGCAGCGAGAAGGATTCCGTCAAAGTCGCCTGAGTCCAGTTTCCGGAGCCTTGTGTCCACGTTTCCCCTTACCGGGATGACCTGAAGATCGGGTCTTTTGTTTTTCAATTGCGCTGAACGCCTGAGACTTCCCGTACCTACACGTGCACCCGCAGGCAATCTCTCAATGCTCCGGTAGCGGTTGGAAACCCACGCATCCCGTGGGTCTTCCCTTTTCGGGAATGTAGCAATTTCAAGGCCATCCGGCAATTCGGCCGGAATATCTTTTGCGCTGTGAACCGCCACATCCACTTTTTCTTCAAGCAAGGCATTCTCAATCTCTTTTACAAAAAGACCCTTGCCCCCGATCCTGCTCAAGGGAGAATTCAGGATCCTGTCACCGATTGTTCTTATTTTAACGAGCTCTACCCTGAGTTCAGGGTACCTCAATTGTAACCTTTTCTTGACCCACTCGCTCTGCGCGACTGCCAATGAGCTTGACCTTGTGCCGATTCTCAAGAGCATCTTTTCCAGATGATTCCTATCCCTTGCCTAACTGCCAGAGGAAGCGTGCCAGTTCCAGATCATGTAAGGTTGTAATTTTGATATTGTCTTCAGACCCTTTAACAACTTTTACAGGAAGGCCCATTTTCTCAAGTAGGAGGGCATCGTCCGTCACTTCCGCCCAGCCTTCTTCCACTGCTTTCTTGTGGGCGCTCTTTATGTCTTCGTAGTAAAAGGCCTGCGGAGTCTGGGCGTGCCATAATGAAGCTCTATCATATGTTCTGACAACCGTATTGTCCTTATCCACTTCTTTTATTGTCTCTTTAGCAGGTAGGCCGGCAATGACCGCTCTGAATTTTTTTGCAGAAGCCACCACTCGTTCAATCAGATCGGGATGAACCAGCGGCCTTACAGCGTCGTGAATGATAACTAGGCCGTAATCTCCTTTAGTGGCCTCTATCCCAAGCCTTACAGAGTCTTGCCTTCGCTTTCCCCCTGCTATGACTTTTATGACTTTTCTGAGCGCGTAACGCCCGACGATCTCCTTTTTGCAATAATCAATATAGTCCGGGTGTGCGACAAGTACGATAGCGTCAACAGCATGGCAGACCTGGAATTTTTCAAGTGTTACCGCAAGCAGGGGTCTGCCATCCAGGTCCATGAATTGCTTAGGCCTCTCGCTTTCCATGCGCAGACCAGAACCTCCTGCGGCTATAACAGCCACTGTACTAAGAAGAGCATCTTTTGATTCTTTCTCGGCCATGAATCTCTTTCCTGTAACCCCTCAAACAAATATGACCCATGGTCCATGATTAACTACCCCGCCGCAAGCGGACGGGGTGTCAATCGGAAATTTTCTTAACGCCCCAAGGAGCGGGGAATTGAACCCTCGTCCGCCCCTGGCGGATTAATCCGCCTCTGGCGGATTAAAATAAAAACAGGCTCAGGGCAACCGACCCCATGAGCCTGCTGCGATCTTCCTCCGCCATCAGGCTTGAGCAGCTTTTTTGGTTCTTTTTTTCATTCTGTTTATTCGGCGGCGCAAAACATCCACCTTCCTTTTATCCCTTTTCAGACGCGCCTCCTCTTTCTCCTTCTTAAGCTCAGCAATTTTTTTCTTCAGATCCTTAACGCTCACCTCTGCCTTTGCTGCTTTTTTCTTTCTCTTCTTGGGCGGCTCTTCTTCTCTGATTCCCCTTGCTTCTTTTATAGCCTGTAGGAGGTGCTCCTTCTTCATCGCATGCACACCGCTAATCCCAGGAATTTCGAGCGCAATCTCCCTCAGCTCCTTTGCCGTCATCTTGTCAAGAGGTTTTTCAGACTGAGCTTTTTCTTGTTTCTCTTCTTTTTGCTCCTGGTCGTTTTTTATCTCATCTTCCATGAATCTACGCTCCTGTTCACAAAATTGGCATAGAATCTTTGCCTGTCCAGTCCAACTTTTGTCAAGATAATTTTTACCCCGTAGGAATGCCCCGTGCGGGAGCACGGGGATGGTCAATAAAGCTTTTTCCGCTTTTTCGCACGGGGTTCAATGCCCCGTGCGAAATTCGACAGGGTTTACTCCTTCTTTATGAAGGGCTTGAAAAGTTCAATCGGTATGGGGAAAAAAGTCGTGGAATTACTTTCCGAGGATATTTCCCGCAGTGTCTGAAGATATCTTAACTGGAGCGCCTCCGGATGCTTGGCGATTATGCCTGCCGCCTCGGTCAGACGATCTGCCGCCTGAAACTCCCCTTCCGCATTTATGACCTTTGCCCTTCTTTCTCTTTCGGCTTCCGCCTGTTTTGCCATTGCTCTTTGCATCTCTTGGGGCAGATCAATATGTTTAACCTCGACGGTGGACACCTTTATCCCCCAGGGATCGGTATGGGCGTCTAGAATGGTTTGGAGCCTGGTATTGATCTTTTCTCGTTCTCCGAGAAGCTCGTCCAGCTCCACCTGCCCACAAACACTCCTCAGGGTGGTTTGGGCCAGCTGCGAGGTGGCAAAAAGGTAGTTTTCCACTTCAATCGTGGCCTTTGTCGGGTTCATGACTCTGAAATAGATTACAGCATTGACTTTCACGGAAACATTATCCCTGGTGATTACATCCTGGGGCGGAACGTCCATGGCCACAAGGCGAAGGCTTACTTTCACCATTTTATCCACAATAGGTATTAGAATTATCAGGCCAGGCCCCTTGGTCTTGATCACCCTGCCCAGCCTGAAGATGACCCCCCGCTCATACTCTCTCAGGATCCTTATAGCGGAAGCCAGAAAAAAGATAATCAAAACCACGGCCAATATCCAAAACATTGCATCCCCCTTTCTTGACTATGCAAAAAACTGTGAAACGTAAATTGGAAGCATTTAGTTTTCCCTGTGCAATACCCTTTCGCTTTCCACTCTCCACCTACTG
Organism: Deltaproteobacteria bacterium; assembly: GCA_019310485.1. Lineage (GTDB taxonomy): Bacteria > Desulfobacterota > DSM-4660 > Desulfatiglandales > HGW-15 > JAFDEF01. Next base: position 65,418 of record JAFDEF010000007.1, on the reverse strand, counting down.
GCTGTTTGTTGCCTTCTTCACTTTCAAAACCAGGCCATCTGCTCCCTCCACCTTAACCCTTTCTCCTGGCTCAATCTTCTCGTCAGATACGGCACGCCAGTATTCGCCATGAACAAAAATCAATCCTTCAGGGTCCAGTGTTTCCTTCACCACCCCTACTGATCCCACCAGGCCTTCCATTCCGCTTTTCGGCCTTGACCGATAGGCACGAAACGCAAGCGTTGAAACCGTAACAAAGAACCCTGCTATTAAAACAACTGTGGGCATCATCAGGCGCAGAGAAACCCTGACATCCTCAAAAAGCATGATGGAACCCAGGATCAGGGAGACAACCCCACCAAGAGATAGCATGCCGTGGCTGGTGATCTTGATCTCCGCTATGAAAAAAATGATAGCAAGAGCTATGAGCAAAAGCCCTGCGTAATTTACCGGTAAGGTCTGAAAGGAGTAAAAAGCAAGAATCAGAGAAATTCCACCGATAACACCGGGAAAAATAGCGCCAGGGTGCGCAAGCTCAAAGTAGAGGCCTGCCATGCCGATCATCATGAGTATATAGGCGATATTGGGATCGCTTATTATCTTAAGAACTTTGTCCCGGAAGCCGGGGCGATAGTATTTCAGAGCAAGAGCTTTTGTTTTAAGGGTTACTTTGCCCTGGCGGAGGGTAATTTCCCTTCCGTCCAGGGACTTAAGCAGCTCGTCAACGTTGGCTGCCACGAGGTCCACAACTTTTTTCTTAACGGCTTCTTCAGCAGTTATCGAAACACTTTCGCGGATAGCCTTCTCCACCCATTCGGCATTTCTCCCTTTCTCCTGTGCAATGCTTCGGCCATAAGATGCCATATCATTGACTACTTTTTCAGACATGGTTTTGCCGATATCTTTACCTCCAGCCATTACGGGGTGAGCAGCACCGATGTTAGTGCCGGGAGCCATGGCCGCTACATGAGCTGAAATTGTAACCAGCACCCCGGCCGAGGCAGCGCCCGCTCCCCTCGGGGCGACATAAACGACGACGGGAACAGTGGAATTCATGATTGCTTTTACCATGGTTCGCATTGAGGAAGCCAGTCCGCCAGGTGTATCCAGCTGAACAATAACCAGCTTGGAGCCTTCCTTCCTGGCCAGCTCCAGGCCTCTTGTGAGGTACGTGGCTGTTCCAGGGTTAATCGGGCCTTCAAGCACTATTACAAGCGCTTCCCCGGCTTTGCAGATGCCTTGAGAGTGCTTGAAGACAGCAGGCTCAATGAGCAAAAACCCTACAAGCAAGAAAAGCAGACAAAGTATGGTTTTTCTACGCCTGAGCATTCTCCCTGACCTCCAGCCCCAGGTGTCTCATAATTTTTTTGGCATCCTCCCATACATCGCGTTTTGCCGATGGGTTTCGCAAAAGATATGCCGGATGGTATGTGGGCATCAGAGGGATATCCATAAAAGAAAACCACTTCCCTCTCTCGCGCGTGATCTTGAACTCCCCCCCGAGCAAGGCCTGAGCCGACACCCTGCCTAGAGTGCAGATGACCTCGGGGCTGATTATTCTAAGCTGCTGCTCCAGAAAGGGTAAGCAGGCCTCAATTTCATCTTTTTCGGGGTCCCGGTTGCGTGGAGGGCGGCATTTTACAACATTACAAATGTAAACTTCATTTCGTTTCAGCCCCATTCCGTTTTCTATTATTCTGGTCAAGAGTTTGCCCGCTTCGCCAACAAAGGGCCTACCTGCTATGTCTTCTTCCCTTCCGGGTCCTTCACCCACAAAGACCAATCGAGCCTTATGTGAGCCCTCACCAAACACCAGATTTGTCCTCCCGCGCCAGAGCTTGCATCTCTTGCATTCACCAATGAAATCTCTAAGATCCTCCAGGGAATTGAACTTCCCCGCCGCGAGCAGCGGGGTATCAGTCGGAAACCATCTTAACCGCCCCAAGGGGCGGGGAATCAAACCCTCGTCCGCCTCTGGCGGATTGAAACTTGAGGCTTCTTTCCGGAGATACTCCAGGGTTGAAGAAGACAGTATGGGGGGCTCAAGCCCCATGTCCCGGTCATAGGTCATTAGTTTTTTCAAGTGACTGACCACTTGCCTCAATTCCTCAACCGGCTCTAGGCTGTTTCTTTCCATAGTTTCTTGACTCTGTCCAGAATACGATCTGCAAGGTCTTCCTTTGTCATGAGTGGAAGCTCTTCCACGCGGCCATCCCTGTGAATAATTTTAACTGCATTAGTGTCCGATTCAAACCCTGCATCTTCTCTGGAAACGTCATTAGCTATGATCATGTCCAGGTTTTTCTTTCGAAGCTTTTCCCTCGCATTGCTCATAAGATCGTGGGTCTCCGCCGCAAATCCGACCAACAGAGACCTCTTTCCGCTTCTGCGTCTCCCGAGCTCTGCAAGGATATCAGGATTTCGTACCAATTCAAGAGACTGGATTTCCTCCAGCTTTTTTATCTTGGTCTTCGATTGTCTCCGTGGCTTGTAATCAAGGACAGCGGCTGCCTTGATAACAACATCACATTCCGCGTGGTGGCCAAGAACCGCATCTCTCATCTCTGCGGCTGTCTTCACTCTGAAAACTTTAACATTGCGGGGTGGGTTAAGGGAGGTGGGACCGCTCACAAGCATTACTTCCGCACCCCTGAGAGCAGCGGCTCTAGCCAAAGCGTAACCCATTTTGCCACTTGACCTGTTTGTAATGTACCTCACAGGGTCAATCGGTTCTACCGTAGCACCAGCGGTAACGAGTACTTTCATTCCTGAAAGATCATGTTCTGAGAGCAAAATCCTGGCCTGCTCCAGGATCTGTTCCGGTTCAGGAAGCCTGCCCACACCTCTTTCCCCGCATGCAAGCTCACCCTCTTGTGGAGCCATAACAGTGTATCCCCTTTTTCTCAGCAGAGTGATGTTCTCCTGCACTGCAGGGTTCGAGAGCATGCGGCTATTCATAGAGGGACACACAAGCATCTTTCCTGTAGCGGCAACAATTGAGGTAGAAAGAAAATCATCCGCAATACCGTGTGCAATTTTTCCGATGAAGTTCGCTGTTGCGGGGGCAATTATGATAAGGTCGGCCTCCTGACTCATGGTGATATGAGACATGGGACTTTCTTGCCCGTCCCACATATCCCATACTACTCTGTTTTCTGAGAGAACTTCAAAGGTGAGAGGGGTTACAAACTTTGTGGCATGAGCAGTCATGGCAACCCTTGTTTGTGCGCCTGCTTTGACAAGCAGGCGCACAAGCTCCGCCGCCTTGTAAGCGGCAATTCCCCCTGTCACACCTACAACGACATTCTTGCCCTTCATGGACCCTTCCCTTGGCTCAATAATCCAGCAAATTCTTCAAACTCTTCTCTCTTTGCCTTTGTTGACCAGGTTTGGCCGAAATTCAGAACTCTCTGTATATCTTTGCCCACAGCGTCAGCCTCTTTCTTGGTTTTGAAGAAACCGACCCTGAGCCTTATCCATTGCTTACCTTTCACCTGGGTAGAGGTGATATAAACCGGATACCCTTTCTTGAGGAGCTTTAGCGCGTGTGCAATAATGTCCCTCTCGGTTTTGGCGGAGAGCACATTAACAACCCAGTATTTGGGAGTACTTTTCGCAATGCTTTCTTTTGCGCTGACTCGACTTATAATTTTCAGCTTTATCCCCTCAGGCAATTCTCTGTGAGGGAAATCCTCCCCTGATGCCAAGTCAGCCAGCTTTTCCAAGTTAGAAAGACAAATTATGGGCCATTTCAGCGGATCTCCATAAACATCCTTTCGGCGCGCAATACTTGAAAGAGTCTCATCTTTCTTGACAATATACTGACCGGGTTCGTGCGTCTCAGCTCGTGCCTGCTTCTTCTCTTGCACCTTTTTGGAAGGAAGCGTTTTCTGCTCCACCGAAGCGACACTTAGTTCAAGACCTGGCTTTGGGGCTTGTGCCGCTTGTTCTTTTTTCTGTTTCGCTTCCTGTACCACTCTTTTTGGCTGAGGTTTTATAATGTGCTTTACAACCTTGGGCGGTTTTGAAACGACCTGATGATCTTCTTCCTTAGAGCACCCCAGAAGCACTGATACAAAAGTAAAGCTCACAATAACTATGGCTGAAAGAATCTTCATCGCTTTTCTCATTTTCATAGAATGGGTGAAAAGCCTTTCCCGCAACAGCCGGAGCCACTAAAAACCCAATAAGCTCGCTTTTTTCTTTATTAAAGCCTAAAAGTTTGTGATTGACAATAAAAAACTACAACTTCTTCCAAGACTTAGAAAACCTGCGATCCGGTAAACTTGACACTGGCTGAGGGCTCCCATATACTTCAACGATCCTTTGAATTTGTCCTGGAGATTCTTCTTATCTGCTGTGAATAGTACCTCTTTTGCAAGGAGCTTTTTGCCATGAAAGTACTCGTTTATGGCTCTGGGGGTAGAGACCACTGCCTGGCTGATAGCTACGCAGACAGCCAGCACGTGGACAAAGTCTATATTTGTCCGGGGAACCCGGGCATTGCTTACACGCCAAAGGGTAAGAGAGGCCTGATAGAGGTGGTGAAGCTTGCCGATTTTTACCGAGTTGCAGAATTTTGCCTTGAAAAGGGGGTGGACCTTGTTGACGTTGGATCAGAAAACCCTCTGGAGGAGGGCCTGATTGATATCCTCAATGAGAAAGGTATACGCACTGTGGGCCCCAAAAAAGATTTCGTGAAGCTGGAAAGCGATAGAGAGTTCACGGATAAACTTCTGCAAAAGATAGGGGTCCCAAAGCCGGAGTACGCTGTTTTTACAGATCCTTTAAAGGCAAAGTCCTATGTCAGAAATATTGGCTACCAGGTCGTTGTTAAGGCGAACGGCCTGGCTGCCGGGAAGGGCGCCATAGTGTGTGAAGATGCCGCTGAGGCTGAAGCAGCTATTGAGAAGATAATGGTTGAAAAAATATTCGGCCAATCAGGCAACAAAGTCGTCATAGAAGAGCGGAAGTATGGCACTGAAATTTCTTTTTTCGCCTACCTCGACGGTGAGCACATTATGCCACTGAGGATGTTTGCGCAGGACTACAAACCCGCCTTTGACCCTGACGATACGGAATCCATTCAACGCTTCGGCGGAAACCTCAATACAGGGGGTACGGGTTGCTATTGTCCCCACAAGCTTTTAAGCCCGTGGCTTGTGAACCGAATTATCAAAGAAATAGTAAACCCGACCGTTAACGCCATATACAACGAGCTGGGCTGGGCTTACAAGGGAGTGCTTTACTTTGGGCTGAACCTGGATCCATACGATAACCTGGAGGTTTTTGAGATTAACGTCCGGCATGGAGATCCGGAGTGGGAAGTGCTTGCAAGAAAACTGAGCACGGATCTGTTTGAAATCGGGATGGCAGTGTGGGAAGGGACCCTAGATCAGGTCAAACAGGTGTGGAACAACCAGTACTACGTGGATGTTATTGCTATGGAGGGTCGCTCAAAGGCATCGCGGGGCTGGAACAAGGGATATCCGGGCCGGTATGGAAAAGGGCATAAGATTGTGGGCCTCGACGATATTGGAAAGGGCATCGCCATTTATTTCGCCGGCGTGGATGAGGACGAACAAAAAGGCCTTGTCACATACGGCGGAAGGGTTCTACACGTGATTGCCGGAGACCAGACTCTGGAAGGCGCCAGGGAAAAAGCTTACAGGAACATAAAAAAGATTATCTTTCTTGACCACAATAACAACAATGCAAATTGCATGCGCTTCAGGGAAACCATTGGTTTGTAGAACCCTGCATCCTATCTATATCCAAGCAGCTTTTCATTCCTAGATTCCATGCGCCTGCTTATTGGACTGTGTACGTTTATTGCATCATGCTCACGATACCCTGTGCTTGGAAAAACACAAGGGGCCTTCTCCTGCAGCCCAATACCACATTCTACTTGTCAGATAAGAATGAGAACTGCGGCAATCTCTTTTGTGAATGGACCTCCTTGCAACGCGCTGCCGGGCATGTGGAGCCCCACGGGCAAGCCCGTGGCACCACTTAGTCTCGCCGAATTGCTTCGCAATCGGCGGGGACTTAGTGGTACGACATCCCGCCCGCCCTTAAGCGCATTCATCCACGGCTAAAGCCGTGGCTTTCTGCGGGCGGGGTAAATGGGCCTGCGAGGATTTTTACGATGCGCCTCCTAAGAAGCAGCTTGTTTGAACCGAGCCCTACGAATTTTTTCCTGTTATCAGCCACGATTGCGGGAACAGTGCTCAACTAAAGTGCATCGGAAATGATTACTGCGGTGAACTGATCCTGCTAAATTCTCACGCGGTTGAAGGAAAAGCTCTAGGGTTGACCTTCAAGCCATTCAAAGAGCTTATTGCCTCCAGTGATGCACTAAGCCTCCATGTTCCTTTGACAGAAGAAACCAAGTTCCTCATAGGGCGAAAGGAGATCAATCTAATGCGTCCTGTGCCCTCCTGATTAACACCTCCCGCGGAGAGGTAATTGATGCCCATGCCCTTGCTCAAGCTCTTGAAAAGGGACCGCTGGGCGGGGCTGCGATAGATACGGTCTTTCCAGAGCCACCACCCCCAGATCATCCTCTTCTAAATCTTTCTCCTGAAGCAAAGGACAAGCTTTTGATCACCCCACACATTGCAGGCATAACTAAACCTGCTTTTAACCGCATGCTGACTGCCGCGCTTGAAAATATTCTTCGCGTAAGCTCAGGCGAAAATCCCGAAAATGTCGTAAACGGTATTGGAAAGCCAAGGGACGCCCAGTAGAAAGAGCCCCCGCCTGCCTCCGCTAGTCCAGAGCATAGTTAATCTCTATGTGAGAGCAATGGTCCTGGGCATTCAGCGGACCGTTTTATTGAAATAACCAAACTCAACTGACGGCAATTCCTCCTTCAGCAATGCCAGCATATTTTTCAAGCCGACTGCCGGGGAATCCACCCTCGGCATTTTCTCCAGGTAAAGCTCTGGATCGATATTCAGGTTTTTTAGGTGGATGAAGTTAACCCCTGTTTTTTTTACCAGATCGGTCAGTGCCTTGATTTCCGCTTTCTGGTCGGTGATTCCCGGAAATACGAGATAGTTCAGCATTGTGTAAAGCCCGAGCTTCCTTGAAAGAGATATAGACTCTATCACATCTTCCAGGTCATATCCCCTTGGCCTGTAATAGGCTCGATAAAAACCCGCTCTGGCGCTATTGAGACTGATCCTTATGGAATCCAGGCCGCTTTCAGCTATAGCACGCACTTTTTCAGGCTGGCTTCCGTTGGTGTTGAGGTTTATAGTTCCCCTGGGAGTGTGTTTCCTGATCTCCTCAATGCTCTCTTCAATGAGCCCGGCCTCTGTAAGCGGGTCGCCCTCGCACCCCTGCCCAAAGCTAATGATAGCAGCCGGAGCCTTTTCCAGATGATTTACGGCAATCGAGACAATTTCCTTTTTTGATGGTCTGAATGATATTCTCTCATGAGATGGCTCACAAAACCCTTCATTTTGAAACGAGAGGCATCCCAGGCACTCGGCATTACACGCCTGGCTGACCGGCATGGGCGCTTCCCATCTTTCAAGAAACAGATTCTTTGCCGCAAAGCAGTGATTCTTCGTGGCACAACCAACTAGGTGTTTTAGAAGGGGGCCTTCCCCATGTCGGCTCTGGTACTTCTGGATGGCAGGAATCAATTCTTTGTCATCAAAGTAGCGGGGATCCCATGCTTTGTTATATTCAATCCTAAAGCCTGCCACCCAGTACTTATCATCCTTGAATCCAACCGCAGTGTAAGCCCACATGGGTAGGCAGTAACCTTTTTCGCTGTAATCAACAGCAGGAAGATGAGTACGGACAAAGCCTGGCTCGAGAAAGGCTGCAACACCATAACACTTCGTTACCTCGCCTCCTACCTCAATTTTACGAATCGATTTTATTTCCCCAGTTACCGGATCAAGCCCCATTGGAGCACAATTCGGGAGATAAAAAAGCTTGCTGTACTCCGGCATGGGGATCAAATCATCTTCTTTAACGATTTCAGGAGATTCTCCCAAAAATCCGATCATCCTGTAAAAGGGGTGCTCGTATACCCGGCCCTTGCTGTCTGCATAAAGCATAAAGGGAAGATCCTTTAGATTTCTGCCCACCATTTGAGTTGTTCTCCCTTTCAAGCAAAGACACCCTTTTTAACAATTTATCAACTTTGAAGTCAAAGTCTAACTTAGCAATTGCCGTACAATAGATAACTGGTATATTATAAAAACTTAAGTGTTCATATTCACCATGGTTTTCAAGGGCAAAATAAAATAAAAACAATTTCTGAGCTTTTATCATGATAGCCCCATCCCAGAGTGTAAAACAAAAACCAAAACAGTTCCGCCTTGTGAAATATTTTGCTGTTGCCAGCTTTATTGTTCTGGTAATTTTCAGCTTTCCTTTTTCCGTGGTTATCTCTCAAAAAGCAAAAGAGGCTTTGCTGGAAAGCTATGAAAATTCCGCCCTCCTGGTTGGTGAAAACTTGAACCAGCAGGTTTTTAGAGATTTTGTCCTGCCCGTTACCAGGCAGTACGGGGTGATCAGGCTGAGGGACAAGGAACAGCAGGATTTGATGGACCGGGTTGTCCGGAACGCCATCCACGGGTTTAAAGTGGATCTTGTAAACATACACTCTATTAACCAGGGCGTGATCGCATACAGCACTGATCTCTCCCTTATAGGACACAAGACAAGGCAAACGATTGGGTACAAGAAGGCTGTCATGGGGGAGAGCTTTTCATCAATCACCTCGAGCAGGTACGACCTTCTGGGGCTCGGGATAGAGATTCTGGGCAGCCAAAAAAAGATAAGAAGCTATATCCCTTTTATGGCAATACACCCCTTCACCGGGGAGCGCTATGTGGCGGGAATCTTCGAATTGATACAGGACGTGAGCCAGGAGTATCATTCCATCGTCAGGTTCCAATACCTTATATTTGGACTCTCAATTCTAATAATGGGGCTCATTTTCCTGGCCTTGCTCTTGATAGTGCATAAGGCGGAGAGAATCATTGAGCAGCGGATGAAGGAGCAGCAGGAACTTGAAGCACAGCTCCACCAGGCAGAACGCCTGGCAGCGCTGGGGGAGATGGTGGCCGGCGTTTCCCATGAGATAAAGAATCCTCTCGGCATTATTCGTAGCACAGCAGAACTTCTTAGTACCATGCCAGGGGCGACTGATACACAAAAGAAACTTTCAGAGGTAATTAATGAGGAATCAAATCGTCTCAACAGAATCGTGACAGAGTTTCTTGATTTTGCAAGGCCTCAGGTCCCCAGACCTGCTCCTTGTGATCTTGGAGAAATCATTAAGAAGAATCTATTATTCCTGGAGCCCGAGCTGAAAAAAAGGGATGTGAAAATTCAGCATAACCTGGATGAAAAGGTGCTTGGGCTTATGGCTGATGAGGAACTTCTTTACAGGGCTCTCTTAAACCTGCTTATAAACGCGATTCAGTCCATTGACGGCAGCGGAACCATCGACATTCGGGTAGAACAGCAAAAAGATCGCTATTTGCTGCAGATCCAGGACACCGGCTCGGGCATAAGTCCGGAGAACTTGAAAAGGGTTTTTGATCCATTTTTTACTACTAAAGAAAAAGGAACAGGCCTTGGCCTGGCCATTGTTCGAAAGATCATTGAAAACCACAACGGTAACATTTCAGTGGAGAGCAGGGAAGGGCAAGGAACTAATGTCAAGATTTGGCTACCTAGCACAATGTGAGCCTAGTGAGGTCTGTGTCTCATGGAAACGATCCTGATAGTTGATGATGAAAAAAACTACCTCGTGGTGCTGGAAGCGCTCTTGGGCCCTGAAGGGTATGAAATCCTTACAGCGGACAATGCGCGGAGTGCGCTTCGCTTGATTGAGGACTCAGATTTGGACCTAGTCATTACGGATATGAAGATGCCGGGGATGAGCGGCATGGAGCTGCTGGAAGCCTCCAAAAGGATAAAACCCGATCTGCCTGTTATCATGATGACGGCATACGGCACAATCGAGATGGCGGTTGAGGCCATGAAAAAACAGGCATACGATTATGTTACCAAGCCGTTTCGAAACGAGGAACTCAAGCTTACGGTGAAGAAGGCCCTTGAAAACTACCGCCTCATAAAAGAGAACCGGCTGCTGACCGAGGCTCTTTCTGAACGCTACAGGTATGGAAATATCATAGGTAAGAGCAAGCCTATGCTGGAAATATACGAACTGATAAAGAAAGTGGGGCCGTCCAAGGCCTCAGTTCTCATCACGGGGCCTTCAGGCACTGGCAAAGAGCTCATAGCAAGGGCGATTCATTATGAAGACAGAGCAAGGATGGAGCGGCCTTTTATCTCTGTCAACTGTGGTGCGCTTACTGAGACCCTTCTTGAAAGCGAGCTTTTCGGCCACGAGAAAGGGGCATTTACAGGAGCAGTTGCCATGAAAAAGGGGCGCTTTGAGCTCGCAGACAAGGGAACCCTCTTCTTGGATGAGGTAGGTGAGATGCCCCCTTCTCTTCAGGTAAAACTGCTCAGAGTTCTTCAGGAAATGGCTTTTGAAAGGGTAGGAGGAACAAAAACGATCAGAGTGGATGTGAGGGTTTTGTCAGCCTCAAACCGGAACCTGAAAGAAGATGTTGCTGCAGGGCGTTTCAGGGAAGATCTATATTACAGGCTCAACGTGATTCATGTTGAGGTCCCTCCGCTCAGGGAGCGAAAAGAGGATATTCGCCTTCTCGCGAAACACTTCATTGAGAAATACGGGGAGGATGAAGGCAAAGAAAAGATTGAGCTCGCCCCTGAAACTTGGCAGGCTCTCTACTCTTATAGCTGGCCGGGAAATGTTAGAGAGCTTGAAAACGTAATTGAAAGGGCGGTTGTTCTGAGCTCCGGCGGCCCAATACAACTCAAAGACCTGCCCCCTGAATTCTCCAACACTCCGGAGGAGCTAAACGTTGAGGGTTTTATTCCACCTGATGCCCCACTTCACCCAACACTTGAAATAATTGAAGAAAAGCTAATCCGGCGCGCTCTTAAACAGTGCAATAATGTCCAGGCTCATGCAGCAGAGATGCTTGGAATAACTAAGAGCTTGATGCAGCACAAGATGAAAAAATATAAGCTGTGCTGAGCATTTGAGGTCCAGCAACTTTGCTTGGTGGTCAAATTTTTTGGACTCCGGATCTCTCTGTAAATTCAGATGCTTAGATGAGGCAATTTCGCAGCAGGCAATTTGAGGTACAAAATTTTGTACTCGGCCCCAAAAACCATGACAATCAGAGAGGGAGAATACCAAGAGAATATAGCATTAAGAACAGTACCTTACGCGCTTTCTACAAGAGATGTTCACTTTTGGCAAGGATTTTGCTTAGTAGAAAAGGCAAAAGCTAAATCAACTCTTTCCTCCTAAAGAAAAAACCAACCCATGCTCCCTAGGTTGGTTTTTTTATTAATATCCAAGTCTTCTGAGTGCTTTTGCATCTCTGGTCCAGTTTTTCTCGACCCTGACCAGAAGATCCAAATAAACACGTGCTCCAAATATCTTCTCCATTTCAAGCCTCGCCGCCTGGCCAATGTCCCTTATCATCCTGCCTCCCCGCCCTATCAAGATCTTTTTCTGTGATTCAGATTCCACGTGAATTTTCGCTGAAATACGCAAAAAATTTTTTTCAGGCACCTCTTCCATAAGTTCAACGTTTACTGCACAAGCATAAGGCAGTTCCTTCTTGGTCAGCAGGTATATTTTCTCCCTTATTATCTCTGATACCAGAAAAGACTCGGGTTGATCTGTTTTCATCTCAGGCGGAAAAAATGCGGGGCCAGGCTTGAGAAGTGCTTTCAATTCTTCCAGAAGCACTTCCACCCCTTCTCCTCTCAGGGCTGATATCGGGATAATGGTCTTGAATGGATAGCGGTCTTTGTAGGTTTCTATAACGGGTAAAATACTCTTTCTTTGTTTCAGATCAATCTTATTTACGACCAGGACAGCAGGTTTTCTTACTGTCTTCAGGTTTGCCAAAATCATTGAGATTTCAGGAGGGTCCGGAGAAGGCAATTCAATCATTACCACCACTATGTCCACCTCTTTGAAAGCAGCCTTCGCTGACGTGACCATGCTTTTGTGGAGGAGACTACGAGTTTTATGAATGCCGGGCGTGTCCATAAAAACAATCTGATATTGCTCCCCATGATAAATCCCTATTATGCGATTCCTGGTGGTTTGGGGTTTAGGCGAGATTATTGCCACTTTTGTGCCAAGCACCCTGTTCAACAAGGTGGATTTTCCAACATTCGGAGGCCCTACGATAGCAACAAAGCCGGAGAGAAATGTCATTTCATTTCAACCTCGATCATTCCAGGTCGAAAAGATTTTTCTGCGCGCACGCGCACTACCTTTGCGCCGGTTTTTCGCTCAATGCGTTTCAGCCCAAGGTTTTTATATCCCCTGGCCAGAGGGATCTCCCTCGGACAGACCCTCAGCGTGATTCCCTGTGCCGCTCCTGGTGCAGGAAGGTACTTTTCAATTTTTCTGTGGTAGATCTCCGAGCGAACCAAAAAACCGAAGCATTCATGCCACGGACCGGCTATTATCTCCCCCCTATTAAGCAGGCCGGGAGAAGACATCAGTCCGATTCTTATAACGGGTATCCCCGCCTGCTCCAGCCTAAGGCAACTTTCGCTACATATTCTTACCGCATCTTGCAGACTCCAAGGTTTATACTTTTTACTTTGGTACCAGGTGGCCAAGGCCGTGCCGCGGATAACCAGGGTGGGATATAACCTAACCATGTCAGCCCTGACGGCAATTACCTTTTCTATGCCCCTCAAGAACTTTGAAGCCGTATCCCCGGGTAGCCCCGGCATCAACTGTACACCCACTTTGAATCCTCGCTGCTTCAAAAGTTGGATTGACTCTATCACCTCCCTGGAAGTGTATCCCCGCCTGGAAAGTTGCAAAACCTCGTTATCCAGGGACTGAGCGCCCAGTTCCACCGTGTCTACCCCCAGTCGCATTAACAGGTCAAGCCCCTCCTTGTCTATTGCATCAGGCCTGGTTGATACTCTTACGGACTTGAAAAGTCCACTTCTCAGGTAAGGCCTTACAGCGCCCAGCAGAGCGTACATCCGCCCTAAAGAGAGATTTGTAAAAGTACCGCCATAGAAGGCAACTTCCGGTTCCCTTTGCCTGTCATAACCAGGGGAGCGTATTGCAAGTTCCAAACGCTTTCTAATACCATCAGGGCCAATCTGCGGTGCTTGCCCCGTTATTTTTTCTTGATCACAGTATACGCACCTATAGGGGCAACCCTCGCTTGGGATGAAAATCGGCACAATCAGCGGTTTCTTCTTTCTTTGTTCAAACAAAAGAAAGCCTCCTTTGCCGCTCGCTGTTCAGCCTCCTTCTTGCTTTTGCCCTCGCCTTTTGCTACAAACTTTCCCCCAATGCGAAGTGCCACGGTGAATATCTTTTGATGTGGGGGGCCGCTTTCCCCCACCAGCTCATATTCCGGCCTGGTTTTGTATGCCTCTTGGGTAAATTCCTGGAGCAGGCTCTTGAAATCACCATCGAGGCTCCGTGAACTAAGTCCCTCTATATATGTAAGAAAAAGTTTGCGGATAATCTGCATGGCCTTCGCAAACCCACCATCCATGTATATGGCCCCGAGCAAAGCCTCCAGAGTATCAGCAAGGATTGAGGTTTTTTGCCTGCCACCCGTGTGTTCCTCTCCTTTTCCCAACAAAAGATGACTCCCTAGGTCCAGTTCAGCAGCAACCATTGATAGTCCTTTTTCGTTCACAACGGAGGCCCTAAGCTTGGATAAATCCCCCTCTTTCGCATCAGGAAAAAGCTCCATGAGAATGTGGCTTATCGCCAAATCCAGCACGGCATCCCCAAGAAATTCAAGTCGCTCGTTGTCTCTTAGCCTTGCATCTCCAACTTCATTCACATATGAGGCGTGCCTGAGGGCTTCTGCCAACAAGTCGGGGTCTTGGAATTCGTAGCCAAGCTTCCTGCAGAGCTCCACCATATTGCTTTCCCTGTTCACCTTCTCCTCCCTTCATGCGCAGGAATGGAGCCCCTTATTTAGCTCAGAAGGCGGCCCTCTAATATACGCGCCAGGGGTACCCTGCAAGTGTTTACCCCGTAGGAACGCCCCGTGCGGGAGCACGGGGATGGTAAATAAAGTTTTTTTCCGCTTTTTCGCACGGGGTTCAATGCCCCGTGCGAAATTCCACAGGGTTTACTTTTTACTATAAAAAGGCCTCGTGCCTGAAGTCAAGGAGCTCCAGCATGGGTTCGCTGTTAAAATGGCTCATATAGCTCCTGTTTCCTTAAACGGAGGGCGACTGTAACCGAGGCTGCGCTAAATGTCACTCAAGGGTGGGGCGGGTGAGACACCATGTCGTCGATGCCTCTCTAACCGAGATAGAAGCTGGGACTTTGGAGCGAGATGACCTTTTCAGACCACGTGGTTTGAAGCACAACAGGGGGCATTGGGGGATCTTCTTGAGCTCGACCAAACGGGCTTGCAGGTGCTGCACATGATGGCTTAATGGTGGATGGGGGCATGCGTTTTATGTTGATTTTTTTGTGCAGGTAAAATAATTTTGCTTTAGTGTTTGAATAAAGGCTCCTTCAGCATGCGGTTGCGTATGCAAGGAGCTGGAGCCAATTCCTTGATAGAGTGGAGCATAGCTTTCCTTGAAAGCCAGGAAGAAGAAAAAAGCTGACAGAAAAAAGGCACCTAGCTCGGTTGTACTGTCTCCGGAAGAGGAAGCAACTCTAGGCGGCTTGCTCGAAAAATCACCAGACGTCATCCTTTCTGATTTGAAGCAGAATCTCTCAAGCCCCAAGCTTGCCTGCGCACTCATAGATAATCTCCCTGCCAATGACCCGCGCGCCAGTAATATTCTTCTGGCAATAAAGGAGCTTTTTGACCAGAAAGAGGTTCGAAAGGCAATCAGGAAAGCAGCTTTTAAGCTGAAACAAAGCGGCATCTCAGTTCCTGACCTTGAGCCTGAAAAAAGCGAGGGAATTATCCTCAAGAAAGTTCAAGTCTCTCAACCCTTGGCTTACGTTGGGCCCATTGACGGCACGGGGGCACGCGGCGTGTTCATTATGGCACCTCAAATTCCAAAAGGGATGACCGTTGTCACCGCAGTGGCCAGCGATGAAAATGGAATCATGGAATTCGCAGCAAATAAGTTCAGCAGGAAACAAGCCCAAGAGGTAAAAAAATTCTTCTTTGAGAGAGTAGAGCCAATGGTCGAGACAACCCTTGCCCATGCGGCCACGGTTCTTGAAAATGCATACAGAAAAAAAGAAAGTCCATCGGATCAATCCTCGCGGGCATATCTCGAACTTAGGGCCTGGCTCCTCGAGCGCACTGAGCTCCTTGATGCCCCTCCTGTATATGAATTAATTGGTGAAGGGAATGCACCAAGTGGGGAGATCACGGTTTCGCAGGCTAGAAAGCTGCTCGAGAACGATTTGATGGCAACTTGGATCCTTGATCCTGAAGAACTAAAACCTCTGGTGGAGGAGATAATAAAAGCCGAACAAAGCCCAATCCTTGTCTCCGAATCTCAAAAACTAGATCGTATCGAGGAATTGAAGAAGGAGGCTATAGCAAACCTGTACCCGCCCAAGAGGCGTAAGGTTATGAAAAACCGCCTTGAAGAAATGGCCTACATGTTTTTCAAGCTCGAAGATGAAACTAACGCCCGTCTTTCGCTAGCGGCTGCAAGCAGCCTGGCGGAAAAACAATCTGTTTTTAGAGAAAATGTTTTTCTTATGGAAATGGTGAACCATAGCCTGGAATATTACCTCGAGGGGGCGCAGGATAAAAAGGATGAGGACGAGAACCTCCTCTCAACCCCTTCCACAGGGATTATCCTTCCCCCATAGACCTGATCCAATCATCGGGCCGTTTATCTTCCCTTCGAGCCCCATCACCATGGGTCAAAGAGCCGAGGCATCACCAAAAAAAGATATACCAACAAGACACTTAACACTTGAGCGCTGATTTATGGTATTGACAATTGTGCATTCTTCATAATATAGATGTTCGCGAAAAACGGGTGGCTCCGGGGTTGTAACATCTTCAACTTACAGAATAAATTAAGAGCAAACATGATAAAGAAAAAAGCAGCGACCCCTTGACAGTAGGACTACTCTGTCGGCAATATTGAGGTTGAATTAATGGTCTCGCAAAGATCCTTTTATCAGGCGGCGAGGCAAAAAGCTATAGGTCATCTTTCAGGTGGCCGTGGATTTTGAATACTTAACAGGAGGTAAATCAATGGCAGATTATTGTATTAACGTGTTTCTGGATGACGAACAGTTGAAAAAGGTTGAGGATGCAGGACTTGGAGAGCATGTAGAAGAAATAGGCGGCAAAAAAGCTGTTAAAGTTGCGGTTGGTCCCAAGGAACAAAAAAAGCTCCTCAAGGCGTTCCCTGATCTTGAATTCGACTCTTCGAATGCTTGTGTTCTACCCGACGATGCACAGCAGAAGTTGCTTGAAGTTATAACAACTTCAAAGACCCTTGATTGCATGAAGGTTGCAATAGTTAAGCTTTACAATCCGCTCGCCGGAAAAGCACCTCGAAGCAAAGTTTATTGATTCGTTATCCTGAGGAGGCCCCGCCGCAAGCAGCGGGGTATCAATCGGAAACCATCTTAACCGCCCCAAGGGGCGGGGAATCAAACCCTTGTCCGCCAGAGGCGGATTAATCCGCCTCTGGCGGATTGAAAACCGTGGACCAAAATCCAGACGAGACTTTCACCTTACACTTGAACTAGCTCTGAGAAGAGGGTCACAATATGCCTATTAGCATTAGCCTAAAAACCGGTTCCAGGGTCGACATGGTTGATATCACCTCCCTGGTTCAAAAAGAAGTGTCAAAAGCGGGGGCTGAGGAGGGCATGTGCTTTGTCTATGTGCCGCACACCACTGCGGGGGTGACCATAAACGAGGGGGCAGATCCGGCTGTTTGTGAAGATATCATTGCAAAATTGAAAGAACTGGTTCCCCCAAATGCCGGGTATCGGCACATGGAAGGGAATGCAGACAGCCATATCAAGGCTTCCTTAATTGGAAATTCCGTTTCCGTTATTGTGGAAAAAGGAAGGCTCGTTCTTGGAACGTGGCAGAAGATATTCTTCTGTGAATTTGACGGCCCCCGCTCCCGCAGAGTTTACGTTAACTTGGTCAAATAGGTCCAGCACCGCTCGAGCCGCCAGGATTAACTACCCCGCTGCAAGCGGACGGGGTATCAATCGGAAATTTTCTTAACGCCCCAAGGGGCGGGGAATTGAACCCTTGTCCGCCTCTGGCGGGCTCGTCCGCCCCTGGCGGATTAAAGCCGGGGGCTTCTGCAGGCGAGGTAAAGCTCGAAGGAGAACTACACGAGCTTGACTGACTGTGGATCCATTTTATTCTCAATCAGCCACTCCACAATAGCCTCGTATAAGAGCTGGTAGTAACTCTTTGAGCCTCCCAGCCCCCTCCTTCCGAAATAGTAATTTATTTCCAGAAACAGAGCCAGAGGACTGGGTTGGGCAGAGGAAAAGACAAAATCCACTGCAGCCAGATTTGCCCCTGTCCTTTTTGAAAATTGTAGTGCAGCTGCTCGGGCAATATCTTGAAGGTCCTCTCTCCAGCCCTTGTCGACTATGCACCCTCTGCCGATGGTGGTTATCATCTGGCCAGGCCTGCTCGGCCTTTTCCAGTAAGTAATAATCCTTTTCCCCACGATAACTGCCCGAAGCACGTTTCCTTCTGTTCTTATGCACTCTTGAGTGGCAAAACCTGAAAATCCTGAATTCTCCAGGTCCCTGAGGTATGCAAGAGCCGATTCAAGGCTTCTTTCATCACTGACCAGAAAAACCCCTTCAGCCTCGTGGCTTCTATCCGCCTTGACGAAAAAAGGCAATTTGTGCGGATACCCCCCCTTCTTGCCCGAAAACGACAGCTCGTAATCTCTCACTGAGTTCCATCTCATAGTCTTGGGGTGAGGGAGCCCGATTATTTCAAAGAGGAGACTCTGACCCAGTTTTCCCGGATACAGAAACCTTACATCGTAGTTAGGAAACAAGAGGGCAGCTGACTCCTTGCACGCTTTGTAGAGCTCAGGCGAGCACGTCTGGGGAAGAATGATGGCTTCAGCCCGGCGGATAAGAGGCAGGTGGCTCGGGTGTAATCCTTTATCCCCTAAAATAATCTGGCAGTGCGTCTCAAAGCATGGGTGAAACGAAAGAATCATTTCTTAGTCCATCTTTTCAAAAATATCCGCTAATCACAAAGGTTTCTCTTTGCCTTTCATTTGACTTAGTGAACTCAAGTAACTATAGTTTAACAAAACAGTAGAAGCAAATCTTCAATCGGCACCAAAGTAGGAGAAACACAATGCCTATTTTTGAGTTTAGATGCATGAAATGTGGAAATGTCTTTGAAATGCTCTTTACGAGTCCCAATCATGAGGCAGATCTGTCGTGTCCAGAATGCCATGGCACAAATCTCGAACGCGTTGTGAGCGCGACCAACTATGTGATGGGAACCGGAAAAGGGGGCAAAAAGGCAAAAATTAGCACAAAATCTTGCGGCCCAGCTAACTCGTGCATGACTCTCGATCTTCCGGGGTATACGAAATAGCAAACCAGCTCCCCTCTTTGAAGGTAATCGTGGAAGATTAGTGCATCAACAACAATAGGGTGAAAATCCAGGCATTTATGAAGCAGACAGAAACAACGCATAGCAAAGAACCTCTTCCCGCATTCCAGCCCGAACTGGATGACGAGGAAAAAAACCAAATAAGAGAAGTTTTCCTTAACGATGTAGTGCCCAAGCTTCAAAAACTGCAGGCTCGGAACGGTGTGATATGCTGCGACTTTGCTGGCACGAAATACAAGAATTGGCAGGCGCGCTTCACTTCAAGGGGCAGAGGATTTGAAATTGTTGACTTCGAATACGACGAGGATGCCCGGAGCTTAGAGCTGGACCTCTGAACTTACTGGAACAGGAGATGGAAGGGAAATTCATAGGCAGGGAAATAATCCAAAAGCCTCTTTGTCCCTTTTGCGGCAGGTTAATTGAAAAGCCCGAAGAGATCATCACCAGTTTGCCCAACGAGATGCCACTAGGAGCATGCGAATGCGGGGCAGTTTACTCCTGCGATGTGACGGGTCATAACCTCGGCACAGCCATGATAGAGGCCCTTGTTTATGCTTGCGGCGGGGACTACGATCTGGCGTGGAACCTTTTACCTGAAGATGACTATATTGAAAGCCGGCTCGAGCACTATGACTACGAAACGCACTTCATCGTTCATGCTGGAGCT
Organism: Deltaproteobacteria bacterium; assembly: GCA_019310485.1. GTDB lineage: Bacteria > Desulfobacterota > DSM-4660 > Desulfatiglandales > HGW-15 > JAFDEF01. The sequence continues at coordinate 46,119 of JAFDEF010000007.1, read as the reverse complement.
TTTAGGGGGAGACGCATAGCAGGCACCCTATATTTTATCAGACTTTATGACCACGTTCGCGAAACGGCCAGGAAAAGCGTTTCAAAACATACCCGGCAACCCAGGACACCTGTTCCAGAGTCAACCGCAAGAACCACTAAAAGAAAAAAGTTCTCAAAAAGAGATGTGGAGAAATTTGTCAAAAGCTATGATCTCGGCTCGATTTTGGCCCTCGCTGAGCAGGGAACCAGGATCATACCGGACCTTAAAAGGCTTCTTTACTCTGCCGACGATCTTTTACGCTATAGGGCCGCAGAGGCACTTGGAAGAGTTTCAGCTTTGATAGCGGCGAAAAATCCAGGTGCAATCTCGAGGCTCCTTCAAGGGCTGTTTATCTCCATTACGGACACGGCTGCCTCAAGCTGGGGTGCCCTTGATGCTATTGGAGAGATCATAGGTCACTGCCCTGAGGAATTTTCACTCTCGGAGTATATTCCTCAATTGTATGCTTTGACCAGGGATAGGACTTTCCTTGTAAATATTTTGCGCGCCCTGGGAAGAATAAGTGAAAAAAAACCACAACTCATCAGGAAGGAAACATTTCAATTCTTCCCTCTCCTCTATCATTCCGACCCGGAGGTAAGAGCTTACACATTAATACTTCTGGCAAACCTGGAGGCGCGCGAAGTGAGAGAGGAGGTGGAGAGTCTTGTAAAAGACCACTCAGCCATCGTGATCTATCAAAACGGGCAACTGGAAAACACCTCAGTATCGGACCTGGCATCATATTGTTTAGAAAAGATACAGTCTAGGTCTGCGATTTGACCGCACCTCTGTGTCCTGCAATCCGCCAGAGGCGGATTAATCCGCCTCTGGCGGACAAGGCTTTGATTCCCCGCCCCTTGGGGCGGTTAAGATGGTTTCCGATTGATACCCCGCTGCTTGCGGCGGGGAAGTTCATTTAACCTCGTCGGAAGATCTCGTATACGAGCTCCTCTAGTGGCGTTCTTATTGCTTTTGAAACAGAGATAAGCAAAGAGGCTTTTTCAGGATCAGCGTCTCCCGCAGTACTCAGGAACTCTCTTGAGAGCAAGTAAAGTTCCCTGTAAGTGCCGTCAAGGTCAAATACCGGATACCGTTCGCCTGCCTTGAACCCTGACCTGCTGCAAGCCCTGACTTTGCCATGGATTCTTGTAGGGGCACCATATACGCGGCACGTTATGGGACGGTTCGTGTAAAGGATACAGTCCTCGTTATCGTCCAAGAGGGGACAACGGATTCTTTCTTTTGCCATAATTGAGGACTGGGCTTCCGGGTCGCCATTATTGATCTCCAGCTTTGTCTCGAGTCTTTTCAGACCCCTGTCAGCCTCATTGCACCTCAAAATGGCCTGTTTCCTTGTATCAGGGTCAAGCTGGTCGAAACGAGATTTTATGTAGGCCGACTCGATCAGGAACAACCCGAATACGGCCTGACAACAATCAGAGCAGTGCCTCTTGCAATTGATACACGAGCCGTAGCCTTTCTCCATTTTCGCGAAGAAAGCATCAGCCCTGTCCACCAGAAATTCATAGCTTCGGAAAAACTGAGTGGGATTCATTTCTTACGGTAAGGTTCCAGTTTTTCCAGGAATTCACGGGGAACCTGGAACCCCAGCTCCCTGGCCCTGTCCACATGCTTGATTGCCTTTTCATAGGCACCTTTTACATAATATGCATATCCAAGGTTATTATGTCCCAGGGCAAAGGTTGGAGCCAGTTCCAGAAGTTTCTTGCCGGTTTCTATGGCTTTTCCTACGTCGCCTTTTTGAAGATAGGCATTGGTTAGGTTGTTCCAGGCCTGGACAATATCCGGATTCAGCTCGATGGCTTTTTCAAGCGCTGCTATCGCCTCATCTGTCCTTGCCATCTGGAGATAGGCAAATCCGAGGTTTGCATATCCGCGAGCGTACCTGGGCTCAATTGCAACAGCGTTTCTATTAGCCTCTGCTACCTTATCAAGTTTGCCTTTCTTGAAATAAATATATCCCAGATTTACCCATCCCTCAAACATCCGACCGCTATTGGCAATTGCTTCCTCGAAAAAGGGAATCGCTTCATCGAATTTACCCTGCTCCATCAGCGCAACACCCAGATTGTACTGAGAACTAGCGCATTCAGGGTTTTCCGCAAGGATTTTTTTCTGCTCAGCAATGAATTCCTCAGAGTCCTGTGGTTCTTTCACTGGAAATCCCTTTAATAAAAGAGGTCGCTCTCCCCCTGGGAAAGCGACCTCAACACCATTTCATAAACCAAAGATCAAAATCAGGCCTAGTGGTCTTCCGTTTGACCGCGTCCCTTCAGGCCATACATGGTGGTACTGCCGGTGGAAAAAAAGACCAGTTTCTCTTCGTTGACAAGGGCAGTAGCCGCCTTTTTGATGTCCCTGGCTTTTGCTCCAGGAATAACCTTTTGCACAGCCCTCTCCATGTCCTTGAAATAAAATTTTGTTTTCTTACTTCCCTCGGCAAAGTCAAGAATTGCCTTTCGTATGTCTTCCATGGTCATGCTCCTTTACCCCGTAGGAATGCCCCATGCGGGAGCACGGGGATGGTAAATAAAGTTTTTTCCCGCTTTTTCGCACGGGGTTCAATGCCCCGTGCGAAATTCCACAGGGTTTACTTTAGCTAAATCGTACCCTAATCAATACCGCCGGCCGCCTTTGAAACTTCCCAGGCTGCGTCGGTATACTTGAACTGGCTGGAAGTCCTGTATGTGTCATATGCCAAGCGATAATCATCAATAAGGTGCTCGGTAAACGGAAGGTCACACTTTTCAAAGAACTTTTCCCATCCTATTCTTTCTGCCCAGTCTCCAATTCGCTCATACTTATTGGCATCTTTGGCATAGGCCTCGAGAATCTTCTTGACTGACTCGCAAACCTCCGGATAGCGGGGAAAGTTGTTCGGCACCCATGGAACAACTACTTTGGAAAACTTGGGTTGCGACATTCGGTTTGACACCTTGCCCCCAGCCATGATTGTGACACCGTCTCCTTCTTTATCGGAAAGCGGAACAGCCATACACATGGTATAGCAATTACCGCAGAACATGCAGCGTTCCTCTTTGATTTTTACTGTCTTCTGGCCGTCCTCGGTCTTGGCCGGTGAGATTGCTCCTGTGGGACACGCCGCTATAACAAGTGGAATCTCGCATACCTTATCTATAACCTCATGGTCAATGACAGGTGGCTTTCGATGATAACCCAGAAGGGCTATGTCAGAACAATGCACGGCACCACACATATTCAGACAGCATGCCATGGATATCCTTACCTGAGCAGGAAGAGTCATGCCCTGAAAATAGTCAAAGAGCTCATCCATTACGGCCTTCACCATTGAGGAAGCATCGGTTGCAGGCGTGTGACAGTGCAAATAGCCCTGGGTGTGAACTATATTGGTGAGGCCGGCCCCAGTGCCGCCGATGGGAAACTTATAGCTCCCGGATACATGCTTTCGGCTAATAAGGTCTTTTTTCAAGGCTTCGAGCTTATCCGTGCTTGTTACCATGAACTCAATATTGTTACGGGTGGTAAAGCGCACATATCCGTCACAATATTTGTCCGCTATCTCGCAAATCTCCCTCACATGCTCTACGCTCATGAACCTGCACCCGCCACACCTGACTGTGAAAACTTTATCGCCTGTTTCTGAAACATGGACCAAAACGCCGGGCTCCAGAATTTCGTGATAAAGCCATTTTCCGTAGTTCTTTTGTATAACAGGCGGAAAATACTGCCAGAAATGCCTTGGCCCCAGGTCTGTGATCCTGTTTTCCATTGGTTTTTCGGGATTATATCGTCCTAATCTTTCTTGGGATAATGCCATGGTTATTTACCTCCTCTTCTCTGTAGCTATCTCGCGTGTCTTTTTCTGTAATCTTCAATCGTACGCTTCCATCCGCCGGGTACATCTTCCTCTTTCCAGAAAATATAAGGATTGGAGCGAGGCTCTTTCACCATCTGAGGCATGGGCGGGAGGCCGATAACGTCCAGGAATTTCGGCACGCCATAGCGCTGGATCAATTCCCCGAGTCGTTCGCGGTTCTTGCCCTCTTCCATCCACCAATCCCACACTTTGTCTATCAGCTCCTTTACGTTATCATAGGGGTGTTCAACCTTCATGAAAGGTACGGTCAGAAGGGCCATTTGCGCACCTTCCAGAATCGGTGCCTTTGCTCCAAAAAGGATGGTGACCCCCGTATCTTTTCCAGGCCTCAAGGCTTGAGGCATCACGTTGATGCAGTGCATGCACCGCGTGCACTCCTTGTCATCGATCATGAGCTTTCCGTCTTCCATCCACATGCACTGCGTGGGGCAAAGGTCAATAACTTCCTTCTGGATATCAAACTTACCCCAGTCCTTTCCAGTGTGAGCGCCTCCGTTAGGCTTGATTTCACCCCCGATGTAGGCCTTGACAGCTTTCTGGTCGATGCGGATGTTATCCCTCCATGTGCCTATGAAAGACATATCAGCACGCGCAATAGATGCCACGCAGCAATTAGGACATCCGTCAAATTTGAATTTGAACTTGTAGGGAAACGCGGGCCTGTGCAATTCATCCTGGTAATAGTGAGTCAGTTCATAGCACATATCCTGGGTGTCATAACAGGCCCACTCACATCGCGCTCTACCAACGCAGCATGAAGGGGTGCGAAGGTTAGAGCCCGAGCCCCCGAGGTCTTGTTGTAAAACATGGGTCAGCTCATAGAAGACAGGTTCCAGCTGCTCGGTAAAGGTCCCCAGAAAGATAATGTCACCAGTTGAACCGTGCATGTTCAGCAGTCCGCTGCCGCGGAATTCCCACAGGTCACAAATGCTTCTGAGATAGTCAGTGCTGTAAAACTTACTTGCCGGCTGGTTTACGCGCAGGGTGTGAAAGTGAGCAATAGAGGGGAATTTTTTGGGAAGGTCTGAATACCGCCCTATGACCCCGCCGCCGTAGCCGAAAACTCCCACTATCCCGCCGTGCTTCCAGTGCGTTTCGCCATCATCAAACGAAACCTGGAGCTGGCCGAGCAGGTCTTCGACCACATCTCTTTCAATCATCATTCGATCTTCACTAAGTTTTCTTCTGTGCAATGCTTCGCGCTTTGCATCTGCTACAAAGCTTGGCCACGGGCCTTTTTCCAGTTCTTCTACATCAGGAATATTGTGTTTAACTTTAAAGTTTTTGAGCTCTTCTTCGGTGTAGTTATTAAGCTCGTCATCTGAGTAGATCCTGAGCTCATCATATTTCAGCTCCTTTTGTGGTTCTCTCGGTTCAAAAGCCATTATTCACGCCTCCTTCTAGAAAATGAAAGTTTACCTCCGCTCTGAAAAGGGGCTTTCCCCTAAGAAAACGGTTTCCAAAATAAGGTTCTAAGATTCACCTCCTCCCTTCAACTTGCAGCTTTTCCTAAAAAAATCAGTGTGTTTATCACTATCGCCCAACTCCGCCGGGCTTCTTTTCCTATTTCAAAACCAAACAAAATGCTTTTAATCTGAATCAAGACTGAATGTCAAGAAAAAATCAAACGAGCGCCCAAATGCGAAACCTAGTGCAGCCAACTGGCCTCTTTTCGCATCAAGCCCTTTTTCCCTATTTTGTTGACAATATCAGCAATGCAATTTATAGCCCCCTATAGTCCTTCATAATAGGGATGCAGACTACACACAGCATTGCCAGAGATCAAAACGGGACTGCGCCAGAAAATTCGGCCCGTGCAACGAGGAAATGCTGTTAGGTTTTTCACTGCCCAGATATCAAGGGAACATTAATTATTGGAGCGCTATGCCAGCTAACTTGCCCAGGATGATTATTTCGGCCCTCAAAGGGGACTCCGGGAAAACGATGCTCTCAATTGGCGTGGTCTCAGCGCTCAGGGAAAAAAGCTATAAAGTCGCCACCTTCAAGAAGGGCCCGGACTTCATCGACGCGGGTTGGCTTAGTTTTGTCTCTGCTCGTCCCTGTTATAATCTGGACCCGTTCTTAATGACAAAAGAGCAAATCCTGAACTCCTTCCTTGTTAATTCGTCTACGGCAGATATTTCTTTGATCGAGGGAAACCGAGGCCTGTTTGACGGGCTGGATCTTGAAGGGCAATGCAGCACTGCGGAGCTGGCAAAAACCCTCAAGACGCCTGTATTTATCATCGTAGATGTCACGATGGTTACCAGGACCGCAGCCGCCCTCATTATGGGTTGCCAGAAATTCGACCCTGACCTTGAGATCACGGGAATCATTTTAAATCGAGTGGGAGGTTTCCGTCACCAATCCCTTATACGCAACTCCATTGAAAAGTACTGCGATGTACCTGTGGTTGGGGCGATCCCCAAGCTCAAAGGGAACATGTTTCCTGAAAGACATATGGGCCTGGTACCTCATATTGAAAGAACTTACGCTGCCAAGGCAGTTGAATGGGCAAGAAAAGTTGTGGAGGAAAATGTTGACCTTGACCGAATCCGCGAAATTGCTTGCAAGGCCAAAGCCCTCCACCAATCGCCTCAGGTAGAGTATCACGAATCACCTGTTACCTTTGGGGGCAAATCCCTACGTATTGGAATCATTAGGGATAAAGCATTCTGGTTTTACTATCCGGAAAACCTTGATCATCTCCGACACATGGGGGCAGAGCTTGTTGAAATCAACTCCATGATTGACTCTAAACTCCCCGAGCTTGACGCACTCTACATCGGTGGAGGATTCCCGGAGATGCAAGCCCACGCCCTGGCCTCGAACAGTGAGTTCCGGACATCCCTTAGGCTCGCTATTGAAAGGGGGCTGCCAGTATATGCCGAGTGCGGAGGGCTTATATACTTGGGGGAAGATCTGATAGCAGACCACAAGACGTATCCTATGGTGGGAGCTATTCCCATGAAATTCTTGATGGAGAAAAAACCTCAGGGACATGGTTACACCGTTTTGGAAGTTTGCGGGGAAAATCCTTTCTATTCGCCAGGGACTGTGCTCAAAGGCCACGAATTTCATTATTCAAAACCTTTACCAAAGGCTCATGCTAAAATACCTTCAGTTTTTAAGGTGATTCGAGGTCAAGGCCTGGACGGCTCCAGCGATGGCGTTGTTAGGAAAAATCTGCTTGCCACCTATTCCCATGTCCATGCTCGGGGAAATAAGCTGTGGGGAAAGGGGCTTTTCAGTGCCGCGATTGATTTTAGAAAACTCGGAGAGAAAAAATTTTCAGAATAATTGCAAAAAGAAGGATTGACATTGTGATAGATTTAGGATATACAAGTATATTGTATTTTGGTAAGTCCTTAAGATTATTATAAAAAGGAGGTCGTAGCATATGCCCACGGTAGAATTTGAAGGACATACTTTTAACGTCGATGAAGACGGTTTTATTGATGATTTCAATAACTGGAACGAGGCCTGGGTACGACATGTGAAGCAAACCGAGGGAATCGAGGAGCTCACTGATGAACACTGGAAGGTAATCAAAGTCCTTCAGGATTATTATAAGAAAAACGGGATTGCTCCCATGGTAAGGATTCTTTCAAAGGTGACAGGCTACAAGCTCAAGTATATTTACGAGCTGTTTCCATCCGGACCCGGTAAAGGAGCTTGCAAAATGGCTGGCCTACCCAAGCCCACCGGATGCGTGTAGTAGCTAAACCATTCTAAACGCAGCATTGGGCACACGAGGGAGAAACTCCCTTGGGTGCCTTTTTTTGTGCCAAGTATCCGACGGCTAGAGTTCACGATTTAGTCTTGAGACGGGTGAGGCTATCTCCGCGTAAAGGCGAGGGCGCCTGTGTCGGAGGAAATATTTCATCTTGTGTTTTCTAACTTCCTCAAGCTTTTCCCTCTGAAGGCTTACCGTGATCATTTGCTCATCTTTTCCACAGTAGCTTTCTACCATTTCGCCCGTAGGCGCGAGGGCGAGCGCAACACCGGGAAATGAGAATCCTTCACTGGTTTCCCCAACCTGATTACAAGCTAGAACAAAAACGGAATTATCAAAAGCGCGGCTTGGCAAGTGCCGCCTCCAGCTTTCCAGCTTTTCCTCGGGGCTACCGCGAGGTGAGGCGTGGGGAAGAAAGATGATTTCAGCGCCCTTAAGAGCCATCACAGTACTTATCTCTGGAAAATGCGATTCATAACAAAGCTGAATTCCGAAAGATACTGCATTGCTTGAAAAAATTTGAATCTTCTCACCCTCAAGGTACACCCCTTTTTCCAGAGGAGAAAGATGGGTTTTCCTGTAAAGACCTAGCAGTCCTTGAGGCCCTGCCACAATCTGACTAATGTAAGGTTTTCTTTTTGTTGAAGGTTCGATAAGACCGGCGATAACAATTATGCCTTTTTGTTTTGCCGTCTGGACGATTGTTTCAACAACTTCCTCGGTCCTTAAGCCGACATAAGCCTTTTGCGGATTGCTAAGAGTGTAACCACTCAGGGAGAGCTCGGGAAAACAAATGATCTCAACCCCCTTGTCTGAAGCCTGGGAGGTATATGATTCAACCTTGGCGAGATTTCCGGCAACTTCGCCTATCTCACTATGCATACACACCATGGCAACTTTTATGTCTCTCACGCGTGAAAGCTCCGAATCCTCTACGCCAATTGATCCTTGCCCTTCCACCCCTTATTAAGCTGTTACTCTATTAGTGCAAGGTGCTCTTTTTCGCTATAAGAATATATTTGTCAAACCTTAAGGGCTCTCCCTCGCTTGAAATATCAAATTGCTTACCCGGGTACTTGTTACTTCCGCTGAAAACAATGCTAAGACCGGTTTTTTCAAGCAGGGCTTGTGCCGGAATATGATCCTTCAGCCAGAAGCTTGTGAGAATGACACAGCCATTCGGATCCAGGACTTTTGCGGTCTCAAGGAAAATCTTATGCCATATTCTTGGCCGATCAGGCGCAGTAGCAATATCAGGGTGCCTAATCAGTACAATTTGGAATTGCTGCCTCAAGAAATCGGTAAGATTTTGCGCATCCTCAGCCTTGAATTCCACAAGTTCGCCAAGGATTTTTTTCGCTTCTTCAAATGCTTCTTCGCTTTGGTCAATCCCCACGTAGTGTGGCATGCCCAGCCCATGGCCTGCAAGGTAGTAGGTGATGGCCAGATAGTTCCACTTAACATTATTACCGCAACCGATATCCAATATTCTTGGACAAGAATCCAACCTGACATCGCACTTTTGCAAATACTCCGTCAAGATCTTGAGCCATCTTATATCAGGTGTTTCCACTGCATCTGCCTGGAGTTTGCTATCGGGCGTTTCCCTCATCTCAGTTTCAAACACCCCCTTAACATGCTACTTCCTACTGTAGCCTCCCAGGTGGATAGAGTGAAGGTTTATCCGCAAGTATCGTGGTTGGTAAAAGGCCAAGGTGAAAATCCTTCTACCTTCAGCCTTAAACCTAAAAACCTGTGTATCTCCCTACAGTTTTTTCTTGGCTCTGTTCTCCGGTCTCAACGCACGAACAGCAGCGCCAGCTCTCCACATCTCCGAATTCTTAATTTCGTCGAGCTCTTCCCGCAGTCGTTCCCTGTAATCTGGGGCACTGTTGGCATCCAGCACGATTCGGGTTTCCTCTCCGCTCACCACGCTTTTATAAAGCTCATCGAAAACAGGTTTCACGGCTTCGCGGAACCGATGCCGCCAGTCAAGCGCCCCTCTCTGGGCTGTGGTGCTGCAGTTAGCATACATCCAGTCCATACCGTTTTCAGCTACCAACCTGATAAGGCTCTGGGTCAGCTCTTCCACGGTTTCGTTGAAGGCCTCACTTGGAGTGTGGCCGTGCGCGCGAAGTAGTTTATACTGGGCTTCCATGACACCAGCCAAGCATCCCATTAACACGCCTCTTTCTCCAACCAAATCGCTGTGCACTTCTTTCTCGAAGGTTGTGGGAAAAAGATACCCTGATCCTATTGCAATGCCAAGGGCCAAGGTTCGCTCAAGCGCTCTGCCTGTGGAGTCCTGGTAGACTGCGTAGCTTGAATTAATCCCGCTCCCTTCGAGGAAATTGCTCCTAACGGTGCGCCCCGACCCTTTCGGCGCTACCATGATAACATCTACGTTCTCAGGGGGAATGATTCCTGTCTGGTCACTGTAAACAATTGAAAATCCATGGGAAAAATAAAGGGCATTGCCTTCCTGAAGGCATGGCTTCACCTCCGCCCAGGTTGCCACCTGGCCCGCATCTGAAACGAGGTATTGAATGATTGTCCCCCTTTCTGCGGCTTCAGCCAGTGGGAAGAGGGTTTCCCCGGGTACAAATCCATCTTCCAGGGCTCTTTGCCAGGACGGCCCGCCTTGCCTTTGACCGATGATCACCCGTACCCCGTTATCTCTCATATTCAAAGCCTGGCCAGGGCCCTGAACACCATATCCAAGGACAGCCACCACTTCATCCTCAAGCACTTCCCGAGCCCTCTGCAAGGGAAATTCCTCTGAAGTAACCACGTCCTCCACAACTCCGCCAAAATCAATCTTTGCCATATATCCTCCTTTCCCGTTTATTTACCCCGTAGGAACGCCCCGTGCGGGAGCACGGGGATGGTAAATAAAGTTTTTTTCCGCTTTTTCGCACGGGGTTCAATGCCCCGTGCGAAATTCCACAGGGTTTACTTTTCTGAACAAAGTCCAAGCGGCCATTGAGCGCTGCTCTATTTTTTTTCGCGAGCAAGTGCCACCACCCCGGTCCTTGCGATCTCTTTTATGCCAAGAGGCTTCAAGAGCCTGAGAAAAGCGCTCAGTTTGCCTTCATCACCGGTGATCTCTATCGTGTAATATTCTGATGCAACGTCTACGACTTTCGCCCTAAAAATATCCACCATCCGTAGAATCTCAGCACGCTGGTTCACTTTTGCCCTAACCTTGATAAGTGCCGTCTCTCGCTGAACAAATTCTGTGTCCGTAAAATCCATGACTTTGATCACGTTAATCAGTTTATTCAACTGCTTCTTGATCTGCTCAAGAATAGCCATGTCACCCATGGCCACCAAGGTAATTCTTGAGACAAGCGGGTCCGTGGTCTCCGAAACGCAAAGACTGTCAATGTTAAACCCCCGCCCGCTAAAAAATCCAGCAACACGGGACAGGACCCCGGGCTTGTTGTCAACCAGTAGAGACAGTATATTTCTCTTTGTGCTCTCGTTTGCTACCATGATTTCCTCTCCTTGCTTTTACCGTGGATGAATGCGGTTAAGGGCGGGCGGGATGTCGTACCACTAAGTCCCGCCGATTGCGAAGCAATTCGGCGAGACTAAGTGGTGCCACGGGCTTGCCCGTGGGGCTCCACCTCGGGCATCAGGCCAGCTCACCGCAACACCAGAAAAGGGCATCTTACCTACCGCTACGATCATACAAGTAACATCTCTGTTATAGGCGAGCCAGCCGGAACCATGGGGTAGACACACTCTTCGCGTTCAACGACAAAATCCATGATGACCGGCTTTTTTGTCGACATGCCCTTATTCAACACCTGCTCCACTTCTTCAGGCCTTGTGGCCCTAAGACCCACAGCACCGTATGCCTCAGCCAGCTTTACAAAATCAGGGGCTGCCTCCATTTCCGTGCATGCATAGCGCTTTTCATAAAACAACTGCTGCCACTGCCGCACCATTCCCATGTAGCCGTTATTAAGTACAACGATTTTTACAGGGAGATTGTATTGCACCGCAGTAGCCATTTCCTGAATGTTCATCTGGATGCTTGCATCCCCTGCGACATCAACCACCAATTTCCCCGGACACGCTATCTGAGCACCCAGAGCAGCAGGAAACCCGAACCCCATGCACCCAAGGCCCCCTGAGGTAATAAAACAATTCGGGTAATCGAATTTGTAAAACTGGGCTGCCCACATCTGATTTTGACCCACTTCCGTCGTGATGATCGCCTTGCCTTTCGTTACTTCATACAACTTCTCTATCACAAACTGGGGCTTGATCATATCTTCCTGGTGATAGGCAAGCGGCTGGGTAGCTTTCCATTTCTCTATTTGACGAAACCATGGCCTGCGGATCTTTTTGAAATCCCCAAGGTCTTCTTGCTCCAGAATCTTGTTGAGTTTTTCCAGGGTAATTTTACAGTCACCAACGATCGGAATCGCAACGGGTACATTCTTTCGAATCGATGTTGGATCAATATCAATATGGACAATTTTGGCCCCCCGAGCAAAGGTGTCCGTCCTGCCGGTGACCCGATCGTCGAAACGGGCGCCGATAGCGATGAGAAGGTCACATTCTCCTGATGCCATGTTAGCCCTGTAAGTTCCATGCATACCAATCATTCCGAGCCACAAGGGATGACTTGCCGGAAACCCTCCGAGGCCCATTAGCGTGGCTGTAACAGGAGACTGAATCTTCTTTGCGAATTTCCTGAGTGCATCCGAGGCGCCGGAGAGAATGACACCGCCTCCGGCCAAAATAACCGGGCGTGTGGACTCTCTTATAAGTTTCACAACCTTTGGCAGTTGCTTGGCATTTGGTTCATACGTTGGGTTATATGACCTGAGCCGCACTTCTTTTATGGTCTTATAAGTGGCTCTTGATTGAATCACGTCTTTGGGAAGGTCCACCAGTACCGGACCGGGGCGCCCTGATCTTGCGATGAAGAACGCTTCCCTGACGGTCTGAGAAAGCTCCCTTACGTCTTTCACAAGGTAGTTATGTTTGGTGCAGGGCCTGGTGATGCCTACAATGTCTACCTCCTGGAACGCATCATTTCCAATTAGCGAAGTCGGCACCTGGCCGGTGAGAACAACCACGGGGATCGAATCCATAAATGCCGAGGCAATGCCCGATACCGTATTGGTGGCTCCAGGCCCTGAGGTCACCAAGCAGACCCCCACCTTGCCTGAAGCTCTGGCGTAGCCATCGGCTGCATGAACAGCACCCTGCTCGTGGCGGACCGTGATGTGTCCGATTTCGGTTTTGACCAGCTCGTTATAAATATCAACAGTGGCGCCACCCGGATACCCGAAAATGGTATCCACCCCTTCCTCCTGTAACGTCTTTATTAGAATTTGTGCACCTGTTAACAATTTAATGGCTATCCCTCCTTTTTAGGTTCTCTGTGGAAACGGGTCATTCCTCCATTTTTGGACAAAGTTAAAACGTTCCCTTCTCCTTTATGTATTTCACTAAGCCGCCGGAGCGCACGATCTCCATCATGAAATCCGGTATCGGTCTGGCAAAAAGCGCTTTTTCCAACGACCCTCCGGTTATCTCCCCTGAAAGCAGATCAACGCTAATACGATCACCCTCCGAGACTCTGTCCTGAACCTCTTCTGATTCCAGCAGGGGAAGCCCAATATTAAAGGCATTTCTGTAAAATATTCTCGCAAAACTTTTTGCAATAATGAGCCGAACGCCCGCCTCCTTCAGCGCCAGCGGAGCGTGCTCTCTGGATGAGCCACAACCAAAATTCCTTCCAGCCACTATAATGTCCCCTGTTTTAACGTTCCGGGTAAAATCAGGCCTGAGATAAGCAAAGCAGTGTCTGCCAAGTTCTTCCCTATCTGAAGTGTTAAGAAAACTGGCCGGAATGATCACGTCCGTGTCAATGTTATCATTGAATTTCCATACCCTGCCGTTGAGTTTCATTATTCCCCCTCTAAGTTGATTCCAGCGCTTCACGATTCACAATTTCACAGCATCTGCTCCCACCTTGGGAATCGTTCAAGTTTGGTTTAACGTTTCTAAAGTTCATCCGGAGACCCTATCCTCCCCAACACAGCAGAGGCAGCAGCGAGTGCAGGGTTTGCCAGGTAAACTTCACTATCCGGATGACCCATCCTGCCACGGAAATTCCTGTTGCTCGTGGACAGCGCCCTTTCGCCCGAGGCAAGGACACCCATGTGGCCCCCCAGACAGGGTCCGCAACATGGCGGGCCGATTACTGCGCCCGCCTCCACCAGGGTCTCGATGAGACCTTCCTGGATAGCCTTCTTATAAATATTAGATGAGCCAGGAATGATAATGAGCCTAAGCCCCTTTGCCACAGACCTGCCTTTCAGTATTTTTGCTGCGATGCGCAGATCATCAAGCCGGCCATTGGTACAGGATCCGATAAAGACCTGATCGAGCAAAATATTGTCGACCTTTGATACAGGGCAAACATTATCCGGGGAGTGAGGAAAAGCGACCTGGGGTTCAATGTTGTCCACACTGATCGTCAGCACTTGCTCAAACCCGGCACCTGAATCGCTCCTGAGCTCTTTCGGGCTTCTTCCCGTCACTTTCGAAACATAGTTTATGATCATTTCATCGACTTCAAAGATGCCGTTCTTTGCTCCACACTCCACTGCCATATTGGCCATGGTAAACCTGTGATCCATTGGTAGGTTTCTCACCACCTCACCCGAGAACTCAACTGCTTTGTAATTAGCTCCTTCCACGCCGAGCTTACCCAGCGTAAAGAGGATCAAATCCTTTCCGCCAACCCACGGTTTCAGTTTCCCCTCGTATTGTATCTTGATGGTTGAGGGAACCTTGATCCATATTTTCCCGGTCGATAAAATCACCCCGAGATCTGTGCTGCCGACACCTGAAGCAAATGCACCCAGGGCCCCATAAGTACAGGTGTGGCTGTCAGCTCCTATCACTACTTCCCCCGGCATTACGAGCCCTTTTTCAGGCATGATGACATGTTCAATCCCGCCCTCAGCTAACTCATAGTAGTGGCGTACTCTTTTCCCCATGGCAAATTCCCTCATCATTTTCGCCTGCTCGGCCGAGGCAATATCTTTGTTTGGCACAAAATGGTCTGCAACCAAAGCCACTTTTTCAGGGTCAAAGACTTCTTCTTTTCCAATTTCATTGAACACCCCTATAGCCAGCGGTGCTGTAATATCGTTTGCAAGTGCGATGTCAACATTAACCTTAATTAACTCTCCGGGAACAACCCGATCTATCCCTGCATGCGCTGCCAGTATCTTTTCCGTCATTGTCATGGGAGTGTCCATCCATTACCCTCCTCTTATTATTCACCCGTTTCACTCATCAAAGAGCCCTTGCCTGCGAAACAAGTGAGGGGTTTTTCTTAAGGTGTTCGAGCCTGTTAAGTCCGTTGACATAGGCTTTTGCGCTGGCGATGAAGATGTCAGGGTCTGCTCCCCTGCCCAGCGCAACCAGGCCGTTTTCCTGAAGCCGCACCGTAACTTCACCTTGAGCATCGGTTCCTCCACTGATGGCATTGATTGAAAACCGCACGAGCTTCGATTTGGTCCCGGCCATTTTTGCAATAGTATTAAAAGTGGCGTCAATAGGGCCCACTCCAAAGCCGGCACCCTGAACCTCTTCTCCGTCTATCCGCAGTTTGACAGTGGCCGTAGGGACCGCCACGGTACCACTCACTACGTTGAGGTAATCAAGTTCGTATTTATCCTGGCCTCGCAAAAGTTCTTCTGCTACAAGAACCTCGATATCTTCATCAACTATCTCTTTCCTTTTGTCAGCCAGCTCCTTGAACTTCTTGAAAAGCCGATCAAGCTCTTCTTGATTCAGGTCATAGCCCAGTTCGAGGATCCTCGCTTTGAATGCATGCCTTCCTGAATGTTTACCCATTACCAGCTTGTTGCTGACAAGACCTATGATTTCCGGTTTCATAATCTCGTATGTCATGGGGTTCTTAAGCACCCCATCCTGATGAATGCCCGCCTCATGGGCAAAAGCATTTGCCCCCACAATGGCCTTGTTGGGCTGCACCACAATGCCGGTTATCATGGAAACCAATCGGCTGGTTGGATAAATCTCCTCCGTGTTGATTGATGTGCTGAGATCCGTCAGGTCTTTTCTGGTGGAAAGAGCCATGACCACTTCTTCGAGTGAGGTGTTTCCAGCCCTCTCACCAATCCCGTTTATGGTAACTTCCGCCTGCCGGGCACCCGCCCTCAGGCCCGCAAGCGTGTTGGCAGTAGCAAGGCCCAGGTCGTTATGGCAGTGCACGCTCATAACAGCCTTGTCAATATTTCCAGTGTGCTGCCTTATGTAGGAAATCAGTTCACCAAACTCTTCAGGAAGTGCGTATCCAACAGTATCAGGAATATTCACCGTGCTGGCACCTGCATCAATGACGGCTTCAAGTACCTTGCTTACAAAGTCCCTATCACTTCTGGTACCGTCTTCAGTTGAAAACTCCACATCATCAGTGAATTTCTTCGCATACCTGACTCCCGCGACAGCTTCTTTTATCAGCTCTTCGCGAGTCATTTTCAGTTTGTGTTGCAGGTGGATGTCGGAAGTTGCGATAAACACATGTATTCTTGGTCGCACTGCCTCACAAACCGCAGCCCACGCTTGATCAATGTCGTCTTTAGACGTCCTGGCCAGGGCCGCTACTCGAGTCCTGTTCATTTTTTTGCTTATCATTTTCACGGATTCAAAATCGCCGGGAGACGAAGCGGGAAAGCCAGCTTCTATGACATCAACTCCCAGCTTTTCAAGTTGCATCGCCAGACGTAGCTTTTCGGCCGCATTCATGCTGGCTCCGGGGGACTGCTCTCCATCCCGCAGCGTGGTATCAAAGACAATAACCTTGTTGTCCATGGGAAAACCTCCTTTAGCGAAACCTTCTTATTATCTGCTTTTAGGAAAGATCCGATCTTTGCAGCTTCGGTATCCGCTAAGGACCCTCCGCAGATTCCGGTCATCAAAGGAACCTGCGGCTGTCTTCTCCTTTTGTTCGTGCTTGACCTCTTGCATTGCTATTTCCCATTGAGAACCCTGGATAGTTTGTACTGCACGCTGTCCACCAGCGCCTGCCAGCTTGCTTCAATAACGTTTTCAGAGACTCCGATAGTAGACCATATTTCGCTTGAGTCCCTTGATTCTATTTGAACCCTGACCTTGGCTGCCGTCCCTTTTCCGGCACCGATCACCCTGACTTTAAAGTCAACCAGACCCATCTCGTCAATCTGTGGAAAGAATTTCGTAAGTGCCTTCCTCAAGGCATTGTCCAGTGCATTAACAGGGCCGTCACCTTCTGCAGCGGTTATCTCTTGATCTTCCCCCACGGAAATCTTTATTGTGGCATGAGCAGTGCTCGGCCCTGACCTGTCTTTCTCAATCGTCACCCTGAAGGATTCAAGCTTGAATGGTTCCTCAAACTGGCCTGTCACTTTCTTGATCAGAAGCTCCAGCGAGCCTTCCGCAGCGTCGAACTGGTAGCCCTGGTCTTCCAGTTCCTTGATCTTTTGAACAATTTTCTCATTGTTGAAGCCATTTCCCCCCACCTTTATGCCCATTTCACGGGTTTTGTAGGCAATGTTGCTCTTGCCGGAAAGGTCTGATACCAGCACCCTTCTTCTGTTACCCACCAGCTCGGGGGCGATATGTTCATAAGCTGCCGGATCTTTCAATATCGCACTTACATGAACCCCGCCCTTATGTGCGAAAGCACTTTTGCCCACAAACGGGCGCTGATTCTCAGGGGGTACGTTCGCAACTTCACTTACAAAGCGGGAAAGCTCGGTTAGCCTCTTAACAGCTTCACGAGAGATGCATGCATAGCCCATTTTTAACTGAAGATTCCCGATAGCACTAATCAGGTC
This sequence comes from Deltaproteobacteria bacterium, assembly GCA_019310485.1. Classification (GTDB taxonomy): domain Bacteria; phylum Desulfobacterota; class DSM-4660; order Desulfatiglandales; family HGW-15; genus JAFDEF01. The sequence goes on along the minus strand of JAFDEF010000007.1, from coordinate 28,598 downwards.
CGTATTGCCGCAACGCTCTCCGTACCCGTTAATCGTCCCCTGAACCATTGTCGCCCCTTCGCGCGCCGCCTCTAGGGTATTGGCAAGAGCTAGACCTGAATCATTGTGGGCATGTATACCAAGGGGCACAGGCACTTGCTCCTTTACCTCTTCTATTATTTTGCTTATTTCATATGGAAAAGTTCCCCCGTTCGTGTCGCACAAAACGATCACGTGCGCGCCCCCGTTTTCTGCTGCTTTAAGTGTTTTAAGAGCATATTCAGGGTTTCGCTTGTATCCATCGAAAAAGTGCTCAGCGTCGTAGATCAGTTCCCGATCTCGTTTTCTCAAGTATGCAACGCTGTCTTCTATCATTGAAATGTTCTCATCCATGGAAATACCCAAGATCTTGGATGCGTGTAAATCCCAGCTCTTCCCAAATATCGCCACTGTCTGCACCTCTGTCTCCAGAAGCGCCTTCAAGTTCTTATCCATTTCAGGACGCAGGCCTGGGCGCCGCGTGCTGCCGAACGCCGTAATACGTGCAGTCTGGAACGTAGCGCGGCGTGCCATTTTGAAAAAGCGCACGTCTCTCGGATTGGACCCCGGCCAGCCCCCTTCAACATAAGAGATTCCAAACTCATCAAGTTTCTTTGCGATTCGGAGTTTGTCTTCTGCTGAAAGAGCAATCTGTTCTCCCTGGGTACCATCTCTTAACGTGGTGTCATAAAGGATGATTTGCCTTTTCATCACCTTGCCCCCTGCACAGCTCTTTCAAAAAAAAACCGTTATCAGGAGGGCCTGATAACGGTTTTTGAAGGAATTTTACTCAAGTCATGTTCTCATTACCAGGCCCGGGCGCTTCAGGTTTACGACCCAAAGGAGGAGCAATAGGGACAGGAGTACCCCTATTGCGCTGGTAATGAGAATTATGATTTGAGTAAGACTTTGCATGCTTGCTAAGTGACCAGTTTATATAATGGTGTAAAACTAGCTTATTGATTTTGCCGTGTCAAGCTTTTTTTCCCGCACCCTTTAAATTAGTCCAAATGCACCCAAGAAGTTATTCAGTATATCTGGATGCCCTCGATTGTACCCCCACCGAATTCAGCCATGGTTTCAGCAGCTATCTTTAGCCCTTTTTCAAGATGCCCTGCCTCAATACCGGGAACCGCGTATGAATAAAAAAGCACGTTACGCGTTGTGTCTCTCACCCTGGTCTTCTCATCCGCTCCCTGGCAAAGGATGCAAACAATGTCTTTTTCGTCTCGGAATACTATTTCCCCCTGCCTGGCAACCAGTGTTCGCTTACCCATTCCAAGGCAGGTCTCCCCTTCACTGGCAAGATCCAGGGTGAGCCCGCCTTCAAAGCGGTCATAGTCGGCGACCGCTACCAGAATTCCCGCACACATTTCAGCCATAAAGTGGGTATCCACCATCAAGTTATACCGGGGAAAGCCGCTGTAGATCGTACGCTTGAGGTGTTTTGGCAAAGGGCATTCAAAACCGAAACTCTTAAAAAATTTGTCATAAATTTCAATTCGGTTTGAGATCTCCGCGAGAGTCTCTTTTTTTCTCATCTTGCGAAGCAATTTCCTCTTGTGTTGGTCAAAACCAGGTGGATTTGTCGAGGGCCGGCACTGGCAAATCAAAGCCATACCGAAACTCAGGCCAGGATACCTGTCCTTGTAAGCTGAGGTTATCTTGAATTCAGGCCAGGTCACCGCAAACTCACCTCGAATGTGTCTTATGCGAAACCAATCCTGCGCTCCGCTCTCAGAGAAACTATATCCTTCCCTAGCAGGCTCTTTCTCTCCTGTCAACAGAGCTTTTCCCGAACAAATGGATTGACCTCAATACCAAAAATGCTATTTTGGGCACAGTCAAGTCCTGCACTCAGATCGAAGTCCGGCACAATTATGGTTACTATCACCGCCATAATCATAGAAGGAGGCTAACTACATTGAATCAACAGGGCAAAATTTCTTTTCAAAAAAGCACGCTTCTCGTTCCAGAAAATCCTGTGATCCCCTTTATAGAGGGCGACGGGATAGGTCCTGACATTTGGAGTGCCGCTGTCAAGGTAATTGACCGTGCCGTAGAAATATGCTGGAGAGGAAAACGCCACATCATCTGGAAGGAAGTCCTGGCAGGTGAAAAAGCTTACAAACGAACTGGGAGGTGGCTACCACGAGAGACGATCGACGCGTTTCAAGAATACAGGGTCGGTATAAAAGGACCGCTAACCACACCTGTTGGGGAAGGGTTCAGAAGCCTTAACGTGGCACTGCGCCAAAAGCTTGATCTTTATGCGTGTGTCAGGCCCATTCGGTATTTCCCCGGAGTCCCCAGTCCTGTAAAAGAACCACAAAAAGTCGATATGGTGGTTTTCAGAGAAAACACCGAAGATGTCTACGCAGGGCTCGAGCTTGAAGCGGGCAGAAAGGAGACGAGAGATCTTGCAAATTATCTTCGCAAGGCTCACGGCTGGGACATATCACGGGACTCGGGCATTGGCATTAAGCCGATTAGCAAGAGCGCCAGTCAGCGACTCGTAAAGGCGGCGATTGATTTTGCACTCTCTAAAAACAGGCGCAGCGTGACCTTTGTGCATAAAGGCAATATCCAGAAATTTACAGAGGGGGCATTTAGAAGCTGGGGATACGAAATTGCCAGGCTGGATTACAGGGACAAAATTGTGACATGGGAAGAAATCCAGGAAAGTCCACCTGAGGGAAAATTGTTGATCAAGGATGCCATCGCTGACATTTTTTTTCAACAAGCTTTGCTCAGACCCGAGGATTTTGACGTCATTGCCACTACCAACCTGAATGGAGACTATATATCGGATGCCCTTGCCGCCCAGGTGGGCGGTGTAGGCATGGCCCCTGGAGCGAATATCAACTACCACAAAGGCTATGCCATTTTTGAGGCAACCCACGGGACTGCCCCAAAGTATGCGGGCTTGAACAAGGTCAATCCCACCTCTTTAATTCTAAGCGGAGCAATGATGCTCGAGTTTCTTGGATGGCCAGAAGCTGCAAAAAAGATCGAATCCGGTCTTGAAAAAACATTTGCGTCCAGAAAGGTCACTTATGACCTTGCCAGATTAATGGATGGTGCAACCGAGGTTTCTTGCTCACATTTCTCAGAACTGGTATGTGAGAACATGGCTAAAGGGTAGCAAAAAGATTCTTATTCCCTTTGAAGTGAAATAGCCCCTCTCGGGCACTCTTTGAAGCATATACCGCAACCTTTGCAGTGATCATAGTCGATTTCCGGGCGCCCCGTCTCAGGTTCCACACTTATCGCTAAGTCAGGGCAGTACTGGTAGCACGTTTGACACGAGTTACAACGTCCGCATTGGAAGCAGCGCCTGGCCGACAAAACTCCCTGTCGTCTGGTGAGGCCGTTCTCAGGAGAGGAGGGCTTAATTCTGGGCGCTTTTTTGAAATAGGCCGGATTCAGATCTGCCGCTCGAACAACGTTTCCCAGTGGCCTCTGATAGCGGTGAGGATGATTCATTTTGTAAGCTTCAAAAGATAGCGCTCCAAGTCTCCCCACCGCCACCGAGTAGATCTCTTCAAACGGCCTTTTGCGCAAGCACAGATCCAGACTGAGAGCCGCCTGTTTCCCCTCCGACATGTGGCGCACAACCGCTCTTGAAAGGTCTTTCTCCTTGCCTAACTTTCTGGAGCGTGCTCTGGGAAATCGGTCAGGAAAAACCACCACCAACCCCGTCTCCTGGAGGATTGGAGGCATCAGGTTCACTCCTGTCTTTTCTGGTGAGGCAATAATCACCGCCTCTGCCCTTTGCTCAAAACTGCCTGTTTGCTCTGATTCTGGTCCTCGCCTTTTTGCTTCCAAAAACCTCCCTTTCCCGGCTTTGAAACAGGCTAAACCACTTATCCTTCCATCCCTTTCACTCAGGGCAAAAGGAGCGGACCCAAATTTCAGGGACACTCCTTTCCTTTCGGCATCTTCGAGATCTTCAGCCATGTGCTCTAAATCGTCCGGAAAGAAAGGAACAAGCACGACCGGCTCACCCCCAATTGCCTTGACGCTCATTGCTGTTTTGAGCGCCTCACGCGCGCTGCCCGTCACAGCGACCTTTCCCCGCAGGGGCAGAGGGTTTCCGTCCCTTATCATCCTCTCCACCTCAATAGCATTGTAAACAGAGTATACATCCGGCCCTTTCAGGAACTCCCGAGCCTCTGAATCAACCGCACCGGGAGACACATAAACAGCCTGAAATTCTTTTACCAGTTGATGGTAGTAAATAGCCTCCGGTGTTGTGCGTATTCGAAGATCTATACCTATGTCCAGAACGCTCTTTACGTCACTTTCGAGGTATTTTGTGTTCAAATCTGATCCTTTTGTTGGAAGATCAAAGACCCTCAGGCGTGCCCCTGGTTCAAGGATTGTCACAGTGTATCCCAGGAGACGAAGAAAGTAAGCGCATGATAGACCAGCAATATCCCCCCCGATGACCGCGACACGCTGAAGGCTCGGTCCGTGCCTTTCTTCGATACCCGAGACCCCATCCCTTGACAGCACCGTTACAAGAAACTCCAATTCCTGGATGGACACCGGTTCATCAAACCTGCCGCGGTTGCACACCCTTTCGCAAGGATGAAAGCATATTTTCCCACAGATTCCAGGGAACGGGTTCTCTTTTCTAATTTCACCATATGCTTCCTTGAAAGCACCTCGACTGTTAAGGGACATTATAGCAGGAATATTCTCCCCCAACGGGCATGCCTCGCTGCAAGGGGCAAGCCTGTCTTCAAGAATTGGTCTTTCAAATCTCCACGCTCCGGTCTTGTTCGGACTCGCCGGCATCTTGGCCGCCGCCATGGGAGGGGCGATACTCTCCTTTGCGCTCATAGAGAAACCTCCTTAACTTTTCCATAGGCCTCTTTGGCGGCAGCTATGTTTTCCTCTTTTTTCACGGGCACCAGCTCGCCTATGGCCGCACTTACGCTGTCCAGATCAATCAGTCCTGAAGCTTTGGCAAAAGCTCCCACCATAGCAGTATTGACTATGGAAAAGGAAGTTGTCCTGAGATTAAGGCCTTCAGCGATGCTTGTGGCGTCAACGATAAAAAGCCTTTGCTCCAGGCCGAATCTCCCCTTTCCCGCAGGTTCGGTGCTATTCACGATTATCGAGGTGTCGGACCTCACCCCATCCATGACCATCTTGTTTTTAACAAGGCCCGGGTCAAACAATACTAACCACTCAGGGTGCTTTACCCCATAGCGAAGCGTAATCTCTTTAGTATCCACCCTCAGGAATGCAGACACTGGTGCACCCCGCCTCTCAGCACCGAAGGAAGGAAAAGACTGGACCCAGTTGCCTATTTTAAAAAAAGCAGAGCCAAGAATTTGGGAGGCCAGCACAGCACCTTGCCCACCCCGGCCTGAAAGTTTTATCTCTATCATGAATGCGACTCCCTGCTCCTGGCCGCCAGTTCCTCCAGCTCAGACCAGTATTCATCAACCTTTTCCTGGATAAGAGAAATATCTTTCTCGGATAATCCCTTGAACCGTCCCTGAGATACCAGATATTCCCTTACGGGAGTTTTTGCCCCCATGGGACTCAGCCGATACTTTTTTCCAGCCATGATCTCAAAAAGGGGGAATATTCTGGAAAGGACAGCTTCTCGCCCTAGTCGCACAGTCTCACTCGCAGGATATAGCCAACCTGTGGGGCATGGAACAATAATATGAATAAATCGAAATCCTTTAATCCCCTTGGCCTTTCTTATTTTCCTATCAAGATCCTCCGGGTAAGATACCGAAGCCGTGGCAATATAAGGGATTTCGTGGGCTGCCATAATAGCCGCCATCTTTTTCTTGGGACGGTCCTCAAGTGATTCCCGGGGAGTCGTAGTCGTCCACGCGCCCATGGGGGTTCCTGAACTTCTCTGTACGCCCGTATTCATATAAGCTTCATTATCATAGCAAACGTAGATGATGTCTTCGTTTCGCTCTGCTGCGCCGGACAAAGACTGCAAACCTATATCGAATGTCCCGCCATCCCCTGCCCAGGCAAGTACATTTATGGATCGTTTCCCCATCATATCGTAACCTGCTTTCAGCCCTGCCGCTGTCGACGCCGCAGTGCCAAAGGAACAGTGAAAAAAGGGCACCTTGGATATGGTTTGCGGATACGACCCAGCTACAACAGACCCACACCCTGCGGTTGTTACTACCGCAGTATTTCTGCCAAGAACTCTTAGAACATGTCGGAAGGCCATCATTAAACCGCATCCTGGACATGCAAAACTACCAGGGTATACGAGCTCTTCTTTCACGCGAACTTTTGCCATGCTTAAGCCTCCATCCAGATCGTTTCATCCTGTAGATCTCCTCCCTCCCGGATTCTGTCAACCAAGCGATCCAGGTCCTCGATGCTGACGTCCACCCCACCCAGGCCTCCTATCACACTGACAATAGGAAGCGCGGCCTCAATTCCATAAATCGCAGATCTTATCTCTTGCGAAAAAATACCCCCGCTCCCTGGTGATAGGTTTCGATCAATCACCACAAGTTTCTTGAGACCCTTTATAGCTTTCTTGAATTCTCCTTTCGGGAATGGCCGAAAAAGCCGCATCTTTACTAGCCCCACTCCTTTTTCTTTGCCGTTCTGCTCTACAAACGCTCTTACGGTCCCCGACAGAGTTCCATTCGTTACGAGGGCAATATCTTTTCCTTTTATCTCAAAAGATTCCACTGCTCTGTATCTTCTTTTAAAATACCTGAAAAACTGTGTGCAAATCTGCCTGAAACAGTCCAGTGCACTGTCCATGTCACTCTGAATTCGCTTTCTTAACCCGAATAACACCTGGGGGCTAACCCCTCCCCCAAAAGTAAAGGGGTCATTCGGGTCCATTCTGTATTTTGCCTTCCGCCGGGGAAGAAACCTGTCCACATCAGCTTGCTCCGGGATATCTACCGGCTCCGAGTAGTGGGAAAGGTAGAAGCCGTCCAAACATACCATGGTAGGCAACAGCACCTTTTCTGCAAGCTTGAACGCGATCAAAACGTTGTCCAGTGCCTCCTGTGCTGTCTCGCAATAGATCTGTATACAGCCTGTATCGCGCTGGGAAAGGCTGTCATTATGATCAACACCCAGTGACCACGGAGCTGCCATGGATCGGTTCACGTCAACTATGATTACGGGCAGCCGTGCCCCGGATGCCCAGTGGAGCAGTTCGTGCATGAGGGCCAGTCCCTGTGAAGAGGTAGCCGTGAACACTCTTGCGCCAGCCAGCGATCCCCCCATACACGCGGCCAGGGCTGATGTTTCTGATTCCACTTTGATATAGCGGGAGGCCAGTTCTCCCCTGGCCACGTAAGAGGCCAGTTTCTCTGCAATACTGGTCTGAGGTGTAATTGGATAGGCAGCCACCACCTGAGGCTTGGCCATTTTTGCAGCTAAAGCCGCAGCCTCATTTCCTGTCATCAGTTGTTTCATGGCACCCTCGCGTGCAAGAAATTATGGTAATTACTCAGGCGCATAGTCTCAAGGCCTCTTCTTTACTCCGTTGCGTGCCTCAGTTTTCAAGCAGGTAAAACGGCTCTGAGATTATTGGAAAAATATAACCGCCTGCCGGAATTATGCTGACTGAGGCCTCTTTCACCCTGCTGCTTTCCTCCTTCAGGGCAGTGCTCAAGTCAGGCGAATATCGACATCCTATAGCCTTTGCAGCATCCCTAAGCACTTCATGACCAACCAGCACCAACTTAAACCGTCTCGTGATTGCAAGAATCAAGATGATCGCCATGTTGAAATCCATGGCTGCTTCTTCAATAAGCGGTTCGTAGTGTTTTAGTTTCTCTAAGGCACCTGCTTCTGCCTCGCTGCCCCCTTTACCTCTGACTTTTCTCACGCTATCCAGGAAAAAATCCGGCAACGGATCCTTTAGTTCAGTGATCACTAGGATGCTTCCTCCGTCTTTAGTGACCATCGCTGAGGGCATAAATGCCTTCATGATCTGGACTCCTTCATCATAGGGATGGGAGGAGACGAGAGTTACATCCGAACGGCCTGAAACCTGCACCCCAAGATATTTTTTCTGCTTTTCAATGCCAAGGCCGTAAACTCCAAATACGTCTCCTGCAAGCACCTCGTAAATCTGACCCATGGTATCTCCTAGACACTGAACAGCAAAATTTACTCCGGCCAGTTTTGCAATCTCGACGGTATCTTTCAAAAATGGGTTTCCCTCTACTATTCCGACCCTGGCCCTGTGGTGTAACACATTCTTCATGTGATGTCGCCGGATAGTATCAAAATTGCAAATTCCCGGCATTATGTTTTTGGGACCACCACCAAAGCCGTTATGGACGTGAGGAACAATTGATCCGGCGATAACCTTCACATCAGCCCTTGCCACCGCGGCATTGAATGATACGGGACCATAGCCGGGAAGTTCGCCCATAACCACCAGCTCAGAGGAGTGTGCGTCGTGGTTTTGAATACGATAACTTTTTACTATCCCTGCTCCGACTCGCTCTTTGATCTCATCAGTGGTCATAGGACGGTGAGTGCCGACTCCTATAACTATATCAACGTCTTCAGGTGGAATACCAGCCCCATCTATCACTTCAAGTAGTGGAGGCAAAAGATCCTTTACCGGGGTATGTCGCGTCATGTCATCCACCACAACAGCAACCTTTGAGCCTGGTTTCAAAAGCTCCTCCAGGCGCGGGGCACCAACCGGATTGTCCAATGCCGTCTTCATCAGTTCTGACGGCGAAGCATCCACCTGCGCCGGTTCTTTGAAAATTGTCTGCGCAACCTTCCACTTTGATGGAAGATGGACTTCCAATTCCCCCTTTTTTTGCAAGAGCTTAATCATGGTCGCTCTCCTCAATTTTTTACGTTTGCACTTGCAATCATCTGTTTCTTATTGCAAAAGCCCCGTTAATACCAGTGAAATCCATGGCACATACGTAAATTAACTACCCCGCCGCAAGCGGACGGGGTATCAATCGGAAATTTTCTTAACACCCTGAGGGGCGGGGAATTGAACCCTCGTCCGCCTCTGGCGGATTAATCCGCCTCTGGCGGATTAAAAACAAAACCCCGTATATAAGCACCAGAAAGGGCCAAAGAGCCCTAATGTTTCACATCTTGTTAAGGAGCCGCGGTGAGGGCCTGGCAAAGAGGAAATCGATGAAGGCAATCTACAGCCTGGCGGGAATTTCTCCCTTGATACACCCCGGCTCGCTGCCTTAAGCTTCATTCATCGCGCAGAAAAATACCAATGTATTTCACCTTCTCTTCAACTTTTATTGAATGCGGGAAGTGCGCATCGTAAAAGATCGAGTCCCCGGCCTGAATCTTATATTTCCTGTCACCAACCCTAACAACAGCCTTGCCCTCTGTCAGGTAAGCCCACTCAAATCCTTTATTTACATGAGGGTCAATCTCCACACCTGTATCAAGCTCAGCCGAGGTGATCGTGATTCTATCAGAGATGAGGCCCCTTGGAGCCAGAACCTTGATCCCGCTTTCAGGATCCATGATGGTGTTTTGTTGATCCTCTCTGATCAGGACAACTTTGGGTTCTCCCTGCCTGATAAGAGACTCAATCGGTTTTTTCAGGTGGAATGATATTTCAGTAAGATTAATTATTGAAGGCGAAGTGGCACCGGTTTCGATCCGGTGTAGAGTCATTTTGCTGATACCCACTTTCCTTGCAAGCGCCTCCAGAGAAAGGCCAAGACGATTTCTTTCAGCTCGAATCCTGGCTCCAATTCTTTTAAGAACCTCTTCCTGGCTGGATCCCTGAAAAGACCTTACTTCTCGTTTTTCCTTTAACCGATTAGCCATGTCCCAGCCCTTTTGAGCTCTAAGCAGGCCTCAGCAGTGCCGTTAATTCTTGAATGTGCTTCTCTGACTCAAGATTCTTGAGCTTCTCCAAAAACTGTTCAGCTCTTTTGTCTCCTATGACAGGCCCTGCGAGTGACAGGAATTTTTGTGATACTTCTTCTCCTGTCAATGGGTTTAAAGGATCTCCCCTGCAGTTTAGGGTTTCATGGGTAAACTCTCGCCCATCCTTGAGCTGAACGGTAACCCTGGCAGGATTGTGCCTGGGCAGCATTCTTTCGTATTCACGAGAGTGAATCATTTCAACCCTGGCAGCAAGGTCCTTTATTTTATGATCCTCGATCAGTTCGTCTTTCAATCCGCCAGAGGCGGACAAGGGTTTGATTCCCCGCCCCTTGGGGCGGTTAAGATGGTTTCCGATTGATACCCCGCTGCTTGCGGCGGGGAAGTTCATTATTCCAAGGTTGATATTTCCATAAACCAGCATCACGGCAACAAGATAAGGGGTTGAGAAACGCATGGCCTCGGCATTTGACGGCGGGCTGGAAGAAGTATGAACTGCTGCCCTGAAGCTCCAGACCTTAACGCGGGCAACATCTTCGGGATTGACCTGCTCCCTCTCCAAGATAGCTTTCAGGGCGTCAAGTGAAGGATGGGTAAACCGGCATGTTGGGTAAGGCTTGAAGTAATTTTCGGCTATTGCGTATTCTTTTCCAAGATTATCATAGAGAAGATCCGGCTCGAAATCATCTGAGACAAACCTGGAAAAGGTCATTTTGAAGCTGCTCTCGTCAGCCCGGATGCCACTGTCAAAAAAAAGATTTGCAAGCAACCCCAGGTAGTTTGTAACTCCTGCAAACGTTGCTGCTACGTTTTTCCCCACAAAAGAGTTTTTCACATAAGGAGAAAGAGCAAAGGACGAAGCGATGTTTAAAATCTGAACCAGATCTTGGGGCTTTTTTCCAGATGCACACGCCACAGCGAGTGCACATCCCACTACACCCCATGTTCCGGTCGGATGAAGGCCCTTTCTGATTGAGGAAGCACGGCTCACCCTGCTGCCCGCCTCGTAGCCCGCAATAAGACCCCTCAGCACCCTTTCCCCTGTCAGGTTTTCCGATTCGCAAGCAGCCATAAGCCCCGGGATGAGCTGAATCGCAGGATGGCCCATGGCCCTGGAGTTACCTTCCTCATATTCAAGGCTTGAACCCGAAATACCGCTAACCAGAGCCGCGTCCAAAGGATTGAAACGCTCTTGCCTCCCAGGCCATGTGGCACTTCTGTCCCGGTTGCCAATTAGGCAAAGATGCTTTGCAATTTTGTCTACTTCAGCGTTTTGCGAACCAGCAATAACGACACCAAGCGTGTCCAGCAGCACCAGCTTGGCGTGATCTACGACACTTTGTGGCACAGATGCCAGGCTCACCCCGGAGAGGAAGGAGCAAAAATCCAAAAATTCTTTCTCTGCCATCTAGCACCTCTGCTTTTTGCAACAAAGTACGTTCAAAATGGTTGGAAATGCGAGAACGAAGGTATGAAGCAGTCTATTATCTGATACTCGATTACCATTTTCTATACCGGATTTCAATCTTTTTTGAAACCAACTACAAATAAAATGCCCCTCCTCTGCCCTGCTTGAACTAAAAAGGCCGGAGCGGGAGACTTTTACTCCTAGTTTTTTGAGACACAACTCAAAACCTCTTGATTTTCTGCACGGATTTCTAGTACTTGTTATTGATTAAGGGTCTTAGCATATACAAGAAGGTAGAACATGAACCCCAAAGATGCATTCATTCAAGCCTATTATGCTTTCAGGAAAACCATTAATCTTAACAGAGGGGGCTTTTTGCCCGACCTGGACAAGCTAGTCTGGTACATGCTCATGGGCATCCCGCCCGTTCCGGCGGATGAAGACTCTTCGGGTGAGGCTGCATTCGTAGCCATTGATCAACGAATCGCAATTTTGAAAGCCGTTTTTGTAGAATCAAACCGGGATGAATCAGACGAATTCCTTGACAAGGGGCTCAGAACATATGACCAGGCTGCTGAAATGGCCAAAATTTTGCTTCAAGAAGAACCCGGTGATCCCCTCTCAAGAGCCCTCTAGGAGGCGGCTACCTGTCAAGAGCAGCCCGAATCCTTTCAAGTCCTTTTTCTATTCTCTCAGGAGGACATGCAAACATGAGCCTAGCGCGCCCCTCACCCTGGGAGCCAAAAAAAGCTCCCGGCGCGACAGCCACGCCTGCGTTGAGTAGTCGCTTGAAAAGCTCTTGTGAAGAGGGCTCAATCTCTGAAAAGTCTGGAAAAACATAGAGCCCTCCCAGGGGCGGAGTGCACCTGACACCGGGAATAGCTTGCAGTCCCTCCACCAACATTTCCATGTTTTTCCTACAAAATTCTCGCGCCTCCTGAAGGTAGCCCTTACATACGGGTAGAAACTCGGACATTGCCCACTGGCCGATGGAAAAAGAGCAAAGAGAGATGCTTTCTTTGAATATCCCCATCTGCCGTATGATCCAGGGGTGGGCGATTGCGTAACCAAGTCGCCACCCCGTGACTGCAAATGCCTTTGAGAAGCTGTTGACAAAAATCAAGTTGTCAAGACTATCAAAGCTTAGTCCGCTGACATGCTGGCCTTCGTAAACATAGTTATGGTACACCTCGTCTGAGAGGATAAAAGTGCCTAGTTTTTCGGCCCTCTCCAACAATGCACCAAACCCTTCTCTTGAAAGTGTGGCTCCTGTGGGATTAGATGGAGTATTGACAACCACGAGCTTCGTGTTTTCATTCATACGGCTCAGAATAGCATCGTGGTCAATGATCCATTGCTCCCCCTCGCGCAAGGGATAGTAATCTATTACAGCACCAAGCCTTTCCACAACGGTTCGCATGACGCCCCAGCCCGGGTCCGGAAGAAGCACCCTGTCGCCTTTTTCCAGCACTATCCTGGCAGCCAGGAAAATGGCTTCCATCCCGCCGACTGTCATCAAAATATTTTGCCCGGGATCAACCTTTACCCCCCACTGATCATAGACGAATCTGGCTACCGCTTCACGGATCTCGGGAATCCCGTTAGTAGAAGTGTACCGGTTCTTGTCTTTTCTCATCGCATCTATCGCCAGATTTATAAGTTGTTCAGGGGGATCGAAATTTGCCTCCCCGGCTGAAAGACTCAAAAGATCTTTATGCTCCTCCATCATCTTCATCATTTCCCGCATGGGTGAGCTATCCGATTCCCTAACAACAGGTTTCAACCTCTTGACCGCTTTGCTATCATCTTTTTCCATCGCTATTTCACCTCGTTTTCTAATCTTCCGATACCCTCTATCTCAACGACTACGCAATCCCCTGGCCGCAAGAATCTCCCGCCGCCTTGTTCCATGAGTTCAAGGATCCTATGAAGATTTTTTTCGCCGTCCGGCAGGCCTTTGGCCCACCCTGTCCCCGCCCCGGTCCCCAGCGCAATTATATCCCCCGGCATAAGCGTGACACAGGAAGAAATATACGCTATGCACTTCTCCGGACCCCAGATCATCTGAGCTGTGCTGAAATCCTGCATGACCTCCCCATTCACAAAGCATCGTATTCTAAGGTCGTCAGGACCGGGAAAGAACTCTTTTGGCACAAGGAACGGCCCAAGGGGACCAAATGTGTCACGGGATTTACCCCTGAAAAAATCCAGGCTCCCGTCTTTCCTGATCATCAAGCTTCGATCCGTGATATCATTGTGACAGGTATATCCAGCTATATAGTCCGGAGCATCTTCGGGCTTAATGTCCTTCCCTTTCTTGCCTATTACCAGGGCAAGTTCAGCCTCCCAGTCCACGAAATTCGAGGAAAGCTCAATTTTTTGCCCGCTGCCTATAATGCAATTCCGATCCCCCTTAAAGAAAAAGTTGGGCTGAAACCCGCTAGAGGGAACATCAATGTCCATTTCACGTGCATGATCATGGAAGTTGAGGCCCGTGTTGATCATTTTCCCCGGAGTAGTGACAGGAGCCAGCAGAATGACTTCTCCTACATTGCGCCAGATCGCTCTTTTCTGAGGCGTGCGGGTGAGAAGATTAGCGGCTTTGCAAAGAAAAGGAAAAACCTTTTCCCAGTTTTCAAGAAGCCCTTCCATTGACACAATAGGCATGGCTGGCTCGAGATTTTTCTTTTCCTCGTCGCTCAGAAAAGAGAAAGCATGGTTTATTTCGATAATCCTCTCTTTTTCAACCATGCCCACCTGAGGCTTGCCAGCCGATTTGAAAGTGGCTAGTCTAAATCCAGATTCCTGAGCTCCGTTCACACCCGCCTCTTTCTATTTTTACTCACAGCAACTTTCAATGAGTTCGCCACAAATATATCTCCTAACTCCTCTTTCGCGCTTATTGCTCAAAATATGGGAAGCACCAAACACTGAAATAACTTTTCCAGCATAGCATATGTTCTGCTTCTATAACCGGTCGACACCTAACATAGTAAACTGGAAAATTCAAGAACACGTGAAAAGAGCACAAATCCACCGCCCTGACAAGGAATGGAAATCTCTTGAGTCTCCCCGGGCAATTGACACTTTCATTATAAGTGCTATCAAAGGAGGAACCAATCCGAGGCATTCTAGCAAACTATAAAATAATTGACATGGATGAGGGAAAAATTTCTTGACATTTTTTTCCTCCCATGAAATTTGTGGGGACTGGAGTTTTGATCTGCAAAATTGCATAGTTAAGATTGATTTTGGGTTTAAAATGACCATTAATAATGGAGAACTTCTAGATCCGTACCAGAAAGGAGGTGGGATATAGTTTGCTTTAACCCTTTCATTTCTTAACCAAAGGAGGCGTCAAAATGAAAAAGGTTCTTTTGTTGGGTCTAAGTGTTTGCTTAATTATTGCTTTTTCAACAATCAATGGTTACGCAGCTGATGTTTCAAAAGGTTTAAGCATAGGCGCTGCCGGCCCCTTTACCGGCCCTGCTGCAGCGCCCGGCATGGAAATCTTTAATTCTATAAAGATTGCGGTTGATGAGAAAAATGCTGCCGGCGGCATAAAGGGAGTAAAGGTGAAACTGGTTATGGGCGACGATGCAGGTGATGCAGCGCAGGGTGTAAATGTGGCTGAGAAATTTTGCGCTGACAAAACCATGTACGGTGTGATTGGCCCCCCCATGAGTAATGTCGCTGAGGCAACGCTCAGGATGTATGCTCAATGCAACCTTACCTGTATCACAACGGCTGCATCAAGACCTGACCTGACCGAGAAGGGATACCATCACTTCTTCAGGGTCAATGCGAGGGATGATGCCCACGGGCCTGCTGTAGGACATTTCATTGCCGAGGATCTGAAAGCCAAGAGCGTATACGTGCTGAATACCAAGGATACTTACTCGCAGGGCTATGCCGACCAGGTGGTTGCAACCTTGAAAAAGCTGGGTGTCAAAAAGATTTGGAGGGATACGATCGTTGCCAGCGCAAAAGACTACTCTTCTGTCCTGACCCGTGTAAAGGCCAAGAACCCCGATGTGCTTGTTGTGGGAGCCAAGACAGCACCTGATCATGCCGTCATGGTTCGGCAGATGAGGGAACTGGGAATCAAGGCCATCTATTTTGGCTCGGAAGGTGCCAAGGACAAAAAGGACTTTATACAGGCTTCCGAAGGCGCTGCCGAAGGGGCTTACCTGAATCACTTTGCCCCCGATATCTACAA
Source organism: Deltaproteobacteria bacterium (assembly GCA_019310485.1). Lineage (GTDB taxonomy): Bacteria > Desulfobacterota > DSM-4660 > Desulfatiglandales > HGW-15 > JAFDEF01. Next base: position 13,089 of record JAFDEF010000007.1, on the reverse strand, counting down.
GATCCCCGAGGCTGCTCACTACGTAAAGGTTTACGAGAGCAAGTATGGAAGCCTGAGCGGATTCGGCCCCCCTGCCTATGATGCCACGAACATCCTTCTTAATGCCATGGAAAAAGCTGCTGCAGACGGCGACATAACCCGCAAGGAAGTCATGAAATACATGGCTCAAACCAAGAACTACAGGGGCATCCTTGGGTTCCCCATAACTTTTGATAAAAAGGGCGACCTCCTTGGTGGCGCCACCTATATTTTCAAAGTCGTAGGAGGAGATTTCAAACTTGTCAAGGTGGCTAAGGGTATGTAGGCGCTTCAGGGCTTTTCCTGGGAATCGAGAAAAGCAGCTGAATGGATGAGGCCCTTGACAGAAACAAGTGGGAAAGATAAGGGACTGGTTCTCTTATCTTTCCCATTTTGTATATGCCGAAAAACTGGAAAGCATGGATCAAATACTTCAGCAGATTCCCCAGCAACTGATTAATGGTGTCACCGTAGGTGGGGTTTACGCTCTTATAGCCATTGGCTACACCATGGTCTATGGCATTCTGTTCATGCTGAACTTCGCCCATGGCGAAGTTTATATGATAGGCGGATTCACAGGGTGGTGGGTGCTTCACCTGTTGACCAACTCTTCAGGTGGGCTGCTACTAAATGGTTTTATTGTCATAATCCTGATGATCCTATTTGCCATGGCCCTGACAGGTGCGCTGGGAATGGGTATTGAGCGGTTTGCCTACAGGCCCCTTAGAAATGCCCCGCGTATGAACCTGCTGCTAAGTGCTCTTGGCGTTACCATCGTACTACGTAACCTCGTACTTAACCTTCAGGGAGCGAAGATTCGCTTCTTTCACACATCAGCACTGATTCCCAAGTCAATACAAGTGTTTCACATTGGCGGAACCGTCATTTCCTTCATGAGGCTTCTGGTTATCGGTGTATCTATCGGTTTGATGGCGATTCTAACCTGGTTTGTAAAAGAGACCAAAATGGGGAAGGCAATGCGCGCTACGGCGCAAGACACCGAGGCAGCCACGTTTATGGGCATTGACGTAAACCGAATCATCTTGCTTACCTTTTTAATTGGCTCGGCGCTTGGAGGAGCGGCAGGTGCATTGGTTGGCCTTCTCTTCACGCAGGTGGATTACTATGTCGGATATGTGGCAGGGCTCAAGGGATTTACAGCTGCAGTACTCGGAGGCATCGGCAGCATACCCGGTGCCATGGTCGGTGGTTTTATCCTGGGAATTGTAGAAAGCCTTGCTACTACACTAATTTCTTCCACTTACAAGGACGTTGTCTCATTCATCATTCTTATCCTGGTTCTCCTCATAAGACCCTGGGGAATTCTGGGTGAAAAAGCACCGGAAAAGGTTTAAAGGTGGCACTTTCAAGCTTAGGCCAAAAAAAAATCGGTGATATTCCTCTCCAAAGCCTCGTTCTTATACTCGCTGTGGTAGTAGTTATTCCCTGGATAATGCCGAATAATTACTGGATACGCATTGCCGGGAATGCAGGACTCTGGATAATGCTTTCTCTTGGTTTGAACGTGGTTGCGGGTTTCGCGGGGCTTCTTGACCTTGGCTATGTTGCCTTTTACGCTATAGGCGGATACACCTATGCGCTGCTCTGCTCCGGACACTGGAATATCCATCTACCCTTCTGGCTTGTTGTTCCGATTTGTGCACTTGCAGCGTCAGCGTGTGGCTGGGGTCTGGGGTTCACATCTTTGAGAGTATCAGGAGATTATCTGGCCATCGTGACCCTGGGGTTTGCTGAAATCGTCCGGCTCCTGCTTTTGAACTTAGATCGCCCAATTAATATTACCGGCGGCCCGAATGGCCTCCCTGACCTGGACTTTGCCCACATATTCGGGTTTACTTTCAGAACTGTCACTCAATATTACTACCTCGTCATGTTTTTTGCCCTCCTGGTAATTCTTGCTTCTTACAGGCTCAAGCGTTCCAGGCTGGGCAGGGGTTGGGAAGCTTTGCGTGAAGACGAGCTTGCCGCTGACGCCATGGGCGTGAATACCACCTACATGAAACTTCTTGCCTTTGGAATCGGGGCTTCAATCGCCGGAGGTGCGGGGGCTGTATTTGCATCATGGCAGGGAGGTGTTTTTCCAAATAACTTTGGGTTCTCTCAACTGGTAACTGTTTACTGCATGCTCATTCTGGGGGGGGTTGGCAATATCTGGGGCGTCATTCTTGCCGCTATTATTCTCTCGATTTTGCCGGAGGCGCTTAGAGAGTATGGGGCTTTCAGGATGATAGGGTACGGGCTTTTGCTGGTGGTATTGATGGCCCTCAGACCCCAGGGCATACTGGGCGAGATAAGCCTCAGGCCCAAGCGCAAGAAAAAGGAAGTCGAGGAACCGGAGACCCTTAAGGCAGCAGAAGAACTTTTTTACGGAGACGGAAGCCACGATTTTGTAAAGCCACTCAAAAAAGGAAAACTTAACAAAGATCGAGTGTTACTGGAGCTGAAAGACCTAACAATGATCTTTGGCGGTCTCCACGCAGTGGACAGACTTTCTCTAAAAGTGTACGAAGGGGAAATCCTGAGCATCATTGGCCCGAATGGGGCTGGCAAAACCACTGTTTTCAACCTGATAACAGGCATATATCCTCCGACAAGCGGACACATAATCTTTGATGGGAAAGAAATCACGGGTTTAAAACCCCATAAAGTGGTAGAAAAAGGGGTTGCAAGAACCTTTCAAACCCTTAGGCTTTTTACCAACATGACCGTGCTCGAAAACGCTATGGTTGCCCAGCACTGCAGAACAAAGTCGGGACTTTTCAGCATACTTTTCAGGTTGCCGGGTTTTCTGAAAGAAGAAGAAAGAATCGAAAGGGTTGCCAAGGAAAACCTTGGCCTTTTTGGTGCCAGGCTTACAGGTTTCAGGTACAAGCAAAAAGCAATCAACCTTTCTTACGCCAACAGGCGTCGGCTGGAGATAGCCAGAGCCCTTGCCACTGACTCTCGCCTGATTCTTCTCGATGAACCCTCGGCCGGAATGAATCCCAAGGAGACCGAAGAGATAACTCGCTTTATAAGAAATCTTCGTGACAAGTACGGGTACACTTTTATTATTATCGAACACAAGCTTAACGTGGTAAGAACAATCTCAGACCGAGTGATCGCCCTTGACTACGGTAAAAAGATAGCCGAAGGGTCATATGACGAAGTTGCCGACAATGAATACGTTGTGCAGGCCTATCTGGGGCGCAAAAAGGGGCGAGTATAACAAGTGAGGATCCTAGAACTCATAGATGTCGACGTTTTTTACGGGAAAATCCAGGCTCTTGAAGATATCCAGGTTCATATTGAAGAAAAAGAACTGGTTTGCCTGTTGGGCGGGAATGCTTCCGGCAAATCAACTACCCTTAAAACCATCCTAGGTGTCGTGAAGCCGGCCCGGGGAAGAGTGGAGTTTATGGGAGATAAAATAAGCGGCCTCCCCACCGGGAAGATTGTGCAAAGGGGTGTGTCGATAGTGCCAGAAAATAGAAGAATCTTTCCCAGGCTCACTGTTCTTGAAAACCTGGAGCTGGGCGCTTACCTCAGAAATGACCCTAGGGGTATATCCCAGGATATGGAGCGGGTATTTAACCTCTTTCCTAGAATCAAAGAAAGGCTCAAACAATACGGGGCGACCCTTAGTGGAGGAGAACAGCAAATGTTGGCTATGGGCCGAGCCCTCATGTCGCGGCCCAAGCTTTTGCTGATGGATGAGCCCTCCATGGGGCTTGCGCCCGTGCTGGTTGAAAATTCCTTTGAAATCATTCAGAGGGTAAATAGGGAAGGTGTCACGATATTTGTGGTCGAGCAAAACGCAAATATGGCTTTATCAATAGCAGACCGCGGCTACGTTTTGCAACTGGGAAAAATCGTTTTGCACGACAAGGCAGAAAACTTGCTTAATAACGAAATGATGAAAAAAGCGTACCTCGCCACAGGCTAGGCTTGGCACGGGTTTGTATGAAACTACTTCTATACGTGTTGAGGACCAACTATTGAGCAAAAAAAATCAACACTCTCATTGCTTTAACAGAAAATCCTTTATCCTAGGGATGATAACCGCCTTTTGCGAATGTCTGGCCAATGAGTGCAAAAAAATAGCGTTCTCTCCGCCATTTTACCCTGAAGACTATGAAAAGCTTCTCCCGGAGGCAAAGAAAATCGCCAAAGAGCAAGGAGTTTTCTTGTGGTACGAAAAGAACCCAGACATACCTGAAAAGGCAAGACTCAACTGGTTCGTGCTATATAAGTTCCCAGAGGTTCTGGATGAATACAAACGTTTAAGGGAAGAGGGGCATAACCCGGCATGGGATCTCAAAGCATTTTATAAACTTTTGAGTTACGGTACGGCATGGGGCATTAATGCGGATCGTGTGATTCCCAAAACGAGAGAAAAGCGAGGGAGTCTTGATACTGTGTCAAGGCTCCTTTTGAAGCCTGGGGATTGGCCTCCGCGAAAAACTTAACCAGGCGTCACCAACAAAACGCTTGAGGGAAAAGGTTCATTTGCTAACCAGTAACCTGTTCAACACAAAACGCCGAACTTTAATAAACGGAAGGAGGATGAAAAAATGAAAACCACTATTATGTACTCAGTCCTGATCGGTGCAGTGTGCCTGGCCCTTTCCGGTTGTGGGATGAGCATGGTAAAAGGCCCTACTGTAATGGGGAAGCCTATCAGTTCGATCCCGAAAGATAAGTTTGTGGATTTGACCCACGCGTTTTCCCCTTCCATCCCTATTCCGGAAGGCCTTCCCAAGCCCAAAAGGAAGTCAATATACGGTGGAGCTGTCCAGATCTTCACACACGCCGGTCAATATGGAACCCATCTGGATGCAGCAGGTCATTTTCACAAGGGGATGAGACTGGTGGATGCAATTCCGCCTTATGAATTTGTACTTCCGGGATGTGTCATAGACATCTCCAGACAAGCCATCAATAATTTTGACTACCAGCTTAAGCTATCAGACGTCAAAAAATGGGAGGAAAAATATGGTCCGATTCCCGAAGGCTCCATGGTAATGCTGAGAACCGACTGGAGCTACCGATGGACTGACCCGAATGCTTTTTTTGCAAAAGACAAGAAGGGGCAGAAGCACTATCCCGGCTGGGGCAAGGAGGCCCTTCAGTACCTCGTTGAAAAGAGGAAGATAAGGGCAATCGGTCATGAAACCCCCGACACTGACAGTGGAATAACCTGTGGTGTTGACAAGGGATGGCCCCTGGAGTCATACGTTCTGGGAAAGAATTTGTGGCAAATCGAGATGCTCAACAACCTGGACCAATTGCCTCCCAGGGACTTCCTGGTCTTTGTGGGGGTCCCGAAGGCAGAAAAAGCGACAGGCTTCCCGGTGAGGGTCATAGCCATCCTACCATAGGAATGAAGACTTGTCATACAACTGGAACGTGAGGCCCGGCTTATTTAAGCCTGGCTTCACCTACCTATAAATGTTTCAGGTATTTGAACTAGAAAAGCGTGCTTACCCTTAGGAAGGAGGTGAAAAAAGCAAGTTTATTGACCTCTTGGCATATGTGTGATCAATAACATTTTAACGAATGGAGGATAGGAAATGAAAAAAGCAAGAAGAATTCTTTTGTCGTGCGCGGTAGCCCTGATTTCAGTAGCCTTTGCCGTTGGCGTTCACCCCCCCCAGGCAAGAGCAAAGAAGATAGAGCTGTCGCTTGCAAATGAGGCTCCCCCGTTTTTTGTGTACACCGTTGTTTCCAAGAAGTTTAAGCAAATGCTCGAAGACAAGATTGGCGACAAGGTGAACATCAAAATTTACCATTCTGGCCAGCTTGGCGGTGAAAAAGACACGATAGAAGGCGAAATCATCGGCACAGTTGACATGGCCATTGTGCAGAGCTCCCTTCTGGCACTGTGGGAACCCCAAATGGTGTATATTGATATCCCGTTTCTATATCGAAGCGTTGACCACGCCATAAAAGTGATGAATGGTCCGATAGGCCAGTCTATTAATAAGAAAATGGAAAAGCATGGAGTAATGGTTCTTGCCTGTATGAACCTTGGTTTTCGGGGAATTTACAACAGGCACAGGCCAATTTATAAACCCTCGGATGTGGCGGGAATGAAATACAGGGTCATTCAAAATCCCCTTTACGTTGATGTCATCAATTCCTGGGGAGCAAAAGCAGTGCCCATGAACTTCGGGGAAGTATACACTGCTCTTCAGCAGGGCGTCCTGGATGCAGCAGGTCTTGAACCATACTCTTATGAAATCATGAAACATTATGAGGTGGCCCCCTATTTTTCAATTACCAATCATATATACCAATCTTTTGTTCTTACCATGTCCAAGAAAAAATTTGACTCACTCCCCGCTGACGTACAGCGAGCCATACTTGATACAGCAAAAGCTGTTATTCCCGTGGGCGTCAAAATCACCAAAGATATAGACTATCGAATAATCGGCAAACTTGTCCGTGAAAACAAGGTGCTTTTTAACGTGGCAGATATTGATGCTTTCAGGAAGGCATCCCAGTCCGTGAGCGACAAGTATTCCAGGAAAGTCGGCACGGACATTATACGACAGATCAAGGCTGTAAAGTGAAAAGACATTTGTTTCAGGGGCCCCTTTTTTGAGAGTCCCCTGATCAAGTGACCAGTTTCTAAGTGAGGTTAGAATCGCATGAGCAGGCTGGAACACTTTAGTGAACGCCTTAACACACTTGTAAGGCATACCTCAGGCATGCTTACAGCCGGCATCTCAGTGCTGGTTTTTCTTGAAGTGTTGTTCAGATATGTACTGGATCAACCCCTTGACTGGTCGGAGGAAATGTCAACTTTTGCTTTTGCCTGGATGTGCCTTCTGGGAGCCAGTGTTGGCTTGCGCTACGACGAACACCCCCGGCTGGATATTTTCTTCTCACGCTTTCCTGAGAGTGCACAAAAAATCGCGAGGATCATCATTAATTTTGCCATTATCTTTATGTTGGTGGTTTTGCTGGTTTATGGGTACAAACTGACGGTCATGATGAAGATGCAGCGAACTGCAGCACTTGGCTATTCCGTTTCTTTTGTGTACGCAGTGCTCCCAATCTCTGCTCTTATCATGCTCGTCCACATAATTGTGCAAACCATTGCACTGTTTAGAAGAACACCTGATAAGGACTAGGCTATATGGCGATTACCCTCTTTGTTGTTTTTTTCTTCCTCCTGGTTTTAGGGGCACCGATTGTTTTTGCCATCGGAGTGGGAACAACAGCAGCTCTAATTGCAGGTGGGATTCCACTTGAAATTCTCCCGGAAAAGATTTTCTCCGGCCTAGCCCATTTTCCGTATCTGGCTGTTCCACTGTTTGTCCTGGCAGGCATGCTCATGGAAACAGGTGGTATTTCCAAGCGCATAGTGGATCTTTCAAATGCATTGGTGGGTCATATCAGGGGGGGCATGGGAATAGTTGTCATGGTGGCTACAATTTTTTTCTCCGATATCTCAGGTTCTTCTGCGGCTGATACCGCTGCCATCGGGAGTGTAATGATTCCCCCCATGAAAAAAAGAGGTTATGCACCTAATTTCGCCGCTGCTCTCGTCACTGCAGCAGGTGGCATGGGTGTTCTGATCCCCCCATGTCTTACGATGGTAGTCTTTGGGAGCCTCACAAATACATCAATAGGGGCACTTTTTCTGGCCGGTTTCATCCCTGGAATCAGCATGGGTATTATCCTCATGATTCTTACTTACATTATTGCCCGGAAAAAGAACTTACCCAAAGAAAAAAGGGCCACTTTCATTGAGCTTCTTGTCGCCTTCAAGAGATCATTCCTCTCCTTGTTTATGGGGGTTATTATCCTGGGGGGGATCATCCTTGGCATTTTCACCGCCACAGAGGCTGCCGCCGTTGCTGTTATTTACGGATTCTTTCTTTCCGTAGTTTTCTATAAAGAGATAAAGCTCTCCCAGCTCCCTGAAATCCTCTGGAAGTCTGCCGTGATCTCCGGCGTGGTGATGTTCGTAGTTGGGATCTCATACGGTTTTGGCTGGGTCATGGGAAAAGAACAGGTTCCACTGAAACTCGCTAATTTCATGATCAGTATTCCAGGTGGCAAATGGATGTTTCTCTTTGCGGTAAACATCCTTCTTTTGGCTATGGGTATGTTTTTCGATGCCTCTCTCTCCGTCGTTATTCTAGTTCCCATTCTTTTTCCTGTGGCAGTGAAACTGGGAATTCATCCAGTGCATTTCGGCACCTTTGTTGTCATGAATCTTGGAATCGGATTCACCACGCCCCCTTTTGGCCTGTCCTTGTTTATTGCCTCGGGAATTGCAAAGATACCGTTGACATCAATCATCAAGCCAATTTTGCCCTATATTTTAACCATGATCGGCTTTTTGTTTGTCGTGACATACGTACCTTGGTTTTCAATGATTCTGCCTAAGATTTTTATGGGTTACTGAGGCTAGGTGCAAATAGCAAAATTTATTTTTGCACGGATTCCTATGCACTTACTGCCAAGGTTTATGCTTTACATTTTGAGCTATTTTACTATTATAGCCCCCTGACCGGGATCATTTGCGCACAAATGGAGGTTTCCCCGTGAGGAACGTATTAACCGGAGAAGATATAGACCTTGCCTACAGGGCGGGCAAAAAAGAAATCCGCGTCGGATCAGAAGATATCATTACAAGTGTTGCAAAAGAGAAAGCGGAAAAATACGGCATACGATTCTTGACACACCAGGGAGTCAGCCCCGCTGAACCAAAAAGGCCACATGTCGAAGAAACAGGTCCAGAAGAAGCCCGGGAAAAATTTATTCCTCCCTTCCTCTCCACCTCTGATATCACGGACCGCGTTGGTGTTGAACGCAAAACAAAGCCGGTGCCTCCTTTTGACATGGAGTACTGGAGGAATCAGTTTCCACTTTTGAAGACTCATATTCACGTTGCAAATTGCTCCCAAGCCCCGCAGTCCACATTCACAAGGGAGGCTGCCGCAGAATACCTTGACAACTGGAATAGAATGGGTATGGACTGGGATAGGTGGATGGAAGAAATCCACTACGCCAAAGAGGAATTCGGGAAAATCATTAATGCAGACCCAAGCGAAATTGCAATAGGAACATCTGTCTCTGAACTGACAAGCGCTGTGGCAAGCTCTCTTCCCTTGAATACAAAAAGGAAAAAGGTCGTGGTAACCGACGCCGAATTTCCAACCGTAGGACTTGTATGGCAGGCTCAACAAAAGTATGGCTTCAAGGTGCAGTTCCTTCCTTTGAAGAACGGGATTATTGAAGTTGAAGATTACGACAAGTATGTGGATGAAGACACGATTATAAGCTCTGTATGCGACGTATACTACTACAACGGGTTCAGACAGGACCTTGGGCGTATTATCCCTAAAATCCATGAAAAAGGATCGCTGGTATATGTGGATGCTTACCAGGGTCTCGGCACCCATCCACTGGATGTCAAAGAACTGGATATAGATTTTCTGGCCTCAGGAAATCTCAAGTACCTTCTCGGTGTACCAGGCATAGCCTTTTTGTATGTTAAGAAAGAACTTGTCGAGTATCTTAATCCTTCTTTTACAGGTTGGTTTGGACAGAAAAACCCCTTTGCTTTTGATATCCATAACTTCGTGTATGCAAAGGATGCGAGGCGCTTTGACAATGGAACTCCGCCCGTGCCAACAGCTTATATTGCACGGGGTGGGATGAAAATAATAAACACGGTTGGGGTAGAAAACATTTACGCGTGGACAAACGCCCTCTCAGAGCATTGCATAAGAGGAGCGCTTGATAGAGGCCTCGACCTGGTGAGCCCCTCAGACTTGAGTATCAAGGCCCCGAATACGGCCATAAGGGTGCCGGGCGATGCACATGATTTTGAGCTTGCCCTCAGAGAAGAAAATGTGATCGCCTCGGCAAGAGCAGATGTAGTGAGAATAGCTGCTCATTTTTTTACAACCCTGGAAGACATAGATTATGTGCTGGATTGCTTTGTCAAACTGCTAAACAAGTAAAACAATAGGAGTCGCCATGAAGCTATGCAAAGTTATAGGTTTTGCTACGTCCTCCATTAAGCGAGAGGGTCTGAGCCCTTACAAGCTTCTTGTGTTGAAAAACATTGATGATGAGGGAAACCCGGTTGGTGAAGCCTTTCTGGCACTTGACACTGTCGGGGCCGGTCTATCGGAGATTGTTGCCGTCACCACCGGAGCACCCGCCACTAACGCGGTAGGAGACAAGAATCTTCCGATAGATGCTGCGGTAATAGGGATTCTTGACCAAGTGACAATAAACAAGAAAGAAGTTTACACAAAAAATAAGGAGGAATAAATGAAGGCTCTAGGCATGGTTGAAACAAAAGGTTTGGTTGGGGCAATTGAGGCTATGGACACGATGGTGAAATCAGCCAACATAGAAGTGGTTGGGCTCAAGGAGATTGGTGCCGGGTATGTCTCCGTCTTTGTGGAAGGAGATGTCGGGGCTGTAAAGGCGGCGGTAGATGCCGGTGCTGCCGCTGTCAAGAAAATAGGAGAAATAGTCTCCGTTCATGTCATTGCCAGGCCGAGCGATGAAACGATGAAGGCTTTGCCCGGCCTCATGAAGCCTTCCAAAGGAAAAAACTAACGGGGAATTCTTTCAAAGCTACCTTCTATGGCTGAAGAACATTTTCAATTAAGGACATATGCTTTCATTGACAGCATGCAGCCTCAATTTGCGGCCTTTTTGGGTTCCGAATTGAACGGGGACGTAGCGCTCGCCAACATGGCCGAACTGTGGATGGAGCTCGCACCTGGTAGCGAAGTCTATAATCTGCTTGATGGTGCGCTCAAGAGCTCTGATGCAAAACCGGGGCTTCAAATGGTTGAACGGGAATTTGGAGTGCTTGAAATTCATTCCTTCAGCGTTGACAGCGTGAAAGACGCAGGCAGCGCAATACTGAATGCTTGCGGGTTGGACATTTCCGAGCGGCTGAAACCAAGTGTAGTTTCCTCTAAAATTATCGACAAGGTAAATCCTTATCAGGCCCAGCAAATAAATAAAACCAGGAAAGGCAATCTTCTGCTGCCGGGGCAATCGCTCCTGGTCCTTGAAGTTGACCCTGCCGCATATATTGTCGTTGCTGCCAATGAGGCTGAGAAGTCATCTGACATCCAGCTTGTCCACTTTAATCCTTTTGGCCGTTTCGGAAGATTGTTCCTGGCAGGCACAGAATCTGAAATAAGGTCTGCCCTGGAAGCCTCTATGGCGGCCGTCGAGGCTAGCTGAGGGCAGTGTTCCCATGGGCAAAGAGTTCTCCCCTTTTATACCCGAATATTTGAAGAAAAATAGGATAGAGAAATTTATCCCTGAGTGGATTCAGGGCTCTGAGTCACTTGCCTCATCGTTGAGCAAAAGTGTTTTTTTCGAAGACCGACCACTGCTTCTTAAAGGAGGAAATTGCATAATTCCTTTCAAGGGAATCTTCCCTTTTGACATCAAGATCCAGGATGGGAAAATCCACTCAATAGGCGAAAACCTATCTGACAAGGAGGCCTTTGTTCTGGAATTGAAGGGCAAATTAATTGCCCCGGGAATCATTGACCCGCACGTACACCTGGGAATTTTCAAAGACTTTGACGTGGAAATTGTCACTGAAACAAAATCAGCCCTTTTAAACGGGGTTACAACGCTTGGCCTTTATATAGGCGGTGAAGAACCCTACCTGAAAAGGCTGGATGATATTATCGGAAAGATTGAGAAAGGGGCCTTCTGTGATATTTTTCTCCACCTGGTGATATTCAACCAAAAGCAGATGGAGGAAATTCCCATCTACTATTCCAGATATGGAATCAAATCATTTAAAGCTTACATGTGCGGAATCCCCGGACTCATTCCGGAAGTCGAGGATGACTTCCTGATACAGTTGATGGAAACAGTGGCAGGCCTGGGAAATGATGCCGTGCTTAACATCCATGCAGAAAACTACCGGCTTGTAAACATGGCCACAAAGAAGCTCAAACTGGCGAAACCTCTTTCTTATTCCTTGGAAGAGTGGGAAAGGAGCCACCCCGGTTTTGCTGAGGCCGAAGCGATTCAGAGGGCTTCCTTTCTTTCCATGCAATCGGGGGCAAGAATATACTTTGTTCACCTCTCCTGCAAAGAATCAGTGGATGTTGCCAAGGAGCTAAGGCGCAGACATAAGAACCTTTATTTTGAAACAACGTCTCCATACTTGACCCTTGACATCAGGCAGGATACTGACCCTCTTTACAAGATGGTTCCGCCAGTAAGGAAAAAGGAAGACCAGGACGTATTGTGGAATGGGCTCGCTGAAAATATCATTGATAGTATTGGTTCTGATCACACGCCCATGTCCACGGATGAAAAAAAAACCGGCTTGAGCCTGTGGGAAATCACGCCTGGATATCCAGCAGTGGGAACACACTTGCCTTCACTCCTGGATGGCGCCTGGAAACATGAGTTCCCAATCACCACTCTGATCGAAAAAATGTCTGCTTCGCCGGCTAAGATTTTCGGTCTTTACTCGCAAAAAGGGACTCTTTTGCCTGGAACCGATGCTGATCTCGTAATAATCGACCCGATTCTCGAAAAAGTGGTAACGCCCCGGATTGCAGCCTCTAGATCCGATTATTGCCTGCACCAGGGCAAGAAGTTGAGGGGCTGGCCCGTGGCAGTAGTCAAATCAGGAAAGATTCTAACTCCAGAGTCTTTTGAACAGGTAAAAACCTTTCTCAAGGGCAGGTATCTTCGCAGGAGTTAACCTATCTGAAGCAGGCCTCAAAAAGACCTTCTCAATGGAGATTGCACCTGGAAACATAGACAGCATGCGAGAACCTAATGGGTTTGTTTGGGCCTCAGTCGGACAAGGGTTGCCCCCCATGCTGAAGGGCCTGTGTCCAGTTTGAAATCCAAGACAAAGGGGTCTTTTTCCAGAAGCGAGTGTACAGTTCGGCGCAATACACCCTTTCCCTTTCCGTGGATGATTCTAACCCAAGTTTGTCAATCCCGGGGCCCTAAATGGGGGATTTCTTCAATTTTGCTTATCCAAGTGTCCGAAAACATTGGAGTGGGGTGCTTAAAATCCGGTGTAGTGGTAGA
>JAFDEF010000027.1 GCA_019310485.1 Deltaproteobacteria bacterium | reverse complement strand
CGATCTCTTGAACAACCCTTGTTCAGTCGCTAATCGAAGAGCGGCTTACCTGGCCGGTACGAGCCGTTCTGTCGGGAGGGGGTGGCCGTTAAGGCCACTTCCTACCCGGATTTTGGAAGAATTGTCGCTTCGTTTGTGGCAGGCTTTGCATCACCCGGCACTCAGTTTAAGCCAAACTGAGTGCCGGACTCATGTGCCTCTTAGGTTGAATTGCCTTCTAGCAGGAGATTATTATTGCAGCTTGTCCCACAATTGCCAGAATTGAGGAAATGATTTTTTTACGCACCCTTCGTTGGCAATCACTACTCCAGGTACCTTAAGCCCCACAACAGCAAGACTCATAGCCATACGGTGATCGTCATGAGGATCAACGGCGATTCCCGAGAGAGGTTTCCCCCCATGGATGATGAGACCATCCGGCAACTCTTCGACTTTGCCCCCGAGCCGACTCCATTCAAGCACAATGGAGCTCAGGCGGTCGCTCTCCTTATGGCGTAAGTGCTGGACGTTTCGCACAACGGTTTTGCCTCTTGCAAACAGGGCCACTGCCGCAAGCGTAGGCACCATGTCGGGCATTTCATTCATGTCAACCTCGATTCCAGAAAGTGCTCCGCCGTGAATGGTTACCTGATCTTTTTCCCTCTCAACACGTGAGCCCATTTGCTCCAGTATATCAAGAAAAGCTATGTCTCCCTGGCGGGTATTGTAAGGGTTAATGTTTCTAGTGGTTACTGTACCTCCTGTCACGGCTGCAGCAGCCCAAAAATAAGAAGCGTTCGAGACATCTCCTTCTATGCTAATATTGCAACTTGCATATCTTTGACCTCCGGGAATTTTGAAAGAGCGGTACCCTTCGCGGTGAACCTGAATTCCAAACCTTCTCATCACATCAATGGTGATGTCCACATAAGGTCGGGAAATTAATGCTCCGCTAATTTGAATCTCGGTGTCTTTTTCAGCATAGGGGGCTGCCAGAAGAAGCGAAGATACGAACTGACTGCTTTGCTCTCCTCTAAGCTCAACCCTTCCTCCCCGAATACCTTTCGTGTTGATGTACACGGGAGGGAACTCCTCTTTTGCGGTACAGGTGGCTTTGGCTCCCAGCTTGTTTAAAGCCTTAACCAGTTCCCCTACCGGCCTCTGCTGCATACGCGGGGTGCAGTTAAGAATGTAGCGTCCTTTTGCAAGCGAAACAGTTGATAGAAGGAGACGATAAGAAGTGCCCGAATTCCCCAGATAAATACTTCTTATGCCGGAAGCATGCTCGAATCGTCCGCCCGTTCCAATAACTTTCATGTTGTTTTCATTAGCAACTATCCTTGCGCCCAGCTCCCGCAGGCCGTTAACAGTATAAAGGGTGTCTTCACAGGAAAGAGATCCTTTGAGCAGGCTTTCTCCATCCGCCAAAGCGGCCGCAATAAGGGCCCGGTGGGTAATGCTTTTGGATCCGGGAATAGTGGCGGTCTCATTAATAGATGATCTGATCCTGATCGCTTTCATGTACCCACCCTCAATGCCTGTTCCACTTCTCCACGCATGATCTCTACTGGGGCTTCAAGACCGGTCCATAGTCTAAACTGTTCTGCCCCCTGGTGAATGAACATGCCGAGTCCGTCAACAGTCAAGCAGCCTTGGCTCCTAGCCCTCTTCAGGAGCGTGCTTTCAAGAGGGTTGTAAATGATGTCCATCACAACCATCTCTTTTGTCAAAATTTCCCTAGGAATAAGACATTGTTCATCGTGAGGATACATACCTACCGGTGTGGAATGGATCAAGATGTCCATGCTGACGTTTTCTATCTCAGCTAAAGGCACAAAGGAGCAATCTAGATATCTGGCCAGATTTTCTCCTGACTCAACTGAACGGTTGGAAATGCTCAGGCGTACGCCGTGATTTTTTAAAATAAAGCCTATAGCCCTGGCAGCGCCTCCTGCCCCTATGATTACGCATGTCTTGCCCTCAAGTTCGACTTTTTCCTCCAAGGCCCTGAGCGCTCCGACCGCATCAGTGTTGTAACCTGTCAAAAACCCATGATTGTTGACAATGGTATTGACTGCGCCTATCTGTTCGGCCAATGCATCCAGTTCATCAAGGAAAGGTATCACCGCGGACTTATGGGGTATGGTCACGCTCATTCCTCTAATTCCAAGGGCTTTTATCCCCTTGATGCAGCCTTCAATATCCGTCGTATCAAAAGCCAGGTAGACTGCATTGACTCTGGTTGCGTAAAAGGCGGCATTGTGCATGGTAGGGCTAAGGGAGTGACCTATAGGGTGGCCCACTACGCCGTAAAGCTTTGTATGTTGATCTATGGTCATACCGGGAATTTTTCCAATATCTTTCTCATTTCCACGGCAGGAATCTGTCCATCGGCAGACTCCTGTCCCTCTTGAAGGGATGCGAAAGTTAAGAAGCCGCCAAGTGGGCAGCAAAAGATCCTGCTCACCTGACCCATTTGTCCCATACAGAAGGCAATAACTGGAGTGCCTACTTTTAAAGACATGGGGATTAAATCCAGGACATGAAGATTGTCCTCAAACACCTTTGCCTTTGTTATGATTTTCACGATATCGGCACCTGTACCGGCAAGCCTTATGAAGATCTTTTTTAGTTCCTCCAGTTCAGGGGTTCCGTCCATAAGGTGCAAAGATGTAATAATCTTAGAGTTGCCGCGGTTGAGAAAAATTCTGTCCTTGAATTCCATTGGCATGCTATGCTCCACGTCTACAAGATCGGCTCCTTTCTCAATGGCATCCAATAGATAACGAGTCCGAGTGTCATAATCAGCCGTTCCTTCCCCCCCTTCTTTCTTGGACCTATATGTGACGATCACGGGTCTGGACGCAACTCGAAGCATCTTTTCAAGACAAAATGAATGCATTACATCCAAACGGAACTCCAGTATGTCCGCCAGCGAGTTAGCTCTGGCGATTTTTTTCAGAGCCTCCTCAGTATTTTTGGCCAAAATGGGGACACAGATCCTGGGTTTATTCCCGGGCAAACTTCTTTTTCCCTCCAGCGGAATTTTTGCCATTGAAAGCTCAGTGCTTTGTTCGAGTTTAAGATTATTCAATGTTTCTCCTTAGCTTATTGAGGAACTTCTGCATCTCGTCGTAATCCCTGTCCCTTATTATGTGAGTGATGTAGGCCAGTTGGGAGCCGATCTCTTCAATTTGCCTTGGTGTGTAAGGATTAAACACGATCTCGGCCAGGAGATGATCGTCCTCTGAAAGGAGCCCTTTTGCGATATCCATGTGCTTTCTGAAGGTGGTGCCCGGCGCGAATGACAAGTATTCTCATTCCGGCTTCCTCTCTGTGTAGCAGCCTAACATCTTCAAATCAGTGGTTCTTTCTGCTATTTTTTCGAGCGCCTGGACAACCTTGAGATCCCTGTCAGATCCCACGAAATCGAGGAAAAATGCATAGTTACCCGGCTCATTAGGAATGGACTCAATTCTTGTCAGGTTAATTCCTGCCTCCGCAAATACTTCAAGCACGCGGAAAAGAGTTCCAGCCTTGTGCTCTGTGGAAAAAATGATGGAACACTTCTTTCCCTGCTCTCCGCTCTTTTCCCTGGAAAGCAGGAGAAAGCGTGTTAGATTTCTATCAAGGTCTTCTATATTCTCTTTGATAATTTCCAGATTGTAGAGTTGAGCACAAAGCTTGCTGGCAATTGCCGCAGATCTTTTGAGCCTTTCTTCCGCTAACATTTTCGCCGCGCCGGCAGTATCGCTGTATTCAACAGGCTCCAGTTTGTTCCTTAGAAGGAAGTTTCGGGATTGTGCAAGCGCTTGGGGATGTGAGTACACTTTTCGTATTTCCCTATAATCGGTTCCCGGTGGCGCCAAAAGGCAGAGGTGTATAGGAAGCTCCACTGCTCCGACCACAGAGAGTTCTGTGTTAATCAGAAGGCGGTTCACTTGTTCCACGGACCCGCCAAGACTGTTTTCCACAGGAACAATGCCATAATCATAAAGTTTGGATTCAACCCCTTCTAAAACTTGTCTAAATTCAGGGCATGGGACCGGAATAAGCTCGCTGTTCCAAACCCGTGATGCAACTTCGCCAAATGCCCCGTGTTTACCCTGGAATGCGACCAGTTTATAGTTTTTTCCCTGGAGGTTTTTGCTTTCTTTGATAATTTCCGCATAGATTTTTTCAATGAAACCGGCATCTATAGGCCGTGTTGACTTTTCTTTGATCGTTTCAAGAACTTCTCTTTCTCTTTCCCTATCCTCAATGCGGGATTTAAGTTTCCCGGCCACCAGGACGAGCTCCATCCTACGGGTCAATATTTTAAGAATCATGGAATCAATTTGGTCAATATCTTTCCTGATCTGTTCTAAGTTCATAAACTTCCCTCGGATGTTATCTTTCATCTTTTGGAAACAATTGCGTTAGGGCTGGCCACATCTACAATCGTATTATTTCATTTATCCCTGCCCCAAGTTCTTTAATTGGTATCTGTTCAACGAAGGCCTCACCAATGCCATGGAGAAAAACAAAGTTGAGGCTTTCGCTTCTCCTTTTTTTATCTTTTGTCATAGCCTCAATTACTAGATTTCCATCTACCTTAAGGCGAGTGGGAAGGTTTAGTTTCTTGAGCAGTGCCTCAATCCTTGTCACTTCATGTTTTGAGAGCCAGCCCCTTTTAAAAGAAAGTCTTGAAGCCACCAACATACCAAAGCCTACTGCTTCTCCATGGGGAATGCCCGTGGTTTTCTCGATCGCATGTCCTAGTGTATGGCCAAAGTTTAGCTTCATGCGCTCTCCACTCTCCCTTTCATCTCTATTTACAATTGATGATTTTATAACAACCGAATCATGTATGATTTTCTCCATGACGTCCCTGTCCAGAGCAAGAGCTTTTTTATAATGAGCCTCAAGATAAGAAAATAAGCAGGCATCGCCTATGCAGGCATGCTTTACTACCTCGGCCAAACCGCAGCGGACTTCTTTCTCTGGAAGGGTCTTCAGCAAGTCTGTGTCACAGATGACAAATTCAGGCTGGTTGAAAGTGCCGACTAGATTTTTATAGCCTCTGAGATTCACGCCGTTTTTACCTCCCACACCGGCATCCACCTGGGAGAGCAATGTTGAAGAAACAAACCCGAATCTCAGTCCTCGAAGGTAGGTAGAAGCAACAAACCCGGTGATATCACTGACCACTCCTCCGCCAATTCCGACAATAAAAAAAGAACGGTCTGCCCCGAGTCGTAAAAGGTCCAGGTATATGCGTTGAACCGTATCCAGGTTTTTCATAGTTTCACCAGTACCGATTTCAATAATATAACAAGACGGCAAATCCTTTGAATAATGGTTCCTGACGTTTCTATCCGTTATAATCACAACTTGCCTTGAATCAGTATACTTTTGTAAGTTTTGTAGCCTCTCACCAATGAAAATGCGTGAAATACCTTTACTGCCGTGAACCTTAAGGGTTTTCACTTTACATGCTCCAATGCCGTTCTGTACATCTCGTGATTTATTTCATTCATATAGGAACTCAGAAATCGAAGCTTCCTCATTAGTGTTGCAAACATCGGGGGTGGCATTGCTTGATCCCTGTCACACAAAGCTTCACATGGATTGTGGTGCACCTCAATCATGACCCCGTCTGCACCAGCTACCATTGCTGCAAGGCTCATGGATTCAATGAGGCTCAACCTTCCCGTTCCATGAGAGGGATCCACGATCACAGGGAGGTGAGAAACCTCTTTAACACAGGGAACAATGCTGAGATCCAGGGTGTTCCTTGTGTAGGTCTCAAAAGTTCTTATCCCCCTTTCACAAAGAATTACGTTGGGGTTTCCCTCAGAAAGCACATATTCTGCACAATTGAGCCATTCCTTAAGCGTGGAATACATTCCCCTTTTAAGGAGCACAGGCTTTCCTACCTTTCCCACCTCCTTTAGAAGAGAAAAATTCTGCATATTTCTGGTCCCGATCTGCAAGACGTCTGCGTACTCGCTTACCCAGGAAACATCGCGAGGATCCGTGACCTCAGTCACTATTGGAAGCCCTGTTTCTCTCTTAGCCTTTTCAAGGATTTTCAAGCCCCGAAGGCCAAGGCCCTGGAAGTCATAAGGAGAAGTCCTGGGTTTGAATGCACCGCCCCTGAGCATATTGGCCCCTGCCTCCTTAACTCTATGGGCGGTCTCTATTGTTTGTTCCTCGCTCTCCACGCTGCAGGGACCGGCAATCACCACAAAATCCTTGCCCACCTTTACATGATTTACAGCGACAACTGTTCGGCTGTTGTTCCCTCCATTTTTTATTGATGTAAGCCTGAGCTTTTCCATGATGTCTCAACTTCCTCCGGTTTGCTCCATTTTTTTTATGGCATAGGCTCATGATTCTAGCGGCATTCTTCCAAGCCGGTCACGGCCTTTTCCCCACTTCAATTCCTCTAGCAACTGGGCGGATTTGTGATGCACCAGTTGAACTTTTTAGCAACCTGTTAACACTTTTTACCAGGAGGTTTGCTGGCAACAAACATCCTGGAGCGCAAGTAATGATCCGCCAAAACAATTTTGACCATTGCTTCAAGCACAGGAATAATGCGTGGAATAGAAGCTGTATCATGCCTTCCGCCAAACTTAATTTTGCCTCGGGTTCCATTCCTATCAACCGTATCCTGTTCCAAACCTATGGATGGTATCGGCTTCATAGCAGCCCTGAGGACGATCTCGTCTCCATTCGAGATACCGCCGAGAATACCCCCGGCCCTATTTGAGCAAAATCCCTCCGGAGTCAAGGGGTCATTGTTCTCAGAACCTTTAAGCTTTGCTACTTGGAAGCCTGCTCCTATTTCTACGCCTTTGACAGTACCAATGGACATAACCGCCTTTGCGAGATCTGCATCTAACTTATCAAACACCGGTTCGCCAAGCCCCGCAGGACAGCCGGTAACGTTAATCTGGGCAATACCTCCAAGGGAATTTCCCTGTTTTCTTGCTTCAGAAACCACCTTCTCCATTTTTGTTGATGCTGTCAGGTCGGGGCAGAAAAAGGGGCTTTTCTCAACAAGTTTCAAGTCAAAGCTTCTGGCCCTCACTCCGCCAAGCTCGAGGGTGTATGCTACGACCCGAATTCCGAGACGTTCCAGGACCTTACCTGCCACCACGCCTGCTGCAACCCGTGCCGCGGTTTCTCTGGCAGAATACCTTCCTCCCCCCCTATGATCGAAATGGCCGTATTTCTTGAAGTAAGTGTAGTCGGCGTGGCCCGGACGGAAAAATTGGCTCAGCACCTTGTAAGGCGTACTGTCCGCATCCTGGTTTCGTATAAAAAGAGTGATGGGGGCACCTGTACTGAGACCTTCAAACACTCCGGAGAGGATTTCAACCATATCCTGCTCTTTCCTTGGACTTGCCACGGAACTTGTTCCCGGCCTCCGTCGCCTCATCTCCACGGCAAAATCCTCGGGTGAAAGGCTGATCCCGGGAGGGCACCCGTCAATTACTGCGCCAAGACCTTCTCCATGTGACTCACCAAACGTAGTGACTCTAAAAGCTTTTCCGATTGTATTACCTGCCACAGCCTGTTCTCACATTGCTTTTGGGAGTTTGCTTATAATTGCTGCTGCGACCTCCTCAACCGTGAGAGCTGAAGTGTCAATGACAAAGGTTGCAGCCTGTGCGTAGAGTCGATTTCTCGTGTCAAGGACCTGGCTTATTTCTACCAAAGGATCTGCTCCTGTCAGAGACGGTCTGATTTTTCCTGATCTCTGCTCTTTCTCCATTCTGCTTTTAAGGACTCTGGGACTTCCTTTTAACCATATAATCCACGCATTTTGTTTAAGGTTTGTAACGTTTTCTTTATCTATGACCGCCCCCCCTCCAGTGGCAATGACCAGGTTTTCCTGTCTCGAAATCCGCTCAATGACACTTTTCTCAATGCTCCGGAAATATTCCCATCCCCTTGTAGAAACTATAGTCTCAATGGGACAGCCCTCATGCCCCTCAATTACGCTGTCCGTATCGAGAAAATCTCTCCCCAGTTGCCGAGCCAGGACTTTCCCGACCGCAGTTTTACCGCTGCATCTGTATCCTATAAGTGCAATATTCATTTCATCATCAAACGGCCTGTTAGCCCTTTCAAGCATCAGGGGATAAGAATCATAAAATAAAAAAGCCGGGGGCTTTGATCTGCCCACGGCTTTTTTAAACAAGTAAGTAAGGAACAATCAATCCATGGGCAGACCTCCCCTAAAAAAGTAAAAATAAAAGCTGCACCTGGATAGATTGTTCATTACCATTTTCTTCAAAGCGTTCCCTGCTTCAATAAAAGAAGTTTTTGCCTTATAAATGAAAGCCAGGTCATTGTCAACAAAAATTCTTGCCGGAACCCTTTTTTTTCTTATCTCCTCCACGATTGCCCTGAACATCATAACCATTTAGCCAACGAATTATCACCTGTCTTCGCGGCGCCTCCTGAAGGTCCTTCTGTCTCCCTCGGCGGGTATGCGCTCACGGCCCTTGAGCATTAAAAGGACTATAAGGGCCAGGATTAGAAGGGCCTGAAATAGCCCAAGCAGGGCTTCAAGGGCTTTTTGGTTCATGATTATTAGCGCACTTACACCGAGGCAGGCGGACATGGTTGCAATGATAAAAACCGTCTCCTTTCTCGCAAACCCAAGACTGAGTAGTCTATGATGTAAGTGGTCTTTGTTAGTGCAGCTCAGTAACTCCAAGAAATTCTTGGCTTGTCGGTTCTTGATGCGCGAGAGATTTACGTAAATCATGTCAAAAATAGGAATTCCAAAGATCAAGAGAGGCGCAGAAAGTGAAACAAAATGGCTGGTTGTGGACCACTCCCCCATGACTGCCAGTCCTGCCAGGGTAAACCCCAGAAAAGTACTCCCGGCATCACCCATAAATAAAAGAGCCGGACTTCCAAATCTGAAATTGTAAGGCATAAAACCGGCGCATGTGCCTATGAGAGCAACAGCAATCCAGCCGAGCGCTGGCTGGAAGGTCTTGAATGCTATTATTCCCAGGAAGAGAGCGGTGGTCATGGATATTGCGGCTGCAAGGCCGTCAATTCCGTCAAAGAAATTCATTGCATTCGTAAGTCCCACCATCCAGAGCACTGTTAGGGGAATGTTTACAAATGGTGCCCAGTCAGACGTGTAGAAAAATGTAAACTGTATGTCGCCCCATAGAATCACAAGCAGAGAGATCAGGACCTGGAGGATCAGTTTCAAAAGAGCGGGCAAAGGTTTGATATCATCAATCAGGCCCACGAGAAATACAAGTGTGACGCCCAGCAAAAGAGCCTTCATGCCGGGGAGAAAGATGCCGTTTATTAGAAGCGACATTGAAAAGGCAAGGTAAATACTCACACCGCCCATAAGAGGAGTGGGTTGAGCATGAATCTTGCGCCAATCGGGCCTGTCCAGGATATTTAATCTCAAAGCCAGCAATCGGCAAAAAGGAGTTAACAAGCAGGAAAGAACAAAAGAAAAAATGAGTATGTATTGCCACCTCAGCCCGGAGCCAAAATAAAGTGCTCTTACATGGGGTAGAGCGAGTACTACAAGAATGGCGCCCAGAACGATCTGCCAAACAATGCTACGGCTCAATTTGTATTCCTTTCCTTGATAGTAGTTCACAGTAAATCTGATCTATTGATTCCACCATGGTCTGTGCGCTGAACTGTTCAGTAACCCTTTTTCTTCCTTGCTTGCCAAATCTCCGGGCAAGTTTTTTGTCTTCAAGGAGCTTCACAATAGCCTGCTTCAGCTTTTTGACTTCGCCGGGCGGGACAAGAAATCCGTTTACGCCGTCTGCAACCAGATCAGGGATGCCTCCCACCGCACTGGCTACCACGGGGCGCTCCATGGCCATCGCCTCCAGTAAGACCCTGCCCATGCCTTCAAAAAAGGAAGGGAGAACCGCGACATCAAAGGTGGCAATGATCTCAGCCACATCCATCAGGAACCCTGTAAACACAACGGAATCCGAAAGCCCAAGCCGCTCCACCAGGCGAGCAAGCTCGGGGTAGAGATACCCTTCTCCAACTATGACCAGCCTGGCCTGGGGTATCTGTTTCTTAATTTGGGCAAAAGCGTGGATTAATATTGCGTGTCCTTTTCCTTCCCAGAGCTTGGAGACGATTCCTATCACTGCATCCTTTTGGTTCAAGTGCCATTTTTCCCTGATCCTGTTCTTTTCACTAGCCGTTACAGGTTGAAAGTGGTCGAGCTCGATACCGGAGTAGATCTTGGCTGTTTTGCGCGCATCCACAATGTTTTCCCGAAATGCCCAGTCCATGAGGGGCTGGGAGATGAAAATGATCCTATCGCACCAGTGGGAAGCCAGGCGTTCCAAGTTCCGAAAAAGAAACTGCCTCCAGGGGGGCTCCTGGTCATGGAAGGCAAAACCATGCACAGTATGAACAATGACAGGGATGCGGGACAGCCTGGCAGCAAGTCTACCAATGAACCCGGCCTTTGAATTATGCGTATGAACAATGTCATAGCGATTCTTGTTGACAAGCATGTAAGAGGAAGCCAGAGCAAGAACATCATGTGTTGGGCTGAGAGGCTGAACAAGATGTTTCAGTTCCCTAACCTTCATTCCATTGCGTTTCACCAGGTCTATCAGCGGACCACCCGGAGCACAGGCAAGCTCAACTTGGTAGCGCGTTTTGTCAAGGCCTTTCATAGTTAGAAAAGTGTTGATTCCCGAGCCGCTGATGATAGGCAAAGTATGTATGTGAAGAACCCTGAGCATGATTCAATGTGATTTTCTTTTTCTTATTTTATCATAAGATTCAGAGAGCTTGTGCGCCGCTTTGTCAAGGCTATAGTCGCGAATGTATTTCCAGCTCTTTCGATCTTTGAAGAAAAGATAGGTTCTTGAAATCTTGGTAAGGAAAATATTAAAGTCGTCATCATCTACCTGTATCCTCCCTATTGCGTAAAGGTCCGCTTTCGTGTTCGTAGGGCACTGTGTGAGGAAAGCGCGATATCCTTCAGATATCAAGAAATCTCTTATCCTGGGGTTCGGGACCCCTTCCTTGACGCCAAAGTAAAGAACCTTGATGCCGAGCTTGCTTTCAAGTGTTTCCCTGTATCGCCTGATATGGTCTAATAGGGTTGATTCTGAAATATCGTTAATGTTCCAGGTCTGATCTTCGTATGCGCCAATAGTGATGCCGGCCTTCGACAGATCCTTGAGCAGGGACCAGGTGACGTAGTAAACTTTCTCTCCTGCCATGGTGACATGGTGCCCAACTTTGGGGGGTGAAACCAGGACTGTTGCAGGGCAAGAGTATTCAGCCAGCACTGGAAGTACGTATTCATAGAAGTCCATGAAGCCGTTGTCAAAAGTGATGGAAATAGGGCGAAGCTTTCCCACTTCCTTTTTCCGTTCCATGTAGTTGATTGCATCACCCAGGCCAAGAACCTGAAAATTGTTCTTGGACAGGTACTCAAGTTGCTTCTTAAATGCCTCCAGGGAAAGCCACAGCCTGTTCAACTCGGGTCTGGGGGATACATTTTGATACTGGATAATGGAGATCGGGCGCAGTCTCATTGATAAGGTACTCCCTCAAGTTTGACAGCCTAGATGCGACCAAAAGCAGGAAGGAAAACTTACTTTTTGCCGCTCTTCTGGCGAGAAGGGAATTTCTTAGCAATCATGTCGCGGACCACTTTGGGATCAGCCCTCCCCTGTGTTTTTTGCATAACCCGGCCTACAAGGAAATTAATTGGTTTTGTCTCTCCTGCTCTGATCTTAGAAACAGCATCGGGATTATTCTTTACGACCTGGTCCACCAAGTTCTCAAGGACTTTTGCAGATTGAATGGGTTTTAGACCTCTTTTGGCAACAACGGATTGCGGATCAACTTTTTCCGAGAACATTTCTTCCAGGATGCTTCTTCCCATGGTGTCCGTGACCTCACCCTCGGAAAGAAGGTTGATGAGCCGGGAAAAGTTCTTCGGGGTTATAGGGCACTTCTCAATCGGGATGCCGCTTGCGTTAAGGAGCTTAAAAAGCTCCTTTATGATCCAGCGGCTCAGCTTCTTCCTGTCCCTGGTTTGAGAAGCGCAAGAGGCAAAATAGTTGGATACGTGCTTATCCCTTGTAAGGATCAGGACTTCACTTCTGGGTATACCGTATTCTTCGGTGAGTCTTTTGGCTTCCTGATCAGGCAATTCTGGCATGGTCTTCTTGATTCTTTCAATGAACTCAAGGTCAAGTTCGACATCGACAAGATCAGGATCAGGGAAGTATCTGTAATCAGGAGCATCTTCTTTGCTTCGCATGGGTACCGTTATCCTTTTCGCCTCGTCAAAGAGCCTGGTTTCCTGGGGAATTTTCCGACCGGACCTGAGACTCTCTGATTGCCTTTCAATCTCGTAGCCCAGCGCATCCATAATGGCCTTGAAGGAAGCCATGTTCTTTATCTCGGCGCGGTTTCCAAAGGCCTTGGATCCCCTTGGCCGCACGGAGACGTTTACATCGCAGCGGAATTGCCCTTTTTCGATGGCACACTCGCTTATGTCAAGGTATCTCAGCACTTGAATCAATTTCTCAAGGTATGCGCGGGCTTCCACAGGAGAGCGCAGTGGGTTTCGTTCGTGGTCTGTCACTATTTCAAGAAGCGGTACGCACGCCCTGTTAAAGTCCACCAGGCTGTATTCTGAGGATTCAAAAGAGGAAGATGAATGAACCAGCTTGCCGGCATCTTCTTCAAGATGTATCCGCTTTATGCCCACGGCATAAGGACTCCCATCGGGAGTTGTAATCTCCAGGTAGCCGTCCTGGCAAAAGGGTAACTCATACTGCGAAATTTGGTACCCTTTTGGCAGGTCGGGATAGAAGTAATTCTTGCGCGCAAAGCGTGATTTTCTATTGATCGTGCAGTTTAGAGCAAGACCGGCTCGCACCGTATACTGAACGGCCTTCTTGTTCAGAACAGGGAGTGCCCCAGGTTGTCCGGTGCACACAGGGCATATGTGGGTGTTCGGGGGCGCGTCAAAGGATACTGCGCAACCGCAGAAGAGCTTGGTTTTTGTCTTGAGCTCCACGTGAGTTTCGAAAGCTATTACCGGCTCGAATTCCATTTATTTTTTCCCCGCCATCATCTCATAGGCATGCCCTACCCTCAGCACAGTCTGTTCGTCAAAGGGCTTTCCGATAATTTGCATGCCTACTGGAAGTCCGTCGGCCCATCCGCAATTGATACTCATGCCGGGGAGTCCAGCGAGGTTAAGCGAGACCGTGTAGATATCCACCAGGTACATCTGCAAAGGATCCGAGATCTTTTCCCCCAGTTTGAAGGGAAGGCATGGAGAAACAGGGGCTATCATGCAATCAACACTTTCAAAAGCTTTCTCAAAATCCTCCCTGACAAGTGTCCTGGCCTGCTGGGCCTTTTTGTAATAGGCTTCATAGTATCCTGCAGACAGAACGAAGGTTCCGAGCATGATCCTTCTCTTCACTTCTTTTCCAAAGCCTTCTCTTCTTGTCTTTTCATACATCTGTCCTGAGTCAGCGAAATCAGTTTTTGTTCGAAGGCCATATTTCACTCCGTCGTAGCGGGCAAGATTGCTGCTGGCCTCGGCAGTTGCCACGAGGTAATAGGCACTGACCGCATACCTGGTGTGAGGCAAGGATATATCAATGACGTGAGCGCCATTTTCGGCAAGCAGGTTGACTGCAGCAAGGATTGTTTCTTTTACCCGGCTGTCTATTCCCTCCACGAAATACTCCCTGGGCAATCCAACCCTGATACCTTCAATCCCTCTGTCCAGAGAGCGCAGGAAATCGGGCTTTTTTGCGTCTGCCGATGTGGAGTCCATCCTGTCATGACCGCAAATCACATTCAACAACATCGCACAATCCCTGGTGCTGCGGCCCAGCACCCCAACCTGGTCAAGGGAGGAGGCATAGGAAACGAGTCCGTAGCGGGAAACACGGCCATAAGTGGGTTTTATGCCAGTAATGCCGCAGAAAGCAGAAGGCAGACGGATGGAACCCCCTGTGTCTGAGCCCAGCGCCAGGACTGCCTCCCCTGCAGCCACGGCAGCCGCGGAACCACCGCTCGATCCTCCTGCCACATACTGGGGGTTTACAGGATTTCTTGCCGGTCCAAATGCGCTGTTTTCGTTGGAGGAGCCCATTGCAAATTCATCCATGTTGGTTTTCCCTATGATCACGGCACCACTTCTGAGCACCTTTCTCACAACAGTAGCATTATAAGGGGGGACATAGTTTTGCAGGATCGCGGACCCGCAAGTAGTGGTGATACCCTTCGTGCAGAGAATGTCCTTTATCGCAATGGGAATGCCGTTTAGTGACGGTACTTTCTTGCCGCTCCGAAATCTTCTGTCGGCTGCCTCGGCCTGTTTTAGCGCAGTCTCTTCAGTGACTGTAATAAAGGCGTTGATAATGGGTTCCTTCTGCTCAATCCGTGACAGGACAGACTGGGTGAGCTCCACCGAAGTGATTTCTCGCCGCCTCAGCATGGCGGCCAATTCAAAGGCACTTTTGTCACACAGATCCATTCTTCAGTCTTCTATAATCTTTGGGACCTTAAAGTAATTGTCTTGTCGAAGCGGCGCGTTAGACAAAATAGCTTCGGACTTTGTTGATTTTTCTTGCCTGTCCTCCCGCCAGACATTGCTCGCTCTCAGCACGTGACTCATTGGACGAATGTTTTCTGTGTCCAGTTCCCTGAGTGTTTCAACATAATCGAGGATAGCATTAAGGTCTTTTTGATATTCCGCTACCTCCATATCGCTCAGCTTGAGGCGCGCAAGCCTTGCAATATGCCTGACATGGCTGGAGCTGACTCCCCTGGGGACTGGAGCTGAGGGTTCTGGCAGTTTTTCGGAAACCTCTTTTTTCTCTATCCTCTTTTCCTTGCCGGGAAGACCGCGTAAGGGCCCCAAAAGGCCAAGCTCTTCCAGTTGTTCCCTTTCCACGGTCGCTGGAGCTCTGGTAAGCGGGCAAAATGCACTGCGGGTCTTTGGAAAAGCTATGACTTCCCGTATGGATGAAGCTTTCAAGATCATAGCAATAACTCTATCAAGGCCAAGCGCCAGCCCACCATGAGGTGGAGCCCCATATTCAAGTGCAGTCAAGAAGAATCCGAACTTATCCTCGACTTGTTCTTGAGAAAGACCGAGTGCAGTAAAGATTTTCTTTTGGACCTCCATATCATGGATACGTATACTGCCTCCGCCAAGCTCTTCCCCGTTAATGACCAGATCATAGGCCCTGGATTTAAGAGCAAGGAGTTCATCCCTGTCGGCGGGATCAAAGTCGACTCTGTCAGGCATGGTAAACGGGTGGTGCTGCGATGTTAGTGCGCTGTCTTTGAGCTCGAAAAGTGGAAACTGAGTGACCCAGAGAGGACGGTAACGCTCCTCAGGCACAAGGCTTAACCTTTTGGCAAAATGCTCCCGGAGCCCTGAAAGTGATTTATTCACCTGGTCGTCCGAGACGTCGGCGACGAGAATCAAAACATCTCCGTCTTGTGCACCAAACTGTTCCTTGAGCCTTTCCAGTTCAGGGACGGTAAAAAATTGGACGATATTTGATTGTAGTTTTCCATTCAAGACTTTCATCCAGGTCATACCCCTGGCTCCCAGTGAGGGCGCTATTTTCAAGGCATATTCGTTCTGAAGAACGTTCTTGCTTAAGACGGAAGCCTTTCCTTTGATGCAAAATCCCTTTATTTTCCCTCCCCGGGCGACATTTTTGCGGAATACCTGGTAGTGGGTGTTTTCAAGTATTCCGGTTACGTCCTCAAATGCCATACCGTACCGAAGATCAGGCCTATCTGTGCCGTAACGGTCCATGGCTTCAGCATAGCTCATCCTCGGAAAGGGACGGGATAGCCTTATGCCTCCAAGGGCAAAAACCCTGGAAATCAGCTCTTCGACAACCTCGTAAATGAATTCTTCGTCAATGAAAGATGCCTCCAGGTCCAGCTGCGTGAATTCTGGTTGGCGATTGGGTCGCAGGTCTTCATCCCTAAAGCACCGTACTATTTGGAAATAACGGTCCATTCCGCTCATCATCAGGAGCTGCTTGAAGAGCTGCGGGGACTGGGGCAGGGAATAAAACTTGCCACGGTGAATCCTGCTTGGAACAAGATAGTCCCTTGCGCCTTCAGGGGTGCTCCTGGTTAGAAAGGGGGTCTCTATCTCAAGGAAATTCCTATCTGTAAGAAAGTCCCTGATGCATTTGAGTATTTCAGCGCGCTTGATGAACAGTTCCTGCATCGAGGGACGACGCAGATCCAGGTACCTGAATTTCAGACGGAGTTCCTCGTCAACTTTTTCCGGGTTCGCCTTTATGTTTTCTCCAAAAACTATTGCCTTTTCAGAGATCTGAAAAGGAAGAGGTTTTGATTTGGAGAGGATTTGCAGCTCTTCGGCCATCACCTCGATGTCGCCTGTAGTGATGTTGGGGTTTTCGGTTCCCTTTGCTCTTTCCCTGACTTCGCCACGGACCAAAACCACATATTCTTCTCTCAGCGCACTTGCCCTGCCATAGCTTTGCGGGCTGAATACAGGGTTAAACACGACCTGCACAATCCCGCGGATATCCCGAAGGTGAATGAAAAGCAAGCTCCCGTGATCTCTTATTGCATCCACCCACCCCATGAGCATGACCTTCTTGCCCGCATGGGAAATATTCAGGTCTCCGCAATATGTTCTGCTCTTCCAATCCATGTTGTTATGCGGCTTGTCATTCAAGGATCTGGCAGTTGATTCAGGGTGCCAAAAACCCGCAAATAAGAGAGGAGTGCTAAACTACTGTGCCAGGAATTGTGCCAAACGCACTTCAGGCATTATCTCCCCTCGCTTCCTCATAAATGAGCCCTATCATATACTTTATTGTGAGTATCCGATCAATCTTATTTTTCCGTTCGCCCTCTCCCTTCTGCCTCACGGCTGTCTGCTGTTAGCTACCGTGCTTATCTTATGGAGGAGATAATTACTATTTTGTAAAATTCCTCTATACAATAATACAAAATTGTAATAAGGAAACCAATGCTTGCTTTAGGTAAGGCCTAAAAAACCTCTACAAAAGGGTTGTTACTCTGCAAAGCAAAAATGGCATGTGTTTTGCTGGTTATGGTTAAAGCGTTTTGGAAGAACTCAATTATATAAAAAAGAGGAGGGAGTAAATGAGTAAAATGAAAACACCCCGAGATGTGCTTAACCTGATAAAAGGAGAAAGGGTGGAGATTGTAGACTTGAGGTTTATGGATTTCCTAGGGCTCTGGCAACATTTTTCCGTGCCCGCCAGAGTAATAGATGAGGACAGTTTTGAGGGCGGTATTGGTTTTGACGGCTCTAGCATAAGGGGATGGCAGGCTATTAACGAGTCGGACATGCTTGTTAAGCCTGTTCCTGAGACCGGATTTATTGACCCCTTTTTCCAGGCCAAGACCCTGGTTCTTATATGCAACATCTGCGACCCTGTCACAGGAGAGGACTACACCCGTGATCCGCGAAACATTGCTCGTAAGGCTGCAACCTATCTTCAGAGTTCAGGGATTGCGGATGTGGCCTATTTTGGCCCTGAGGCGGAATTTTTTATATTTGATGACATTCGCTTTGACCAGAACGAACACGAAGGTTACTACCACATTGACTCCGTTGAGGGCCGGTGGAACTCAGGGCGTGCAGAGGGTCCAAACCTTGGGTACAAGCCTCGTTACAAGGAGGGGTATTTCCCTGTCCCACCAACCGACAGTTTGCAAGATATCCGCAGTGAAATGATACTCACGCTTGAGAAAATAGGGGTTCTTATTGAAGCGCAGCACCATGAAGTTGCCACCGGCGGACAGGCCGAGATTGACATGCGCTTTGCGCCTCTCGTTGAGATGTCGGACAACTTACTCAAATACAAATACGTGGTAAAGAACGTGGCCCGAAAGCATAACAAGACAGTGACATTTATGCCAAAGCCCCTTTTTAACGATAACGGGACCGGTATGCATGTGCATATCTCTTTGTGGAAGGGAGACGAGAATTTATTTGCAGGAGATGGGTACGCGGGGCTGTCCAAGGCTGCCATGTATGCAATCGGTGGGATTTTGACTCATGCTCCCTCCTTGCTGGCCATTACCAGTCCTACTACGAACAGTTACAGAAGGCTGGTTCCAGGATTTGAGGCCCCTGTCAATCTTGCTTATTCCAGCCGCAACAGGAGCGCAGCCGTCCGAATACCCTTGTATTCGACTTCACCCAGAGCAAAAAGACTGGAGTTCAGGTGTCCGGATCCGAGCTGCAATCCTTATCTGGCGTTTTCGGCAATGCTGATGGCCGCCATAGACGGTATCCAGAACAAAATTGATCCAGGAGAGCCTCTTGACAAGGATATCTACGACCTGCCCCCCGAAGAGTTGGAGAAAGTACCAACAACACCGGGTTCCCTTCGAGAGGCGTTGGAGGCCCTTGAAGCTGATCATGATTATCTCCTTAAAGGGGACGTGTTTACCTCAGACGTTATTGAAACCTGGATATCCTACAAAATGGAAAGAGAGGTGCAGGAAATCGAGTTGAGGCCCCATCCATGGGAATTTGCTCTTTACTATGACATCTAGAAAAGCCTGAAAGAACTAATGAGTTACCTGGGTTTAAGACTGAAGGCTGAAGTGTTTTTAATAGTAATCCAGGAGCGCTTTCCCTTCAGCCTATTACCCGTCATGGCATCGGCGGGTAAACCTTCAGTCTATCCACCTGAATAGTTACAGCCTGAGAAGAGTGAGCTTGGGGGTTTTATCCGGGAAGAGGCGGATAGCCCCCTATTTTTTTTCAAAAGGGGTGTCACGAAGAAATGAAGGGCTTTCTTTAAGGGCTTTTCATGCTATCATGTCCTTAAAGGAAAAAGTGCGTTTTTACATCCATGAAAGGACTGTTTGAGAGCATAAAATCCCGGTGCCCAGAGGTTGACGACAGTTTCCTCTTAGAGCACCTGGAAAGACTGGCAAAGCGGTACTTTGACTGCTTTAGCGAAGAGGAAATTTGTGAGCACCTCCAGAAGCTTTCCCACATTACTCCTGAACACCCTGTTGAAGTGGTGGTGAGGAGGAGAAGAGGCGGTAGTGTGGATTGCACAATCCTTGCTTTTGATTATCCATCAGAGTTTTCCATGATAACCGGTGTGCTTGCTGGCATGGGTTTTAGCATCTCTTCAGGTGATGTTTTTACCTACACCTACAAGCAAGACGAAGCAAGGCTTTCCATCGGCTTGCCCAAGATAGGGAAAATGTCCCGCAAGGAAAAGGCAATGTTTCACAGACGCCGTATAGTGGATCGCTTTTCAGGGACTTTTGAATCTTCTCTACCCTTTGAGAAGTGGGCACAAGAGCTCAGGGACAAGATGGCCAGTGTTATAGGACTCCTTGAGGAGGGCACCGAACAATCCCTTCTTAGAGCCAAGCAAGAAGTCAATGAAATGGTTGTCAGGCGCCTGGAGCGTTTTCAGGGCCACTTGGAGCCTGTTCTATACCCAGTTCAGATTGATATTGACAATGAGTCCGGCCCATTTACGCGCCTGAAACTCGTCTCTGAGGACACCCCTGCTTTCCTCTACTCGTTATCAAATGCCCTATCAGTGCACAATGTCTCAATCGAGCATGTGAAAATACGCACAATTCGGTCGCGCGTGGAAGATGAGATAGATCTGGTAGATGAGAAGGGAAGGAGGCTGGAGGATCTTGAGGTCTTGAACCGGGTTAAGTTTTCCACCCTTTTGACAAAACAATTTACCTATTTTCTAGGAAAATCACCGGACCCTTTTACAGCTCTTTCGCGTTTTGAATTCATGGTGGAGGAGCTTGTAACGAAGCCGGATAGCGGGCAATGGACTGAAATGCTAAGCAATCCGCACACTCTAAGAGACCTGGCCAGATTGCTCGGGGCCAGCGATTTCCTGTGGGAGGATTTTATCCGTGGTCAGTTTGAGACCCTGCTTCCGCTTCTTCAGCCTTATGTCAAGGGGCACCGTTTTGCTCCGCCAACCGACACATTGGAAGAAAGATTGAACGCTGCGCTAAAAGGCGCTCGTTCGCTGAAGGAACAGGGAGAAAGGCTCAATGAGTTTAAGGATCGTGAAATCTTTCTCATAGACCTTGACCACATCCTCGGAGAGAAATCAGATTTTGAATTACTCGCCACTAGTCTTACCAGACTCGCTGAGAAAGTTGTAAATACTGCTTCAATGCTTGTCTACAATGATCTTGTCAGAAAATTTGGCGCCCCGGAGACTGTGGCTGGTCTCAGGGCAAGGTACGCCATATTCGGTCTGGGCAAGCTTGGGAGCGCCGCCCTGGGATATGCTTCAGACCTAGAGCTTCTTTTTATTTACAGCGATCAGGGCAAGACAAATGGGAAGAAATCAATTGACAACTCTGAGTTTTTTGAACGCCTTGTCAGGGGAGTAAAACGAATAATAAAGGCAAAAAGGGAGGGGATTTTTCACCTGGACCTGAGGCTAAGGCCATACGGAAAAGCAGGCCCACTGGCATGTTCCTTGGAGAATTTTTGTCGTTATTACGCTGTCGGCGGCGGGGCACATTCCTATGAACGCCTGGCCCTGGTATGGCTGAGGGCCATAGGGGGAGACCCTGAACTGGGCGCCCGTGTGGAGCGTCTCCGGGATGAAATGATTTACTTCTCCGGTGAGCTGAATTTGGATGAGCTGCGGCATCTCAGGGAAAAACAGTTCAGAGAAAAAACAAGAACAGGGAGAGCCAACGCCAAGTTTAGCCCCGGCGGACTGGTAGATATAGAGTACAGCATCCAGATTTTGCAGGTAATTTACGGAAAAGAGGTGCCGGCACTTCGCACACCGCTGATCCATCAAGCCCTTGATGCCCTCAATCTTGCAGGGGTTCTTTCCAAGCAAGAAACAATGCAGCTTTCAGATGCGTACCACTTCTTCAGAAGTTTGATTAACAGTATGCGTATGCTCAGAGGCTCTGCAAAGGATCTTTTTTTGCCTCCAAGGGAATCGGATGAACTGGTGCACCTTGCAAGGCGCATGAGATACAAATCTTCCCATGCCGTAGAACCCGCAGAGCAGCTCCGGATTGATTATGAAAAACACTCTGCAGCAGTTCGCGCCTTTGTGGAAAGACACTTTGGGCGCGATTCGATTCCGGGCTCAGCCCAAGGGTCGCTGGCAGATATTGTCCTTTCTGACCATATACCGCTTGATGTAAGTCACCGGATCCTGAGCAAGGCCGGTTTCATGAACCCCAAGCGGGCCTATGTAAATGTTAAAGAACTGGCAGGGGACGGAACCAGGAGAGATGCATTTGCAAAGCTTTTTCTTCTGGCAGTTGACGTGCTTGCCAGAAAACCAGACCCGGACATGGCGCTCAACAATTGGGAGAGATTCATCCGTGCTCTTGGGAGCCCTGAATTTCATTATAATATGCTCCTATCGCAGCCCATGAGACTGGAAATACTTCTTGGTATTTTCGCCGGAAGCCAATTTCTTTCAGATACATTGATTCGAAATCCCGGATTCCTGGACTGGGTAGTGATCCCCGAAGTCTTGAACAAAATCAGAAACAGGAATGCTTTAGAACAAGAACTAAGAAGCACTGCGAGCGGATCCCTCACACACAGAGACTGGCTTCGGAAAATTCGTCGCTTGAGGCGGCGCGAAATCCTTCGTATTGGAACGCGTGATATTTGTCTGGGGGTGAGTGCCAGGGAAATTATGCTGGAGCTCTCCAGAGTGGCCGAAGCATTTGTCCAGGTAAGCCTTGAGAAGATAATTCAGAAACTGACACGGGAATCGGGCACCTTTCAGGAACAGTGGGAGCCTGGAAAAGATTTTTGTATTTTAGCTTTTGGCAAACTTGGCGGGAGCGAGCTTAACTATAGCTCTGACATTGATCTGTTGGGAGTTTGGGATGATGGCATTTTTTCTTCTGATACCACAGCGGTTTCAAGAAGCCGTCGCAAGACATTTTTTGCCCGCGTGATGGAAAATCTGCGATCTGATCTTTCTTCTCACACGGAAGAGGGATATGCCTACAGGGTCGATCTTAGGCTGAGGCCTTACGGCCGTGAAGGGGACCTGGCCCCCTCTTTTTCCCAGATGATTAACTATTATGACCAAAAGGCCTCGATCTGGGAAATACAGGCAGCCTTAAAGATGAGACCGGTGGCAGGGAATCAGAACCTCGGGTATGCTTTTACTCAAAAAATACGCCCCACGCTTCTGAAAAGCCGGGCGCGGGCGGCAATTATCGAATCCATAGAGAAGATGCGACGTGGAGCCATTGAAAAGACCATGAAGGCTTTGGGAACTACCATGGACGTGAAGAGCGGCGTGGGAGGGTTGCGCGACGTGGAATTTCTTGTACAGGGGTTGCAGCTCATCCATGCGCCCCGGAAGCCTTTTCTTCTTGAGCCAAATACCCTTACTGCCATTGATCTGCTAAACGAAGCAGGAATACTTGAGGAGGATTGCTCTGATCAGCTCAAGCAAGACTATCTCTTCCTTCGCCGAGTGGAACACTACCTGCAAATCCTTGAGGACAGACAGATCCACGCACTTCCCGCAGAAGAGAGGGAACTGAGTGCTCTGGCAAGGAGAGTTGGTGGGATTGAGTGGGACCATAATCTGTTCAGGGCAAAGCTTGGAGAGGCTCTCTCGCGAATCCGCAAGGCTTATGAAACCTCTCTTATCAACACCAAGCACACGGAGGAGTAGCAAGAATGGCAAAAAAATCTTGACAAAAACGCGACAACAGATACTCTAGCCAAAATTTCCGCACGAGGGCGTACGGGGACTATTGATCGGGTTTGACAATGGCGTCTATTTCTTCCTTGAGAAGAGTGGCGCTTTTTTCTTGTGAGTAGAAGGTTAAAACGAGGATAAACCGAGCCGCAAAGGCTGTCCAACCAAGGATTCCCTATGGATATCAGGAAGCGAAGCCTTGCCCTTTTCTACTGCCAGAATGTGCCACAAAGCGGCATAAAGCAAAGGCAGGCACTCGAGAAGCTTTACGGGCCGTCGATAAAGCTTTTCCCTCTGCCCTGCAGTGGAAGGCTTGAGCCTCTTCATCTTCTGAGGGCGCTAGAGGAGTTCGCTGATGCTGCCTATGTGGTGACGTGTCCTGAAGGTGCGTGCCGGTATTTTGAGGGGAACTTGAGGGCAAGAAAGAGAGTTGAACTGGCCAGGAAGATCATTGCAAGCATCGGGCTTGAAGAGGACAGAGTAGGAATTGTGATGAATGAAAAAGAAAGGCAGAAATCGCTTGCTGATTTTGCAAAAGAGCTTATGAGCAGGGTATCCGGGCTCAGACCATCACCTGTTTTGAGGCCCCGGACCGGCTTTGAAGACCCTGAGCGGAAGCAAGGAGATAAATTATGATAACGGCGACTCAAAAGCCTATTGATGAAATCAAAGAGACAATTTCCCCCTACAAGCGGGTTTTGGTGCTGGGGTGTGCTTCGTGCGTGGCGGAGTGTGCTGCCGGAGGCGAGAAGGAAACCGGCATACTGGCTTCAACGCTGCGCATGGCAGCAAAGATGGAGGGAAAGGAAGTGACAATCCGGGAAAAAACGCTCGATCGGCAGTGCGTAAAAGATTTTGTTGTCCAGATGGATGATATTATTGATGAATACGATGCCGTGCTTTCCCTCGGATGTGGAGCTGGCGTCCAGGCGGTTGCAGAAATTTTTCCGGAGCTGCCCATCATTCCAGCGCTGAATACCGAGTTTTTGGGCGAAACGAGAGATCAGGGTTTTTGGGTGGAAAGCTGTGTTGGTTGCGGGGACTGCATGCTTTACTATTTTGGCGGTATTTGTCCGCTGGCCAGGTGCTCAAAACAGCTTCTTAATGGGCCCTGCGGGGGGTCAAAAGATGGAAGATGCGAAGTCGATCCTGAAGTGCCTTGTGCGTGGCAGCTTATAATTGAGAGGCTGGAGAGATTCAATGCCATGGACAGGCTGGAGAAGATTTTTCCTCCAAAGGACTGGTCAAAGAAGCAGGGACAAGGGCCCAGAAAGATCATCAGAGAGGATCAACAGAGGTAGCGGAAATGAGGAGGTTAGAGGAAGTTCTCAAGAGCGGTAAGTTTGCTGTCACTGCAGAATGCGGCCCGCCAAAGGGTGCTGATCCGGAGGCAATACTGAAAAAGGCCGAATTGCTGAAAGACAAAGTTGATGCAATCAATGTAACCGACAATCAGACGGCCATTGTCCGGATGTCCAGTATGGCTGCTTGTGCGCTCTTGAAACAGAACGGTTTTGATCCTGTGCTGCAAATGGTAGTTCGTGATAGAAACAGAATAGCATTGCAATCCGACGTCCTTGGTGCAGCAGCCCTCGGGATAGAGAATATCCTGTGCCTTTCAGGTGATCACCAAAGCTTTGGGAATCAACCTCAGGCTGTGGGTGTGTTTGACCTGGATTCGATCCAGTTTGTTCAGGTGGTCAGGGAAATGAGGGATAATGAGGTTATCCTGGGTGGGGATGCTTTGAGCAAACCTCCGAAGGTCTTTATCGGCGCCGCGGCCAACCCGTTTGGAGACCCCCTGGGTTTCAGGGTCGTTCGTCTGGCTAAGAAAGTTGCTGCCGGCGCAGATTTCATCCAAACACAGTGTATCTATAATCTTGAAAGGTTCAAAAAATGGATGGAGATGGCCAGGGAAAGAAATCTCACGGAAAAGGTCTATATCCTGGGAGGTGTAACACCCCTAAAATCTGCAAAGATGGCTAAATACATGAAGTATAAAGTTGCGGGTATGGACATCCCTGACGCAGTGCTGGCCAGGCTGGAGGGGGTCCCTTCAAAGAAACAAGCAGAAGAGGGTATCAAGATGTGCGTGGAGACAATACAGGGTTTAAAAGAGATTCCTGGCGTCAGTGGCGTTCACATCATGGCGATCGAGTGGGAAGCAAAAGTTGCTGAGATAGTTGAAAGGGCGGGCTTGGGTCCGAGGCCAACAAAAGGAAAATAACCCGAGGCCAGGTTTGCGATTCAGGCGATGGAGGAATTCAACGAAAAAGCGTATTATTAAAAGGGGTGGTGAGCTGCTGCATGCCTCGAAAATATGTAATCCATACTAAAGAAGTTCCCAACCGTTTCAAGGCGATTAGCCGCTCGGGTGTCATTGCATGGGAAGAAGGGTGTCTTAAGTGCGCTGTTTGCGTAAAAACCCAGTGTGTTTACCATGTCTATGAACACAGGAGCCTTGATCCACGCCAGATGATCGACTCCATTGACAATGAGTGCATGAATTGCCTGAGATGCGTGCAGAGCTGTCCGAAACAGTTGATTCATAAAGCCATTAACCCGGAATATAAATCCCTTGGCGATGATTACTGGACACCTGACATTATTTCCAAGCTGTGGTACCAGGCTGAGACCGGGAAGATTCCAGTCTCCGGTGCAGGGTATCCGGGTCCTTTTAGCGGTCCGAACTTTGATTCCATGTGGACGGACATGTCGGAAATAGTTCGTCCCACCCGGGATGGAATTCATGGACGCGAGTACATAAGCACAGCAGTGGATCTTGGAACGAAAAAGGATCACCTGGATTTTAAAGGGATGGAGCTCGTGGAGGAAAGCGCCCCGGCTGTGGTGGCTGCTCCCCTCCCCATTCTGTTGAGGGTGCCGGCGTTCGGGGCTTTTGAGCAGGAGACCATCAAAGGATGGGCACGCGCTGCCAGCCGGCTGGGCACTTTTCTGGCATTGCCCGCTGAAATGAATCCAGAGGAAGCGGAGGCACCACAATCCTGCTTGATACCCATCGTTTCTCTGCCACAAGCACAGAGTGGCCAAGGAAATGGGCACAGCCTACTTGTGGAAATACTCTGGTCTGAACACTGGAGGAAAGCTTTCGAGAGGATGAGCAAAAGCCATCCGGGTGCCTTAATTTGCGTTAGAGTCCCGTTTTTGAAAGGCGCGGAAGAACGCGTTTTATCTGTAGCCAAGAACGGCGCATCCATCATCCACCTTGAAGCAGATTTCCATGGAAGATCTCAGCAAGACGAGACCTTGCTGGTGCGAGACGGAATCCGCTCTGCGCACCTGGCCCTCGTGCAAGAAGGTATTAGGGATGAGGTAACACTTCTGGCCAGCGGCGGTATAGCTATGGCAGAGCATGTTGCCAAGGCAATTATTTGTGGCGCAGATGCCGTGTTCATAGATTTTCCAATCTTGATAGCGCTGGAGTGTCGAATGTGCCTTCGTTGCAAGGAGGGGCTTTCATGTCCTGTTGAAATAAACACTGCACCTGCATCGTGGGTCGCTTCAAGAGTTGTCAACCTGGTGGGCGCATTTCATAATCAGCTCTTAGAGGTAATGGGGGCCATGGGTATTCGAGATGCACGCAGATTGCGAGGAGAAGTGGGCAGGTCCATGTTTTTTGACGAACTGGACGAGGCCGCCTTTGGGCAAATGGGATATTTGAAGGAGGGCTATGAACTTGAATAGCAATTCTACCCGGAAGGAGCTTCCAGAGGTGGTGCGGACTCCATCAAGGTTCAGGAATCCGATCGGGAAATACAGGCTGAACCGAACCACGGACTGCATTGGTTGCGGCAAGTGTGTTGAAGTGTGTGCCTACGGGGTGCATGAAATAAAAAGAGGCTTGGTTCTCACAAAAAACCACTACCTTTGTGTGGGGCCCGATTGCCCCCGGCCGTGCTATGATGAATGCCCGGTACAAGCCCTGAGTCTGAGAAAGAACCCGACCTTTGATGCAATAGGCGACCTCAGATGGCCACCTGATCTCCTGGTCAGCACGTGGTACATGGCTGAGACAGGTGATGTGCCGCCAGCCAGCCTTGAATACCGGGTGGGCGCATCCGGAGGCGGCTTTGATAGGATGCGGCTCGCACTGCCACCCAGGCAGGTCAAGGAAGAGCCGGAGAACGAAGAGATTGATGTCGGCATTGAGCTCAACAGACGAGACGATAATGCACACCGGATAAGAATTGAAGTCCCTTTCTATGGCGGGGGTATGAGTTACGGCTCGGTAAGTATCACGCCAATGCTAAGCAGGATAAAAGCTGCTGCTGCGCTGGGCACTTTTTGCAGCACAGGTGAAGGGGGATACCCTGACGAGCTCAAACCCTATGATGACCACGTGATCACCCAGGTGGCAACAGGACTTTTCGGAGTAAGGGAGGAGACGATTCAGAGGGTTAAGATAGTTGAATTCAAATATGCCCAGGGGGCAAAACCCGGCCTTGGCGGGCATCTGCTGGGGGACAAGGTTACAGAAGGGGTTGCAAGGATGCGGGAGGCCGTGGTGGGATATCCTCTTTTCTCCCCGTTCCCGTTTCACAGCGTGTATTCGGTTGAGGACCACAAGAAACACGTTGACTGGATAAAAGCCATCAACCCCCTGGCACTAGTCGCAGTGAAAGTCTCCACCCCTACAGATGTAGACATGGTGGCTGTGGGGAGTTACTATGCGGGAGCGCATATTGTACACCTGGATGGTAGTTACGGAGGAACCGGTGCTGCACCGGACATTGCCAAGAAAAATATTGCAATGCCGATAGAATATGCTGTCCCAAAGGTACATCGGTTTTTGCAGGATGAAGGTGTGCGTGACAGGATAACCGTTATTGCGAGTGGTGGTATCCGCACACCGCATGACGTTGCCAAAATCATCGCTCTCGGCGCTGATGGGGTATGCACGGGCACTGCTGATCTGGTTGCCCTTGAATGCGTAAGGTGCCACAACTGTGAAAGCGGCAGGGGATGTGCAAGGGGCATAGCAACCACCGATCCCGAGTTAATGGAACTGATGGAGGTGGAGTGGGGCAGGCGACGGATTGTGAACTTGTTCCTGGCCTGGCGAAAGGAGCTTGTCAGGATCTTGAAGAGGCTGGGCATGAAAAGTATCAGGGAACTGGTCGGACGAACGGACTGCCTGGTTCACCTGGATTATATGAAAAGATAGGCCTGAGGCTCAAGGCTCGAGCTCAAGGCGTAGTGGCTCAATAAAGGGGGGCAGTAGGAGCGTTTGTCTGATTCCCTGCATTTCCACTTAATATTGAGCTTATAGCTGTGGGTCTCGAAATGGTTGAAGGTGATATGGAACGGGCAGAACAAATCAAGAAAATCATTCGCTCGAGGGCAGAGTTGATCAAAGACGCCCCCCCTTTGTGCTTTCAGAAGAGAGAGGAAGAAGGTGGATGTGGTGTAACCGGCTTTGCCTGTAGCATCCCTGTAAGGGGAAAGCATATTTTCGAGCCTTCCAGGCAGATGCACAACCGCGGTAACGGGCGTGGTGGGGGCATAGCAGCAATGGGTTTTGATAACACGATGCTGGGAGTTTCAAAAGAAATTCTGGATGATGACTATATTCTTCAAATCGCGGTGCTGGAAACAGGCATTGAAGATGAGATTGAAAGACGCTTCATAGATCCTTTTTTCCGAGTGGATTTTTCAGAAAAAATACCCTCTGTTGAGGATTACCGAGACATTCCGGGACTGGAAGTTAGGCCTCCTGATGTTTGGCGGTATTTTGTTCGGGTGAAGGAAAAAGTGCTCGATTCCTTCATATCCGAAAATCAGATGGACGCAATGGAACGTAGGCATGCAGAGGATGAGTTTGTATACCAGAACAGCTTCAGATTGAACAAGACCTTTTATGACGCATTTGGAAAGCAGCGAGCATTCGTTCTCTCGCACGGGCGAAACTTTTTTATATTGAAAATAGTAGGCTATGCGGAGCAGGTAGTTCAGTATTACAAGCTTGATGATTTCAAGGCTCACATATGGATTGCGCATCAGAGGTACCCGACCAAAGGTAGGGTCTGGCACCCGGCCGGAGCGCACCCTTTTATTGGACTGAATGAGGCGCTCGTACACAATGGAGACTTCGCCAACTATCACTCCGTAGTCGAATACCTGAGACAGAGAAATATTCACCCGCTATTTCTCACGGACACAGAGGTTTCTGTGCTCCTATTCGATCTGTATAGCCGCACCTATGGCTATCCTCTGGAATATGTGATCGAAGCCCTTGCACCAACAATGGAGAGAGACTTTGATCAACTGCCGGCCGAAAGACAAGAAATATACAGGGCGATTCAGGCAACGCATATTCATGGGTCACCGGACGGTCCCTGGTTTTTTATTATCGCCCGAAATGACATGCGAAACAGTCGTTTTCAGCTAATCGGCATAACGGACACATCCATGCTCAGGCCCCAGGTCTTTGCGCTTCATGACGGCCAGGTTAAGGTGGGACTTATTTGTTCGGAAAAGCAGGCCATTGACGCAACCCTAAGGAGCCTCTCTGAGGAAGACCCCAGGGTTGGAACCGTAGCTGATCTTTACTGGAACGCGCGGGGAGGAAGCCACACTGATGGGGGAGCTTTTATATTCAACCTGCAACAGGATGGCTCAAATGACATGGAGCGGCATTTGAGCTGCGTGGGCAAGTTTGGGCGCATGATTGAGGTGCCAAAAGGCCAAGTTCCTTATCTCCCGGGGCGGGTTTACTATATGCTTGAAGACGGTGAACAAGAGCGCTTTGATATCTCTGAGTTTTTTGAGCTTCAGCGGCCTGATTTGCTCTTTGAATACCTGAAAAACGGTATCAGGGACTGGGATTATGCTGATTTCATGGACTGTCTGGGCCAGATAAAATCTTGGGCTCTGAAAGGGGATGCTCACTTTGAAGTTGCAGTTTCTGCAATAACCCGCATGATTGATCACCGCTATCCCACGTACGACAAGAAGAGGCGCTCGATTCTTCAGATGCTCTACCAGGCTATAGAGACCATCTTTCGTCATCTTCCGTGCCTGGAAGATGAGGCCTCTGCCGGGCAGCAAAGACCAAGGGTATCTGAAAGGACCAGGACATCATACCGATTGATTGACTGGGAAACCCGGCAGTTTTTCAGGGGGCCGTCCTATGACGAAAAAGTGCTTGTTATTGACGCCTCTTTGTTTCCGCCCGAGGGAGATCAGTGCGACAGCCGCTTGATGGCTGAAGCATTTTTCAGGGGCTGGCGCCGCTTTATCGTATTTGGCCTTAGGGGGCAACGCTTCCATGGCTGTGGTTTTGGGCCCAGCTCGGGAGGTGTGAGAATAGATATCTACGGAAGTTCAGGGGATTACCTCGGCTCTGGCATTGACGGGTTATCTATCTACGTTCATGGAAACGGCCAGGATCAGCTGGGGCAGATCATAAAGTCTGGTAAAATGGTGATTTATGGTGACACGGGCCAGACATTTTTATATGGTGCAAAGGGTGGAGAGGTCTACGTAATGGGAAATGCTGCGGGCCGACCCCTTATCAATGCAGTGGGCAAACCGCGGGTTGTTATAAATGGAACGTGCCTGGACTATCTGGCTGAATCCTTCATGGCAGGAGACCCCATTAACGGCGGCGGCTTTGTGGTCTTGAACGGTGTGCAGTTTGATCACGATGGGAGAGTTGTGCCGCAGCCTACTCCCTACCCAGGATCAAACCTCTTCTCCCTGGCTTCAGGGGGCGCGATCTATGTGCGGGACCCGTTCAAATTGATTGAAGAGGAGCAATTGAACGGAGGAGAAATCGTTCCACTTGAGGAAAAGGATTGGGATCTGATTCTTCCGTACCTGAAGGAGAATGAAAAGCTTTTCGGCATATCCATTGACAGGGATCTCCTGAGAGTTAACGGGGAGCAAAAAAATCCCCTGCAGGTCTATCGCAAGGTCAGGCCCCCAAAAGAACACGCCTTCGAAGCCGACGGCCTCGAGGAGTGGGGAAAGGTTTAAATCTTCAGCTATAAATTATGACTCTCATGCAACAGGCGGCGCAGAGATACCCGAAGGCGCTACTGGCTCTTGAGGACGGAACAGTTTTCTCGGGTCGTTCCTTTACAGGGCACTGTAGTGCTGTGGGCGAAGTTGTCTTTAATACGAGCATGTTCGGGTACCAGGAGATACTTACTGATCCTTCCTACTGCGGCCAAATGGTGGCAATGACCTACCCCCTCATTGGGAACTACGGAATCAATTCGGAAGACGTGGAGTCGGACCGAATTCAGGTGAAGGCCCTTTTGGTGAAAGAGTATCAGGGCCGTCCCAGTAACTGGAGAAGCCAGACAAGCCTCGGAGACTACCTTAAAGCAAGCGGAGTACCCGGCATTGAAGGAATAGATACAAGAGCTCTTACGAGGCACATTAGAGAAATCGGCGCTATGAGAGCGGCTCTTTCTACCACTGACCTGGACCCTGCCTCCCTGGTGGATAAGGCCAGGGACTGCCCTCAAATGATAGGGCAAGACCTGGTGAGGGAAGTGACATGTGATGCCCCCTTTTTATGGGAAAATGGGGAAAGAAAACCGCTTAGGGGGGACCTGGGCGGTTTTCAGTGGCCTTTTGAACCGGACAAATGGCGCGTAGTGGCAAT
The DNA here is from genome assembly GCA_019310485.1 of Deltaproteobacteria bacterium. GTDB lineage: Bacteria > Desulfobacterota > DSM-4660 > Desulfatiglandales > HGW-15 > JAFDEF01. The sequence goes on along the minus strand of JAFDEF010000027.1, from coordinate 5,779 downwards.
TGATTACGGAGTAAAATATAACATATTAAGATCCTTGGAGAAGAGGGGTTGCACCATTTTATTGGTGCCGGCACATACCTCTTCGGATGTTATTGACAGGCTTGATCCGGATGGTCTCTTTCTGAGTAACGGGCCAGGAGACCCTGCTGCTGTTGAATACGCGGTGGATACCATAAAGGCTCAACTGGGCAAGAGACCCATATTTGGAATCTGCCTCGGACACCAGTTAATCGGGCTTGCACTTGGAGGAAGGACATTCAAGCTTAAATTCGGTCATCGCGGTGCAAATCAGCCTGTAAAGGATCTTTCAACCGGCAAAGTAGAGACAACTTCGCAGAATCACGGATTCTGCGTGGACATGGAATCACTGAACAAGAGAGATGTTGAGCTCAGCCATATCAATTTGAACGACAAGACGCTTGAGGGGATCGTTCACAAAGAGCTTCCACTTTTTTCAGTCCAGTATCACCCGGAGGCCTGCCCGGGACCCCATGATGCTACGTACCTTTTTGACAGATTTATAAGCATGATGAAAAAGCATGCCAAAAGAGAGTGACGAGAGACGAGTAACGAGTAACAAGTGACCTTCAAATCCAAGGCCTAATTAAGGCGCAACTAACGAAATAAGTGCTTTTTGGCAGTTCGCTTTTTTTCCCAAATAGTATAGGATTCACCCGATATCATCGATGGATATTAGGTAATAGCTCAGAAAAAAGGGAGGAAGGGTTTTTCTCAAGAGACTGGCGGAAAGGCGCCACTCTTGAGGGGTGACTTGTAACTCGTAACTAGTTTTATGCCCAAGCGAAAAGACATACACAAAATTCTAATTATCGGCTCAGGTCCGATTGTCATCGGCCAGGCGTGTGAATTCGATTATTCCGGGACCCAAGCCTGCAAGGCACTTATGGAAGAAGGTTTCGAGGTCGTCCTGATAAACAGTAACCCTGCCACCATTATGACCGATCCCGACATGGCCCACCATACTTATATCGAACCAATTACACCTGAAATTCTGTCCAAAGTCATCGAGCAAGAAAGACCCCATGCAATCCTTCCAACCCTAGGAGGACAGACAGGGCTTAACACCGCTGTGAAAGTTGCCCGAGGCGGCCTTCTTGAAAAGATCGGAGCAGAAATGATCGGAGCCTCGGTTGAAGTAATCCACAAAGCAGAGGACAGGGAGCAATTCCGGGACGCAATGGAAAAAATTGGGTTGAGGGTTCCAAAGAGCAGGGTAGCCCGCACCATTGAACAGGCCAGGAAGGCTTCGGAAGTCATCGGCTATCCTCTCATAATCAGGCCCAGTTTTACCCTCGGAGGGATTGGAAGCGGAGTTGCTTACAACCGGGAAGAAATGGAGGTTCTTGCCGGTGCAGGGCTGGAAGCGAGCATGATTTCCGAGATAATCATGGAGGAGTCCCTTATTGGGTGGAAGGAGTTCGAGCTGGAGGTGATGAGGGATTTCAAAGATAACGTGGTCATTATTTGTTCCATTGAAAACCTCGATCCCATGGGGGTCCACACGGGAGACAGCATTACAGTGGCCCCGGCGCAGACACTAACGGACAGGGAATACCAGAAAATGAGAGACGCTGCCATAGAGGTGATTAGAGAGATCGGTGTTGAAACAGGGGGCTCAAACATCCAGTTTGCGATACATCCCGAAAATGGGGAAATGGTGGTCATTGAGATGAACCCTAGAGTTTCCCGGAGCTCAGCTCTTGCATCAAAGGCAACAGGTTTCCCCATCGCAAAGATTGCCGCCAAACTGGCTGTTGGTTATACCCTTGACGAGATCGCTAATGATATCACGCGGGAAACCCGTGCCTCTTTTGAACCAACAATAGATTACTGCGTGGTGAAGGTCCCCAGGTGGGCTTTTGAAAAATTTCACGGTGCCGAAGACAGGCTTACAACATCGATGAAATCGGTAGGCGAAACTATGGCCATTGGCCGAACCTTTAAAGAAGCACTTCAAAAAGCGATCCGGTCACTGGAAATAGGCCGATTTGGTCTTGGGCTGGACGGGGCTCAAAGCCGGGGGCAAAAACCGGATGCCGATGAAATAGAAAAAGGCCTTGTTTTTCCAAATTCAAATAGAATTTTTTACGTTTACGAAGCCCTGAAAAACGGAATCTCCCTAGAAAAAATCTATGACCTTACCCGCATAGATCCCTGGTTTCTGTACAATATCCAGGAAATAGTTGATCTGGAAGGCGAACTGAGGGCAAAAGCCCGTAAGCAGAGCCTCCCTGAACAGTGGGACGTGGAGTTTTTCAAGAAAGTGAAAGAATACGGCTTCTCAGACAGGTGGCTTGGCAGCCTGTTTAACCTCGAGGAGCAGAAGATCAGGGAAGCGAGAAAAAACAAAGGCTTGGATGCAGTGTACAAGCTTGTGGATACCTGTGCGGCTGAGTTTGAGGCTTATACGCCCTACTACTATTCCACATACGAGCAGGAAAATGAGATCAGAAAATCCCGCAAAAGAAAAGTAGTGATCCTTGGGGGAGGCCCGAACAGAATAGGTCAAGGAATTGAATTCGACTATTGCTGTGTGCAGGCCTCATTTGCCCTCAAGGAGATGGGAATAGAAAGCATTATGGTCAACAGCAATCCCGAGACGGTCAGCACCGACTATGATACCTCGGACAAACTTTACTTTGAGCCCCTTACCCGGGAAGATGTGCTCAACGTTGTCGAACAAGAAGAGGCCGAAGGCGTCATTGTCCAGTTTGGAGGGCAAACCCCCTTGAACATTTCAGTTCCCCTGGAGGAAGCTGGAGTAAGAATAATAGGCACCAGCCCGGATAGCATAGAAAGGGCCGAAGACAGGAAGCGTTTTAAAGCTCTTTTGAAAAAACTCAATCTGCTTCAACCAGAGAACGGAATTGCCACAAATGAAGAAGAAGCGATAAGAGTGACCAATGAAATAGGTTATCCTGTGCTCGTGAGGCCTTCATTCGTTTTGGGCGGGCGTGCGATGGAGGTGGTATACGACCAGGAGGATCTCGAGCTTTACATAAGGGAAGCTGTGGAGGTCTCACCGGGGAAACCGGTACTGATTGACCGCTTTCTGGAGCATGCCATTGAAATTGACGTGGATGCCATCTCAGACGGTGAGAAAACTATAATCGGTGGTGTAATGGAGCATATCGAAGAGGCAGGCATTCATAGTGGGGACAGCGCCTGCGTCTTGCCGCCCATCTCCCTGAAAGACGAGATCCTTGAACAAATCAAGGAACAGACAAGAGCCTTGGCCAAGGAACTGAACGTGGTCGGCCTGATGAATATACAGTACGCGGTTAAAGGGGACCAAGTTTATGTTCTGGAAGTAAATCCCAGGGCTTCCCGCACCGTTCCTTTTGTAAGCAAGGCTACGGGCATCGCGCTTGCAAAACTGGCCACCAAGGTCATGATGGGGGAAAAACTTGAACAACTGGGCCTTTCTGCTGAAGTTACCCCCAAACATGTGTCTGTAAAAGAATCAGTTTTTCCTTTTTCCCGTTTCCCCGGGGTTGATTGCCTGCTCGGGCCTGAAATGAAGTCAACAGGGGAGGTTATGGGCATTGACTGGACTTTCGGGCGAGCCTTTGCAAAGTCTCAACTGGCTGCAGGACAAAGACTTCCTGTCTCAGGCACGGTTTTCATCAGCGTTAAAGACGAAGATAAAATGGGCATTTTAAAAACAGCTTTTCTTTTTTACGACTTGGGGTTTAAGATAGTGGCCACCAGGGGGACTTCTGCTTACCTCTCCCAGCATGGTATTGTGAATCAGCGCGTCAAGAAGGTGAGGGAAGGGAGGCCCCACATCGTGGATATGATGAAAAATGGGGAGATTGATCTTGTCATCAACACGACCAGCACCAAAAAGGCTGTTTCCGAATCCTATTCGATCAGGCGGACAGCCATAACCTTGGATATCCCGTATACGACCACTCTAGCCGGTGCCCGGGCAAGCGCTCTTGCTGTAAAATCTATAGTCGAAGGAGAACTCGGTATCAGGGCACTCCAGGAATATCACGCTATGTCAGGGTAGACAAAGAGGAAAGAAGGCTGTTGGAAGATCAGAGAACTTTGAACAGGCAAAGGCCCCGAGAAGAGTGCGGCATATTCGGGGTTTTCGGGCACGAGGAAGCCGCCAAGCTGACCTACTTTGGGCTGTATGCGCTCCAGCACAGGGGTCAGGAAAGTGCCGGGATCGTTGTATCTGACGGCGAATGGGTGAGCGGACACAAGGCCATGGGCCTGGTCCCGGATATTTTTGGAGAAGAGGTTCTCCAAAAATTAAGGGGTAGTATGGCCCTGGGGCATGTGAGATACTCTACCACCGGCTCCTCCCTTCTGGTCAATGCACAGCCCTTTAAGGTTCAATATGCCGGCAGGTCTTTTGCGATCGCGCACAATGGTAATCTCGTTAACGCAAAAGCCATCCGGGAGGATTTAGAAAAGCAAGGATCAATCTTTCAGACTACAACCGATAGTGAGGTCGTGCTTCACCTTGCGGCAAGATCCATGAATGAAGGAATAGAGCAGGCTCTCGTGCACACAATGGAGAGAATAAAGGGTGCGTACGCGATGGCTATCCTGACCGAAGACATGCTCATAGCCCTGAGAGACCCTTACGGCTTTCGGCCTTTGTGCCTCGGGAGGCTTGATTCCGGATACGTGGTTGCTTCTGAGACATGTGCGCTGGATCTGGTGGAAGCTGAATATGTTCGAGAGGTAGAACCAGGGGAAATCTTGATTATTAGTGAAGCGGGCCTGAAAAGCATCAAAGCGGGAAAGGCGCCTCGAAAGGCACACTGTATCTTCGAACTCATCTATTTTGCCCGGCCCGACAGCAGTATTTTTGGGCAGAACGTGTATCTTTTCAGAAAAAGGCAGGGAGAGCTACTTGCAAAAGAGTTCCTTTCCAGGGCAGATCTAGTCATGCCTTTCCCTGACTCTGGGAACTACGCAGCCATCGGCTATGCGCAGGCCTCGGGGGTTCCTCTGGAAATGGGAGTCATAAGGAATCACTACGTAGGAAGAACTTTTATTCAGCCCTCCCAGAGCATGAGGGATTTTGGTGTCAAGGTGAAGCTCAATCCCGTGAGGGATTTACTCAAAGGACGTCGTGTTTTGATCATAGAAGATTCTATTATCCGTGGTACCACGGCAAGAACAAGAATCAAGACCTTGAGGAAAATAGGGGCAAAGGAGGTTCATATGCTTGTGAGCTGTCCTCCTCATCGGTTCCCCTGTCACTATGGCATTGACTTTTCTAGCAGAGGAGAGCTTATCGCCGCCAGTAAGTCAGTGGAAGAAATAAGGGATTTCATAGGACTCGATAGCCTCGGCTACCTCGGAATCGACAACTTGGTCAAGGCAACCGACATTGCAAGGGGAGATCTTTGCTTAGCTTGCTTTGACGGGAAATATCCGGTTCCCATTGATGAGTCATTTCATAAATACTGCCTGGAGAAAAGGGCAGGCCATGAAATATGAACCATATCTGCACTCTCTGTACCCCAGCACAGAACCAACCACCCGGTTTAATAGCTATCCTTCAATCCGCCAGAGGCGGATTAATCCGCCTCTGGCGGACAAGGGTTTGATTCCCCGCCCCTTGGGGCGGTTAAGATGGTTTCCGACTGATACCCCGCTGCTTGCGGCGGGGTAGTTCATGTGTGCCCGGCATGGGCAACGGCTTGGGGGTTGAAGTCCCCTGCAGGTCCTGATGGCGGAAACTGCTAGCCGAGGGCAAGGGCGTCCACTGCGAGGTGGGGTCTGAAGGAAG
>JAFDEF010000065.1 GCA_019310485.1 Deltaproteobacteria bacterium | reverse complement strand
ACACTTGCTTTTAGCCTATCCACATCTAATAATATCAATAAGTTACAGGGACAACTGGTCAAAATATCACCGAATTTTTTCAAAAATATGAAATTTTGGCAAACTTGGGTTAAGTAGGTTGCTCAACAATGAAAAAAAATACTCTTTGTCTTGCGCCCCTTGCCTGGACCAGAAATGATTGCGGTCCCCCGTGCTTGCTTCAGCACGCTCTCATTAAGTGCTTAATATAATACCGCTGCTTTCAGGGTGGCGCAGTGAGCTTGGTGTTCCGGGACTACCACCCAGAGTTTTGATTTTCGTCCCCTGGCAGGTTATCCACGGTGTTCACACCTGTTCGCTTTGGAGGCAAGTAATTTCGGCCGCTCAGGAGCCAAAGAATCAGTGATCACACAGGTTATCGCCTGTCTCCAGGGTCTCTGACAGATACTGGCTGACAAGTTCTTCCGGCGAACCCGCGGGGGCCCCTGTGATCACCCTTATTCCGTTTTCATTAAAGATCTGCTGCGCCCTTGTCCCCATGCCCCCGGCAATAATAATGTGTGCACCTTTCTCGTGAAGCCACTTGGGCAATACACCAGGCTCATGAGCGGGCGGAGTATGCATTGTTTTGCCTTTGATTTTACCGCCTTCTGTCTCAACAAGGGCAAATTGCTCGCAGTGGCCGAAATGGGCTGAAAGTTTCCCTCCAGCTACCGGTACTGCAAAAAGAATTCTGTCTTTTGGTTGAACACTTTTGTCTTCCTGTTTTTCCATAGCAGTAGAAACCTCCTTGGCCTTTGTCTTGGAGGCTTGCGTTATTTTCTCTACCATTTTATTAAATTCCTGGACAAACGCTAGATTCTCGTCAGTGAAATCAGCAAGTCGTCCGGAATCTCCTTTTCTCACAAACTCCGGCTCAATAGGAAGGCTTGCCAGCAACGGGATGTTTTCCTTTTTAGCTGTTAGCTGCCCGCCCCTGGCACTAAAAAGATCTATGCTCTTTCCACAATGAGGGCACACGAGTCCGCTCATGTTCTCCACAATTCCTAGAATGGACATGTTTACGTGCCGGCAAAAATTAATTGACTTTCTTACATCAGCCAGCGAGATTTCCTGGGGGGTAGTCACTATTACGGCCTTTGCATCCGGAATTGTTTGAGCCACTGTGAGTGGCTCGTCACCGGTTCCCGGAGGTGAATCAATTATAAGAAAATCCAGATCAGGCCAATCAATATCTGAAATAAATTGCCTGATAACCCCGATCTTGAGAGGCCCCCTCCAGATGGTGGCCATGTCCTTATTCTCTCCCATGAGTGATTCAATGGATATCACTTGCAGGTTCGGCAGGAAATGGATAGGCTCAGCCTTACCTTTTTCAGATACAGCCCTGATATCCTCTTTCAGTCCAAGGAGCCTGGGTATGCTGGGCCCGTGAAGGTCAATGTCCATCAGACCGACCTTCAGACCTTTTCTGGCAAGCAGAATAGCAAGGTAGGCTGCAACGCTGCTTTTCCCGACTCCACCCTTCCCGCTCATAACCAGGATCTTATTCTTTATATGACTCAGTGTTTCCCTGATTTCGGCATCCTGCCTCTGATGTTCCTGATCTCTATTGCTTGAAACCGAACAGTGTTCTCCTTGTGCCATTCTTCTTTTAACCTCCTATACTATGCTTCAAATTTTCCATTGGTTTGTTCTTTCGATTTTTTGTGCTCAGACATTTTTGAGTCAAGGAATTTAACATTTTTTCTAACAAGATTCTTCTTAAAACCGGGCATCAGGAATCTTGGGTGTGCCAGGTTTCCATGAAGGCATGCATTGAGCACATCTTCTGCTGGTCCGGAAATCCCCGCGATGAGGTTAACACCTGATGCAGACAGCATTCTTGAGAAAGGCCTTGATACCGCCCCGCATATCAAAGTGTCAACACCCAGGTTCTGGATACGAAGGCATCTCCTCGTCAGATCCCACTCATCGAGGTATATTTCGAGGCGGGAGGAAACTTCCTTGTCTTCCACCTCAACAATCATGAGCCTCGAAGCTGTATCCAGGACAGGAGATATCTTCCCTTCCCACACAGGGATTGCTATTTTCATAAAATCTTCCCCTTTTCCCCTGCTATGTCCCTGGACTAAACCTCATTTCTTTTTTTCAAGCTTCTTTATCCGTTCTTGAATTTCTTCCATCTGTTTCATCAGTTCAGATGCTTCCCTCTTAAGCGAGTCAAGATCCTCTTCCTCAGAGAACGAGCCAGAATCTCCGGAGCCAGGTACGCCCATACCCATGCCGCGACCCATGCCCATACCACGACCCATACCCATACCACGACCCATACCCATGCCACGACCCATGCCCATACCACGGCCCATACCCATGCCACGGCCTATGCCCATGCCGTAATGGTCTGCCACGTTAGGACCGGTCGTCCCTCTTAGCAAGCCTTTCCTGTATTTTTCCACAGCCTCCCTCACTGTCCCTGTCTGGCCCACAATTATTTCAACGCCCGCCGCAGAAAGAGTCTGGGCTGCATTAGGCCCGCAATTACCGGTGATAACTGCCTTTACGCCCTTGGAAGCCACAAACTGCGCGGATTGAATCCCGGCGCCTCCTCCCAATGCTACATTCTCATTGGGGAAAGCTTCAAAACTCATGTCATCTGTTTCGACGATCAAAAAATAAGCACATCTGCCAAAACGAGGGTCGATCTGAGAATCCAGTTGATCGCCACTTGAGCTCACTGCTACTCTCATAACAATTTTCTCCTCTCAGCCTTTCCGGCATTTGAAATAGTGTTCCAACATGACCACCGTCCCCGGGGCCTGTCAGAAAACCGGCCTCCTAGCCTCTTCTACACCCACCCCCTGAGGAGCAAGGTGGCGTCTCACAGCGTTCTTCGCGCCCACAACAGGTTCGACCAGGAGCCCTTTCCCCGGACCCAAAGCTAAATGATGAAACAGAGAGCACACGTTCCATCTCAAAGCTCCCGCACTGCTTGCAGGAAATGGGTTCATCTTTGCCAACCCCTGTCAGGAACTCAGAAATTGCCCCACATGATTTGCACCGATATTCATAGATTGGCATGTCCTAGCTTCCCCCTGAACCTTTTACAATTGAAATCTCTCAAGCCTTCAGTCAAGGGGCATGCAAAAGCCCCTGCATCTATCTATACCCAGTGTCCTTCCACGTTCGCTTCCTCAGCAGTTTTATATTTTCCATCCAGATATTCTCGAACAACATCCCGAATTTTTCCCTTTGCTCCAATAACGACTTCTACACCTGCTGCCCGAAGAACCTGGAAGGCTTTTGGACCGCAATTTCCCGTTACGACCACCTCCGGCTTATGGCTTAGAACATTCTGGGCTGCCTGGATCCCCGCGCCCTGAGGAAGATCAAGACTCTGTTTGTTCTCAACAACCTCAAAAGACATTGTTTCCGAATCCACGAGCAAGAACTTTGAAGCCCTGCCAAACCGGGGATCTACCTCCGCCTCCAGGTTTTCACCTTGGGCGGTTACCGCAATGCGCATTTACTTTTCCTCCTGTGGAGCTTCGATTGGTAATTCCCAAAGAACAAAAGCTTTCCTCTTGCCCCATACCAAGGTTATCTCTCTTACTTATTCTGCAAAAGCACCTCAGCGATCCTACACTTACTCTTTATCTGTCGTCTGCACGTTGCGTGCCATATTTCATGTGATACGCAGGCATACATTAACTAATTGAACTTAAAGGATAATTTTAAACGGCAAATCCAGGGGAAAGAAATGGGGCTGGATCTAATATAGCATATTTGCAATTATTAATGAGCCAATATTGCGCTAGTGCAATGGTGTGTTTTCATTCTTTTTTGTCCTACCATCTTTATTGGGAACAGCTATACGCAATCGTTTTATTTTCCGCCACAGGGTCGTAGGGTGAATACCCATTTGCGCAGCAGTCACTTTTCTATTCCAGTCATTACTTCTCAAGGCATCGTAAATGAAGCTTCTCTCAATGCTATCCAGGGAAAGGCCTCCTTTTTGTGTTCCTCCGTCTATGAGCGCTGTTTCTTTGTCTGATTTTTGCCGCAAGTAATCAGGAAGATGTTCTACGCCTATCACGCTGTTTTTGCATACCACGGTAGCATATTCGATAATGTTTTCCAGCTCGCGTATATTGCCGGGGAAATTATGTGCCATCAGCACCGGCATAACCTCAGGAGACAGGCACTGAACTTCCTTTCCGCTGAGGCGGTTGAACTTCCTGATAAAATGCTCTGCCAGGAGTGGAATGTCTTCCTTTCTTTCTCTTAAAGGCGGGAGAACAAGTTTTACGACATTTATCCTGTAGTATAGATCCTCCCGAAATTTTCCTTCTTCAACCAACTTGTCCAGGCTTTTATTCGTCGCGGCCACGATGCGCACATTAGTTTTGAAGGATTTTGTGCTTCCGAGCGGTTCATACACTTTATCCTGAAGCACGCGCAGAAGCCGGACTTGCAATGCCGGTGAAATGTCCCCGATTTCGTCGAGAAAAAGCGTCCCTCCATCAGCCAGGGCCACGCGCCCCGGCTTGTCTTTGAATGCCGTACTGTGAGCCCCCTTCTCATAGCCGAAAAGCTCTGATTCCAGGAGCGTATCAGGAAGAGACCCGCAATTAATGACCACGAGCGGACCGTTTTTCCTTGGACTCAGAGAATGTATGGCCCTCGCAAAGAGTTCCTTTCCCGTACCACTCTCTCCTTCAAGGAGAACGGTTGCATCGCTTTCAGAGACCTGCTCGAGCATGTTGAAAAGCCGCTGCATCTCTTTGTTTTTGCTGATAATATCCAAAAAAGAGTGGCGACCCGATAACTCCTTGCGCAGCTCTTCAACAACGCTGAGGTCCCTGAATGTCTCAACCCCTCCAATTACATTGCGATTTTCATCTTTCAAAAGGGCTGTTGAAATACTGACAGGAATGCGGTCCCCCTCCAAATTGACAATAAAAATAGACCTGTTAAGGATGGGTTGCCCTGTTTCCATGGTATGGCGCATGGAACACTCATTCTCGCAAATACTGGCCCTAAACACCTCCCAGCAATGGCGACCAATTGCTTCTTCCTTCTTAATGCCTGTAATCTTTTCTGCGGATCGGTTGAATGAAGTGATCCTGAAATCTGAATCAACGGTGAATATACCGTCGGCAGTGCTGTCCAGGATTATCTGGGTTTGGTCTCTGAGTGGCTCTTTCATCAAGAATCCTTGGTGCCCTCTTGGCTTCACTTTCCATCAAAGAATTTGCAGCAATGCGCTCGTCCGCCTCATTCCTGAAACCTGGCGCGCCTTGCGCTTGCCTGCCTCCGCCAGGTCTCTGGCAAACTTGAGAATCGCTCAGTTCAGAAATAAATTAGTGCTCATAGCCCCTATTGTCAACACGGAGCCGGATGAGAAGGCAACTCTTTCTTCTTAGATAAGCGGCACCATTGAAGCTGCTTCGGCTAATGAATCTCCTGGCTGCAAGCAGCGGGGTATCAATCGGAAATCATCCTAATGTCCCAAGGGGCGGGGAATTAAACCCTCGGGCGGATTTTCATGGTTGACATAAGCTCAATCAGGAAATAAGCTTCCCTGTGTGTCCATTCCTAAGAATAGCTTTTGGACACGAGCAAATTGCAAATTAACTCACCCGGGCTTTCAACTCTCTGGCAAGTTCGGCCATGTCCAAGAAAAAGCGAATCCAGATAATCAAAAAAATACAGGAAAAACGGAATTCCTTGGTGATCACATATGTTTTGAGCGACAGGCCCAACTCGGAGGGATATATTTCTCAGGATGCAGTGCGGGAAATATATAACTTATTGTGCGATCTAAGACCAGGCTCCGACAAGAAAGCGCTGGATCTCTTTCTTTGTGCTGCTGGAGGAGATGCTGAAGTTTCCTGGCAAATAGTGAGCATGGTCAGGGAAATCTTCAGCGAGTTCAATGTAATTATCCCTTACAAAGCACACGGTGCCGCCACAATGATGGCGCTGGGTGCTGATAGTATTGTCATGGGGGAAAGGGGAGAGCTGACAACTATCAAGGTAACACTTGCCAAAGGTGGCGCTCAAGGTCAAAATGAAGATGGCGATCTTTCCTCTGCAAGCATTGGAGATGTTGAATCCTTTTTCTCCTTGCTGGAAAGCCTTGGTACCCCCAGGGTAAAACAGAAAGTTGATGCCCTCCTTCGCACACTTGACACTGTTTCGCCCCTTGTTCTCGGAAGGTTGAATAACGCGACCGAACAATATCAAGAGGTCTGCATGAAGCTTCTTGAGAGCCGAAAGCGCCGCTTCAGGAAAGGGGTAAACAAGAAAATCGTGCACAAGCTAATCTCTGGTCACGAGCGCACAATAACCAGATCGCAGGCCTTGAAAGATTTTGGGCTGAAACAGGTAAAACAGGATACGGTGCTCGAACCTCTATTCTGGGAGTTGTTCAAGTTGTACGAGGGTGCGCTTGAAATGGGCGCTCCCTTTTATCCGGACCAAGAAATGGATCAGTGCAGCGAGGAAGAGATCGTCTTTCGCGACCATAGGCTTGCTTACATTGAGACAGCCAATAAGACAAGGGTCTTTAAGCAAGATGTAAAACTGAGAAAAGTGAGGCAGCCTCCGCCAAACATACATTTTGATCCACAAATTGTTTTACCACCTTTCCAAATTCCCTCTGGGCCAGAGGCTAACGAAGATTCCATTACCTCTAACATCCAGCAATGGCTGGAGGATTGCCTGCCGGAAGTAGTTCGCGAAGCTTTTGAGAAGTTATGGAGGAGTTTTCCTATAAGTGCATATGAACGACTGGATTTGAACAAGCGATGGGAAGATGAGTAAATTTTTCGGGTCATGAATACAGTCGCCAAGAAAATCTTTTCTTTTCCAAGACCCCTAAGGCTGAGACCCAAAGAATACCCCCAAGCCCTGAAGCATGAGAAGCTGCCGATAGCAGTGCTCACGCGAATGGTGCACAAGGACTACTACCCCCTCCTTATTATGACTGCAGGGCGTTCACACCCCCTGTTATGGCGTACCTTGAAACCTGCACAAAGCAGATTCAAATTTCTCAAAAAGACACGATCTGAGCTCTCCGGAACTTACGTTAGTTCAGGGGTGATTTCGCTTGGCTTCACGTTCAGGGTGGGAGCACCGCTCAAGCCTCTTACCAGGACCAGCATAGTTGCCAGAAGGGGGAAAAAGCGCGTATCCTGGACCCCTTCTCCAAGCCCTGATGTTGAGGGTTACAGGCTCTACTGGAGCACAAAGGGATACCTGGACTATGATTGTGACTTTGCCGAGGTCGGCAATGTCTGTGAAATTATTTTGCCTGACGATATTTCCTCTTTTCCCTTGATTTCCGGCAAAATTCTGCTGGGTATCACAGCTGTGAGTAAATCCGGAAACGAATCGGACATGCAGGTGCTTTCCACGTTTGTTGATCTGGTAGCACCACACCCTCCGTCAAACTTGAAAACAGAGAATCTGTAGGGGAAAATTGGTGGAAAAAGATCTCCTCATTCTGATTGCAGCTTTGGCAATCTCCGGCTTTATTAGCTACAAAACATTCAGATGGGTAATATTTGAAGAAATTACCCCAGGCACTGCTTCCTTGTTCCTGGCTTTTGCGCTGCTCACCTTTTTAGCTATTGCCAATTATGACCTTATCAGGAATTGGAAGCCCTCAAGCAGTACGGAGTTAAGTGTCCTTGAAAACATGATTAATGAACTTAACGACAAGAACATTGGCAGAATAGATGCTCGATTTCAGAAGCAGGAAGCGCTGATCAAGTCACTGGTTCAGAGCTTACGAACCGAAACGGAAAAGAACAAAGAGCTGGCAACTCAAGCCAACACAGAGGCGCAAAACGCTATTCAGGTGGCTCGAAGAACGCGGATAAGCTCGACAAGACTCCATGAAGCAGAGGCAAGGGCACTGTGGGATATTTTGACCGGTGAGTTTTATGAAATTGAGCATTATCTGCAAAGGTGGGAAAAGCAAAACTTTCTTGCGCGCCAAAACCGGCCTGTGCGCTCAAAAGCAGACCTCCAGAAGAACTTGCAATTACTTGGAGAAACGGTAAACCTCCCGGACTCGATCAAGGATCTGTATCTCAAGAGAGAAGAAAAATATGAAATGCTGAGAAGGCTCAGAAAAAGTCTGGCAGACTACTCAAGTGAATTCAAAAAAGCCAACTTCCCTATGCCGCCCCCGCCCAGGCTCCCACTACTCGGATCAGGGGAACAACAAATTCATCCATTGAAACGCAACCCCGCATTGGAAACAAGGCTCGGTGGTGAACAAGAATCACATTGACTGTGGCTATGACTGGTTTCCCTCCAACACAGCGCCTTTCACTGTGATCTTTTGATCCCTTGGCCCTCGAGATGGTGGAAAAGAGTTTACAAAAGATGCGACTGGGTGGAATCTACGACCAGCTTGGCTATGGTTTTCACCGCTACTCCACAGACCGTGAGTGACTTGTCCCTCATTTTGAAAAAATGCTTTACGACCAGGCCATGCTCGCTCTTGCATACCTGGAGACATACCAGGTGAGCGGCAAAGAGATTTATGCAGATACGGCAAGGGAGATCTTCACATATGTTCTCCGAGACATGACTCATACTGAAGGAGGATTCTATTCAGCAGAGGATGCGGATTCTGGGAATTCCCTCCCGGCATCAGGCTGTTTCCCCTCCCCTGCTTCATTTCACTACGCGCAGGAACCTGGCGTTAATTGCCACGATGACTGTGCTAAGAGACATCAACACGGCTCCCATTGCAGGATTTAAAAGGATCCCCCATTTGTAGAGCACACCTGCCGCCAGTGGAATTGCAAAGGCATTATACCCCGTGGCCCATGCCAGGTTCTGTACCATCTTCCTGTAAGTTGCTCGAGCAAGCCCTATGATCGCGGCTGCATCAAGGGGGTTACTCCGTACCAGGACTATGTCTGCTGTCTCCACCGCAACATCGGTACCCGCACCAATGGCAATCCCTATGTCTGCCTGGGCTAGGGCAGGAGCATCGTTTACTCCATCGCCTGTCATAGCAACCACCAATCCCCTGGATTGCACCTCTTTGATCTTCTGAGCCTTTTCATGAGGCAAGACTTCTGCGAAATATTCATCAAGCCCTATCTCGCTGGACACCCAGTTGGCCACCTGCTTGTTGTCCCCGGTTAGCATCATGCACCTAATGCCCATCCCCTTCAGTAGAGAAATAGCCTTCCTGGACTCCGGCCTGATGATGTCTGCCAGCGCGACGGCTCCCTTTACCTGTTCGTCAATCATCACAAAGACAACCGTCTTTCCCTGTGAGGTGAGATTGTCAACCTCTTTATCGTTGACTACGATGTTTTTTTCTCTGAGATAGCCGGGGCTTACCACCTTGACAATCTTGCCGTTTACCCTGGCTTCCGCTCCCTTGCCTGGAATGGCCTTGAATTCTTCCACAGGCAGTGTTTCTCGAGATGAGGCAACAATCCCCCGGGCAATGGGGTGCTCGGAATGCGTTTCCACCGAGGCGGCATATTGAAGAAGTTCGTTTTCTTTGAGTCCGTCTGAAAAGGTAACTGTATCTGTAATCCCGAATTTCCCTTCGGTAAGGGTTCCCGTCTTATCGAATATGATCGCCTGGATGTTCCTACCCCTTTCGAAGGCCGCACGATCTCTAATAAGCAGACCGTTTCGCGCGGAGAGGGCCGTTGAAACGGCAACCACCAGAGGGACTGCAAGCCCGAGAGCATGAGGGCATGTAATCACCATCACGGTTACCGTCCTTTCAAGAGAAAAGGCGAAGTCCTTATGGATTATGGTAAGCCAAATAAAAAGGGTTGCGGCACCGCAAGAAAGAGCTATAACTGTCAGCCACAGGGCAGCCCGATTCGCCAAATCCTGAGTTTTCGACTTGCTCTGCTGGGCCTCCTCGACCAAGGTTATCATCTGTGATAAAAAAGAATCCTTTCCTGTCTTTTGAACTTCAACGGTAATAGAACCCTCACCGTTGATGGAGCCTCCTATGGCTTTAGCGCCCACCGCTTTAAATACCGGATTTGATTCTCCCGTAAGCATGGCTTCATTGACCGATGTCTGCCCCTCAACCACCTCACCGTCAGCAGGTATCTTCTCCCCGGGTTTTACAAGGTAGCGATCGCCCACCTCAAGTTCATCTATGGGCACATCCCTGACACTGCCGTCCGGCATAACTTTGTGGGCATCTGAGGGCATGAGCCTAGCCAGCTCCTCAAGGGCACGAGAAGCACCCAACACGGACTTCATCTCGATCCAATGGCCCACGAGCATAATATCAATCAGGGTGGCAAGCTCCCAAAAGAATATCTTTCCGCTCAGACCGAATACAACTATACTGCTGTATACGTAGGCGGTGGTGATCGCAATCGCGATTAGGGTCATCATCCCCGGATGCCCTGATTTCAGCTCATCAATGAGGCCTTTTAAAAAAGGGTATCCGCCGTAGAAAAAGATGATGGAAGAGAGGGCAAACAGGATGTACAGGTCACCGGTGAATCTTATGGAATCCCCTAGTCCCATAACCCTCTGAACCATCGGGGACAGGATGAGAACCGGAATCGTGATTATCAGAGATATCCAGAACCGTCTCCTGAAATCGGCAACCATGTGGGCGTGATGTCCTGTGTGGTCATGACCTCTGTGTTCCATACGGGGGGCAGACATTTTATGACTGCCATTTGCGCCTTCACGGTGTCCTTCATGCATGTCATGACCTTCTTGTGTACCCTGCTCCATGTGACTCCTGTTTTCATCCTCCATATTATAGAAGTGCCTGGAAATGCCCAAGTTAATAAAACAGTCGTCAGCGTGAAGAAGTCCTCTAAATATCCAGGCCCTTGATAACCTCCCTGAGAACAACGGCAGACTTATGCTGGAGTTTTAAAGGGAAGCATAATCGTGAAGGTGACCCCCGGCAGGTTTTGGTTAGCACGGAAAAATATTTTTCCGCCGTGGGCCTCAACTATCTTTTTGGCAATACCCAGGCCCAGGCCTGTTCCGCTCTTTTTTGTGGTAAAAAAGGGATGAAACACGCTCTCCTTTTGATCTTCCCCTATGCCTGGGCCGTGATCGGTAATTTCTATGAGCACGCTATCTTGATCGCCACTGGTAGTTACCTTCACTCTCTCTCCCTGTGGTGAGGCCTGGACCGCATTGGTGATCACGTTCTGCAACACCCTTTGAATTTTTTTCTGATCTACCTGTACCGGCCCTAACGAGGATGAAAGCTCAGCTACCAGTTCAACTCCTGCTTCACTAGCGGCATTTCTAAGAACCTCCATTGAGTCTCTTACCAGCGCGTTGAGATCTGTTTCGGATCTCTCAATATCAACCGATCTGCTAAACTCCAACATGCTCTTGACCATGTCTTCAAGTCGCGCTGTCTCCTTCACCACAATATCCAGTTTCCTGCGCTGTGGGTGTTTCTCTGGCAGCTGCCTTGTAACCTGGCTTGCAAATCCCCCAATTGCCATGAGGGGTGTTTTCATGTCATGGGCTACCTCAGAAACAGCGCGTCCAACCGCTGCCAGGCTCTCAGCTTCAAGGAGGGCCCTGGTTTGTCGTTTTTCCCGGTCCATTAGGACCCCCAGCAAAAGAGCTATAGCCACGAACAGCACTCCCTCTATCAACTTATCAAAGTCGTCTGGTGAAAGGCCATGCCATTGGATGATCATATACGGTGTATAAATGGTCAGCACTGACATACAAACTATGAGGCTGCCCTTCAAACCATACCAGAATGCGCTTAATATCAAAGGCACATAGAAGAGAAGCCTGTAAAAAGTATGCTCGTACCGCATTTCCGCAAAAGTCAAATAATGGAGAAGGCTGATACCTGCTACCAGTAAGACAAGCAAAGTTATTTTGAAACTGTTCTTTCTAAACACGATTGCCAATTTCCTATCCTAGAATCTGCGGTTTTAAACACCTCCCCCAACAACGTTGGCCGCTTTTCTATATTACAGTGCAGTGCCCTCCCATAC